>NZ_JACXXJ020000005.1:2563000-3202500 GCF_014926405.1 Agrobacterium vitis
TCCGCCAATGTCGTCCAGGACGCGACAGCCGCCATGAGCCGCATCGAGCAAGCCTCCAACGAAATCACCCAGATCATCAATGTGATTGACGAGATTGCTTTCCAGACCAACCTTCTGGCCCTCAATGCCGGGGTCGAGGCGGCTCGTGCTGGCGAGGCCGGCAAGGGATTTGCGGTCGTGGCCCAGGAAGTGCGCGAACTGGCCCAACGCTCGGCAACCGCTGCAAAGGATATCAAGGCCCTGATCACCAAGTCCTCAAATGAAGTGGAGACGGGCGTGAGACTTGTAACCGGCACCGGGGAAGCCCTGAAGGAAATCCAGCAAAAAGTCATCGGCATTTCCAGTCAGGTCACATCCATTGCGACAGCGGCCAACGAGCAATCGACCGGTCTCAGCGAGGTCAACACCGCCGTCAACCAGATGGACCAGATGACCCAGCAAAATGCCGCCATGGTCGAGGAGGCTGCTGCCAGCACATCGAAACTGGCCGAGGAAACCGTCAACCTGCTCAATCTGATCTCGCAGTTCAAGGTCCACAAGGCCGACCACGGCATGCGTCGCGCCGCCTGATCAGGAGATAAGTTTCAAAGGATATGCCGGGGGGACAAGCGCTCCCCGGTTATTCCGATGAAATAACCGCCCTTCACACCTCCGGTTTTTTTTAATTTACCTTTGTGCCAGCTCCTATAAAACGAACCCCAGACGTTACAGGGTCGTGCATTTTATCAACCACACGATGCTGTAACACATTAAATTTTCTGCATAATTTTCTCCTTAAATCGATTTCGACTGAAGGAATTATGCAGTAGACAGGAGTTCATAGTGTCATCAATTTCAGATAGCGATCATCATTCAGGGTCTTCACAGACCGGTCAAAAAAACGAAAGATTGCAAGATAACACGCCTCTTCAACCAGGCTCGGCCAATGGCTGGCGTGAACAATGGTGGCGGATCGTCGACATGAAGATCGGCGTCGTTCCCGTTCCAATCTATATTCTGCTCTTCGTGCTGATTGCCGCTTTCGCCGCCACCGGCAAAGTCCCCTCAGACCTGACCATGTCGATTGCCATTCTGTCCTTTGGTGGCTTCTTCTTCATGCAGCTGGGTCGCTGGCTACCATGGCTTGGCATGATGGGGGGAGCGGCGATCCTGTGTTTCGTCGTACCGTCCGCCATGGTGTTTTATGGCCTCATCCCGCCGCCGGTTGCCGAGGCGATCGACAGTTTCGTCAAGAGCTCCAATTTCCTCTATATGTATATTGCCGCCATTATTGTCGGCAGCATCCTCAGCATGGATCGTAGCGTGCTGATTGCCGGGTTTTTCAAGATTTTCGTGCCTTTGGCAATCAGCTCGATAACCGCCATGCTGGTTGGCACCCTGGTTGGTGTCGTCATGGGGATGACCTTTGAGCATAGCCTGTTTTTCGTCGTGCTACCCATCATGGCCGGAGGCCTGGGCGAAGGCGCAATCCCGCTGTCCATGGGCTATTCCGGCGTTCTGTCTCAGCCGCAGAACGAGATTTTCGCGCAGATTATTCCCGTCGTCATGCTGGGCAGCTTCACAGCCGTGGTGATTTGCGGCCTGCTGAATGTGCTCGGCAAACGCTACCCTCACCTCACCGGTGAAGGCCGGTTGCAGGCGGGCCTGCTGAATATCGACATCAACGGCAAAAAGCCGGGTGAACAGCCGGTGGACCGCGCGATGATTGCCACGGCAGGCGTCACCATCGTCACCTTCTATCTGGTGGGTGTTCTCGCCCAGCGGCTTCTGGATTTTCCAGCCCCGATCACCATGCTGTTTCTGGTGGTGATTGCCAAGCTGGGTCAATTGGTCTCGCCAAGCCTTGAAGACGGCGGACGGGAAGTTTACGCGTTTTTCTCGCGCATCGTGACCTGGCCCCTGCTGTTTGCCATGGGGATTTCCTACACGCCGTGGCAATCCTTTATCAGCGCCTTTACCCTGCAAACGGTGGTCACGGTGGTCAGCACCGTGCTGACATTGATCGGCACCGGATTTCTGTCCGCCCGCCTCGTCAAGATGTTTCCCATCGATGTCGCCGTTGTGGTCGGCTGTCACAGCGGCCAGGGCGGCACCGGCGATATCGCCATTCTGACCGCCGCCAACCGGATGAGCCTGATGCCATTTTCGCAGATCGCCACCCGCATCGGCGGTGCCATCACGGTCACCTGCGCCATCCTGGCATTCCAGCATCTGGTTTAAACACGAAAACGCCGCGCTGTTGCCAGCGCGGCGTGGTCATATCGAGATTTCTTCGTGTTACAGCTTTGCCATGTATTTCGGCAGTTCAGCCACTGTCGGCACAACGATCAGCGTCTTGATGTCGCCGCGCTTGTAGGCGGCCAGGAAGCGCGGATATTCCTGGAACACCACGCAGCCACTGGAATCGCCGCGCACCCGTAGCAGGAATGTGTGGGTGAGGAAGCCATCGCGGCCATACATATTGTTGCCGCCAACCGGCGTCATGCGCAAGGCCTCGACACCATGGAACAAGCTTTCGCGCAGGGTCAGCCGATAGATATTCGGCGGAGTCGCACCACGGTTCTTGATGTGGACGGAGCGTGGATTATCGCGATTTTCGCCGCGGCCTGAATGCGCCACCAGCTTTTCACCATTGGGCATATAGACCGTGGCGCTGGAAATATCATAGACGGCGACACCGCTGCCGCGACCGGGCAATGAGGCGCGCTTGCGGAAGATCGACGGGCTTTCATCGTCGTCCATCACCTCCTGTGAGCGAGCATAGGCCATCACTGTCTTCGGCGCGGTTTTTTCCGGTGCAGATTTCAGCGGAATGGTCTTCGGTTGCGGCCGGGCAGAGGTGTCTGTGTCGGCTTCTGTCTCAGGCTTAGGTGCAACCAGGACTTCACGGAAAGGATCGCTCTTGGGCCGGTTGATCGGCGCTGGCACCACACCCGGCAGCATGGCCACCTGCATTGGCTTGGCGGCGGCTGGCGGTTCAGCCGAAGCAATCGTCACGGGGCCAGCTTGTGGCGGAGCGACGGGATCGCGACCGCGGTCTGCGACCAGGGCGGTAGCGACCGGCTGCAATTGTGCAGACAACGGCTGGTTTATCTGTCCAAGTGGCGGCGCCGTCTTCAGGATCGCCTCAGCAATCTGCTGCGGCGGCATCGCGGTTGGTTGAACTGGCTGCGGCTTTGCCGCCACGGCCTCGGCGACCTGGCTGCCGGTATCGTTGCTCCAGCGCTGTGCCAATGCCCGCTCGGCAATGGAGACGGCCAGCGCCTGTTCGAGGATAGCGCGTCCTGCGAGGTCAAGTGGCCTGGAAACCGGAGTGGAAAGGGCCGCGATCTCGTGGCGGACCTGCGCCATCTTTTCCTTCACCACCTGGGCAGATCGGACTTCGTCCCGCCTTACAGCCGCGACAGGCGGCTTTGGCAAGACCAGGCTGTTGCGGAATTCCGCGGCCATATCCCTCGAAAAGGGAGAGGAGACAGAGGCTTGTGAAAATCCGACACCGTGCAGCGTGCTGAATGTCACGGCAATCCAAAGACCGGCGGCAAGGCTACCGCCGACGAGCGCCGCGCCGGACATCAGCCTGGGAACCAGGACGGATTTTGCGCGCCCGGGCCTACCAGTAACGGTTCTGCCAGTGCTGGGAAAGAAATCGACCGCGAACGCCATACTCACAACTCGTACCCAAACAGCCGGTCAGCGGCTGGCGGCTCAACGCCGCAACTTTTTACCAAGGCTGGAGGATATCCAAGCATCCCCGCCTTCAAGAGAGTGCAACTGTCCCAAATGCATGCCGCGCCTGAGACCATTGCCCTGAAGATCCGGTCCAGAAGACCCAGTCCATCGGCAACAAGCGCCGACTGTCTTTAAAGGATGAAGAAACTTGGTAACCAAAGGGTTTACAAAACCCGGTTTTTATCATCGCAATGTCTCATATTCACGCGAATAGAGGAAACGCCACGGATTTACGGCATTTTTAACGCTGCGCGCAGGCGCAAGCCTTTAAGACGGAACTGCCCGAAACTACCGGATAAGGCGTAGGACCAAAACGTCAGGACGCCCAGCGCATCGACATGGACCTGCGCCTGATCTTCAATATTATCAAATACTTGAAAGACAAGAAAAGAAAGGGATACACCATCCAGCGGCCCAAAGCAGCTCCCCGGCGAACAGCAAAACGGGGAGCTTGATGCTCCCCGCCAATGCGTCTGGTATTTAATGTTTGGTACGCTACCGTACAAAGCGCTGGCTGGCCGAAATTGCTACGCCTGCTGTCATTACCAGGTGCGGACATCCAGAACGCGGTCACGATGGGCCGGATGGGTGCTGAACACGAAGATCCGATCCAGTTCCTTCTGGGTCAACAACCGCAAGAAACGAATCTCGGCAGTATTGTTGGGGAAGGTCTTCATCAACAACCCGCCCACCTTGTTGATGCGGGCATCGGGAATGTCCAGATAGAATTGCTTGGGAAGATTGAACTGCGTCAGCAGCGAAATGACGGCGCCACTCTGAGAAATACGGATAATGTCACATCGGCGCGACGCCATATGGCTCATGCCTTTTTCGGTATATTCCAGGCGCCCGGAATTCATGGTGTCTTCCATGCGAAACCGGCCTTCCCGGTCATACATGAAGGACTCTTCCCTGCGCAGGTAATTTGATTGACCAGCTGCCGTATTCATAACGCCTACCCCATTCACGCCCTCACTGGACACAGGCTAGGGGAACGAACTTAACAGAAAATGGATAAACCGGCCTGCCCGCCCCCTTGGCGAGCCTGCCTTTTTTACCATAGTTAATGCATGGGAAATCAAACCCGATCAACGCTTGTAGCTTTGCCCCTGCGCATCAAAAAGATGTAGCTTTTCACCCTCTGCGGCAAAGCGCAGCCGTTCGCCCCTGGCAACCTTGGCAATGCCCGGCAGTTTCACCACCACCGGCTGCCCCTCGACCGGGCCGTCGACATAGAGCATTGTCACCTCGCCCAAGGCCTCGACCAGGGAGACGGTGCCTTCAAACAGCGCCGGACCTTCGGCGGCAATGGTCAAATCCTCCGGCCTTACCCCGAAACTGGCCGCCTTGCCTGCATCTTCTGTAGGCACAGCAATCGGCACCGACAGGGTTGAGCGATCCTTGAGCGCGATGCGCGTTTCAGACCCGGCCTCGACGATAGTGGCCGGCAGGATGTTCATGGCGGGCGAACCGATGAACTGGGCAACGAACAGATTGGCGGGGCGCTCGTAAAGCTCCAGCGGCGCGCCGACCTGTTCGATCCGGCCCGCCGACAACACGACAATCCGGTCGGCCAGCGTCATCGCCTCGACCTGATCATGGGTGACATAGATCATCGTGGTATCGGACATCTGTTCGTGCAGACGGGCGATTTCAATCCGGGTGGCGACGCGAAGGGCTGCATCGAGATTGGAGAGCGGTTCGTCGAACAGAAAGACTTTCGGATCGCGGCAGATCGCCCGGCCAATGGCCACACGCTGGCGCTGGCCGCCCGACAGTGCCTTGGGCAGTCGGTCGAGATAGGGCTCCAATTGCAGGATAGCGGCGGCGGCGCGCACCCGCCGTTCGATTTCCTGTTTGTTTTCACCGGCGATCCGCATGCCGAAAGCCATGTTGTCATAGACGGTCATATGCGGGTAGAGCGCATAGGACTGGAAGACCATGGCAATGCCGCGCTTGGAGGGCGGCACGTCATTGACGATCTGGTCGTCAATGCGCATCTCGCCGCTGGTAATATCTTCCAGTCCGGCAATCATCCGCAAAAGCGTGGATTTGCCGCAGCCGGACGGACCGACAAACACCACGAACTCGCCCTTGGCGATGTCTAGGTCGATGCCGTGCAGCACCTTGACCTGTCCATAGGCCTTGCGAATGTCTTTCAGGACCAAGCTTGCCATTGTCCTCCCCCTCCTCGTTTTTGGATCTGTCCGGCTCGCCATGAGCCGGACAGGTGACCGTTTGTTAGTTTTACCGTTTAACCGCGACCGAACCAGGCGCCCCAGGCCGGAAGGCTGATCTTGCCACCTGCGACACTCCCGGCAAAACCATGGCCCTCCAGAGCCTGCCAATTTCCATCCGGCAAAGACAGTTCAGCCGGTTCGGCGGACATGTTGAAGCCACACAATACCGTCTCTCCATCAAGGCTGCGGGAATAGACGAGGTCAGTCTCCGTCACCGTATGGAAGGCGATCTCGCCCTTGATCAGCGCTGGCTGCGTTCTGCGGAAATGCAGGAAACGCCGATAGTGTTCCAGCACGCTGTCATCATGCCCCTCCTGGACATGAACAGCGTTGAGGCTGTGCTCGACCGGGATCGGCAACCAGGTCTTGTCGGCGGCGCTGAAACCGGACTGCTTGGCCAGCGTATCCCAGACCATCGGCGTGCGGCAACCGTCGCGCCCCTTGAATTCCGGCCAGAACTGGATGCCGTAAGGGTCCTGCAGATCCTCGAAGGAGATATCGGCTTCGGTCAACCCCAATTCCTCGCCCTGATAGATGCAGACCGAACCACGCTGGGTCATCAGCAGTGCGGCCATCTGCTTGGCGAAAGCAGCACGGTCGGCAACGTTGGCGCCCCAGCGGCTGACATGGCGCACAACATCATGGTTGGAAAACGCCCAGCAAGCCCAGCCCTCAGGGGCGGCATCCTGGAAGGCCTTCTGGGTATTGGCCACCAGCGCCGGCGTCACAGGGTCAGGCGCGAGGAATTCGAAGGCATAGCACATCTGCATCTTGTCGCCGCCGGACGTATACTGCCCGGCGATTTCCAGCCCGTATTGGCTGTCCCCGACTTCGCCAACGGCGGCAATCGCTGGAAACTCATCCAGCACGGAGCGAAAGCGCTTGAGGAATTCCAGGTTCTCCGCCTGGTTCTTGTCGTAGATATGCTCTTGGAAATTATAGGGATTGACCGCCGGTGCCGTCGCCGCATTGCGCCGTTCAGGGTCGAGCGCCGGATTGTCGCGCAGACCCAAGTCATGAAAGTAAAAATTGATGGTGTCCAGGCGGAACCCGTCAACGCCACGCTTCAACCAGAACCGCACGGCATCCAGCACCGCCTCCTGCACATGCGGATTATGCATGTTGAGATCGGGCTGCGAGGTCAGGAAGTTGTGCAGGTAATATTGCATCCGGCTCGGGTCCCATTGCCAGGCGGACCCACCGAAAATCGACAGCCAATTGTTCGGCGGTGTGCCATCGGGCTTCGGATCGGACCAGACATACCAGTCGGACCTGGCATTGATGCGGCTGGAACGGCTTTCGACAAACCATGCATGCTGGTCGGAGGTGTGGGAGATCACCAGGTCGATCATCACCTTGATGCCGAGGCGATGGGCTTCGGCAATCAGTGCGTCGAAATCGTTGAGCGTGCCGAACATTGGATCGACATCGACGTAATTGGACACGTCATAACCAAAGTCCTTCATCGGCGAGGTGAAGAACGGTGAGATCCAAATCGCATCGGCACCGAGGCCTGCCACATGCGGCAGGCGGGCGGTGATGCCTTTCAGGTCGCCAATACCATCGCCGTTGGAATCCTGGAAAGAGCGGGGATAAATCTGATAGATGACCGCGCCGCGCCACCAGTCCTTGTCCGGCATTGCGACACTATCGGAAGCAGCAGTCATGAGTATCTGTCCTCTTGGAAATTTAGGCCTGTTGGGGATTTAGGGAGGAAGGAAAAACAAGCCGTCGAAAACGCGATCAGCCACCCTTGACGGACCCGGCCAGCAGACCGCGCACCAGATAGCGTTGCAGCACGAAAAACACCAAAAGCGGCACGATAATGGTGATGAAGGCGGAGGCCGTGAGAATTTCCCAATTAGCGCCGCGCGAGCCGAGCAGGTTGACGAGGCGGCCGGTCAGCACCAGTTCATCATTGCCGGTCCCCAGAAACACCATGGCGACCAGCAGGTCGTTCCAGGTCCACAGAAACTGGAAGATCGCGAAGGACGCCAGCGCCGGATAGGACAGCGGCAGCACGATCTTGATGAAGATCTCGAAATCGCTGGCACCGTCGACCCGCGCCGATTCCATGATTTCGCGCGGCAGACCAGCGATGTAGTTGCGCAGCAGATAGATGGCGAGTGGCAAACCAAACCCCATATGTGCCAGCCAGATGCCAAGATAGGTCTTGGACGGCACCCCGAAGAACGCCCCGACGTCATTATAGATCCGCAAAAGCGGGATCAGCGACATTTGCAGCGGCACGACCAGCAGGCCGACAATACCGGCAAGCAGCAGTGAGCGCCCCGGAAACGGCATCCAGGCCAGCGCATAGGCGGCAAAGGCGGCCACAAGAATGGGAATAATAGTGGCGGGAACGGCAACCGTCAGCGAATTGATGAAGGATTTGCCAATGCCCTCGGCATTCAACACCGTTCGGTAATTATCGAGACTGAAACGTGGCGGCTGCTGAGAGGTGAAGAAAATCCGCTGGCCGCGTGATCCCTCGAAGGACGCATTCGAGCTCAGCTTGAAGGTGCCATCTGCGGCCACCGTCAACGTTTGGCCGTCCTTGAGCTGGGCTGTCGCACCGGCTTCGAATTCCTCCGGCTTCAGGCTGGATGTTCCGAATGCACTGACCGTGCCGGACCCGCCCTCCAGCACATTGCCGGATATTACGTAAGCTGCGCCCTCCTGGCGCTGCGCTTCGCCACCGGGGGCGCGAAAAATGCCTTTCTGGCTGGAACTGGTCAGCGCCGTCCACCAGCCGGAGGCGACGATCTGGTTCTTGTCGCGCAGGGACGTCACCAGCAGGCCGATGGTTGGGATGGTCCAGACCAGCACCAGCAGCAAGACAGTCGTATGAACCGCAATATTCAGCGGAGAGAGAACCCGTGTGCGCATCTCAATGGCCTCCCATTTCCCGGCGTGCATTGCGGATATTCCAGATCATGATCGGCACCACCATCAGCATGATGACAACGGCAATCGCAGCACCCCGGCCGAAATCCCCGCCACCTCGGAACATCCAGTCAAACATCAGGTTGGCAAGAACCTGGGTCTGCCATTGGCCATTGGTCATCGCCAGCACGATATCGAAAACCTTCAACACCAGGATGGTGATCGTCGTCCAGACCACGGCAATCGTACCCCAGATCTGCGGCACCTTGATCTTCATGAAAATCTGCCAGGGATTGGCGCCATCGATCACCGCAGCCTCGATGGTTTCCTCAGGAATACCGCGCAAGGCCGCCGACAGCAGCACCATGGCAAAACCGGTCTGAATCCAGATCAGGATGACCATCAGGAAGAAATTGTTCCAGAACGGCAGGGAAATCCAAACCTGCGGTGTGCCGCCGAACCAGACGACAATGGCGTTGAGAAGGCCGATCTGCTCGGCATTGGCGTCGCGGTAATCATAGACGAATTTCCAGATGACCGAGGCGCCGACAAAGGAAATCGCCATCGGCATGAAGATCAGCGACTTGGCGATGTTGCCCCACCAGCTCCGGTCCGTCAGCGCCGCGATGACAAGGCCGAACAGGGTGGCGCCGGTCGGCACCACGATCAGCCAGAGGATATTGTTGAAGATCGATTCCCGGAATTCACGGTCGAAAATCATCCAGCGGTAATTGTCGAGACCGACAAACTGGGTCCCGGAACGGTCATAGACCGAATAGGCAATCGACGAAAACAGCGGATAGACCAGATAGATGCCGAGCGACAGCAGCGCGGGGCCGAGAAACAGCCAGGGCCGGATCTGGCCAGCAATCCGCAGATTGCGGGAGGCGCGGGAAAGATCCGGGATATTGGCGGGAAACAGCCGGTCGAGAATAAGGTTCGACCCGAAGAAATAGGCAAGCGCCGCACCCACGCCGATAACGATGGTGATCAATGCGTATAAAAGCTGTTCCACGGACCCGGCCTCCCAACCCGTCTGATCGATATGGACGCCAGGTACCGCAGCAGTTTCAGGCTGCGATACCCCGCGCTATTGCGCTGTTATTTCAGGCCGTCCCAGGATTTCTGGATGCCCTTGGCAACTTCGTCGGCGGATTTGCCGCCGGCATAATCGACCATGGCGGTCCAGAAGGCACCTGCACCGATCTTGCCCGGCATCAGGTCGGAACCATCAAACCGGAACGTCGTGGCGTCGAGCAGGATCTTGCCCTGTTTCTTCAAGGGGTCGTTGGCATAGGTTTCCTGGTTGGCCGCCTTAAAGGCGGTCAGGAAGCCGGATTGCGCCATCCAGACCTCATGGGCGATCGGGGTTTTGATGAAGTCGATAAAGGCACGCGCACCGGGCGAATCCTTAGTGATCATCGCCAGGGTGCCAGCACCCTCTACCGGATTGCCGAGTTCCGGCTTGCTGGCATAATTCGGGGTCGGGAAGAAATCGACATCCTGGCCAACGACCGTACCTTGCGGGAAGAAGGACGGAATGAAGGATGCCTGATGATGCAGGTAGCATTTCGGCGGAGAGGTAAACAGGCCCTTCGGACTATCGCGGAAATCGGTGGAGGCCACGCCCGCCGCGCCGCCATCGACGAATTTCGGATTGCGCGAGAACCAGCCATAATCCTCGATGGCCTTGACCACTTGCGGATCGTCGAACTTGATTTCGTTCTTCACCCACTTATCGTAGACATCAGCCGGATAGAGCCGCAGCATCATGTCTTCGACCCAGTCGGTCGCGGGCCAGCCGGTCGCACCGCCGGACCCAAGCCCGATGCACCAGGGGGTGCCGCCATCGGCCGCGATCTTTTCGGTCAGCGCCTTCAACTCTTCCATCGACTTGGGCACATCATAACCCGCATCCTCGAAATTCTCAGGCACATACCAGATCAGCGATTTGATATCGATCTTGTAGGGGAAGCCATAGATCTGCGGCTTGCCGTCCTTGCCCTTGAAGGTGGAAAGATCAACCCAGGACTGACCGGCGGAGAAATTATCCTTCAGCCACGGCCCATTCTCTTCACCCAACGGCGTCAAAGCACCCTTGGAGGCGAGATCGGCGACCAGACCGGGCTGGGCGAGAATGGCGACATTGGGCGGGCTGCCCGCCTGGGTATCGATGACGATCTGCTGCTCGTAGTTTTCCGAGGAGGAATATTTCACGTCGGCGCCAGTGGCCTGACGGAAATAGTCGAGCACGCTTTCAAACAGCGCCTGATCTTCGCCACGCCAGGGGCCGAAAATCGTAATGGTCTGGCCCTTTAACTGGTGAGACTTGGAGAATTCCTCATAGCTCTTCCAGTTGAACCTTGCATCTTCTCCCGGCTTGAACTTCAGCTCGGCGCTGTTTGCGCCGCCTGCAACCAGGCATAAAGCGGCAATCCCCATAAGCAGATGTTTTTTCACGAAAGTCCTCCCTTTATTCAATATCCCAACGTCTGTTTCCATGGCCTGTTTCCCGAGCTGGGACGATCCTGCCATCGCCATCATCCAGCTTCCAAAGCGCTTTGGTGGGCAAACATCTCTATTGCACGTGGCAGAGTCAAGCCTTTTCAAAAAGACGAAACCATTCTGTCTCCTTAAAAATGGAGCAGCGACCGGTTTGGGAAAGGGATTGGGTTTAAAAATAGATTTTCGATTTGCAGCCCGCGCCTCTGCTGATAATTTGCAAGCGCTTTGGGCGCGGGAGACCCGAGCGAAGGGAGAAATAAGCCTCGTGAATTTGAAGCAATTGTCGCAGCTGCTCGGTCTGTCGCAGACGACGATCAGCCGGGCGTTGAACGGCTATCCGGAGGTCAACGAAGAGACCCGCCAGCGCGTTGCCAAGGCAGCTGCCGAGACCGGCTATCGGCCAAACCGCGCAGCCCTGCGGCTGGCAACCGGCAAGGCCGGCTCGCTCGGACTGGTCATGCCGATTTCCCCGGAACGTAGCTCCGACATCCACTTCGCGGAATTCCAGAGCGGGCTTGCCGAGACCTGTCTTCAGCATGAATTTCACTTCGTCATCATTCCGGCCCATCCACAGGCGGAAGAGCAGGCCATTCGCGGTCTAGTCGGCAGCGGCGCCGTGGATGCCTTTTACCTCGCCTATCTGCGGGCCAATGATCCGCGCATTGCCATGGCGAAATCGCTTTCGGTACCCTTCATCATCCACGGCCGCTCGCAGGGCATACCGGAAGACTATCCCTATCTCGATATCGACAATGAAGGCGCCTTCCGGCAGGCGACTGATCTGATGATCGGGCTTGGCCACCGCCGATTTGCGCTTTTGAACGGTCCGGCAGACCTCGATTTCGCCCTGCGCCGATTGCAAGGTGCGCAAAAGGCGCTTGCAGCCGCAGGCCTTGGCCTGCCGCCGGAGGCAATCAGCCACACGTTGATGACTGATGAGTGGGGCTACCGGAAAATGAGCGCCCTCCTTCAAGGGCCGGATCGTCCAACGGCAGTGCTTTGCGCCAGTACGGTGCTGGCGCTTGGGGCTGTGCGGGCCATCAACGATGCCGGGCTGACGGTGGGCCACGATATTTCGCTGATCGCCCATGACGACGATCTGCCGCTGCTAAAGCCGGAACATTTCCGCGTGCCGCTGACCACGACGCGCTCGTCGCTCCGAGACGCGGGCCGGCGCGTGGCGCAGCGGCTGATCGCCGACATCGCCCAGCCCCCGGTGGGGCCTCCCCTCCAGGAAATCTGGCAGGCTGAACTGGTCATCCGGGCCTCGACCGGCCCGGCGCCTGGAAAATGACTCAGAATTTCGGCGGCTGCTTGCCTGCGCCACGATAGGCCGCGATCGCCGTATTGGCCATCAGCATGGCGATGGTCATTGGTCCAACCCCGCCCGGAACGGGGGTGATGGCACCCGCCCTTTGTGCACAGTCTGTAAAGGCGACATCGCCGACCAGCTTGGTTTTGCCCTCGCCTTTTTCAGGGGCTGCGACGCGGTTGATGCCGACGTCGATCACCGTCGCCCCCTCTTTCACCCACTCGGCCTTGACCATTTCAGCCCGACCGACCGCTGCCACCAGAATATCCGCCTGGCGGGCCAGGGACGCCAAATCGCGGCTGCGGGAATGGGCCATGGTCACGGTGGCATTGGCGTTGAGCAACAATTGGCCCATCGGCTTGCCAAACAGGTTGGAACGGCCAATCACCAGCGCGTTCAGGCCGGAAAGATCAACTCCATGGATCTGGCGCACCAGCAGCATGGCACCTGCCGGTGTGCAGGAAATCAGCCCGGTCTCGAGATCGCCGGTCGCCAGCTTGCCGGCATTGACCACATGCAGACCATCCACGTCCTTTTCCGGCAGGATGGACTGGATGACCGCCTCGCTGTCGAAATGCTTGGGCAGCGGCAATTGGACGAGGATGCCATGAATGGCGGGATCGGCATTGAGGCTCGCCACCAGATCCAGCAATTGCTGCTGGCTGGTCTCTTCCGGTAAGGTATGCTGAACCGAATTAAAACCGCATTGTTTGGCCATGCGGCCCTTGGAACCGACATAGGCGTGACTGGCCGGATCATCGCCGACGATGATCACGGCAAGACCGACCTTCTGGCCGCTGTCTCTTTCAAATGTCTCGGAACTGATCTTGACGGCCTCAATTACCGATGCCGCAACCTGTTTTCCGTCAATCACCGTTGCCACGCTGGATTTCCTCTCGCTGAAAGGCTTACGAGCCATCTCAAATCTGGCTCATGGGACAACGGTAGCTACCACTGCCATCAGCGCTTTCAAACGCAAAAACACGGGCTGGCGTTAAAAAATCATCGTGATCCGTGAAGGCGGGTTGAAGTGCAGTTATTGTTGCGCGGCCGCCTTGTCGCGGCGGGCCGAGAGCTTGAAGCGTAGCACATGCAAGAGGAAGACCGGAATGCCGATCAGATAGCGGCGCCACAACCGGCTCGGCTCCCGTGTCAAACGGTAGAGCCACTCACAGCGGATCTTGCGCATCCATTGCGGTGCGCGTGGCATGGTGCCGGAGACAAAATCGAACAGAGCGCCGACGCCGAACACCACACGCGCATGCTGCGGCTTGATATGCTGGGCAATCCATTTTTCCTGCAAGGGGGTGCCCATGCCGACCAGCAGCACGTCGATCTTGGCGTCCTCAAGCCGTTCGAGAATGATCGGCAGCTCCTCGCTATCAAAAAAGCCGTCGGCCACCGGTACGAATTCGTGCCATGGCGCATGTTTGCGGAAGCGGGCGACAGCACCTGCCAGCACACCGGGCTTTGCGCCGATCAAGCCGATGCGGCGCGGCTCTTCCATATAGGTAAAGAGCGCTGGCACGAAATCCGTGCCGTTCAGATTGGCCGCAAAGGGCTCGCCATCGATGATGCTCGCCGCCAGATCCATGCCGATCCCATCCGGCAGGACGATATGTCCTTTAAGGACATCGCGATAGGCGGAGTCCTTGAGCATGATATTGATATTATTGGCATTGAGGAAGGAGACCTGCGCATGCGCACCAGGCGTTGCCGCATATTGGGCGATCAGGCTGAGGCCCGAAACCCAGGAGAGATCAAAGATCGGCATGCCGAACAGGATCTTTTTTGGGGCAATCTGCTCTGCTGTTGAAATCAGGTTCATCGGGTGGAACTCATCATCATGATGGAGGCGACCCCAGTCTCCAGCCAGATCCTGGCGAACCCTATGAATAAGGCGCGCCGTGCTGATCTGCTCATCAGCATCTGCGACGGGGGCTTTGCGCTTGGTAACGGTGTTCATAAATATGACGAGCCAGATTGAAACCAAGCCCAGACTAGCAGGCAGGCATAAAATCCGACTTAAGTAGCCCGCTAGAAATACAGGCTTTTCGTTTATACTTCGTTTACCGTGATCGTTCCAGCCATGCCTCTCATAAGAAGGCGCAAAGATGTGAACCGCATCCTCGCCCTTCAAAGGATTTCGAATATTTCAAATGCATCAAACGCTTGAAATATTCGAAATCGGAGTACCAACCGCCATCTTCAATGGCCGTTCGCATCAATGCGCAGGCGCCGCACCGTCCGGGGCCTTCTCTCCTTCAACGATCTTGACCGCTGGCAGCAGCTTCGGCTTGCCGCCGCCACCTTCGCGGATATCGTCCTTGCCGAGGAAGTCCAACTGCTCGATCAGCACGTCATTGATGACATCGCTGCCGAGGCGTTTGTTGATGCCGGTCTTGATGGCCTGCTTGAAACCGTCGACATCGAGCTTGGTCGATTTCGACAGATCAACCATCGAGTTGCCGACCAGCAGGGTAAACAATTGGTCCGTCATCAGCGCCGTCATCGGCATTTGCATGGCGCCAGCTTTTTCCTTGTCGACCATGAAGGAGAACCGGCCAATGAAATAGCCTTTCACCTTGCCGTTCTCGAGAAATGGCACAGTGATGGCTTCCCCGCGCACCACTTCAGTCGGCGGCGCCTTGGCCTCTTCGACCGGCGGTGGCGCGGTGGCCACCTGGATCGAAAAGTAGACGGCGACGAGAGCGACGATGCAGGCCCATACGCCGGCAATGACAATCTTGACCATTAATTTTCTCTGTAGAGAAACTGTTCCTGGGAATAGGTACCATCATTATCGGCATCCTGAACGGCGCTGCGCAGAATATCGGCCACCGCACGCACAGCATCCAGATGCGCCTCGACCCGTCTTGCGTTCAAGGCCAGCTTTTTCTTCAGCCCATGCATCTGCTCGACATAATTGATGGCAATTTCCTTGGGATCGGTATCGCGAAACAACATTGTCAGTTCGTAAAGGCAGCGACTTTTGTGGGCGTTCGAGACCTTGAAATCAAACTGCGGATCATTGCCGATTCGATGATTTTCGTTGTCGACAATCATTTCGAGACGACCGAGAACGGTCTTGATCCGGTAGTCGTTGGACACATGTTCCATGAAAAATCTGTTCCTTGAATTCCGACCGCCAAGCGCCCGCGCTGTGGCGCTAGGGCTGATGTCACTTTTTAATCTGCGCATATTTTTATGTTGAGCCCAGTCGGTAGGCAGGCACCCCAAGGGATGTGGGATAATCGTGCACTGCTACAAACTGTGTGCCTCACGGCGATAAGATCAGACTGTGGCTGCGCCAGAGAAGGGCGCCTTTACCGTGTCAGTTGCCTCTTCGGGACCCGAAAGGCCGAGTGACTTGCGCTCGATCTCGTCAAGCCGCATCTGCGCCATGTTCTGCTGAGCGGGGTCTGTCGTGGCGTTCTGGGCGCCCTTGTTGCGCAGTTTTGCCATTTCATCGGCATACATCTGCTTGGCAATGCCAACACCACCACGCTCGGAAATGGTATTGCCGATCTGCTCGGCCATCATGCTTTTCCAGATTTCACCAGCATTGCCCTTGCCAAAAACAGCTTCACTATCCTTGGGCAGCATGTTGGAAATGAAATTCTGCAACACGATACCTTCATATTGCCGGTAAGGCTTGGGAATATCGCTCGCCTTGATCGTATTGGTGGCGCGATTGGCCAGCCCCGCCTTGGTGGAAGCGCCGTCGTTCAAAGTGTTCATCGCCACTTCGAAACCGGCGCTTTTTTCGTTCAGGCTGGCAGCCTGGACACTGGCGCGTGCCGATTGCAGCCTTTGCTGGGCCTCTGCCATGGCAGACGGTTCGGCCGCCCGCACAACATCCATAACAAGATCGCTTGGAGGAGAAATAGCCACGGTGTTCGTTCCCTGAAAATCAACTGGAACCACTATCTCTCGTGAAGCTTGCTGGAGGCTGGTGTGGCAAATGTCAGGTCGATCAGATCCTGAAGCGTTTCGTCTTCGGCCTCGCGATCCTCGTGTCCGCGCGCCTCGAGCATCTTTTCTTGCAGCCGTTCCGCCTTGGTGCGCTGGCGCAAAACCTTGTTTTCCTGCACCCGCTGCACATCGGCCATGCGCCGGTCATCGCCGGAAAGCCGATCGAAGCGGTCTGCATAGGATTGGGCAAACAGCCTATGCACCGGGTCCATCGACCCCAGTGCCTCGATCACCCGTTCGAGGCCAGCGGCAATTTCCTGGCGCTGGCGCGCGGTCTCGACGAGATCGTATTCGGCGATCTTTTCCAAATGCCGCTGCACGGCCACCAGCCGCTTCAATTTCTTGGATTTCTTATCGGGTCCCATGACACGGCCTCATCGAGAGCATCGCACTCATCCCTGGCTCTGTCATGTCAGTTGCCCCTCATGTCAATGCCCCAGGAAGATCGGTATGAAAGCATCGGCGAACTGGCGCATCATCACCCCGATCGACCAATAAACCAGCAGCATTCCCCCGGTGATAAGATAGGGGGTGGAGATGTAGTAGACCGGGATCTGCGGTGCCAGCTTGTTGACCAGGCCGACGCCGAGATTGAACATCAGGCCATAGATGATGAAGGGGCTGGAAAGCCGCAGCATCAGCATATAGGTCCGCGAGGCGGTATCCGTCAGCGTTATCAGCATCTTCTGGGTATCGGGCACGCCGCCCATCGGCATGACGGTATAGCTGTCTATCAGCGCCCGGAAGACGACATGGTGAAAATCCATCATGAACAGCATCATCAGCCCGCAAAAGCTGATCATGTTGGTCATCTGGTTTTCGGCACCGTCTTCCAGAACATCCGCCGTGGCCGTGCTGTTGAAACCGATCATCATCGTCAAGATAGCACCGGCAAATTGCAGGCCAAGCGTGAAAAATCGGGTAATCAGCCCAAAGACGGCGCCGATCAGCGTTTCCGTAAAGATCAACGCGACAAAAATCGAACCGCCGCTGCTCACCTTGGGATACACGGTGTCCCACACAAGCGGCGTGCAGGCCATGGAAACCGCGACCGCGAGCAACAGGCGGATCTGGGTGGGAATGCGCGAGGACGCAAAACCCGGCATGGTCATGAAACAGGAACCGATACGGCAAAACACCAGAAACAGCGCCAGTACCGATCCTTGCGGATCAGTGATCATGAAATCGATCCCAGGATCTTGATTTCGATGCCTTTGGCCAATTCGACATGTGACAGCACCGGCAGGGTTGCAAACAAGCGTTCAATAATCATGCGCACATAAGACCGCGTTTCCGGCGACGTGACAAGCACGAAAGGCAGGCCGCGGTCCATGAATTCACGGATAACCCGGCTTGCCTGCTCGCTGAACTCTTCCAGCGAACGCGGGTCGATATCGAATTCGACAACCTCACCCTTGTTGTCGCGCTTCAGGGCCTGATGGAAGACCAGATCCCATTTGCTGCCCAATCGCAGAACCCGCAGCACGCCATTGTCGGTCAGATCGCCGCACAATTGCTGAGCCATGCGCACACGCACATGTTCAACGATCTGCTCGGTCTTGCGCACATGCGGCGCCAGTTCGGCCACGGCCTCGAGGATCAGATGCAGGTTACGGATCGACACCCGTTCGGCCAACAACAGTTTCAACACGGCTTGCAAGCCTGAATAGGACATATGCGAGGAGCAGATTTCGTCTGCCAGCTTCTTATATTCAGGATCGAGCCGATCGATCAGGATTTTCACGTCCTTATAGGACAAGAGCTGAGGCAGATTGTTGCGGATAACCTCGCTCAAATGGGTTAGCACGACAGAGACATTGTCGATCGGATGAAAGCCTTCGCGCTTCAAGTCTTCGGTAAAGGCTTCCATGATCGAGACGGCTGGCATGCCAAAGGCGGGTTCGCGAATTTCGTCACCGGGAATGCGCGGCTTGCGGCCATTGCCGGTGACAACGAGCACTTCGCCAACCCGCAACAGGTTCGAGGCGATGGTCGTGCCATGGACCCGAATATGATAAGACTTGTCCGGGATGGCGATATCGTCCGTCACCTTGATTTCAGGCACGACAAAACCGTATTGGCTAGCGAATTTCTTGCGCATCTTGCCGACGCGGAAAGCCAGTTCCTGATGCGAGCCAAGCAGGCGGGTCGAAACCAGCTTGCCGAGCGCCAGCTCGATCTCGGAGGTTTTCAGCACGCTCTTGACCGAATCCTTTTCGGCTTCCTTGTTCTGAATAACCTTCTTTTCCTCGACCTGGCGCTTGGCAAGGTTCACGGCTTCCACCTGGCGGGGAATGTACCAGCTGCCGAACGCCATGATACCGCCGAGGGTCACGAAGGGCAGCAAGGGCAGGCCCGGAATGATCGCCAGAAGGAACATCAGGCCAGAAGCGACCGACAACGCACGCGGATAGCCGCTCAGCTGGTTGATGACCGCTTCGTCCGTGGACCCGGCATTGCCGCCACGGGTGACGAGCAGGCCGGCGGCAAGCGAAACGATCAGAGCGGGGATCTGCGAGACCAGACCATCGCCCACCGAGAGCTTGACGAACACATCGGCTGCTTCGCTGATGGGCATGCCATGGCGGAAGTAACCGATGATAATGCCACCGACGATATTGATGGCGGTGATGATCAGACCAGCGACCGCGTCGCCGCGCACGAATTTCGAGGCACCGTCCATCGCGCCGAAGAAGGAGCTTTCCTGCTCCAGTTCCTTGCGCCGGCGTTGAGCTTCGCTTTCCTCGATAATCCCCGCCGAGAGATCGGCATCGATCGCCATCTGCTTGCCGGGAATGGCATCCAACGTGAAGCGGGCGCCCACTTCCGCGATACGGGTGGCACCCTTGGTGATGACGATGAAGTTGACGGTGACCAGAATCGCAAACACGATCAGACCGATCACGAAATCGCCGGACATGACCAGGTTGGCAAAGCCAGCAATGACACTGCCAGCCGCATCATGACCCTGATGACCATGCGACAGGATAACCCGCGTTGTCGCGATATTCAGCGACAGGCGCACCATGGTCGAAATCAGCAGAATGGTCGGGAAAGATGAGAAATCCAGCGGCCGTTGTATCCAGAGCGACACCATCAGGATCAAAACGGAAAGGGCAATGGAAAACGCCAGCCCCATATCGATCAGGAAGGGTGGGATCGGTAGAAAGAGAATGCAGAGAATAGCGACAATGCCCATGGCAAAGCCGATTTCTCGGCCGCGATTATTGGCAATTGTCGGAAGTGAGGTCGTCGGTGCTTGCGCCATGTCCTGTTCCATCTCTTCATGAGAAGGCTGGCGGAACGAGAATCCGCCATTATGGCGACAGGATTAGCGGACAAAGCTTGCGCGAGGATGCCCTTATCTCAGGACGAACGGCTGCACAGTGATTTAAAAGCCGGATTGGACCCGGGAAAACACCAGATTGGCAAAAATCGAAATTTGAGACCCGACAAAGGGAGCGGAAATACCGATCGTCACCATGATCGCAACGATTTTTGGGACGAATGTCAGGGTCATTTCCTGGATCTGGGTCAATGCCTGGATCAA
The DNA here is from genome assembly GCF_014926405.1 of Agrobacterium vitis. Classification (NCBI taxonomy): domain Bacteria; kingdom Pseudomonadati; phylum Pseudomonadota; class Alphaproteobacteria; order Hyphomicrobiales; family Rhizobiaceae; genus Gillisella; species Gillisella vitis. The sequence goes on from NZ_JACXXJ020000005.1 coordinate 2,583,198, forward strand.
GGCGACCACGACGCCGACGATCATCGCGGCCAGAACGGCTGGCCCCGAGGCAATCAGCACGGTCCATACAGCGGCGCGCATGATATCGAGGGCATCTGCTTCATTCATCGGCATTCCTCCAGCGGCATCATGCCACCTGACACGACTCAATTGATAAAGCAAAATTCCTCAAATCCCAATCGATTTGAGGAATTTCACAGTCGTTAAAGCCTTTTGCATTTTCCATCTCGACCGGTTACGGCGGAATGGAAATGACCGATCAGGAGCCGCTCGAGAAGTTGACGCCGGTCTGCAACTCTACTGTGCCACCGCTGCTGGTGGTGAGTGTCACGGCGTCGTCGGCGACCTTGACGTTGGAGACAACACCGGTCGTTTCGCCGTCCGAGCTTGTCACCGTCTTGCCGACGATATCACCAGCCCGTGTCAAGGCTTCCGCCTGCAACATGCTGCGCAGCAAGGTATTGGTCTTAATGGATTGCTCGACCTGCGAATAGGTTGCAAGCTGAGACACTTGCTCCGTGGCAGACATCGGATCCGTCGGGTCCTGATTCTGCAACTGCGCGATCAGAAGCTGAAGGAAGCTGTTATAGTCCATGGATGCGTCTGCCGCATCCGAGTTGGCCGATGCGTTGGCGAACGGATTGGTATAAGTCGCCGAACTCGAAGAGGACGAGGAACTTGTTGATGTCGCTGAAGTCGTTGCGTCTACCGCCATGGCGCAATCTCCTTGCGGATCTGTTCGATCGTTGCCGGTGCCATTTCCTGGTTGTTCAGTATCCGATCTTCAAGCGGATAAAGACCGCGAATGGCCTTCAATGCATCGAAGGCGCGCCCTGATACGACCTGAGCGTCGATCCGCTTCAATTCAGCCAGGATCTCGTCATCCTGGAAGCAGGACAGCAACATCACGATCGACTTGCGGAACATGGTCAGCGTCTGTTCCTTGCCTTCCGGATTGATGAGGATCATCTGGGCGATGAAATAGAGCTGGCGTAGCGGGGTATTGGCGTCTTCCGGCTGGAGCACGTGGTTTTCCAGCAGAAATGTCACATCGTTCAAAAATTCCAGGGCAACCTTCCGATCGACGCGCAAAACGGCACCATTGATAAAGATTCGTTCCCCGGATTTCAGCGAGATTCGCAAGGTGCTCTTCATTTAAGTCCATCCCTGATGATGGTGGTTACATCGATTATGCCTTGGTAATTGTCGGATTCCCGCTTTCTGATGCGGTCACATTCCTTCAATATCCAAAGGGCAATTGAAATGAGATTGGCTCGAAGTTCCGTGCCAAGCTGGTTGTCCGGCTGCTTGAGATCCTCAATGAAGCGGATCCAGACGCGGCGCGTATAGTAAAGAGCCTCAATGCCTTCACGACCGTATTTTCCGGCAGTCCTGGCCTGGCTCAGCAAGTCTATCGATCTGTCGAGAACCTGGCGCTCACGCTCCTTAGCGTCGGCAACCCCATCCTCCATAATCTCATTGTAGGAAAACTGGTACATCTAGATTTCCTCTACTCCACCCCACCCTTGATCATCAAAGGTAATCCACAAGGCTGAGCTTCTGCAAGCGTGCGGTCAAGGTGTATGACGTCTCGACCAAAGATTGCAGGTTGTTCAAACGGGTCGATGCTTCATAGGCATCCACACCGGTCAAATTGCTTAATTGGTTTTCAATAATGTCCTTCTGGGACGTTAAGGAATCGTTTGCATTGGTGACACGTTCTTGGGATAGGCCCAATTGTGTGCGTTCGTCATTGATACCGGAAACGGCAAGACCGGAATATTCGATCGCCTTGTTGATCATAGCATTGCGGGTTTCGGTCGAGTAATTGCCATTCAGCATTTCGCTGCCGATCACCGAAACAAGGCCCATATAGCGGAAGCCATCGGAGTTGGCGGTGGATGAGCTCTGAATAACTTCGTTTTTGCTGATCCGGCTCGACATTGTCTCATCGGTGGCTGCCGACCAATTGTCCGTCCAGTCCGCCCCATCAAAGGATGGCTCAAGGACGTTCTCCATGAAATCGTCCATCTGGTCAGCGCTGATGCCACTGACGCCATCATCGTCAGGCGACATGCCGAAATATCCGGAAAACAGATTGTCGAAATTCTGCTTGGCGTCCGTTTCATTATCGTCGTCATCGATATAGTAGTAATCGGTGATCGGCTTCACATCGGTATTGATGCCAGAAAACAGATATTCACCGTTCACAGAGGTATTTGCGGCGTCAATGAAGCTGTCCATTGCGCTTTTCATGGTCTTTTGCGCGGAGTCCAGCGTCGTACTGTCAGTGCTGGTACCAAGACCAACCAGCGTCGATTGCATTGTTGTTGCTGCCGATGCAATCGTATCCAACGCCGTCTGAGATGCATCAAGACGGGTCGAGACGATGGAATTGGTGTCCATCAGGGACTGCAAGCGCAGAGAGTCCCGATTGAGATCCACGGCTGAAGAGGTCTTGGCGCCAAGTTCTGTTCCGACATCTGCGTATTTGCCGGTCGTCACTTCTGTCTGAGCATCCGACATCTGCTTTTGCGCATCACTGATCGTGAGACGCATGGCGTTCTGGATGGTAAGACTGGATATGCTCGATGTCTTCATGGCTTATGCGATCTCCAAGAGGGATTTCAGCATCTCATCGACAGCGTTCATCAGCTTGGTCGAAGCCTTGTAGGATTGCTCGATATCAAGCATCTTCGACAATTCTTCATCGAGATTGACGCCGGTCTTGTTCTGATAGGCTTCCGTGGCCCGCTGCGACAAGGCGGATTTGGTTTCATTGGCTGAATCAGCCGTCGAACGATAGCTTTCGAGCCAGCCGACGGAGTTCGAGGCATAGTCGAGGACATTGGAGGTGTCACCGAGACCTGCCGATGAATCGAAGTCCCTTTCATCTTCGAAACCTGTGACAAGGTCGTCGAGCAATTCCGAATAACTGACACCTTCCGTTGTATTCCAGGTGTAATTCGAGCCATTGGCGCCGCCATCGCGCAAAAGCGTCGGATCACCATCTTCCGCGGTCACGTAAGCGCTGTTGACCTTGAATGATTCCGAAATACCGGAAACAAGCGTTCCATCTTCCGGCGTCGTTCCCTCTTCCCATGTGAAGAGGCCCGGCATGTCATTGTCTTTAGTCGATTCTTCCGTTTCCGAAAACATCTTGATCAGCGACCGTGAGGTCTCGTCCAACTGCTGCTGCATCTGCGGGGCAATCGAATCGCGGATCTGTAGATTGGCGGCAATCGATCCTTCCGCCGTGGTGTTTCCACCCGTACCAGCCTTGACGGGAACGCCATCGATATAGACCGAGTTGCCCTCGGTCGAAGCACCGTAAGCGCCGGTCGAGTCGAATGTCACCGTTCTCGGCTGCTTGTCGAACAACACGGTGCCATCATTGGTGTAGAGCGCCATGTCGTTGTTATCGCGCTTGACCGACGATACACCGACAATCTTCGAGATATCCGAGACGAGTTTGTCGCGCTGGTCGAGGGCGTCGTTGGGATCGTTCCCTGTCGCCGTCGCCTTGACCACAGACTGATTGACGGTCTCAAACTGCGACAGAAGATCGTTGAGCTTGTTGACATCGTCCTTGATGGCGTCGTCGGCCTGGGCCCGGACGTTACTGATGCCCTCGGCCGTATTGTTAATCGAGGTGGCGACATCCTGGGCTGCGCTGACCGCCGTTTCCGCCAGGGACAATTCGCTGGGCTGCGCGGCATAGGATTGCATCGCATCCCGCAGCTTGTTGATATAGGTCGACGGTGACGATTCGTAGTCGTTACCGCCGAGAAGTGCCTTCAACTGGTCCAGACCGGTATTGAGCGTATCCTGCCCTTCCGCCTGGGACTGCCCTGAAAGCATTTGCTTTTGCAAGACAGCATCTTCGGAACGGGTCGTAACGACCTGCGCTCCTCCGGTGCTGGTCGAAATAGTGGCAGCGTCACGCTTGACGTAACCTTCCGTCTGGGAGTTGGCAATATTCTTCGACAGAGCCTGCGACTGGACGCCGGTATTGCCGAGAGAAGTTGTCGCCGTATTCATCGTTGACGAAAGAGACATGACACTGCCTTTAAAAGAATAGGATTACCGCTTCAGACTGATCAGCGTATCCAGCATATCCGCCGCAGTCTGGAACACCTTGGAATTGGCGCTATAGCTGCGTTGGGACTGGATCATGTTGGTCAGTTCCGTCGCGAGATCGACATTGGAACTTTCAAGCGTCTTGGAATTAATGCTGCCGAAGCTGCCTGTATTGGCAAAACCAACCACGACCGTGCCTGCATCCGCCGTGACCTGATAGGCCGTGCCGTTGACCGATTTCATATTGTCGGGGCTGGCAACCGTGGCCAACGCCACCTTGTAGAGATTGGCGGTCGAGCCATCCTGATAGGTCGCAACGATATTGCCGTTGCTGTTAACCGTGACGGAGGATGCCGCGCTGGCGCCATTGCCATCCACGTCGCCTTCCGAGGAATTGGCTGAGTTCAACTGGGTCATGGTCGACATATCCACCTCAATCGTCTGAGGCGAACTGGTCGTGCTGTCGGTAAAGGTAAATGTCCCGCCACTGGAGACCGCGCCATCGGAATCGAAGGTCAGGGTCGTGCTGCCGAGAACACCATTGGTATAAGGGAAATTGGTCTCGTCAGTTGCCTCGCTGGTGCGGAAGATATCCGCTTGCCATTCGTTATCGGCGGTCTTGGTATAGTAGATGTCATACTGATTGGCGTTACCAAGGCTGTCATAGGCAACCATGGAGCTCTTGAAGCTCCATGTGGCGCTGGCGCTGTTGCTGGAGGGCACATCGCTGGTCACGATATCAGAACCGGACTTCAGGTTACCTTCGATCAATGCATTGGTCGTAGCATTGGCCGAAATGCTGCTGTCCTGAATCTTGACGGGTTCGAGACCTTCAAAACCGTTGATAACAGAGGCCGGCTCGCCATTTTCGTAGGAATAGCCCAGCAGGGTGTAGCCGGCCGAATTAACCATATACCCATTCTCGTCGGCCTGGAAATCGCCAGCTCGCGTCAGGAAAACGCTGCCCGCTTCGTCCTGAACGACGAAATAGCCATCGCCCTTGATCGCCAGATCGGTTTCCGACGTGCTCGACTGATAAGAGCCTTCCTCGGAAATGCTGTTGACCGTGGTCGTTTGCACGCCGCCGGAATTATAGGTTCCACTGCCCGAGGAACCGACAACTAGGCTGGAAAATGCGGTTGATACCCGCTTGTAGCCTGTCGTATCCGAGTTTGCGACATTGTCGCCGACCGTGCTCAGCTTGCTGGCTTGGGCCTGCAAACCGGATACGGCTGTATTCATGCTGCCTGAAAGGCTCATACCACGTCCCCATTCGATCGTCGTGTGAGAAGATTATGAAGTGGGCCTTGCGTGAAGCTGTTTGAAAAAACGCTTAAGAGCACATTCGGCTGCAAGGCCCTGAGAATCTGGCGGCGTGGCCGCCAGATTGTTATTTCCAATCAATACAATATCCAAGAAACCGCTTGGAATCGACCGGGTCGACACCAAGCTTCTTGCGCAGTTTCTTGCGCAGCTTGCTGATATGGCTTTCGACCACATTCTCTTCGACTTCCTCGTCGAAGATGCCGTAGATCGCATTGAAGATCTGAGACTTGGACACCCGCCGGCCGCGATTGGCGACTAGATATTCCAGAATGCGGCGCTCGCGGCGCGGCAAGGGGAAAATCTCTCCGCCGATCTCGGGATCGCGGCCATCCGAATAAACGCGGATCGCGCCGATTTCGGTATAGTTGGCCACAGCCTTCAGGCGCCGCCGAATGGCCGCAGCTCTCGCCAGGATTTCCCGAGGGTGGACCGGCTTGCGCACCACGTCATCCACGCCACTGTCAAACAGGGCAAGTGTTGCTTCCAACGATGGCTGGTCACTGACCGCAATCACCGGAGCCGTCGTACGATCCCGGATGGCCCGTGGCAGATCGCCTGTGCGATCTCCCTGACCAAGCAGAAACGCTTCCACGGCTGCAACATCGCTATCGGCTGCCGAGGCAACCCATTCACCAAATTCGATCGGGTCAAACCCGGTCGAAGGTATTCCTTCACGTCCAAATAAAGACGTGTATCCATTCTTAACGAGCTCGCGCTCATCAACCACTACGATCATTCGTCCGCCTCCGAATCAGTGTGGTGTTTCAACACGACAATGGGTACGAATCGGGGGCTAAAACGACAACTGTAGAAAGTTAATGATAGTTATTAATAGTTGATTAAGATTTTAGGGGTGATTTGACCTACATCTTGTGTCACTGCCGTTAACCACATACTATTTTTCTGTGAAAAAGGTTAACAAAACGCTTGCAAAGCCGTGAGCACATGAAAAAATTATTCGATGCTAATGTGGGCAAGATCGGGGCAGGCAATCAACCAGAGATTGTTTTTGCTGACAGAACGGCATTGTGATCTCTGACAGAGAAGCCATCGTTTCCGGCGTGCCAGGTTGTTATTGCTGACAAAATTGCCGCGCATTCGCGGTCCAGTTGCCGTATCCGGTTGCAACGAGATTGGCGATGACCCTGCAAACATAGCGTTTTTGCGCTGGATCGTTGTTAGGACCTGCATGATAGCGCGCCACTGCCATTGTCCAGGTTTCGTGTCTTCCATGCAACGCGACCAGGAATTTTGCGGCGTATTCGACGTTCCGTTTCGGGTCGAACATCTCTTCGAGCGAGTGGAAATTCTCGTGATGGAAATAGTGGTTGATCTGCATGCAACCAATATCGATCAATTTCGCGCCCTGTTGCTTGGCGAGCGCGAAGGTTTGCATGGCATCTGTCATGGAATCGGGGAACAGCGCCTTGCCCTCCACATTGAGAGCGTAAGGCTGAAGTGACCCTTTGCGTCCGGTTTCCGTCAGGCCGACCGAATAGAGGATCCCTTCAGGGATCCCGTATTTGGCCGCAGCGTTGCTGATTTCGCGCTCGCATAATCCCGCTGAAGCCGAAGCGTAGCCCTCGTTACAGGTAAAGCTGACCGCTACCGCCAGAAGCATTGCCGCCGGTGCCCACCGTCGCAGAACGTGCCGCATCATCGACTGGACCTCCGGATGTCTGTCCATAAACATCAAAAATCGGCTGCGCTTGTGAGCGATTGCCGCCCTGGCTGGAACTGCCACCGCCCTGCTGCATGCTCTGCTGATTGCTGCTCTGGCTCTGGGAATTGGTCTGGTTGGCGTCATTGCTGGGCTTTTCAGTGCTGGCTATGCTGATCTGGACGTTGTCCACGGAGAAGCCGTGGCTTTTCAGCGCCGCCACAAGACCGTTCTGGTCTTCGTTCAGCTTTCGATAAGCCGCGCTGTTTTCAACAACCAAACTGACCGTCAATTCGCCATTCGTCAGCTTCAATGTCGCCGTGACACTTCCAAGATTTTCCGGCGTCATCTTCAGTTTGAGCGTGTTCATCGTTCGATCGGTGCTGATCTGTTCGCTGGCGCTGAGCTTATCGGAAGCATGACTGTGCATCGCCTGCGCCCAGGAACTGTCACCCGCCATGGATGCGGCAATATTGGCGCCATTGCTGGTGTTGACCGGGGCAATAATGCGTCGGCTGTCAAGCACGCTGACATTCTGCAACGGATCGATACCTGTCGTTGCTGGCTGGCTTGCGGTATCATCGGCAGGCGACGCCGCCGAGGCATCGCTGCTGGTGACCATATGCAGGGCATCCGCAACACTGCTATCTTTGACCGTTTCCTTGCTCGCCGGTGAAACGGCATCCTGCTGCCCCGACTGGACGGACTTGGCCTGCTTGGCAAAATCAACCGCTGCGGTACCCTGGCCGATCTTACCCGTCTTGTCATCCTGCGACGCAACCTGGCCGGCGACGGCAGTCAATGCCCTATCGCCGTTACTGGTGGCCGACCCGGCGGCTGTCTGGCTGCCTGCTTGACGGGCAGCGTGCTGCAATTGTCCGGCGCTCAAATCGCCCAATAATGTCAAGGCATCCTGGGCGCCCGTCGCTGCCTTTGGCTCTGCAGCAGTATCTTTGGTATCCTCTGCGGCAGGCTTTGCCGTCTTGGAACTGTCCTTGGTCTGGGTTTTCGTAACCCCCGGCATGTCTGACTGAGCCGCCGCCGTAGCGGCGTCCTCATCGGTCGCTGTCGACTTGAGGGCTGCCAGGGCCGCGAGCAAAGGTGCACTGTTTTCCTGTCGGCCCTTGATGGCGATCTTGCCGGTATCATCTCCAGCGCCTTCAGTCTCGGCAGCGAGCGCTTCCTCCGCATTTGCGCCAGCAGTAGCAGCCTCAGTCGTGGCATCATCCTGCTGGGTCAGGGCCGCAACAAGCTTTGCGAGCATCCCGCTTTCATCCGTCTTCCCCCCGGAGGAAGATGCGGTCTCTGTTTGACCTTGTGTCTGGCCCTCAGCTTGGGTTTGGGCTTGAGTCTTGGTCTGACTCGCCAAAGCCTTGGCAATCAAAGCAGCCGCCCTGGAATCGCCAGCAGCTATCGGCGCATTGCCGACGGTTTGCGACGGTGCCTTGCCGTCATCGCTGGCGCCAGTGGCTTCATCGTCAGCCACATTACCAAGCTGCGACTGCTCCGCCTGAGCCGAACGCTCCTGATATGCTGTAGCAGATGTCGCTGTGGTCGTGGTTGATTTGGCCGATGACGACGAAGACGCATTCGAACGGGTCTGTGTCTGGTCCTGATCGACAGGAGCATCGTCATCGTCGGCCTTTTGCTCCTGCGCTTGGCTACGGTCAGCCGTATCGGCCAGAGCGTCCAGAAACCCCTTGCCCGCGCCCTTGCCTTGATCGGAACGGCTGCTGCTATAGGCTGGCGAAGCGGCAGAACCTGCTGTGATAGTGGCATCGATCATTTCGTTACGCCCTCCCCCTTCAACATTTTATCTATTTCTTCAAGTTTAGATCGGCCACCGCTCATGAATGTCTGGAATTCCGGATCTGGCTTCTGCTTTGCATCTGCCGAGGCCGGAGTAACCGGCGCCGTGCCAATGCCAGCATCGGGCATTGCAGTCGCCTTGGCTGGAACGCCGGGGTCCTGCTGATCGGACACATTGGCCACACTCTCTGGGGCAGTATTGTCTCCAGACGGCGGTGGTGTGCTTGGCGAAGCCGATGGGCTTTGCGGCGCGGTAGGTAGGGTAATAATCTCCTGCGCGACGGCCCGGGCAGCTTCCAGCAAGGCGTTGTCGGAAGCCGACAGTTGTTCTTTTGGCAATTGTGAGATCGTGTTGAGCGCGTTTTTGACGTCGGTGGTCGAAATCAACGCCGCGCCGCCATAAAGCAGCGCCTGAGGGTCGTTTTTATCTGGCAGGCCCGCCAGGCTCTGCGCCTGGCTGGAGGCAAGACTGGCCAAAGCCTGATTGCCGTTGATCGTCGCACGGCGCGCAATGCGCAGATAGACTTCGCGCTGACGATCCGGATCCATGGTCGCCAATGTCGCCAGAATATCGTTCTTATCCAGCTCCGAGAAATGATCGACAACCAATTGCACCAGCAGATCGGCAAATTGGCTGGCATAGGGCGAATAGAGAAAGCGGCGGGCATAGCGATTGGCATAGGCCATGGCCCGACCATTCTGGCCGGTATCCATGGCGATCTGGAAGGACCGCCGCAGGGCCGCTTCCTCGACGATGGTGCCGGGCGCAACAAGGCGGGCGATATCGAAGAATTTAAGGGCTCCTGCCGGGTCTTTCACCAGGGTGACATTCCCAGCCACCAACGCGATATAAGGCCCGACCCGACCGTTCTGATAGAGCGGTACCATCTCGCCAAGCGAACTTGCCACCAGCACGCCTTTACCACTCAAGTATTTTCTCAACATATCGCTAACGCGGTTATCGAAATGACCATCAACGTCGCGGGCAACGAGATAGTCCAGCGTCGCCGGATTACCCCCGCTCATCGTGTAAATCAGCGCCGCATCGACATTGCGAGGGTCTTCGAAATCCGAAGACGCAGCCGTCCGCAGCCGCTTATCGATCCGGGTCAGAAGAAAACGTTGCATATCGGCTGCTGAATGGTCCCCGCGAACAACCGAGTCCTGCACAAATTGCAGAGAGCGCAACATCAGATAAGGCGGTAGGTTATCACTGTCGCCGCCTGCGGCAGCGCTGCCAACAGGCCCCGTTGCGCCAGCAGCAGGAACCGGAGCCGACCCGTTGCTTGCAGGGGGAGTTGGTCCTGCCGCATATGCCTGACCCGCACAGGCAACAGGGCCGCCGACAGCCAGGGTCAGCAGCACGCCATAGAAGGCGAAGCTGGAAAATCCAGATCTGGCACCCAGGGATCTGCGCGCGGTCATCACCTTACTTCTGGTCTCCCTGAACAAGGATCTCGATCCGTCGGTTTGCAGCGGCCAGCGGGTCCTCCGGCTTCAACAGCCGGCGATCGGCAAAGCCGGACACCTGGGTAATACGGTTTTGTGCGAGCCCGCCGCGCACCAGCATGTAATAGGCCGAATGGGCGCGTGACATCGACAGGCCCCAGTTGTCATTATCAGGGCCTTTATATTGACGTGCGTCGGTGTGGCCCCTGATGACCACGGCACCCTGGCGGTCCGCCAGCAACTTGCCGATCTTTTCCATCGCCAAAACCATTTCCTTGCGAGGCACGGCGGAGCCGACATCGAACATCGGAGCCTGGGATTGGTCGGTCAGTGTTATCAGCAATCCACCTTCAGCCGGCTGCACAATCAACCCCTCGGCCAATTTACCCGCGACACCGCCAATTTCAGAGGCGATCTGCTGCTTAAGCTGGTCCGCCTGCTGTGTCTGATCGCTATCAGCCGATGCATTCTGCTCTTCACGGGCAACCTGCTTGGGATCAGGTCGCGCCTTGGGAACGGCGATGGCTACCTGCTGACCGTCGATTTCGACCTGCGGCTTTGCCTCAGGCTGAGACTTCGACGGGGGAGTGCCCTGCGCTACATCCGTTGCGGCTGCGGCCGCCGCCGCAGAAGCCTGCTGATCGACCGGTTTTTGCGCGAATGGATCAGGCTTTGCCGTCTCGGCCACAGTTTGCTGCTCGCCAGGCTTGGCTTTACCCGGCGTACCCTGCGCCGTCTGCATCTGCTGGCTCCAGAAATCCGGATCGAACGGGTCGCGGTAAGCCTCGCCGCCCGACGCGCCAGTGGACGGGCCGGATTCACTGGCTCCGCCTTCACCCTTGGCGCTGACATTGGCTTGCTGACCAACTTCCTGGGCAATTTCGGCCAGGACGGAATAGGGATTTTCGAACAGGTCCGCTTCCGAATAGACTGGCTTATCACCCGAGGTCGAGGTCATGTCCTCGCCGGTTGCCGCCGCCTTGCCGAGCGTTTCTTCCTCGGCCTTGATTTTCGAGCGTTCTTTGCTTTCCTCGCCTTCGGCCTGATCGACCGGCTTTTTCACGCCCTTCTCGGTTGGCTTTTCATCGGCTAGCTTGATCGGATTGAAATAGCTGGCAACCGAAGCGGTCGTCTTCTCATTGGCGGCATTGACCAGCCACATGACCAGGAAGAAGGCCATCATCGCTGTCATGAAGTCGGCATAGGCAATCTTCCAGGCGCCGCCATGGGCGCCATCGTGATCGCCGCCGCCATGCCGCTTGATAACGATGATCTCGTTCTTGCCGTGGTGGTGATTTTCAGCGTCGCTCATGCCAGAACTTTCTTCAGACTGGCCGTCCAGGCGGAAATCCGGGTGACCAATGCTGCTCCACCGACGTCGACCGTCAGGTCGAGATCATCGGCCTCGACATGTTTAAGCAACAGGTCTTGACCTTCCATGAGGTCGGCAAGTTGCTTGAACAGCGCGGCAGGTCCGGTAACGGTGATCTGCCCTGCCGCTCCCTCCAGGACAGCGGCCTTCAACAGGCCGGAAATATCCTCCAGGGCCTTGTCGACAAGCAGATCCGATAGCAGGGGCGCCAATGTCTCGACCGTCTGGCTACCAACAATGCGCGACAGGTCCGAGGCGATCTGCTGAAGCCCGTCTGCAATCACACGCGCCAGCTCCGCCTGATGCTTTTCCGTCAGTTCCTGAAGCGCTTCGGCATGAGCCTTTTCGAGAGTGCTGAGCTCTTCGGCGTGACGTTCATCCGCCGCCTTGCCCCCCGCGTCCTGGCCTTCCGCATAAGCTTCCTGCCGCTCTTTTTCCACATCCACCGGATCTGGCTGAGGAAGCTCAAGCATCGGCATATCCGGAAACATCAACGCGTCATCGTTGAAACTCACAGGCTCCGCCACCATCGGCGCTGGCCGAGGTGCAGAGAAATCCTTCAGATAATGAGCGAGCGGCATCGTCATGTCATTTTCTCCCGGACCTTACGGCCCTTATCGTCGAGACCGCGCCTATGGCGTTATCGACGCACAATACCTTCGGCCGGGTAAGGCCCAAAGCTTAAATCATCAACCTGATGCCCGGGATCATTTTCAGGACCCTTTCAGGACATGCAGGATGTCACAGGCGGCCCGATCTCCCGCATGACGGCGAACACAAACACCTGTTTCATGATGTCGAAGCTAGGCGGCCAAACTTGCGCGAGGATTTTCTCAAGGCGGTCAGGCATGCCGATTGGCACTCACCCTACATAATTTAACGGGATTGGGCAGGTTTAGGACGAAAATGCCCCGGCGGATTTTGCAGTCATATCGGCTGCATCCCCTGAAAATATGTTGGACCGCGCCAGGGCAGTTGCGCGGTCCAACGATTCCACCAGATGCCGATGACCGGCGGCACGGCAGAAAGGGAAAATTGTAACTCCGGCCCGTTGTCGAAAAACTACTTGAAGAGCGTCAGGATGTTTTCGGCATTGGTATTGGCAATCGACAGCGCCTGGATGCCAAGTTGCTGCTGCGTTTGCAGCGCCTTGATCTTGGTTGACTCCTCGTTCATATCCGCATCCACCAGACGTCCGACGCCCTTGTCGATCGTATCGCTGAGGTTTTTAACGAACGTATCCTGGGAATCGATACGGCTGCTGATCGCACCCAAGGTCGAAGCAGAATCGGTCAGATCCTGAAGCATTTTATCGACGGCTGAAATCATGCCATCGAGATCGTCATTGGACATGTCGGTGGTCAGGGTGATTTCTGTGCCGGTGGCAGGCGTCGTCGACTCCGCATCCAGCAGGTAATAGGTGCCTGTCGTGGTGGTCGTACCGTAAGCCCAGGTTGCAACCGTGGTGCGTGTCAGGATGCCGTTTTCAGCATTCTGGGTATCGATCAGCGTCGATTCCGACGTGTTGAACTTCAAAGTGGTGACCGACACTGTACCGTCGCTGGCGCGGTTAAAGGAGGCAACCATTTCCTTGGTGGTGGGAGGATTGGTCGATTCGTTGTACAACCAGTTTTCGCCGGAGAATGAAGCGGATTCGGCAATGGAGGCGAGCTGGTTCTTCAGCTCGTTGATTTCCTGGTTGATCTTGTCCTTGTCCACGCCCGGTTCACGCGCCGCAACCAATTTGGACTTGATCGAACTGAGCACGTCAATACTGGAGTCCAGACCTGTATAAGCGGTATCTGCTTTTGAAGCAGCAAGCCCCAGAGCATCCTGAACCGTGGAAAGCGCCTTGTTATCGGAGCGCATCGTGGTCGCAATCGACCAATAGGCGGCATTGTCTTTGGCGCTGTCGACTTTATAGCCGGACGAGATTCTGTTCTGCGTCGTCTCCATGTTCTGGTCGATGCCACGGAGAGTCTGCAGAGCCGCCATAGCGGAGGTATTGGTCATAATGCTGGTCATAGAGTGCCCCATGAAGGTGAAGGGACATGCCGGATTTATGGAAGACACCGGCAACGCTGGTCTGCTTCATGCACGTCGGCTACGCTCTTGCCCTGGTAGCCAACCCAACGTTGTTAACAGATTATTAACCCTGAATTAGTTAACAAATGGTTAACGGGGTTATCAAAGTTTTAATAGGTCTAAACGAATTCCTAATTTTTTCAAGACCAAAGAAAAGCAGGCATGAAAAAAGCCGCAGCGGGTGCTGCGGCTTTGATAAACATCGTGGATCCAACACATCGGGCAAGGACCATTCCTGGCCTCCCAACGGTAGTCGTCTCTGGCTTTGTGAACCCTACAAGCCATTGTTGTGGCTTGTTTTTTTCATTTTCAGGAGAAAGGCGTAAACGCCTTCGAACCCTCGTCTTATTTGAACAACGACAGAATGCTTTCGGAATTGGAATTGGCAATCGACAGAGACTGGATACCCAGTTGCTGCTGCGTCTGCAACGCCTTCAGCTTGGTCGATTCCTCGTTCATGTCCGCATCCACCAGACGGCCCACACCTGTGTCGATCGTGTCGCTCAGGTCCTTGATGAAGCTGTCCTGCAACTTCAGGCGTGATGTGGTCGCACCGATGGTGGAGGCAGCATCGGTCATGTTGGACAGCATCTTATCGACGGCTGAGACCATGCCGTCAATCTCGTCGTCGCTGGTCGTCGAGGTCAGCGTCACTTCGCTCGCACTACTGGTATTACCCCCGACAGAGGAAATCAGGTAATAGGATGCCGTCGTCGTCGTTGTACCATAGGCATAGGTTGCGACGGTTCCCTTTGTCAGAAGACCGCCGTCACCCGCCTCGTCATTGATCAGGATCGAGTTGGTCGTATCGAAGGAGATCGTCTTGATCGAGACATTGCCATCATTCCCACGAACGAAGGAGCCAACCATTTCCTGGGTCGTGCCTTCGGCTTCGCTGTTGTCATACAGCCAGTTCTCACCGTTAAACGACGCGGACTTGGCAACAGAACTCAGCTGGTTCTTCAGCTCAACCAGCTCCTTGTTGATCTTTTCCTTGTCCACGCCCGGTTCGCGGGCAGCAACCAGCTTGGCCTTGATGTCGGTAACCACATCGATCGCCGATTTCATGCCGGTATAGGCCGTATCCGTCTTGGCGGAACCAAGGCCGATGGCATCCTCAACGGCACCGAGCGCCTTGTTGTCCGAGCGCATCGTCGTGGCAATCGACCAATAGGCAGCATTATCGGATGCATTCTCAACCTTGTAGCCGGACGAAATCCTGTTCTGTGTCGAATTCATATCGTCGGAAATCGACCGCAGGGTCGAAAGTGCTGAAATTGCAGCGGTATTTGTCATCAAGCTCGTCATAAAAGTGCCCCTTGAGGTGATTGTTTTGGAAAGGGACAGACCGGATTTAGACCGGTAACATTGGTCGGCTTCATGCCCGCCGGATCTCTATCTGCTCGTCCGGCCCAGTGCTTTCGTGAACACAGAAAACACCAGCATGGTTAACGAAACATAAATTTGAAAAAATATTAACCATACAACGAGGATGCATGCAGGCTTGCGCCTTCCATTCCCATCATAGGGAAATTTAATTTTTCTTATTTATCAACCACTTGAAATACCGTTTGGATTATTCCCACGACGAACGAAACTTCGCCATTCCCTGAACCAGCACAATCGATAAGACGTCCGCCAAGGCGCTTTTTGCTAACAAGATAAAAAAATAGCCGGGCTTTCGCCCGGCTATGCATTTGGTGATTCTCGATGCCCTTAGGCTTAACGGAACAGCGACAGCACGTTTTCGGAGCTGGAGTTGGCGATCGACAGAGACTGGATACCCAGCTGCTGCTGTGTCTGCAACGCCTTCAGCTTGGTCGATTCCTCGTTCATGTCCGCATCTACCAGACGGCCCACACCCGTGTCGATCGTGTCGCTCAGGTCCTTGATGAAGCTATCCTGCAACTTCAGACGTGATGTGGTCGCACCGATGGTGGCAGCCGCATCCGTCATGCTGGTCAGCATCTTGTCAACCGAGGCAACCATGCCATCGATCTCATCATCGCTGGTCGTCGAGGTCAGCGTCACTTCGCTCGCACTACTGGTATTACCCCCGACAGAGGAAATCAGGTAATAGGATGCCGTCGTCGTCGTTGTACCATAGGCATAGGTTGCGATGGTTCCCTTTGTCAGAAGACCGCCGTCACCCGCCTCGTCATTGATCAGGATCGAGTTGGTCGTATCGAAGGAGATCGTCTTGATCGAGACATTGCCATCATTCCCACGAACGAAGGAGCCAACCATTTCCTGGGTCGTGCCTTCGGCTTCGCTGTTGTCATACAGCCAGTTCTCGCCGTTAAACGACGCGGACTTGGCAACAGAGCCCAGCTGGTTCTTCAGCTCGGTCAGTTCCTTGTTGATCTTGTCCTTGTCCACGCCCGGTTCGCGGGCGGCAACCAGCTTGGCCTTGATATCGGAGACGACACTGATTGCCGATTCCATGCCGGTATAGGCCGTGTCTGTCTTGGCTGCACCAAGGCCGATGGCGTCTTCAACGGCACCGAGCGCCTTGTTGTCCGAGCGCATCGTCGTGGCAATCGACCAATAGGCCGCATTGTCCGACGCGCTCTCGACCTTGTAACCGGACGAAATCCGGCTCTGGGTGGTCTCCATATCGGAGCTGATCGACCGCAGCGTGGAAAGTGCTGAAATCGCAGCAGTGTTCGTCATAATACTCGTCATAGGCGTTGCCCCTTATGGAACTGGAAACGGAAGGGACATCCCGGGCTCCTTCCCGGCGAACGACGGCTCCGCTTCATGCCATTAATCTTTTTAAACAAGAGATTAATCCGTCGTTTTGATGTTTTTATTTAAACCCAGTTAGGTTAATTCTTGCTAAATCAGGAGAGAAAATTATTCAAAAAATTTTATGAAATGGTGATTCGTTGATCGATAACGAGCAACTTGAGTTTTATTCAAAAGGATAACCAAGACCGAAGTCGTCATGTGCTCATATGATCGGAAACGGGTGCAGTCCAGAATTGTAGAACAGCACATTCCAGATACGAAAAACAAAATAGCCGGGCTCATCACCCGGCTATAGATGTTTCGATGCTGCGGAACTTGAATGCTAGCGGAACAGCGACATAACGTTTTCGGAGCTGGAGTTGGCGATCGACAGAGACTGGATACCCAGCTGCTGCTGCGTCTGCAACGCCTTCAGCTTGGTCGATTCCTCGTTCATGTCCGCATCCACCAGACGGCCCACACCTGTGTCGATCGTGTCGCTCAGGTCCTTGATGAAGCTATCCTGCAACTTCAGACGTGATGTGGTTGCACCGATGGTGGAGGCAGCATCCGTCATGCTGGTCAGCATCTTGTCAACCGAGGCAACCATGCCATCGATCTCATCATCGCTGGTCGTCGAGGTCAGCGTCACTTCGCTCGCACTACTGGTATTACCCCCGACAGAGGAAATCAGGTAATAGGATGCCGTCGTCGTCGTTGTACCATAGGCATAGGTTGCGACGGTTCCCTTTGTCAGAAGACCGCCGTCACCCGCCTCGTCATTGATCAGGATCGAGTTGGTCGTATCGAAGGTGATCGTCTTGATCGAGACATTGCCATCATTCCCACGAACGAAGGAGCCAACCATTTCCTGGGTCGTGCCTTCGGCTTCGCTGTTGTCATACAGCCAGTTCTGACCGTTGAACGACGCGGACTTGGCAACAGAACTCAGCTGGTTCTTCAGCTCGGCCAGTTCCTTGTTGATCTTTTCCTTGTCCACGCCCGGTTCGCGAGCAGCAACCAGCTTGGCCTTGATATCGGAGACGACACTGATTGCCGATTCCATGCCGGTATAGGCCGTGTCTGTCTTGGCTGCACCAAGGCCGATGGCGTCCTCAACAGCACCGAGCGCTTTGTTGTCCGAGCGCATCGTCGTGGCAATCGACCAATAGGCCGCATTGTCCGACGCGCTCTCGACCTTGTAACCGGACGAAATCCGGCTCTGGGTGGTCTCCATATCGGAGCTGATCGACCGCAGCGTGGAAAGTGCTGAAATCGCAGCAGTGTTCGTCATGATACTCGTCATAGGCCTTGCCCCTTGAATGACACATAGGAAGGGACATTCCGGGCTATTCCCCGGTGAAATTCGGCTCGCTTCATGCGATTAACATTCAATTAACAGGTTAACCTGCCGATTTCGATAGCCCGTTTTAACTCAGACACAGTTAAAAATATCCTAACAGAGAATTACGTGATTAATTTATATAAAAATATCCATATTTTACTTGGTTAATACATTATTAAATTAATGAAAAATTAAAAAAGGCCGGACTGAATGCCCGGCCTCTTCGTTTCGTATGCCTATGTCGGTTATTAACGGAACAACGACAAAACATTCTCTGTGCTGGAATTAGCGATTGACAGCGCCTGGATGCCCAGCTGCTGCTGCGTTTGCAGCGCCTTCAGCTTGGTCGATTCCTCGTTCATGTCCGCATCCACGAGCTTGCCGATGCCGACATCGATCGTATCGCTGAGGTCTTTCGCAAAGCTGGACTGAGATTCGATCCGGCTCTTGGTCGCACCGATGGTGGCAGCAGCATCCGTCATGCTGGACAACATCTTGTCAACCGAGGCAACCATGCCATCGATCTCATCGTCACTGGTCGTCGAGGTCAGCGTCACTTCGCTCGCACTACCGGTATTACCGGCGACAGAGGAAATCAGGTAATAGGATGCCGTCGTCGTCGTTGTACCATAGGCATAGGTTGCGACGGTTCCCTTTGTCAGAAGACCGCCGTCACCCGCCTCGTCATTGATCAGGATCGAGTTGGTCGTATCGAAGGTGATCGTCTTGATCGAGACATTGCCATCATTCCCACGAACGAAGGAGCCAACCATTTCCTGGGTCGTGCCTTCGGCTTCGCTGTTGTCATACAGCCAGTTCTCGCCGTTAAACGACGCGGACTTGGCAACAGAACTCAGCTGGTTCTTCAGCTCGGTCAGTTCCTTGTTGATCTTGTCCTTGTCCACGCCTGGTTCACGGGCGGCAACCAGCTTGGCCTTGATGTCAGAGACGACACCGATAGCGGCTTCCATGCCGGTATAGGCTGTATCCGTCTTGGCAGCGCCGACGCCGAGTGCGTCCTGCACGGCAGACATCGCCTTGTTATCGGAGCGCATGGTCGTGGCAATCGACCAGTAAGCCGCATTATCGGATGCGTCCTTGACCTTGTAGCCTGAAGAAATGGCGCTCTGCGTGGTTTCCATCTGCGAGCTGATAGTGCGCAGCGTGGAAAGTGCCGAAATGGCCGAATTGTTGGTCATGATGCTTGTCATCAGATCTGTCCCTGTGGTTACACAATACAAAAGAGGGACATGCCGGACTATATACCGGCAGAAGCGATCGACATCATGTCAATTAACTAGAGTTTGTTTAACTCGCCTCTAATCAGCACATAACCACGCACGGCTTTAAGGTTAGCTCAACAGGAGTGGTAAAAGAACCATTAACAACGCCAAAAACGCCCAGGATGGGGCGCAAGGCGCGAACACGCTGTTCTATGGTTTATAAACCCTCTATTTCTAGGGGATGGTCTGGCTTCAGGAAAATGAGCGCACCAAACTACCGACCAGAAGGTTCCAGCCATCAATGAGCACGAAGAACAGGATCTTGAACGGCAGGGAAATCGACGTCGGCGGCAACATCATCATGCCCATGGCCATGGTGATGGTCGAGACGATCATGTCGATGACCAGAAAAGGCAGGATGATCAGGAAGCCGATTTCAAAGCCGCGCCGGATCTCTGACAGCATGAAAGCTGGGATCAATACCCGGTAATCGACCTTGCCTTCAACGACCGTCGTCTGCCCGCGCTCATTGGCCAGATCGATGAACAGCCGGAGGTCTTTCTCGCGGGTATTGTTGGACATGAAGCCCCGGAAAGGCTCCGCAATCCTGGGAACAGCCTCGGCCTCGGTAATCTGGTTGTCCAGAAGCGGGCGCACACCGTCACGCCAGGCCTGATCCATGACCGGCGTCATGACATAAAAGGTCATGAACAGGGCAAGACTGGTCAGGATCATGTTGGACGGCGTGCTGGATAGACCCATGCCGGAGCGCAGAATGGAAAACGCGATCACGAAGCGCGGAAAGCTCGTCACCATGATCAGGATGCCGGGAGCAACCGAAAGAACTGTCAGTAGACCGAAGGTGCGGATAATCCAGGCCGCGACGGATCCGTCGACCGGCGCTGTCAGGAAGTTTGACGGAAGCTGCTGCGCCTGGGCAAGTTCCGGGGCCGCTATCATCGCGGCGATCAAGATAAGGGTTCGAATCATTCGATGACAAACGTCCTAAACAAAAGCTTCGATACCCGTCCTTCAGACCGCACGTCAACTCGCTCGCGCAGATCGTCCTTCAAATAATCGAAACCGCGTGGGCCTTCGATCTGTTGCAGGGATACCGTGCGCATATAGGCCATCAAATCCTGATGGATATCCTCGGCCAGTTTTGCATCGACCGGACCGTTGAAGACCAGAGCCACTTCCAGCCGGACCCAGCTTTCAGAGGGATAGGCAAGGTTGGTGGTGACGGGATCAAGCTGGACGATACCATTGGCCTCTGCTGGCAATTTCGGCAAGCCGGTCTCTTCTTTTTCGCCTTCTTTTTTTTTGCCCCCGGCCTCTTCAGCCGCCTTTTGTTCTTCCTTCGCCACCTTGACCTTGGGCGCAATCATGGTTCCGACCAGCCAGCCGGCACCCGCGCCGACAACGGTCAGTCCCGCAAGTGCAGCAATGAGCAGAATGGGGGAAGCCTTTTTCGAAGGGCCTTCCAGCGCCGGTGCATCTGCCATGGTGGTCTCCATCCTGCAGCATCGCCCTTCGATCGCCTTGGATCTGAAGGGGCATGCAAAAAACAAATCGGCATATTTCGCCGGCCAATCGTAATCAGCCGGAACGCATCATACCAACGGCCACAGAAACAGGCCGTTGGTACAGGGCAATATCTTTGTCACGTCGTCAGAACGGCGAGAACATGTCGACGACCTGCTGGCCAACCGGCGGCTGCTGCACCTCCGTCAAACGTCCCTTGCCGCCGTAAGAAATGCGGGCCTCTGCGATCTTCTCATAGGAAATGGTGTTCTTGGCATCGACATCCTGCGGGCGCACGATACCCGCGACATTCAGAATGCGGACTTCATGGTTGACGCGCACTTCCTGCGAACCGCTGATCAGCAGATTGCCGTTTTCAAGAATGCTGGTCACCACAGCCGCCACCATCAAGGTCAGCGTTTCAGACCGATCGACCGATCCCTTGCCATCGGAACTCGAATTCGAATCGGTGCTCATGTCGCCGGACGAATCTGGCGGTGTGATGCCGAACAGGTTGATCACCGTCGACCATGTCAGCGATGTCGAGTTCTTACGGCTGCGTGATGTGTCGTTCTTGAACTTCGCCTTGTCGGCAATCGAGATATTGACCGTCAGCAGATCCCCGACATTGATGGCGCGCGAATCCTTGAAAAGCGCCGCCTGGCTGTCGTTCCAGAGGGAGTAGCCGTTGCTGACAGCCTTGGTCTGCTTCGGATAGCTGGCAAGCTGCGGAGCCTGATTGTAACGCAAGCCGCTGCCCACCGGGCTCATGGCCGGAGCATTGCCGACTTCTTCCAATGTCTTGTTCCCACAGCCGGTGAGGATAACGGCCATGAGAACCACAGCGCTACGCTTTATCATGTGGGTTCCTTCGAGGTATTGGGATCAGCGGCATTGGACATGATGCCGGCGACGAGCGCGGCTTTTTCGGGGTCCATCTCGCTGAGAATCAAACTGGATTGCTTGGCCGGAAGCTTCATGATGATCGCTGCGGCCAAGAGAGGATTGACCTTCTCCAGCTGCGGGGCAGCGGCATCGGGCTTCATATTCTTGTAGACATCGGTCAAGCCGGCTTCCGCCTTTTGCAGAAAGTCGTTTCGACGCGCCAGCCAATCCTGATATTCGCTCTTTCGTGCTTCAAGCACGGCAATGCGGTCATTGACATCCGATTGCAGTTTTTCCAGATCCTGCTTTTGCAGCAGATAGCGCTGGTCGCGGGCCGGATCGGCAATGTTGGTGCAAAAACGCTGGATGTCATCGGCGCTGGTCGTGCCGGTGGAGCCGCTATTGGCGGCACGCGCCGGGGCCGCCTGCTGGGCGCTGCCTGGCAGGGCCGAAACAGCAAGAACAGCGCAGGCCAGGGCCAGAGCGCCAAGACCAGAATATCTTGAAGCGGCATAGTTTGCGAGGGAGGCTGTTGATCTCATTGCAGGACAAGCTCCGCTTGAAGTGCCCCTGCCGACTTGATGCCTTGCAGGATGGCGATGATACCGTCCGGCTTCACGCCGATATTATTCAGGCCAGCCACCAGTGTGCGCAGGTCGGGTCCATCGACGATGGCAACCTTGTCACCGGTTTTCTGCGCGGAAATATCCGTCTGCGGCTGCGTCGCCGTCGTGCCGCTGGAAAAGGGCTGCGGTTGAATAACCTGCGGGGTCTCGTTGACCTGCACCGTTAGCGTGCCGTAGCTGACAGCAACCTTGGAGACACGCACGTCAGCGCCGATGACGATGGTTCCTGTGCGCTCGTTGATCACCACCTTGGCCGGTGTGTCGGTCTCCACGACAAGGTTTTCGATATCGGCCATCAATTGGGCCAGATCCGCCGTGCGCGGTTTCTGGATCACCACTTCCTGGCTGTCGCGTGCCTCGGCAATCGGAGCGCCGTAGGTGGCGGTGGCATAATTGTTGATACGCCGAGCCATGCCGAGTGATGTCGAAAAATCCGGATTGCGCAATTGCAGCACGAGATTGACCGAATCCTTGAATTTGGACGGAAGTTCGCGCTCGATGATCGCGCCATTCGGGACGCGGCCGGAGGTGGTGACGCCTTCGGTCACCGTGGCCGCCTGACCCTGGGCAGTAAAGCCGGAAACAACCACCGACCCTTGGGCAACGGCGTAGATCTGGCCATCGGCGCCTGAAAGCGAGGTCATGATCAGCGTACCGCCGCGCAGCGATGTAGCATCTCCCAGCGAACTGACCGTGGCGTCGATACGACTGCCAGGACTGCCGAAGGGCGGAAGGGTGGCGGTCACCATGACGGCAGCGACATTCTTGGCCGAGGACTGACCGCCTTGGGTGGAAATCCCCAGATTCTGGAGCATGGCGCGCATGGACTGGTCGGTGAAAGGTGAGGAACGAAGACTGTCGCCGGTGCTTTGCAGACCGACGACGAGACCGTAACCGATCAATTGGTTATCACGGCCGGCCTGGAGGGAGGCAACGTCCTTGATGCGCGAGCCCTGCGCCAAGGCAGGACCGGCAGCCGCCAGAAGGAAGCCGGTGAAAATCGAGAAAAGCAGAACCCGGATACTCATTTTGCCATCACCTGCACAGTGCCATCGCCCATGACCGTTCCGCTGACGATCTGGCCGGAATCGAGATTACGGACGCGGATGACGTCGCCGATATTGGCATCGTCCATCGGGCTGCCCGACGCAGAAATGGTGAGGTTGCCGATATTGAAGATCAGCCGCAGCTGCGACCCGCGGATCACCGCATAGGGGCGTTTCAGCGTCGCCAACGGAATAGTGCGACCGGGCAGCAGTGTCTTGGTCGAGAGCATGCCGACCACATCCGCCATGTCAGAGGCAAAGCCGCCGGCAAGATTGGGATTGGTCACCTGAACCCGATCCAGTTTGTTGGACGAAATCGCTTCGCCTGGATAGATGGTGTCCGTCGGAACGATCGCATAACGATCCCGCGCCGCTGACGGGGCGGCGGCGAAAGCCACCAAGACCATGACGGCCACCCCGGTCAACCTGAACATTCTCTTCATATGGCGAAACATCATGTTTGCCCCTTTGATGTTTACTTTAGGTTTTTACTGACGATCTGTGCCATTTCGTCGGCGGTGGTGATGACCTTGGAATTCATCTCGTAGGCGCGCTGGGCCGAAATCAGGCTGGTAATTTCCGTGACCGAGTCGACGTTCGAAGACTCCAGATAGCCCTGCTTCAGATAGCCATAGCCCGCGTCGCCGGGCACGCCGTTGATCGGATTACCGGAGGAAGCCGTTTCCTGGAACAGATTGTCGCCGATAGCCTTCAAACCAGCCGGATTGACGAAAGCCGATGTTTCCAGCTGACCAAGCGTTGTATAGGTGGAGGAATCGCCTTGCAAAACCGAGACCTCACCGGATTCGCTGATCTTCACTTCGGTCGCATCCGTTGGGATGGTGATATTTGGAATGATCTTATAGCCTTCGGTCGTCACCAGGTTGCCGTCGGAATCCTTGTTGAGAGCGCCGGCGCGGGTGTAGAACGTGGTAGCACCGTCAGGGCTCTGCACCTGGAGGTAACCGCGTCCAACGATGGCAACGTCCAGTTCGTTCGAGGTCTCCGACAATTCGCCCTGCTCGTTCATCGTCCGCACAGCTGCCGTCTGCACACCGAGACCGATATTGGCACCTTCTGGCACCGTCGATTGGTTGGCGCGGTTTGCGACGCCCACAGCCTTTTCGGTTTGATAAAGAAGGTCCGAAAACTCAGCGCGCGACTTCTTGAAACCGGTCGTATTGATATTGGCGATATTGTTGGAAATGACCTCGAGGTTGGTCTGCTGGGCATTCATGCCGGTGGAGGCAATTGCGAGAGCTCTCATGTGCTGCTATCCCTGAGGTTAAATCTGCATTTTTGTGATGTCGAGGAAGGCCGAAACCAGCTTGTCGCGCAGCGCAATCGCCGTTTGCAGCGATTTCTGCGCAGACATGACGGAATCAACCACTTCGCGGGTGCTGACCTTGCCGAGCATGCCGTCGAGGGAGTTGCTTTCAGCGGTCTTCAGGTTCTGCATCGCATCGTTCATCACGCCGCCGACGACATCGCTGAAGCTCATGCCTGTTGCGGTACCCGGTGTCGCATTCTGCGCCGTGACGCCCGTCTGCGTGCTGAAGAGCGAATGTGTACCGCCGAGCGAGGCCGTGCTGGTAGCGTCGGTGCCCTCAGTCATGCCCGATGGAACGAGAGAGCCAATTTTGCTAATGGAATCAATCATTGTGAGCTCTTCAGCAGGTCGAGGGTCGAGGTAATCAGGTCACGTGTCTGCTTGACGGACTGAAGATTGGCTTCATAGGTGCGGTTGGCTTCGCGCATGTCGGCCATTTCGATCAGCACGTTCACATTGGGCATTTTCACGTAGCCCTTGGCATCGGCAGCCGGATTGCTGGGATCGTATTCTTCCGTGAAATTCGACTTGTCGAAGCCAAGCTTCTTGACCTTGACGATTTCCGTGCCTGTGGCGCGGTCCATTTCGGACCCGAAGGTGATCGTCTTGCGACGGTAGGGATTGGCGCCGGGCGTGTCGCCGGTGCTCTGGGCGTTGGCAATATTTTCCGAAACGATCCTGAGCCGGGTGGACTGTACATCCAGTCCGCTGCCGGCAATTTTCAGGGCCGAGGTGAGAGGATCTGTCGCGGTGACGGAATCCATGGTTTACCCCTTTACAGTCATCAGCATCATGCGATTAAAACTACTGACGAGGTTAGTGTTGAGCGAGTGCTGCCGCTGGATCTCGCCCATCTTGGTCATCTCATCGGCCAGCGCGACCGAATTTCCCGAAACCTGAACGCCGATTTCGCCATTCAAAGGCGCCTCGCGGATATCGACATCCAGATCGGTGTTCAGATCGCTCGAGGCCATATGCTTCGAATTGGTCCGCGCCATACCAAACTGACGCACGTCCAGGATGGCATTGAAGGGTGTGATGTCCTTCGCCATGAATTTCGGTGTATTGGCATTGGCTATGTTGCCGGCGATCACTTCCTGGCGCAGGGAAAGCCACTCGGCCTGCCGTGATGCCACATCAAAAAGCTTTATCGGTTCCATAGAGTTTTCTCCAATTTACACCCTGGAGATTAGGCCGGTAATCTTGCGTGGGACTGACCGCAAAACCGGCCTTTTCTACAATCGTTAACTTTTCCTAAGATCCAATTTAAGATTTTGAAACAATTGTATATTTATCGAGGATTGATCGCCGGGCGAGCACAATTTCAGCCCTGGCCGCCAATGCAAAAAGCCGCCCATAGGCGGCTTTGAAAAACACACTGGATGTGGGATGAAAGCGACGGTCGGCCAAGGCTTATGCCGGCTTCCGGCCCGCACGCGCAAGGCCGGGCTACTGGTTTTCGTAGATCGCGCCGGTGCTGGTGATGATCACCCATTTTCCATTGCGTTGTTCCAGTGTCGCCACGCGGCTATTGTCGGGCAGGACAGAGCCGATTTTGACCATGAACATGCCGGAGGCATCCTCGATCATGGCGCGACCGTTGGAGACATGCAGCAGCCGGAAACCGCCACCGGGAAAGGGCTGTTCGATCTTCACCGGCTCACCATCGGGATCTTTCCGCCCGATATCGGACGCCGTCGCCGTGGTCAGGGGATCAAGATTATCAGGAATTTTCTGTTCGCGGTCTTCACGCGACACCAGCGCCATGGGAGACACGCTGAATACATTGCGTGCATCGACCTGCGGCAAATCGCGGGTCCGGTCCATCGGCTCGACATGAATGCCGAATTTATCGGGATTGAAAAACACATACCACGGAAACATCGCCGCGCTGCACGCCAGCACGACGCCAGCCGCCGCCAACATCCTATCCACCGATGACGCGCCCGACCGGCGGGGTGCGCGAGGCCGAACCACCTCGTCGGCATCGCTGTCTAATGGATCATGCTCTTGATCTTGCATTGCTGTTTCCAGAATTATTGGCCGCCTTCAGGGCATGGGCGAGGTCGGCATAGGCATCGACGACAGCCCTGTCGGAGGGGGTTTGCTTCAGCACTTCGTAAAGGATCGGAACCTGCTTGATCGCCATATCGAGATCGGGATCGCTGCCGGCGCGGTAACCGCCAATCAACCGCAAGTCGCGCGTTTCCTCGAAACGGTGGATCAAAGTCTTCAGGCGCGATACGAGCTTTTCCTGGTCCGGCGTCCAGGCCTTGCGCGCCAAACGCGAAATCGAGGCCAGTGGATTGATCGGCGGATAGCGTCCTTCTTCGGCCAGGCTGCGGTCCAGCACGATGTGGCCATCGAGAATACCGCGGGTACAGTCGGCAATCGGGTCGTTGTGATTGTCACCATCGACGAGGATCGAAATGATCGCCGTGATCGTCCCTGTTCCCTCTTCGCCGGGACCGGCACGCTCCAGAAGCTTGGGCAGCTCGGTAAACACCGAGGCGGGAAATCCACGAGCAATCGGTGGTTCGCCGGCTGCTGTCGCCACTTCGCGAATGGCATGGGCGAAACGGGTAATGCTGTCGGCGATGAACAGGACATTGTCGCCCTGGTCACGAAAATGCTCGGCAACGGTAATCGCTGTCAAAGGCGCCATCTTGCGCAGCATCGGGCTCTCGTCACTGGTCGCCACAATCGCCACGGTCTTGGCCATGTTGTCGCCCAGGGTATCTTCGATGAATTCGCGCACTTCGCGGCCACGTTCGCCGACCAGCGCAATCACCACTTTGTCAAAGGCATCGGCCTTGGCCAGCATGGACAACAGCGTCGATTTACCGACGCCTGAGCCGGCGAAAATCCCGAGCCGCTGTCCAAGGCAAAGCGGCGAGAAAATATCGACCGCCTTCACTCCCGTGCGAAAACCGGTCTCTACCCGTTTGCGCCCCATGGAGGAGGGTGCGGTATTGGCAATAGAGCGACGCACCAGGCCGGGCATGACCGGACCCAGCCCGTCGATCGGATCACCCAGTGCATTGAGCGTGCGGCCACACCAGCTATCCTGCGCGGCGACCCGGAAGGCACCCTTGCGGATCACCGTGTCGCCAATGGCAATCGGCTCGCCCGGCTCGATAGGGCAAACATAGGCGAGATCAGGCTCGACCCGCACCACTTCGCCCAGGTGAATGCCGGTTGGGCTGCGATGGGCAACAAAATCGCCCAGGTGCAAATGACGCGACAGACCCGTCACCGTGTAATGGCCAGCGGCAATGGTGCGGACATGCCCGCCATGGGCGACGGAATAGTCCGACGTGGCATAGCGCTTGGCAATGGCTGCCATGGCATCCAGCTGGGTATTCCTGTCGATCCGAGGGGTGAATTCAACGGTCATGGGAAGACGATCCAGTCACCGGTCATTTGCTACCGCCCAGCGTCTTGATCGTTTCGCTCATGCTGTTTTCAGTCTGGCTCATCGATGCCGAAATGCTTTCGAAAGCGCGGCTGACCTGGATAAGTTGCGTCATCTGGCTGATGCCATTGACGTTGGATTGCTCGACATAACCCTGCATGACGCCGATTGTCGCGTCATCGACGACGGCCTGCGGTCGGTCGGTGGTGATAACGCCACTATTTTCGGTGCGCAGATAGCCCTTGGAAATATCCGCCGTGAACAGGCCGATCTGGCTGATCTGGCGGCCGTTCTGGTTAATCGTGCCGTCGGCGCCAACATGCGGCTCACCGCCATTGGGATCGAGCTGAATAGGTCCGCCACCGGCATCCAAAACAGAATAGCCGCGCACAGAGACCAACTGACCGGTGGATGTCATGGTAAAACGACCGTCACGGGTCAGGGCCGGGCCGGCCGGCGTATCAATGCTGAACCAGGCGTCGCCCTTGACGGCAAAATCCAGGGTACCGCCGGTTTGCAGCATTTCGCCGGATTGGGTATTCAGATAATCGTTGCCCTGAGACACAAATGCGATCTTGGCATTCTGATCGTTGCCGGTGCGGCTGACCACTTCGTCAAATTTCACCTCGGTGCCGCGAAAGCCGACCGTATTCACGTTCGCCATATTGTCGGCGATGGTGGTGAGACGTTTGTCGAGCGCCCGTTGCGACGACAGGGATACATACATGCCGGATTGCATTAAGAGTTACCTCCAAGCCTTGAGTTCGTAACCAAGACCAGCAGGCCTGACGTCCACCGCCATTGTTCCGTTACGCAGGATCATTCTGCTTCGGGCTACAGCGTGTTTTTTGCGGTCCGTCACGGTTGCTCGCCTTCCATCATGGAACGTGGTTTACCGTTCATTGACCCTATTCATGCGCGCAAATGCTTGCGCGAAACTGTCTGGATGCAAACCCGTCAGCAATACGTAAACTCGCCTCAGACAAGCATAATGGGCAGGGACCCAATCCGGTGATGGCAACGGGCCGGTGATGGCGGCGGGCCCCTGATACGCAACCAAGATCATCTTCCTCATGCCCATTAGCCTCACACCCATCAGCCTCACGCAAGGCAGGCTGCCTATCGGTTGAAGTGAAGAGAAACGTGCGGATGCAGGCGCAATATGAATATTATCATCGGATTCGTTATTACCGTGGGCTGTATCCTTGGCGGCTTCATGGCCATGGGCGGCCATCTGAACGTGCTGATACAGCCTTTCGAATTGCTGATCATCGGCGGCGCCGGCCTGGGTGGTTTCGTGATGGCCAACCCGATGAAAATCGTCAAGGATTCCGGCAAGGCGCTGGGTGAAGCGTTCAAGCACGCCGTCCCCAAGGAGCGAGCCTATCTGGATGTTCTCGGTGTTCTCTACTCGCTGATGCGCGACCTGCGCACCAAGTCACGTAACGAGATTGAAGCGCATATCGACAATCCCGAGGAATCGTCGATCTTCCAGACCGCGCCCAATCTTCTGAAAAACAAGGAACTCACATCCTTCATCTGCGACTATGTCCGCCTGATCATCATCGGCAATGCCCGCAGCCATGAGATCGAGGCCTTGATGGACGAGGAAATCAACACCATCCTGCACGATAAGATGAAACCCTACCACGCCATCACCGCGATGGGAGACAGCTTCCCAGCCATTGGTATCGTGGCGGCGGTTCTCGGGGTTATCAAGGCCATGGGCAAGATCAACGAATCGCCCGAAGTTCTTGGCGGCCTGATCGGCGCTGCCCTGGTCGGCACGATGTTGGGTATCTTCTTGTCCTACTCGGTCTGCAATCCGCTGACCTCGCAAATCAAGATCGTCCGCACCAAGCAGCACCGCCTGTATATCATCGTCAAGCAGACACTGCTTGCCTATATGAACGGTTCGGTTCCGCAGGTTGCACTTGAATATGGCCGCAAGACCATTTCCTCCTATGAGCGTCCGTCCATCGATGCCGTAGAGCAGGAAATGATGAATCCAGGCGGCGGTAACGAGAAGGCTGCATGACCATGAGCGAAACCGCCCAGCCCCAATCCCTGCCAAAACCAATGGATCACGCCTTGCTTGCTCGTCTTACCGGCGGCCTTGGCGATATGAAATCCGTCGAAAAGCTTTGCCAGGATTTCGGTCAACTCTATAGCGAGTTTCTGCCGGACGTTTTTCACAGCGAAACCAACCTGACCATCGAAGTCGGTTATCTCGGCTTTAAAAGCGGCCTGATGCGAGATCTGGTCGTCGACCTCGGCGATAATTTCGTGCTGGCCAATACCTCTCTGCGCAACTGGTCACAAAATTTCGTCATGGCCTGCGGCAACGGTTTCGTCATCACCTTGATGGAAACCCTGCTCGGCGGCATGCAGGAATTCATCGGTGAGCCGATCAAAAGGCCGCTGTCGAACATCGAACTTGACCTGGCGGTGATGGTCTTTGAACGGATCGCCAATGTGCTGCGCTCCGGCGTCAATGCGACCGGGGGCTTTGAACCGATTTTCGAGCGGCCGCACAATTGGGAAAACCGTCTGAGGCAAGATGGCGAACAGATCGAGGAGTTCGGCGCCCTGGTGCATATGAGCATCAAGCTGGGCAAGATCACCTCCGATTTCGCCCTGATCATTCCGCAGAAAACCCTTTTGAAGACCAATGTCACGGCGCCAAAATCGAAAAACCAGGTCTCCAAAGCCCGCAAGGAATGGGCCGAGCAGCTGGCGGAACAGGTGCGCAAGAGCCAGGTCACTCTGGAAGGCCGTATCAGCCTGCAATCTCTGAGCCTGTTGACGGTTTCCAAGCTTGCGGCTGGCGATGTGATTCCCTTTCTCGAAAAGGGCGATGTGACAGTCGATGTCAGCGCCAACGGGCGCGACCTTTATACCTGCGAATTCGGACGCGCCGGCGATCACTACACCGTCCGGGTGAAGTCGATGCACAGTACAGATAGTGAGCTTTTACGTCATCTCATGAGATGACGATTTTCCCTGCTGCATCCATGGCAGCAGGTTGAGGCAAGTTTCAAAGGGAATAGTATTTGCATGGCTACGAAAAAAACACCCGTAAAAGATGATGATGCCCTGGCGATGCCATTGGGCGATGCCGATCTCGATCAGGCAATCGACGACCTGCGCGGGGTCTTGAAAAGCGACAGCGATGGCGGTCTGCCGGATATCGGCGCCGACTTCGGGGATGCCTCAGGCGGTGACTTCGGCGATGCCGCTGGCGGCCTTTCCGATTTCGAAAGCGATTTCGGCGGCGGCGCAGCCACAGGTGCCAGTGATTTCGGCACCAGCGACTTTGGCGGCAGCGATCTCGGCGGTGGCGATTTCGGTGGCGGCGATTTTGGCGGGAGCGACTTGGGTGGCGCGAGTAGCTTCGATGCAGGACCGGCCCATCAGGCACCGGGCAGCGCTCTGGACTCCAATCTTGACCTGATCATGGACATCCCGATCGATGTTCAAATCGTGCTGGGTTCCAGCCGCATGCCGGTTTCGGGCTTGATGAATCTTGAAGAGGGCGCAATCATAGCGTTAGATAAAAAGATCGGTGAACCTGTGGAGATCATGGTTAACGGTCGACGGATTGCCCGCGGAGAGATTACAGTTCTTGAGAATGACGATACGCGATTCGGTGTGAAATTGATCGAAGTTATGAGCACCAAGACGTCCTGACCCCATGAACGGGCCAGAGAGGAAAGACCATGATGGACTTTGACGATTTCGGCGGACCGGTAGCGGGCAAGCCACTGAGCCAGGCCGACAAGGCAGCCGCCGTGTTGTTGGCCATGGGCAAAGGCGTGGCGGGAAAGCTGCTGAAATACTTCACGCAGGCCGAACTGCAGATGATCATCAATTCGGCCCAGACGCTCAGAACCATTCCACCGGACGAACTGGCCGAGCTGGTTGGCGAATTCGAGGACCTGTTCACCGAAGGCGCCGGCCTGATGGACAACGCCAAGGCCATCGAGGAAATCCTCGAGGAAGGCCTGACGCCGGAAGAAGTTGACGGCTTGCTTGGCAGGCGCACAGCCTTCCAGGCGTTCGAGACCTCGATCTGGGACCGTTTGCAGGATGCAGACCCCGATTTTATTGCTCAGTTCCTCTTGCGCGAGCATCCGCAGACGGTTGCCTATATCCTGTCCATGCTGCCCTCCTCCTTCGGCGCCAAGGTGCTGATCAAGTTGCCGGACAGCCGCCGCGCCGACATCATGAACCGTACGGTCAACCTGAAGAATGTCAGCCCGCAGGCCGCTCAGATCATTGAGAACCGGGTGGTGGAACTGATCAGCGAGATCGACGCGGAACGCAATTCGGTGGGCACCGCCAAGGTGGCCGAACTGATGAACGAGTTGGAAAAGCCGCAGGTCGATACCCTGCTGGAATCGCTCGAATCGATCAGCAAGGAATCCGCCACCAAGGTCCGTCCGAAGATCTTCTTGTTCGAGGATCTGCTGGTCATGCCACAGCGCAGCAGGGTCATGTTGCTCAACGATATTTCCGGCGACATTCTCACCATGGCGTTGCGCGGCGCCTCGAACGAGATCCGCGAATGTGTGCTCTCGGCCATCAGCCCGCGCTCGCGCCGCATGATCGAATCGGATCTGCAAGCCGGAACGGTCGGAATCAATCCGCGGGAAATCGCTATCGCCAGACGTGCTGTCGCGCAGGAAGCTATCCGCCTTGCCAATTCCGGCCAGATCCAGCTCAAGGAACCGGAAGGCGACAAGGATACGGCTGCCGCCTGACGCTGCACAGGCTGGCATGGAGGCGGCGTGACCATGTTTCATGGCGCAGCCTGCACGCCACTGTTGACAATACCGCGACCCAGCGATCCGAATGGACTGAAAGAGTTGAAGGCCGGAAGAGAGAGCGTTAAGCTTTCTTCTCCGGCCTTTGCGCGTTTTATAAAATACGCGTTGCTACAGCGCCGGAAACTGGCATGCAGACTCCCATTATAATTCCTTGATGCATCGCATAAGGTGCTTGACGCTGTAATCAACCGACCGAGGTCCCGACA
This sequence comes from Agrobacterium vitis, assembly GCF_014926405.1. NCBI lineage: Bacteria > Pseudomonadati > Pseudomonadota > Alphaproteobacteria > Hyphomicrobiales > Rhizobiaceae > Gillisella > Gillisella vitis. The sequence continues at coordinate 2,616,138 of NZ_JACXXJ020000005.1, forward strand.
TGGCAGATGATGAGGACCAGGAAAGTAAAACCGAGAGCCCGTCCGAGAAAAAAATGCGGGACGCGGCAGAACAAGGCAATTTGCCGATCTCGCGCGAGGCTCCGTTATTTGCAACGACGCTGGCCTTCTACATCTATTTTGTATTTTTCATGCCACAGGGCGTCTCCACACTTTATCAGACCCTGCGCGACCTGATGGAAAAACCGGATCAGTGGATCATCGGCACCGGAACAGACGTGATTTCCCTGTTCGTGCATCTGGGTTGGTCGATGGCCGCCATGCTTGGTCCGGCCCTGTTATTGTTCATGCTGTTTGGCCTCACCCAATCCTTTGCCCAGCATTTGCCAAGCTTCGTTCTTGATCGCATTACCCCCAAGATGGAACGGTTATCGCTGATCGGCGGAATAGGGCGGATGTTTTCGGTCATGGGCTTTGTCGAATTCGGCAAGTCGCTTTTTAAGATCATCGTCGTCGCGATCATTATGTTCGTTTCGATGCGCGGCCAGTATTTCGGCACTTTGGATGCAATGCTGTCCGATCCGCAGATCATTTTCGTCAAGCTTTCCGATATCGTCCAGGAAATGCTGATTATCGTGCTATTTGCCACCGGCCTGCTGACGGTGATGGACCTCGGATGGCAGCGATACAACTGGTATCAGAAACTGCGCATGACCCGGCAGGAAGTGAAGGACGAACACAAGCAATCCCAGGGCGACCCGGTCGTCAAGGCACGCCAGCGTTCCGCCCAGCGCGACCAGGCCCGCAGGCGGATGATGAACAACGTGCCGCGCGCCACGATGATCATCACCAATCCCACCCATTTCGCCGTGGCCCTGCGCTATGTGCGCACCGAAATGGAAGCACCGATCGTGCTTGCCAAGGGTCAGGATCTGATTGCATTGAAGATTCGCGAAATCGCCGAGGAAAATAATATCCCGATTTTCGAGGATCCGCCGCTCGCCCGCTCCATGTTTGCGCAAGTCTCGGTGGATAGTGTCATCCCACCGATATTTTACAAGGCCGTCGCTGAGATAGTACAAAGACTATACGCTGCCGACAGCAAGAACAAGAGGCGGTTACGCTAAAGAACATGAAAAAATGCAAATATACGACTGAACGCGAAAAAATAGTTGCGCAAGCTATTAGCCCTGTCGCCTCAGAACTACGGTTACTGGATGCAGCGGACCTGATATCGCTGATCCGTCTGGAGTTTTTCGGTAATATTGCTGATCTCGTGTCTTCTGCTGCTGAGCTTTACTTTCATCCTGGCACGGTCAATTTCGGTGCCGGAGGCGAATACAAGCTGGACTGGGGCGAAACGCCTGAAGTGGTTTTGGACCTCGAAATCAAACCGCGCGACATCACCATCTATGCGCAACTGACGTTGAGCCACGACCATGCCGGGTTGGAGATCAATCACATCTCCTTCAAGAACCCATCGGCCGACCCGCATGAAAACACCGCCCTTCTGGCTCAATGCATGAACGAGGCCCGCTTCGTGCCCAATCTCCCGGCACCGAGTTTTGTCATGTAAGGGATTATACCCAGAGTCATCGCTGATGACCCTGGGTATTCTATCTATCAATATCTAAACCCTTGAGGTATTTAAGATATTCGAAACTTTCTCAAGTCGAGCATGCGTGAGCATCTTCGAGACTTGGTATAAAATCAGGCCGTATCTCATCCCGGCCCAATGCGCCGTCAGCGCCTCGCACCCAAACTTTTCCCGGTTTCCAGAGCTTATCTTACTCCCAAGACCTGTCTGGGCCAGAAACTGGCTTTCAGAGGCGCCGTCTTCAGGCTTGGCTGCGCATTCAGCGCGGCTCTCGTGCGCCGCTCCAGCTCTCCATCATCCTCAGGCATGAAGATAATGTTATAGCGCTCCGGCCCCATGAATTCCTTGGTGAATTTCAACGATATCCCGAAGTGGTTGGCCTCGAAGGGTTCAAGCGAGCGCATACGGTCGAAATCACCGGCAAAATCCGGCCAGCGACTGGCGTTGAGAATGAGATCGAGGGCAGCATCATAACGCTGCCAGATCTGCTGACTGGATTTGACCTCAATGACCTTGATCCGGATCTGGGTGACCTGGCCATCCGGTGTCCCCCGCACCACCATGAAGAATGAGGGTGCGTCGCCATCCGGCTTTGCGGCGGGCAGACTGGTTTCAGCGATACAATTGAAAATCCCGGGTGAAAAAGGGTTCTGCACCCAATCGGCAGTCCCCAGCCCGGCCGCCTTGATCTGTTCACAAAGCGTCTTGCCGGAGACGCGAAACTTGCGCACCGGCGCTGCAATGTCGAGCAGCGGCGGCATATCGAAAAATCGGGCGGGTACCATCACCTGCTCGGAGGGCATCTGCGCGGACGCGAGGCGTTTTCCCCGCAACACGATCGGCTCCGGCTCCTCTCGGCTTTGCCAGGGCAGGACATCTTTGACGCTCTCGATCAGTTGATTGAGCCGGCGCTGATCGTCTGCGGTCAACACCGCGATAGCGATGCTGCAACAGAATAACAGGAAAATCACGGCGAACAGCCTCAGCCCTCGCCGCCGCATGCGGTGGGCTTCCAGGCTTCCGTCCGGCCTTTTATGGCCCGAAGGGAGGTCGCGCTGCTGCATCCATAGGTCCGGTCTTCTTCACAATAGGCTTATGCCACAAAATTCCTTGCAAAGAACTATATGATGACGCGAACGATCACAGGAAGATTTTACTCGCGGAAAACCGGCCCCCCTTTTTCCCTATCAAATTCTAGAATTTGACACTGGCCCTCACCGTGACATTGAAGGGTTCCCCAACCTGGTTGGCGTAATTGGTCGAGCCGATTGATGAGGTATAATAGGTCTTGTCAAAAATATTCTTCAAATTCACCTGAAGCGTCAGTGGCCGCTCGAAATTGAATGTATAAGCGGCAAACAGATCGACGACCGCATAGCCGGGCAGGAAATAACTATTGCTGTTGATGCCCGCCCGCTTACCCACGGCGCGGATGCCACCACCGACCTTCAAGCTGTTGCCATCGCCGCCGATGTCACCGACATCATAGGCCACAGACAGGCTGCCGGTATGGCGGGCGACATTGGGCAATTGCTTGCCGGCATAATCCGGGTCCTCCAGCACCTTGGCATCGGTATAGCCATAGCTGACAATGGCCTGCCAATGGTCGGTCAACTGGCCGGCCACATCGACCTCAAGACCCTGCGAGCGCACCAGTCCCGCCGTCTTGACCACGCTTTCACCACCGATAGTCTCGGAATAGGCGACATTTTTCTTACGAGCGGAAAACAGCGCGACATTGGCGCTCAAGCCGTCCAGAAGCTCGAATTTGCTGCCAATCTCGTAGGATGTCCCCTCTTCCGGGTCGAGATTGCCATAATAGCTTGAGATCGACGATTGCGGGCGGAAAGTCCGGGCCGCATTGGCGTAGAGCGATATCTGCGGCGTCAGCTTGTAGACGATACCGCCATTGGGAATAAGCGCATCGCCATTGCTATCAGTATTGGCATTGAAGGGCCGCCCCTTACCCGCATAGAGATCGTAATATTGGTAGCGCAGACCGCCGACCAAAATCCATTGATCGGTCAGGTGCAGGCTGTCCTGCATATAGACGGAGGCCGTTGATAATTGCTCCGTCTGATCACTATCGGAAGCAGAAACCGTGCTGCATTGCGCCAGATTGCCGTAAACCGGATTGTTAATGTTAAAATTGCTGGAATTGGCGCAACGCAGCATGTCGGTACGCAGCGTATCGCTGTAATCGTAGGAAACGCCGAACAACAGGTCGTTCTGCAAACCGCCGATCTCGACTTCGCCGGTCAGGTCGGCCCTGACTGCATGATTGTAGCTGGTGGAATATTGCGTGGCATCGGCGCGACGCGTCACGGCACCGGTTGCGGAATTATAGCCGGTGACGCGAGCCTGATTGTCGGAATATTCATTGCGGCTATAGGCATAGTTCAGGGACAGTTTCCAGTCCTCGCTCACCTGCCGGTCAATTGACAGCTTAGCCAGATCTGATGTGCCATCGGTAATGTTATATGTCTCATCCAGCCGGGTGCGGCGGCTCAGATCCACCGCATGACCGGTGGTCAGATCGAAGATCGTGCCACGGTCGAAGGGCACGCTGTAATCGTCATGCATATAGGAGACGGTAACCTCGGTATCCTCGCCACTCCAGCTCAAGGACGGCGCGATCATCCATTTCTTGGTCTCACCGAAATTGCGCCAATAATCGCTCTTCTGGCCTTCTGCGATGAAACGATAGGAAAAGTCGGTCCCGGAAATTGGTCCAGTCACATCCAGACCCGAGGTCGATCCATATTTGCCAGCGCCATATCCGGTGACGCTGCTGTAGACTTCGCCGGAAAACACGTCCTCCGGCTTCTTGGTGACCACATTGACCATGCCACCGGGATCGAGAATGCCGTAAAGGGTTGAGGCCGGGCCTTTCAGCACCTCGACACGGTCGGTGGTGGCGTTGAAGGAAAATGGCAGCGCAGTTTTCATCCCATCGGTCAGGATCGAGCCGTCCCGATTGTCGCCGAAGCCACGGCGAATGACGGCATCCTGCGTGCCGCCCAGCGTATTGGCCTGGGTAATGCCGCTGATATTGGCAAGCGCATCGTCCAGCGAGCGGGCGCCCTGGTCCTTCAATGCCTCACCGCTCACCACGTTGACCGCCTGCGGCACATCCAGCAGCGGCGTATCCGTTCGGGTTGCGGTGCTGGTGGACAGGGGCTGATAACCGCGCGTCGATTTTTTGCCCGTCACTGTAATGGTCTGAAGCACTGTCGTGCCAGCCGTATCCCCGACTTGACCGGAGACATCTTCGGCCTTGGCTGGCAAAGCGACGGATGCCAGCAGGAGCGTCGCTATCATCCGACCACGGCTTTTGCCGTTGCCACGTATCAGTCTCACCGCTTGCCCCACCGCTTTACCCCCGAAATTTCACTGTCATCCGCTTGTTCTCTGGGCTTTTCCAATTGATGAATGTAGTAGTCAACTTTAAAACCAAGTGGTAGCCGGGTAAAAAGGCCGCTAAAGCGGCGTATACACGGAAAACCGGATGGGCAGCCTGCCCTTTGCGGCAGGTATTCAACGGTTTTGGTGGAGAAATGCCCGATCTGGACACTGAATGCGGACGACTACTACAGGATCAGGAGCACAGCCAAGGAATGGGCAGGCAAGGCGAACGGACCGGCAAATCACGGCGCATCGACCGGTATGGCGAGCGGCTGAAAAAGCGCCGCGATCAGCTGTCACCGGGCCTGCTGACCGTCGCCGATTATATCGATGGCCATCGCCATGCGGTGTTGAGCAAATCGGCGCTGGAAATCGCCTTTGAGACCAGTACATCCGATGCCACCGTGATCCGCGCCATTCAGGCTCTGGGCTTTCGCGGCCTGATCGACCTGAAGGAAACGCTGAAAGCCTATCTGGGCGAAACCGATTCCCCTATCGAGAAAATGGCCGCGACCACGGATGATATCAGCGGTAACAGCGATGCCGCCGTGGATTTCGTGCTGGAAAACCAGCAGACTGCGCTGGCGGCACTGGCAAGCCCGGAAAACCGCGCCGCCCTTTCCAAGGCAGCCCTGCTGATGGCCGAGGCCCGCGCTATCGGGGTTTTCGGCATCGGCGCATCCGGCATTATCGCCAGTTATGGCGCAAGGCTTTTTTCGCGCTCCGGGTTTCCCTCCTATGCGCTCAACACCACAGGAATTTCGCTGGCCGAACAATTGCTCGGGCTTGGCACCGGCCATGTGCTGGTCATGCTGCTGCATGGCCGACCGCATCGCGAAGCCATGACGGTGATTTCCGAGGCCAAACGGCTGGACGTGCCGCTGATCCTGGTGCTGGGGCAGGCCGAAAGCGTGCTGCGCCAGCATGCCAGCGTCAGCCTCGTCGTTCCGCGCGCCAAAAGCGAGCAGGTGGCGCTGCATGCGCCCTCACTGGTGGTGATCGAAACCCTGGCGCTAGCGCTTTCGGCTCTCAAACCGGAACGGACGCTGGAAACGCTGAACCGGCTGGTGGAGCTGCGCAGCGCCATTCGCCCCGACAAGCGCGGGTAACGACTTGATTATGCCGCGTGCAGGCCGGGCGCTTCCTGCCCGGTGCGCTCCACATATTCGGTATAACCGCCGCCATATTGATGGATGCCATCCGGCGTCAGTTCCAGGACGCGGTTGGACAAGGCGGCCAGAAAATGCCGGTCATGGCTGACGAACAGCATGGTGCCTTCATAGGCCGACAGCGCCTTGATCAGCATTTCCTTGGTGTCGAGATCCAGATGGTTGGTCGGCTCGTCCAGAACCAGCAGATTTGGTGGGTCGAACAACATGGCCGCCATCACCAACCGGGCTTTCTCGCCGCCCGACAGCACCCGGCAGCGCTTTTCAACATCGTCGCCGGAAAAACCGAAGCAACCGGCCAATGCCCGGAGCGGGGCCTGCCCTGCCTTCGGAAAGCTTTCCTCCAGCCATTGCAATACGGTGCTATCGCCATCCAGAACATCCATCGCATGCTGGGCGAAATAGCCGAGCTTGACGCTGGCGCCGATGCTGACCGTGCCTTGATCCGGCTCGGTCGTGCCGGCAACCAGCTTCAGCAGCGTCGATTTTCCAGCGCCATTGATACCCATGATGCACCAGCGTTCGCGCCGGCGGACCATGAAATCCAGCCCCTGATAAATCGTCCGGCTGCCATAGGCCTTGTGGACATTCTTGATATTGATGACGTCGTCACCGGAGCGAGGCGCGGGCAGGAAGTCGAAAGCCACAGTCTGGCGGCGGCGCGGCGGCTCGACCCGGTCGATCTTGTCGAGTTTCTTCACACGGCTCTGCACCTGCGCGGCATGGGAGGCGCGCGCCTTGAAACGCTCGATGAACTTGATTTCCTTGGCCAGCATTGCCTGCTGACGCTCGAATTGCGCCTGCTGCTGCTTCTCATTCTGGGCGCGCTGGCCCTCGTAAAAACCATAGTCGCCGGAATAGCTGGTCAGCGAGCCGCCATCGATCTCGATAATCTTGGTGACGATCCGGTTCATGAACTCGCGGTCATGCGAGGTCATCAACAAGGCGCCATCGTAATTCTTCAGGAAGCTTTCCAGCCAGATCAGGCTTTCGAGATCGAGATGGTTGCTCGGCTCGTCAAGCAGCATCACATCGGGCCGCATCAGCAGAATACGGGCCAGTGCCACGCGCATCTTCCAGCCACCCGACAGCTTGCCGACGTCGCCATCCATCATTTCCTGGGAAAAGCTCAACCCATCCAGCACCTCGCGCGCCCGGCCTTCCAGAGCGTATCCATCCAGCTCTTCATAACGGGCCTGCACCTCGCCGTAGCGCTCGATGATCGCATCCATTTCGTCCATCCGGTCGGGGTCCGACATGGCGCCTTCCAGCTCGCGCAATTCTGCCGCCACTGTGCTGACAGGCCCGGCACCGTCCATGACCTCGGCGACCGCCGAACGTCCGGACATTTCGCCGACATCCTGGTTGAAATAGCCGATGGTCACACCTTTTTCGGTCGCGACCTGGCCTTCATCGGGCAATTCCTCGCCGGTGATCATCCGAAACAGCGTGGTCTTGCCAGCGCCGTTCGGCCCGACCAGGCCGATCTTCTCCCCCTTGTTCAGGGCGGCGGAGGCCTCGATGAACAACAGGCGATGGCTGTTCTGCTTGGAGATATTTTCAATACGGATCATGTCACAAGGCCTGGAAACGGTGGTTTTCGCGCCTTATGGCACGGCTTGCGCGTCCTGTCGCGCCCATTTCTCCATCCGATGCTTCGGAATGGCCGAGGCATAGCGACCTTACAGTGTCTGCGATTGTCTCAAATCCGTCAAATGCCTGAATTATCGCGTATTTGCCATGTCACTCGCAGGAAAGCCTCCTGCATAGAGCCCGATATAACGGCACAGGTAGAACTCATGCTTGACTTTGGAGGGCTGGCGACGAAAAAGCTGGCATTCACTATGCTTCGACGCGACACGCTTTTCCGTGACTGGCGGAAAAGCTAAAGGAGACGGCCCTCGTGCAGTTTGCATCCGCAGCCCGGCATCTATTGTCTTTCCTCGGGTTGAAGACATCAAAGAAAACATTGATCGAGCGTCAAATCGATCATCTCAAGTCATTCGTGAGCTACGAGCCTTCCGGTGGGCGCCCTCCCCTGGACACTCTGGATATGTCCCGGCTGCGCATCACCTGGGTCATTCCGGATTTCATGCCGGGAGCGGGCGGCCATATGACGATTTTCCGGATCGCAAGCTATCTTGAACGCTTCGGTCATGACGTTCGCTTCCTGGTGCAGAATCCGAAGGTTCATAAAACCGCCGAGGCCGCACTGGAAACGATCAATACCCATTTTCAGCCGTTTTCCGGATCCCTTGATCTATTCAAGGGTGCAACACCGCAGGCTGAGGGCGATGCGTTGATCGCGACGGACCGCTTTACCTGCTACCCGGTCAACGCCATGCAGGGCTTCACCCGAAAATTCTATTTCGTGCAGGATTACGAACCGTCCTTCTATCCATCGGGTACGGAAGCCCTGCTCACCGAAGCAACCTACCGTTTCGATTTCGATTGTCTGTGCGCCGGCGATTGGCTGCATAAGCGCATGTCGCAGCAATATGGACGATGGACGATGTCATGGCCGCTTGCCTATGATGCAGGTATCTACAATTCCGGCACCGGCACAAAGGAGCGCCGCAGCAAACGCATTGCCCTTTATGCCCGCTATGTCACGCCACGCCGTGCTGTCGAACTTGCCTTCATGGCCCTCGACATCTTGAGAAAGCGTAATGTCGATTTTGAAGTCGATTTCTTCGGCTGGCCCCTGGGCAAGCTCAAGGTTGACTTTCCCTATCGCGACCTTGGCATTCTGAAAGGTGAGCAACTGGCAGAGCTTTATCGTGAGGCAACGGTTGGCGTGGTGTTTTCAGCCACCAATCATTCGTTGGTCAACAAGGAAATGATGGCCTGCGGACTTCCCGTCATCGATCTCGATCTCGATACCGTCCGCTCGATCTTTCCCGACAATGCCATGGCCTTCGCCGAGCCGACACCGGAGGGCATCGCCGATCAGATGGAGCGCCTGCTCAAACAGCCTGAGGAGCGTGAGCGTCTAAGGCAAGGCGGCCTCGATTATGTGAAGGACCTGTCCTGGGAAAAATCGGCGCGTCTCGTTGAGGCCGCAATCCGGGAACGGGTGGCCCACGGCGCCCAGCAGGGGTCGCAATCATGACGAAATACCGTTGCGCCGTGGTTATCCCGACCAAGAATGCCATGGCGGTCCTGCCGAAGGTGATGGAAAAGGTGCTTCACCAGCAAACACCCTGGCCCTATGAGATCATTGTCATCGATTCAGGCTCTCGCGATGGCACAAAAGACTATCTGCGAAGTCTGGACCGGGTCCGGCTGATCGAAATCGATCCGCGTGACTTCGGCCATGGCAAGACCCGCAATCTCGGCATTGAGACCGCAGATGCGCAGTTCGTGGCCTTTCTCACCCATGACGCGGAGCCTGTCGATGAGCATTGGCTGGCGCGCATGGTCGCGGTCGCGGAACAGGATATCCGGATCGCCGGTGTGTTCGGCCGCCATATCGCCTACGATACCGCCTCGCCTTTTACCAAAAGCGATCTCGACCAGCATTTCCGAGGCTTCCTGCATCATCCGCTGATCGTTCATAAGGACCTTGATCCGGCCCGCTATCAGGCCGATGAAGGCTGGCGGCAATTGCTGCATTTTTACTCCGACAATAATTCCCTGATGCGCAAATCCGTGTGGGAACGGTTTCCCTATCCCGATGTGGAGTTTGCCGAAGATCAATTATGGGCGAAAAGCATTATCGAGGCCGGCTTTTGGAAAGCCTATGCGCCGGACGCAGTGGTCTATCATTCCCATGACTACAGTTTCATCGAACAGCTTCGCCGGGCTTTCGACGAATCCCGCAACTTCACCCGGTATTTTGGCTATCGACTATCACCCAACCTGGGCCAGGCTCTGGCCGGGATGGGTAAGTTTACCTATCAGGCTTTTCGCCAGACGATCGATCCCGCCTATGGCACCATTACCTTCAAGGACAGGCTGAAACGGGCCACGCAGCGCATCGCCCTGGTCGCCGGGCACTGTCTTGGTGCCAATCACGAAAAGCTTCCTGGTTTTCTAACGGACCGCCTGTCGCTTGATAACAGGCTGTTCAAGTCCTAGATCATCTGGAAACGCAAATGTGACATTACAATTTCTATCATGCCACGTTAACGCCATATCTACCGATGATATCAGCAAAATAGGCGGGATTGGTCTAAGAACGGCCATGGCTGTTGCCTGTTGAGACGAGGCAATTGAGAATATATGAGCAAAAGGGTATGACCGTTACGGACAAAGGATGTTTCCGCATCGCTTGCGCCAACAGGAACGCAATATGAGCCTTGAAGTCGGTTTTCCCGTTCACGATGCCCAAAAGACCAATCGAGGACAAGCCGGCACCCCCAGCCTGTCTAAAAAAGGTATTGTCGGGACGCTGCTTGGCCTGTTTTTCACCAAGAAAAACTCTCTTATTACCTTCGTGCTGGTGCCGAGCGTTTTTGCCGCGATCTATTATTCTCTGATTGCCAGCGGCCAGTATATTTCCGAGACCCGTATGGTTGTCCGCACCATCGGCGTCAGCGAACGTTTCGACACGTCTGAGCAACGAGAAGGCCGCTCAATCATCGGCGGCGATTCGTTGACGCAGGATTCCTATATCGTCGCCAATTATCTGAAATCGCCTCAAATCGTCAGGAAGCTGGACACCGAAATCGGGCTACGCAATTTTTTCTTGAAAGACGGTATCGACCCGCTATCGCGTCTGTCCAGCGACCCCACGTCCGAGGACCTTCATAAATACTGGATGCAGCATGTCGATACCTATGTCGACGGCCCGTCCGGCATTATCATTTTTACCGTTCGAGCCTTTTCGCCAGAGGATTCAGTCAGCATATCCAAGGCGGCCCTCGCCGCTGCCGATGAAATGATCAGCAAGATTTCCGACAAGGCCAAGAGCGACCTGGTTGATCGGGTCGAACACGACTTGATCGGCAGCCTAGAAGACTATCGCAAGGCGCTGGACGATCTGCGGGAATATCAAAACAAGACAGGCATTCTCGATCCGGTTTCTTCGGCAAAAATGGTCAGCACGATCATTTCGAAACTGACCGAGCAGAAGTTGAACCTGACGGTCGATCTGAAATCCCTCGAAGCCGCCAAGGCGGACAATACGGCGCGCGGAAGAGAGCTTCGCCGGTCAATCCAGGCGATCGATGATCAGATACAACTGCGCCAGAACAGCCTGGCGGGCAAGGACAGCAACGATCCAACGCAGCTTTCAACCAGCATGATTGAGTTTTCAAGGCTGGAGACCCGCAGGATCGTAACCCAGGCGCTTTACGAAGCGACGGTCAAAAATCTCGATACTGCAAAATCGACGGCACTGAAACGAACCACATTCGTTTCTATTTTCTCAGATTCGCACGCGCCGGAAAAGTCAAAATATCCTGAACGTTTTTCCGCATGGCTCATTCTTACTGCTGGCCTCTTCACGCTTTGGATGACGGCAACGCTGGTCTGGATGTCCATCGAGGATCATAAGGCCTAACGATGATCACCCTTGAGAACGTGACGAAATATTACAAGACAGCAGCGCATCGCCGGTTTATCTTGCGCAATCAGAGCATGCAGTTTGTTGCCGGGCGTTCCTATGGACTGCTTGGGGTGAATGGCGCCGGGAAGTCGACAACCATGCGGCTGATCTCGGGCGCGGAACTGCCCAACAAGGGGCGTATTCATCGACAGGTACGGGTGTCCTGGCCGCTCGGCTTTGCCAATGGCCTGAACCACATGTTGAGCGGAAAGGAAAACCTGAAATTCGTCGCCAGGGCCTATGGCGAGGATTTTCATCGGGTGCTGCGCTTTGTGGCTGAATTTGCCGAAATTGGCAGCTACCTGAACGAACCATTGCGCACCTATTCGTCCGGGATGATGGCACGCTTTGCATTCGGTCTTTCCATGGCTATCGAGTTCGATTGTTATCTTGTCGACGAAATCACCGCTGTCGGCGACTCGAATTTCCAGCGACGCTGTCGTGAAGCCTTCAGGGCAAGGCGTACAAAATCCGATGTCATCATGATCTCCCACGACATGGACACGATTAAAGATTATTGCGATGTCGCTCTTGTGTTAATTGACGGTCATATGGTGCAATTTGATAGTGTCGAAGAGGGTATCGCCACATATATGCGACTGAATCGCTAGGGTTGTCAGGAAAAGTGGAAGACGTGTCAGAGAAAACAGTGACGGACGACAAGAAAATGCTGGAGGCAGACCTGCCTCCCGTGCTTGCGCGCAGCCAAAAACTGGCCTCTGCGCTGAGTTCCTATGCGCGCGCCCTGACATTCGAAAACCGAAGCCGCCGCAATCTCTACCGGCTTGCAGGTCTAGCACCTCGCACGCGCGACCGGGTTTTTGCCGTCATCTTGATGATCTTTATCGGTGTGACATTCGTTTTGCCGATGAGTGGCAGCATCCTCTATTATGCGTTTCTTGCAAGCCCCGGATATGCTTCAGAAGTACGGTTCATCGTGCGTTCCTCCGTTCCTTATCTGTCTCGCGATCGGTATTCGAGCGATGCTGTCGAACCAAAGATGAAAATTGTTCAGGACACCGCCATCCTCCTGAACTATCTCAGCAGCCCGGCGGTCATCCAGGATTTGCAAAAATCTGTCGATCTTCACAAAATTTATGGTCGAGACGACATTGATTGGTTTTCTCGGCTTCGAAGTGACGCCACCCAGGACGACATCCTCAAATACTGGAAAAAGCGATATAGTGCCTCGGTAAACGCGAAAAGCGGCATTGTGGAGCTGGAGGTCACCGCTTTCACACCACAAGAAGCGCATGACCTGTCAAAATTGGTGCTGAAGCTTTCCGAGCAGCAGATCAACCAACTGAGTTCGGGAATGTGGGATGACCTTCTGGTCTCGACACAGCGCGACGTGGACAATGCGACGAAGGAAGTCAGTGAACTGCGCGGTAAGCTTCGCGATACGCAGAATCAAACAGGCGTTTTCGATGTGGATCTGTCGGCCACCAGCATCATTACGGTGTTGACCAATATCGAATCGAGTATTGCTGATCTGAAAAGCCGTCGCATGGCCCTCAGCCAGAGCGTCAGTGCGAGTTCTCCGCAGATGGCTGAGATCGACAGGCGTATCGCTGGCCTTGAGGAACAATCCAAAAGCATGCAGGCTAAAACTGCGGGTCTTTCGACAGGTGCCGATGGTAATCTCGCCGATTACTCAAGCCTATTCAACAAGCTAAACCTTGATCTGAAAATGGCAGAAAGCCGCATGAAGTCAGCTATCAGCGACTTCGAAAAAGTGAAACTGGTCAGCTCACTGCAACTTGTCTATCTCGACAGTTTTACCGATTCAACACTGCCGGACACCAACAAATATCCAAGTACCGGTCTGAACCTGTTCCTGAGTTTGCTTGCCTTTGGCGCAATCTGTGGCGCAGCGTGCGGAACAGTGCTGCTTGTTCGCAAGAAGCTCGACTGAATTTAGGTTTTGCCGCGATATGTGAAGCACAGGATAGCATCGATTACACACCTATCGTGCGCAGGGAGATTGCGACAAATTCAGTGAACCCTGCTCAGGCGGCGCTGAAACAGAAAATAGACGTGATGCACGCTGTCATCATGAGAGACATCCGCAGCCGCTTTTTAAATTACGGACTGGGGTATCTAATCATACCTGCAACGAAATGGCTCTAATAATTTCAACGGGATGTAATGGTGCTGCTAGAGAGATTTGAACTCTCGGCCTCTCCCTTACCAAGGGAGTGCTCTACCCCTGAGCTATAGCAGCATCTGGCGAAGCGGTGTGTGCCGCTGCGGAACGAGTGGGCTATTGCCACAGGATGACGGGGCGCGCAAGCAGCAAAACGTGGTTAGGCGAATAAAATAGCAAAACCTTGCCTATCTTCCGGTTTATCCACATTTGCGCTATGACGCCGCCATGACAGACGAGACCGATACATCCAAGGCCGAGCGCGTGGCAGAAGCCAAGCGGATTGCAGCGCTGAACACCCAGGCGCAGGCCGAGCGCCGGCGTGAGCGGGCGGCTCAGAAATTGCGAGAAAACCTGATGCGCCGTAAAAGCCAGGCGCGGGCGCGCCGGGCTGGCGGCGCCGATGAAACAGATGGACTGCCCGCCGCACATTTGCCCCAACCGGATGACACTGAAACCTCAAACAGCGAAACCTGACACAGCGAATTGAACGGCTGGCGGTTTTCCTCTAAACACCGCGTGCATTGCAGTGCCAATTATTGCTGTCATGGCGCGACACACTCTTCAAACCAAGAAAGGCGGGGGCAGGCCTTGCCCCCTGATCACTCTTTATGGATCGTATCAGGATTGTCGGCGGCAACGCCCTTAACGGCATCATTCCCATTTCCGGCGCGAAAAACGCCGCCCTGCCCTTGATGATCGCCTCGCTCCTGACCAGCGACACGCTGACGCTGGAAAATGTGCCGCATCTGGCCGATGTCGAGCTGCTATTGCGCATTCTGGGCAATCATGGCGTCGACATTGCCGTGAATGGGCGGCGCGAGCGCCAGTCCGGCAGCTATTCCCGCACCATCCATTTCACCTGCCGCACCATTGTCGATACCAATGCACCTTATGAGCTGGTCTCCAAAATGCGCGCCAGCTTCTGGGTGATCGGCCCGCTTCTCGCGCGTGAGGGCAAGGCCCGCGTCTCACTGCCCGGTGGCTGCGCCATCGGCACCCGCCCGGTCGATCTGTTCATCGACGGTCTGCGCGCGCTGGGCGCCACTCTGGAGATCGACAGCGGCTATATCGAAGCCACCGCGCCGAAGGGCGGCTTGATCGGCGCGAGCTATACATTCCCCAAGGTTTCCGTTGGTGCAACCCACGTCATGCTGATGGCGGCATCGCTGGCACGCGGCACCACAGTGATCCACAATGCCGCGCGTGAGCCGGAAGTGGTTGATCTTGCCAATTGCCTGAACGCCATGGGCGCGAAAATTACTGGCCAAGGCACAGCCACCATCACCATCGAAGGTGTTACCAGCCTGTCTGGTGCCCGCCACCGGGTTCTGCCGGACCGGATCGAGACCGGCACCTATGCCATGGCCGTCGCCATGACCGGCGGTGACGTGACGCTGGAAGGCACCGATATCACCCTGCTCGACACCGCCGTCGAGGCGTTGCGCCGGGCTGGCGCCGAGGTTTCCGCCATCGAGGACGGTATTCGCGTCATCGGCCATGGCGACGCCATTCGCCCTGTCGATATCGTTACCGAGCCGTTTCCTGGCTTCCCGACTGACTTGCAGGCGCAATTCATGGGCCTGATGACCCGCGCCCAGGGCGTGGCACATGTGACGGAAACAATTTTCGAAAACCGCTTCATGCATGTGCAGGAACTGGCTCGGCTCGGCGCCAAGATCACCCTCAGCGGCCAGACAGCCCGCATCGAAGGCGTACAGCGCCTACGGGGCGCGCCAGTGATGGCGACCGACCTGCGCGCCTCCGTCTCTCTCGTCATCGCCGGTCTTGCCGCCGAGGGCGAAACATTGGTCAACCGCGTCTATCATCTGGACCGCGGCTTCGAGCGGTTGGAAGAAAAGCTGACCCGCTGCGGCGCGATTGTGGAACGAATCAGCGACTGACCACCCCTATATTTCAAGCTCTTCAAGCAAGGCTGCCCGTTGCTTAATGACGGCGGGCAACCTATCTGCAAGAGCAATTGCAATAGCGGGGCCATGCGCATGACCGATCTCAAGCTTCTATCGCTGGACGAGGAAGATCTCGCCATTTTATCTGCCCATATGCAGGATGCGGTGTTCAAGCCAGCTGACGTGGATTATGCGGCAAAGTCCGGGGTGTTTTCCGTCGCTGTCAACCGTTTCGTCTGGGAGAAAGCCGGAAAAGGCGGCGGAATATTTCGCCGTGCCAAGAGCTTCGAGCGCCGCCGGGCCTTACTCACCATCAAACGAGTGCAGGCGGTGCGCTCCATCGGCATAAGCCAGACGGACAAGGACCAGGTGATGAACCTGCTGGCTGTGACCTTCACCGCCGCCCAAGGTGATGGCAAGGGGGATGGCCCGGAAGGCCGGGTGGAGCTGGTATGCGCGGCGGGCGCCACCATTGCTTTGGATGTTGAATGCATAGAAGTACAGCTTGCAGATACCGGCGGCGCGTGGGAAACCACATCAAGGCCCCGGCATCCCGGAGCCTGAGGAATAGGCGGGCCGGAAGAAGGAATTAGGCGCAGTGGCAGTTTGGCTTGAGCAGGCATCGGATGATTTCGAGGCGCGGTTTGCCGCATTTCTCACCACCAAGCGGGAAGTGTCCGAGGATGTAAACGCAGTCGTCAGAACCATTATCGACGATGTGCGGGCGCGCGGCGATGCCGCCTTGGCGGAGTATTCGCACAGGTTCGATGGGCTGGATTTCGCAGTGACGCCCATGCGCGTCACCGAAGCTGAAATCGATGCGGCCTTTGCCGAGGTCTCGCCTGAGCTGATCGATGCGTTGCAACTTGCCGCAGAGCGTATCGAGCGCCACCACGCCCGCCAGATGCCCAAGGACGACATCTACGAAGACGCCATCGGCGTCGGCCTCGGCTCCCGCTGGACCGCCATCGATGCGGTTGGCCTTTATGTGCCGGGCGGCACGGCAAGCTATCCAAGTTCCGTACTGATGAATGCCGTTCCGGCCAGGGTTGCCGGTGTGCCGCGCGTCGTCATGGTCGTGCCTGCCTCCGGCGGCGCCATTAATCCCACGGTGCTGGCCGCGGCAAAAATTGCGGGCGTGACGGAAATCTACCGGATCGGTGGCGCTCAGGCTGTCGCCGCACTCGCCTATGGCACACAAACCATCGAACCGGTCGCCAAGATCGTCGGCCCCGGCAATGCCTATGTGGCCGCTGCCAAGCGCCATGTGTTCGGCACAGTCGGCATCGATATGATCGCCGGTCCTTCGGAAGTGCTTGTGATCGCCGACAAGGATAATGACCCAGACTGGATTGCCGCCGATCTGCTGGCGCAGGCCGAACACGACCGGGGCGCTCAATCAATCCTGATCACCGACAGTCCGGACTTTGCCAAAGCGGTTGAGGCTGCCGTCGAGCGGCAATTGAAAACATTGAGCCGCAGCGAAACTGCCAGCGCCAGCTGGCAGGATTTTGGCGCGCTGGTCATTGTACCAAACCTTGGCGCTTCCGTGCCGCTTGCCAACCGGATTGCCGCCGAGCATCTGGAACTGGCTGTCGCCGATCCCGATACGTTGATGGCGGGCATTCGCAATGCTGGCGCGATCTTCATCGGTCGCCATACACCGGAGGTGATCGGCGATTATGTCGGCGGCTCCAACCACGTCCTGCCAACGGCCCGTTCGGCGCGGTTTTCCTCCGGCCTGTCGGTGCTGGATTTCGTCAAGCGCACATCGATATTACGGCTCGGCCCGCAACAGCTTAGGCAATTGGCGCCGGCAGCAATTGCTTTGGCCAAGAGCGAAGGGCTGGACGCCCATGCACGATCCGTCGCCATCCGGCTCAATCTTGAGGAATAGCTGATGGCCAAGGGCGACTTCAAGCTTTTCGATGTCGTTCTCGATGAGACGATCGGGCGCTCGACGCCCGATGTCGAGCATGAGCGGGCCGTGGCGATTTTCGATCTGATCGAGGAAAACTCTTTCGAGCCGGTCGGTCATCCAGGTGGCCCTTATCGCCTCAGCCTGTCCCTGGTGAATGCCCGGCTGGTCTTCACCATCACCACGCAGGATGGCGAGGCTGTCGCCACCCATATCCTGTCGCTGACGCCGCTCAGGCGGATCATCAAAGACTATTTCATGATCTGTGAAAGTTATTACGAGGCGATCCGTTCTTCCACGCCCAGCCAGATCGAAGCAATCGACATGGGGCGGCGCGGCATTCACAACGATGGCTCGCAAACCCTGAAAGACCGGCTGAAAGACAAGATCAATCTCGATTTCGACAGTGCACGGCGACTCTTCACGCTGGTCTGCGTGCTGTATTGGCGCGGCTGAGGCGTCCGGCATGAGCGAACCGACCAAAGATCTCACCAGCATCGGCACCGATCACAGCCAAGAGAGGGCCATACCCCACTCCGTATTGTTCCTCTGCGGTATGAATGCCGTGCGCTCGCCCATGGCCGAGGCCCTGGCCAAGAGGTTACTGCCGTCAGGTGTCTATGTAGCCTCGGCTGGCGTGCGGCATGGCGAGCGCGACCCTTTTGTGGATGTGGTACTGGATGAAATCGGACTTTCGCTCGGCAAGCGCCAGCCTCAGACCCTGGACGAGCTGGAGGATGACTTTTTCGACCTCGTCGTCACTCTCGCCCCCGAAGCGCATCATGCCGCCCTGGAACTGACTCGCTCCTCTTCCGTTGAGGTGGTATATTGGCCGATGCATGACCCAACCATTGAGGCCGACACCCGCGACCAGCAACTGGCCGCCTATCGCGAGGTGCGAGACCGGCTGGCGGTGCTGATCGAACAGCGCTTCAAACGGCCCGGAACAAGCCCGCTTGGCGGCGTTTGAAACAAATTCGAAAAGCCCGATCTACAAGGTTCACAAAAGCCCAGTGATTGTGTAGGTTCCGGCCACATTTTGACCGGGGCGGTAGCCGCCTCGACGAAACACACAGAAAGACAAGGCATCAATGGCTAAAGAAGAAGTCCTCGAATTCCCCGGTGTCGTTACGGAACTGCTGCCGAACGCCACATTCCGGGTGAAGCTCGAAAACGAACATGAAATTATCGCCCATACGGCTGGCCGTATGCGCAAGAACCGCATCCGCGTGCTGGCTGGCGACAAGGTCCTGGTGGAAATGACACCCTACGACCTGACCAAGGGCCGTATCACCTATCGCTTCAAGTAACGGCGAGGAGCCGCCTATGGCCGGCAAACGCAAGCTGATCCTGGCCTCAGGCTCCCCCCGCCGCGTCGAACTGCTGCGGCAGGTGGGCCTGGAAGCCGATCGGCTGATGCCGATGGATCTGGACGAAAGCCCCTTGAAGAACGAGCAGCCACGCTCGCTGGCGCGCCGCTTGGCAACCGACAAGGCCAAAGCCGCCCTGGAGGCGAGTGCTGACGAGGCGGATTGGAAAGGCGCTTTCATCCTGGCGGCCGATACGGTGGTTGCCGTTGGCCGTCGGGTGCTGCCGAAAACCGAATACAGCGATGAGGCCATCGCCGCGCTCAATCTGGTTTCCGGCCGCAATCACTGGGTGTTTACCGGTGTCTGCCTGATCACGCCGGATCGCAAGATCCGCCAGAAGGTGGTGGAAAGCAAGGTGCGCTTCAAGCGTCTGTCGGAAGCGGACATCAATGCCTATATCCTGTCCGGCGAATGGCGTGGCAAGGCTGGCGCCTATGCCATTCAGGGCATTGCCGGCAGTTTCGTACAGAAATTGGTCGGCTCTTATTCCAATGTTGTCGGCCTGCCCCTGTATGAAACCGTGCAATTGCTGGCAGGTGAAGGCATGGACGTGCAGGCCCGCTGGTCGGAAGGATAAGCAGCCCAGCAGGCAAGGCCCCGGCGAGTTTAAAGCTGACGCCAAGCAAAGGATAACACATGAGTGACGAGCCAGAACATACTGCCAAGGTCGCACCCTTGCGCAAACCTCTTCCCTGCCCGGAATGCGGCCATCCATCCCACCGCGAACACTATCCCTTCTGCTCCGACCGCTGCCGCACCCAGGATCTGTCTCGCTGGCTGAAAGGCTCCTATGCCATTCCCGTGGCCGAAGACGAATCCAACCCGGATGACGACGGTCGATTCTGAACCGCGACAGCCATTGCAATTTCAGCGTAAGCTTCTGTTTTAAAATGACTTTCAATCTTTTTACATGCATCGTCAAAAAAGTGTCTTTTGGCGCTGGACATGAAAAATTTAGATGGTATAACCGCGCTGCTTCCGGGGGAAAAGTTTTCCCCTAACGGCAAACAAGCCTGAAAGAGGGTATGTTTGGCCAGGATGCCCGGATAGCTCAGTTGGTAGAGCAGCGGATTGAAAATCCGCGTGTCGGTGGTTCAAATCCGCCTCCGGGCACCATTATTTCAAGTGAAATGTCCTATATTCCTTGCTTAATATGCTTATTAAGTCATGGCTGCGCCAAGGCTCGCACCAGTTTGTCATCTTAAAACAGCATCGAAAGCTGCGGACACCTCTCCTATTTTGTGCGTTTGATAACAGAATGGCACGGAATTGTTGTTGATCCTTTGCATCCTTAGAAACGGAGTGGATGGCGCAGCAAGGTCTTTTTGAGCTTGTCAGGAAAAAGTGAATTCCGATTTTCTCGAAAAGACAAACGAAAACAACAAGAGTGAGAGAATGGCTGGTTCAATCTGAACCTCACAGACTCTAGATCGTGAGATGCCGATGCCGAAGCTTTCCGTTTGTATTCCTGTGGAACCGGGCCATGTCCTGCCTGTCTATCTGGTCTCGGAACTCCTGAAGAATGAGACCGCTGATCTGGAAATCATTCTCTCCGGCTTTGGCGACACAGTGCATCGTCCTGGGCAGTTCGCGGATATCGCGGCGCGCGATAGTCGTTTGCGCCTTCTGCCACCTGCGCCGGAAACCCTTTCGGCAGCTCAGCTCTGGATCGGCACCTTGGCTGCGGCTGAGGGCGATTGGGTGTCGCTTGTCCATCCCGAAGACATGATCGAGCCGGATCTTCCC
This sequence comes from Agrobacterium vitis, assembly GCF_014926405.1. Classification (NCBI taxonomy): domain Bacteria; kingdom Pseudomonadati; phylum Pseudomonadota; class Alphaproteobacteria; order Hyphomicrobiales; family Rhizobiaceae; genus Gillisella; species Gillisella vitis. The sequence continues at coordinate 2,636,908 of NZ_JACXXJ020000005.1, forward strand.
GAGCTGCTCTCCTCTCTGGAAAATAAACATCCCCATGTGGATGCGTTGGGATGGAGCGCATTCCAAATCTCGGCGGATGCACCGCGCCATATCAAGACCAATGTGGCGATCCCGGTGCTGCATAATATTACCGAATTTGAGAAGGCTCCGATGCTCGAGGCTTTCTTTCACTGGAAAGACGCACGGCAAGTGCCACGCATGCCCTTCGGTCTCTATCATGGGGCCATCAAGCGAAGCCTGATCGACAGTGTCCTTTCGGCTTGCGGCGCACTGAGTTGGCTAACCCTGGTGCCGCAATATGAGTGGGCGGCCCGCGTGCTGCTGTTTGCCAATGCACTGGCCTTTTGCAATCGCCCGCTGTCCGCCGTGCATGCACACCCGTTCCAGCCACGTCCCGTGCCATCCGCACTCAAGGATTTTCCGTTGCACGCCGGAATAGGCCTGACGGCTGCCATTGCCGAAGTTCAGGCCCGAGTGCTGATGGAGCTTGGCAGCGAATGGGCAGGCTTTGGGGAGGATTTCGTCCGCGCCTGCATGTATGATTGCGCTTTCGAACATTCCACTGGCCCGTTTCGGACAAAATACGAAGCCTATTCCCGAGCGTTCCTGTCCATGCCGGGCGGTCAGGCATGGGTCCGGGCCTTCGCACCGCCCTTTTCCGCCACACCCCATGAAGACAGACAGCAGGGCCTGCATGGCAAGGTTCTGTTGGTAGACCGCTTCATTGGCAATGCCGTCAACGCCCAGCAGTTCTACGCCGTGGCGCGCAGCATGATGACGCCAATCAGGGTCATCGCGGAGCCAAACGCCCGTGCGAGTGCCTGACGCCAAGGTCCGGATACATTGGCGTCTTCAATGCGTTGCGATAAACGAGAGTCTGTCAGGTTCTGATTGAACCAGACAGACTCTCGTTTTTCTTGTTTTCATTTGCCTTTTCGGGAAACCCGAATTCCACTTTTCCCTGACAAACGAGGGCTGAAAGTATCAACCGGCAGCCATTCCTCCTCAGTCAGGCTTGATCGCCGCAACATTGCACACGCCAACCACCGCCAGGGGATCGGTAGGATGGATCTCTGCCGTGCCGAATTCCAGCAGGTCGCGGCGGCCATAGTCATCGGCAATGCGTTCGGCCAGCGCCCGAATGGTGACCGCCTTGCCGGAACAGATATTGACCGCGCCGGTCTGTCCGGTATCGACAACGCCAGCAATCATTTTTCCGGCCTCTTTCACATCCAGAAAATCGCGCCATTGTGTGCCTTTGGAAAGCTTGGCAACGAGCCCTTGCGAAAGTTGTTGCCTCAGATAAGGCACAAGACGGGCCGGATGTTCGCCTTCCCCATAGAGATAAAAGATCCGGCACCAGGAAAACCCCAGGCCAAGGCCTGCGAAATACCGGTCCAACATCTGGTAGGTGGAAAGCTTGGCAGCGGCATAAAGCGTCTTCGGCTCAAGGGGTGAATCCACGGTCAAGTGGTCCGACGGCAAGCGATATTCGACACAGGTGCCAAGGCCGATGAAATGGGAAATGCCAGCGCGTGCTGCCCCCTGCGCCAGGGCCAAACTGCCGGTGACGCAGTGAAAATTCAGCGGCGAATCCAGGTATTTCCCCGCCTCCACATACCAGGCGGCGTGGATGACCGCGTCGCAGCCCTGGCACTGGGCCGCCCACCAATCGACCGATTGTGCAAAGACATCCGCCGTCTCGATCACTCTCGCGGCACGGCCCTCTGTGGCAAGAACGCTTGAGGATTGTGGCCGCACGACAGCCACCACGCTATGCCCAGCGTCCAGCAGAGCATGGTGGATCTGCCTCCCGACGAAGCCCGTCGCTCCCGTCAACAGAATAGTCTTGCCCATCCCTTGCCACTCCAATCTTTCATCTGCGGCAAACCCCAGACCGAGGAGATTTAAGGACGATACCGCCGATACAACGCATTGCGCGCCATATGACGCCAACCGATTTAGGTGTTCAAGAGACACCCTGGCTTATTCAACCATCATTACACACAGACACGTCAGGCTCACGCAGGTAAGACAGCCTAGCGTCTGCGCAGGCAGGCAATAACTGAACGGACCCGCAATGAATACTGTCGAAGATTTCAAGGCTTTGGTAAGCCGTAACATCCAGTCGATCGGCGAGAGCAAGGAATTCCTCGATTTGTCCAATCGCTGGATCGAGACATGCATACCGCTGGGCTATATGTATAATTTCAGCTGGCTCGGCCGGCCCATCATCCAGATCCCGCAGGACAGCTATGCTATCCAGGAGATGATCTGGTCGGTCAAACCGGATCTGGTGATCGAAACTGGCATAGCCCATGGCGGCTCGCTGGTGATGAGCGCCTCCATGCTGGCAATGATCGATTATTGCGAGGCCGTCGAAAAAGGCGAAATGCTGGACCCCAAGGCCAGCCGCCGCAAGGTGCTCGGCATCGACATCGACATCCGCGCCCATAACCGTGCCGCCATCGAGGCCCACCCCATGAGCCACAAGATCAGCATGATCGAGGGCTCTTCCGTCGCGCCTGATATCATCGCTCAGGTCAAGGATATCGCCAGGGACTATGAAAAGGTCATGGTTTTCCTCGATTCCAACCATACCCATGAGCACGTCTTGCAGGAACTGGAGCTTTACGCACCGCTTGTCTCCAAGGGCTCCTATTGCGCGGTCTGGGATACGCTGGTGGAGGACATGCCGGAAAGCATGTATCCCGAACGGCCCTGGGGTCCGGGCGACAATCCCAGAACCGCGGTCTGGGAATATATGCGACGCCTGGAGCAGGAAGGCCGTACGGCTGCCGATGGCGCGCCGCTGCACCTTGAATACGACCACGCGCTGGAGCACAAAATCGCCATCACCGTTTCACGCGATGGATTTCTGCGTCGGGTGTGACGGCTGGAAGATCTTTGGCAAGCGACAACGCCATGCGTTTTATAAAACGCATGGCGTTGTCGCTTTCTATATTTGCTGCATAAATTTCTCCTCAAATCGATCCCGATTTGAGGAAACGAGCAATAAATTACCTCACCGTCAGGATGGCTGAAAAGTCACCATGACTGTGAGGTAGCACGGTAGATAGCTTGGTCGATCTCTGAAGACAGGAAGGCGATTAAGTTCAGCGCCGCCGGCCTCTGGTGTGTCGGTCATTGCGCATGGCAACCGGCTTGCCGGGAGCTGCTTTTTCAGAACTGGCAACACGCATATTTCCTTCGAGCCGCATAAGTTCGTTGGTGGCAAACTCCTCTTCGTTCTGCAGACGCAAGCCTGTCGGACGGACGAGAATATCGTCGGGAGCCACAATCATCGCCGAGACGACATCCCAAAGCTCGGCGGGGGACGTTGCCCCAGCGATATCGGCAAGCACCATCACCCCGGCAGAGGTCGCACCGCTCATGGGCGTCACGGGTATGTCACCGCGCCAGACCGGTTGGTAATGTGAAAGAAACCTTCCACCCTGCCAATTGCGGAAGGCCGTCTCGTAACCTGCGCGAATGATGTCAAAGGCCTCCCTGTCTCGATAGGTTTCGGTATTGAGTGCGCAGGCGCTCGCGTAGCCCTTTTCCCACCCCGTATAGCTGACATTATAAGTCTTCCGGAACCATTGCTGGGTGACGCCAATGGTCGCCGTACAGCCTAAAAAGGAGCTGAATGGGAAATCCCGCAGTGTCGGGTCTTCTTCAAAATTCTTGCCGAATTCGTCCATGAAAATTTTGGCCCGCATCTTGGTGTCTTCCAAGCGGCCGATGGAAAAAGAATTGCTCTGGGGGCAGGCTCCGAGCACTGAGAATGGCCGTTGGCACACGACGAAGTCCTGCGCTTCACAGATCACTTTCATCGCAATATCGTAGTCGACAACCGGATGCTCAAAGTAACGGTGATGATATTTGGCATAGATCCGATCCAGCAGCCTTCGCCTGATAGCGGAATGGTAAATGGAAAAGCCCGACGTTGGAACGGATGTCGACTCGTGCCAGCCAAACATCCGGCGCATCAGCTGTGCCCTGGGTAAACGCATGACGGTTCGGTCAAACGGCACAACCACGGTACAGACCGCTTCTCCTTCAACCGGCCAGGAATAATTCAAAACTCCCCAGGATAATGCCTCCATATCCGGATTGATCTCATCAATCCGCAGGATCAGTCCGGCAACATCAGGCTCGATGAAATCGTCGTCGCCGATGAACACCACCCACTCGCCTCGGCTGGCATGAATCGTCCGCTCCCAATTGTCCATCATCGACAGGACACGATCAGTTGTAGGAAGGTAGACGACCCGCGTATCCTTGACGATATCAGCCATGAAGTCGTTCATAATGGCCGGATCGTCCGAGTTATCGGTGAAAATGAACTCCACGTCGGTGCGCGTGTTGCGCAACAGTCCCTCGATGGTCTTTTGAAAATAGATTTGCCGGTTGCGCGAAGGCACGCAAATCGAAAGGGTTGGCTTGTCAGTCATCGAGGGTCTCCTGGATCTACGCTCTATGCCAGCCACTATTTGGCGCTGATTGTATCGCCGGGACGTGGGAGCGTGTCTCTTGGCAGGATCGGCTGACTATCCTGACTCACGTCGGCTTCCAAAGTCACGGATGGACGGTCAGATTCGGAACTGCCGTCACGAATTTCCCACCCCAATCGGCGATATAGGAAAGCTGTTGTTTGATTTCTGCCGTCAGATTCCATGGGAGGATCACCAGTCTGTCAGGTTTACGGGTTTTCAGAACCTCTTCCGAAACAATCGGCACGCGGCTTCCGGGCAGCAACATGCCTTGCTTGGCCGGGTTCTTGTCGACGACGAAAGCAATCTGGCCGGCTTTGATGCCGGCGAAGTTCAACAGCGTATTGCCCTTGGCCGCTGCACCATAGGCGGCAACAGACAGGCCTTTCCGGTTGCAGTCGATCAGGAAGGACAGGAAATCATCGCGCACGGCTTCGGCCTCAGTCTGGAAACCGTCATAGCCGGTCACGGCGTCAAGACCGGCCGCTCTTTCACGCGCCAGCATCGCCTCGACAGCCGGTGTGCGGACATGCGCCTTGCTGTCGGCCCGGCAGGCCAGCACCCGCAGGCTGCCGCCATGCCAGGGCGTGGTTTCCACATCGAACACCATTAGTCCGTTAGCGGCAAAAATTCGATCAACAGCCAGCAGCGACAGATAGGAATAATGCTCGTGATAGGCCGTATCGAACTGGCGCTCCGCGATCATATTCATCAGATGCGGAAATTCAAAGGTTGCAACCCCCGCAGGTTTCAGCAATTGGGCAAAGCCTGCGACGAAGTCATTGATGTCAGGCACATGCGCCAGCACATTGTTGGCCGCAGTCAGATCCGCGGCCCAGCCGTCGGCCACCAGCTTTTTCGCCAGTTCTACGCCAAAAAACTCTTCGATGATGTCAATGCCCTTGTCACGTGCGGCACGGGCCGTGCTGGCCGTCGGCTCAACGCCCAGGCAGGCGATACCGCGCTCACGCACATATTGCAGCAGGTAGCCGTCATTGGCGGCAACTTCCACCACTTTTGCCCCCTCACCAAGCCCGAAGCGATGCGTCATCGCCTCGACATAGGATTTGGCATGCGCCAGCCAGGACGAGGAAAACGAAGAAAAATAGGCATAGTCGTGGGAAAAGAAGGTTTCACGGGCGGCGAAATCCTCGGTCTGCACCAAAAGGCAGTCCTCGCAAATCCGGATGACCAGCGGATACCAAAGCTCCGGCTTTACCAGATCCTCGGCCTTCACATAGGAATTGGAGGGCGGCGCGGTGCCAAGATCGAGAAAGGGTCGCATCCGAAGCGATCCGCAATGGCGGCAATTCATGCAATCAGTCCTTCAAAATCGGGCTGGATCAGCGGATGGCTCTGGTCTCGGGCTGACAGCCGCTCAACCGGCAAAGGCCAGGCAATGCCGATCCTTGCATCCTGCGGGTGAAGTCCGCCCTCGGCCTCCGCCCGGTAAGGCGCGGAATGGGTATAGATCATCCGCACCGTGTCGCTCAGCGCCTGAAACCCATGGGCAAAGCCCGGCGGGATCAGCAGCGAGCGGCAATTGTCGCCCGACAGCTCGACACAGACATGCTGGAGAAAGCTCGACGAGCCCTGGCGCAGATCCACGGCCACGTCGAGGATTGTGCCTTCGATGCAGGTCACCAGTTTCCATTCGGCAAAAGGCGCGTGCTGAAAATGCAGGCCGCGCACGGTGCCTTTTTGTGCCGTTCCGGTTTCATTGACCTGCAAGACCGGCCCCGGCCAGCCAAAAGCTGTAAGCTCTTCACCGCAAAACAACCGACTGAGAAAACCACGCTCGTCGCCAAACCGACTGCGGGTCAGCAGCGTCAGGCCGGGGATCGCGGTGTCTTCGGGCTGGAAACGTTGGCTCATCCCGCCTGCCTCACATCCATGCCGAGACCATGGGCATAATCGGCGATATCGGCAAGGCACAGGTCTCTGGCCGATGCGCCAGCGGCGAGCCGTCGATACCAGTTCATGGTGCGCGCCACGGTTTCCTCCAGCGACCAGACAGGTCTGTAGCCGAGTGTCATGCAAGCTTTGGAGCTGTCGAGCATCAGATAACCGGCTTCATGAGGACCATCGCGGCCATCGCCCAGCACCACCTCACCGCTGCCGAAATACCTGACGGCCAGAGCCAGAACATCCGCAACGCAGGCCGCACTGGCGTGGTCAGGACCAAAATTTAACGCTGTCAGCGAAGCCGGATCATGCCACAGATGGTGCGCCATGGCGATGTAACCTGCCAAGGGCTCCAGAACATGCTGCCAGGGGCGGACCGCATTCGGGCGGCGCACGTCGAGCGGCGCACCGAGGCTCCAGGCGCGCACCGCATCCGGGATCAACCGGTCCTCAGCCCAATCGCCACCGCCGATGACATTGCCGGCCCGCGCCGTGGCAAGACCGACGCCGCGTGCGGCAAAAAACGACGACCGGTAGCTGGAGACGACGATCTCAGCCGCCGCCTTGCTGGCGCTATAGGGATCGTGACCGCCGAGCGGATCGGTCTCGACAAAGGCCTTGCCGGTCTCGGCATTCTCATAGACCTTGTCGGTGGTGATGACGACGATGGACTTCACATCCGGGGAAATCCGAAGCGCTTCCAGCACATGCACCGTGCCTTGCACATTGGTCTCAAAGGTCGCCACGGGATCGCGGTAGCCAAGCCGCACCAGCGGCTGGGCGGCCAGATGGAAGACGATCTGCGGCTTTATCCGGGCAACGAGGGCCGCCACCGCAATACGGTCACGCAGATCGCAAATGCCGCCCTCGGCGTGATTATCATGACCGGTCAACAGGCCGCAAAGGTTGGGCGTTGTCCGTGGCGCAAGCGCCAGACCGCTGACCTGGGCACCCATTTGCATCAGCCAAAGCGCCAGCCAGCTGCCCTTGAAGCCAGTATGGCCGGTCAGCAGCACCCGTTTTCCGGCCCAGAACTGTCGGTCAATCATCATCACCAGCTCTTCCATGGCGGGCTGCCACCGGCCCACAGATCTTCCAGATGGTTCTTGTCGCGCAGCGTATCCATTGGCTGCCAGAAACCGTTGTGCAGATAGGCGCAAAGCTCGCCGTCTTCGGCAAGGCTGGTCAGTGGTTCCGCTTCCCACGGCATGTCATCGCCAGCGATCCGGTCGATGCATTTGGGCGACAGCACGAAGAAGCCGCCATTGATATAGCCCGCTTCGCCCACCGGTTTTTCCACGAAGCCACGCACCATCGGTCCGTCCATTTTCAGCGCGCCGTAGCGGGCTGGCGGCTGCACGGCGGTCACTGTCGCAAGCTTGCCATGCTCCTTGTGAAACCGCAGTGTGGCGGAAATATCCAGATCGGAGAGACCGTCGCCATAGGTAAAGCAGAACGCTTCCTCGTCCTTCAGATAGGAAGCAACCCGCTTTAGCCGTCCGCCGGTCATCGAGCTTTCACCGGTATCGATCAGGGTCACACGCCAGTTTTCGGCACTCTTGCGATGAAATTCCAGCCGGTTATCGGAGAGATCGAAGGTGATATCCGACATATGCAGACCGTAATTGGCGAAATATTCCTTGATGATATAGCCCTTGAACCCGCAGCAGATGATGAATTCACGGATGCCATGAGCGTAATAGAGCTTCATGATGTGCCAGAGGATCGGCCGCCCGCCGATCTCGATCATCGGCTTTGGCCGTAAATGGGTCTCTTCGGAAATCCGCGTGCCGAGACCGCCAGCCAGGATAACCGCCTTCATCGCCCAATCTCCATGCCGACCATTGCCTACCTGCCCACTTCACAGCCTGTCCGGTTTCAATCCAATTGCCGCCGGATACCTTTTCTCAGACGCAAAATGCCCGCGCAGGCGGGCAAGATGCGCAAACTGGAGGGCCGCCGATCATGCACAACCCGGCAACCTCTCCCTGCCGGACAACCCTAGCGAGGCAAGCTGTCGTCAAACTGGAGGATGTCTACTAATTGGGGGTCGACGTTCCGGCTAAAAACCTCCGGCAAGTCTTTGAGCGGCATTGCGCGGCGGCTAAGGCAGCCTCCGGACTGCTGACAAACCCCGTATTCATCCGCGACGTCATGCTCGGCCTTGTGCCGAGCATCTAAGCACGTTAATTTAATCCAACAACGTCAATGGCTTATTTAGCGGCAGCAGACCCTCGGGACAAGCCCGAGGGTGACGAAATGCCGAAATCGAGGTTTGTCAATCAACTGCTCTTTCCCATTCGAGAGAGATGCGTGCAATCGCATCTGGCGCAACGCAGCCCCTATCGTATTGAATGAGAAGCCATCAAAGCCGGGCGATGTAATCGCTCAACCGCCCGGCCGCATCCTCGATCTGGCGTGGATCGCGCAGGAAACAGGCGCGCAGGAACGAGCTGCCACCTGCCCCGAACGCCGACCCGGGCGCCAGCGCCACGCCGGTTTTATCAACGATATCCATGGCCGCCGCCCGGCTGTCGGTGACGCCATCGATTTCCATGAAAGCATAAAGCGCACCATCCGGCTTAACGGAACGGACCCGGTTGGTGGCAATCAGCGCATCCAGCAAGATATCGCGCGAGGTGCGCGCCCGCTGGATGTTTTCGGCGACGAATTGATCGCCGTGGTCCAAGGCCGCCACCGCGCCGCGCTGCATGAACTGCGCCACGCCAGAGGTGGAATATTGAATGAGGTTTTCCAGCACCTGACCGATTTCCGGTGGTGCCACCAGCCAGCCGACCCGCCAGCCGGTCATCGACCAATTCTTGGAAAAGGAATTGCCAAACATCACCCGGTCGCCCTCTTCCATCACATCCAGGAAGGACGGAGCACGAGAGGGGCCGGCGAAATAGTAAAGCGAGTAGATTTCATCCGCCAGAATCCAAAGACCATGCTTGCGGGCAAGCGCGAGAATGGCGCGCAGATCATCGAGGCTGGCCGTCCAGCCGGTCGGGTTGGACGGCGTGTTGATGAACAGCGCCTTGGTTTTGGGCGTAATCGCCTTTTCGATCTGCCCGAGATCCAGCTGCCAGGCACCATGATTATAGCCGATTTCTACACCGACCGCCTTTGCGCCACTGATTTCGATGGCGGCGACGATATTGGGCCAGCAGGGGGAAAGGTAGATCATCTCGTCGCCCGGCCCGGTCATTGCCTGCACGGCAAGCTGGATGGCTTGCATGCCGGAGCCGGTCACATAGAAATGCTCGCTCGGCAAGCTGACGGCGAAATGCCGCCGGTAGTAATCAGAAAGCGCCTGACGCAGTTCGGGAATGCCACGTTGCCAGGTATAGAATGTCTCGCCACCCAGAAGCGCGTCGCTTGCGGCCCGATTGATGAAATCCGGGCTCGGCAGGTCGCCTTCCCCGGCCCAGAGCGGCAGGAGATTATCGCGCCCACGCGCATAGTTGATAATCTCGACAATACCGCTTTCGGGCGCGGACGTTGCGCGATGGCTAAGGCTGGAAATCAGGGATGGACCGGCAGGCAAAGACATGGACTAGCTCCTTTAGTTATGTCGTTCATAACCGAAGCTCCAGAGAAAATCCTATGAGAAAGAGTGGCTGACCAATCGATTCTGGTGATGGCCTCGGCCCGTGGAAACCCTTGTACCAAGGACCGAGGCCATCTCTACCTCATTGCAAATGCAACAGGATCTATCAGTTTCACTGCTTTTCGGTCAGCCTCATTTTCTGTCAGCACAGCAGACAGCGAACCATCAAGGCTTGCCTGGCTCAATACGTCCTGAAGACGCTTCGGGTTCGTTGCTCTGCTGTGCCTTCAGCAAATCGCGGATCTCTGTCAGCAGCACGACGTCTGCCGGTGGCGGCGGTGTGGGTTTGCCCTGTTTTTCATCATGTTCCAGCTGTTTGCGCAGGACGTTGACTCCCTTGACCATCAGGAAAATGATCCAGGCCAGAATGACAAAATTGATGGCGACGGTCAGGAAGTTGCCATAGGCGAATACTGCGCCCTGTTTGCGCGCTTCGGCCAGGGTCTGGGCCGTGACCTTGTCGCTGAGCGGCAGGAAATAATTGGAAAAATCGAACCCGCCAAACACCACGCCAACCACCGGCATGACGATATCATTGACCAACGAGGTAACGATCAAACCGAAGGCGCCACCAATGATGACACCGACGGCCAGATCCATGACATTGCCCCTGGCAATGAACGACTTGAATTCTTTGAACACACCTGTCCCCTTCATGATTTGCCTGCCTCCATTCAACTGGATGATTTCATAGATGCCTCATAAAGACGTGCCTTAGAAGCCCAAATTGCCGGTTTCAGCAGGAATGCCAAAATCCAACATTTTTTTTAACGCGCAAATTCCGTTTCGGTTTCGACTTATTGCCAACAAGCCCCCGATTTTAAAAGGCAACGGCATGGCTTAAAGTGACAGTGCTTTATAAGAGGCACGTGAATGGGAGGGGCAAGCGATGCTTCCGGCATGGCTGATCATCACGGCATCGATTGCCTATCTGCTGCTGCTGTTTGCGGTGGCAAGCTATGGCGACAGGCGAAGCCGCCGCAATGGCGTGCCCGCCGGTGGGCGTCCGCTTGTCTACGGGCTGTCGCTGGCGGTCTATTGCACCTCCTGGACCTATTTCGGCGGCGTCGGCCTGGCTGCGGACCGCGGCCTCGAATTCATGGGCATCTATATCGGCCCGATCCTGATGCTGACATTGGGCCTGCCGCTGATCCGCCGGATGATCGAAATCGCCAAGGTCGAAAAGCTCACCTCCGGCGCGGATTTCGTTGCTGCCCGCTACGGCAAGAACCCAATTGTCGGCATGCTGGTAACGGTGATTTCGCTGGCCGGCTCCATTCCCTATATCGCACTTCAACTGAAGGCCGTCTCCAATTCGGTCGGCGTCATGGTCGATCCGGCCAGCTACGGCATCGGCACCGGCAATCTCTATTTTGTCGATCTGGCGCTGATCGTTGCCCTGACGCTTGCCTGTTTTTCCGCGATTTTCGGCACCCGCCATACGGACGCCACCGAGCATCAGGATGGGCTGATCCTGGCGATCTCGATGGAATCGGTGGTGAAGCTGCTGGCCTTCTGCACGCTGGGCATCACGGTGGTGTTCTTCCTGTTCGATGGACCGGCTGATCTCTGGCGCGCGGCAACCGAAAGCCCAAGGGTGATGGAGGCGCTGGCCTATGAGACACCCCTTAGCCGCTGGCTGCTGCTGATTGCGCTCTCTGCCTTTGCCATCCTGATGCTGCCGCGCCAATTCCATGTCAGCGTGGTCGAAAACCGCACGGATCGGGAACTGCGCCGGGCCGGACTGCTGCTGCCGCTTTATCTGATCGCCATCAATCTCTTCGTGCTGCCAGCTGCCATTGGCGGGCTTCTGGCTTTCAACGGCACCGGCAATGCCGATCTCTATGTGCTTTCCCTGCCGCTGACCCATGATCTGCCATTTGTCACGCTGGTCACCTTCATCGGCGGTTTTTCCGCCGCCACCGCCATGGTGATCGTCGAGACGGTGGCGCTGGCCATCATGATTTCCAACGATATCGTCCTGCCGGTTCTGCTACGGCGCGGGTTCCGGCATGGACCGGAAGCCTCGCAAAGCCTCGCCAAAACCGTGCTGATCATTCGCCGCCTGGCGATTTTCGGGGTACTGCTGCTCGGCTATGCCTATTTTCGGCTGGCCAGCGACGACCGGGGCCTTTCCTCCATCGGCCTGCTGGCCTTTTCCGCCATTGCCCAGATCGCCCCTTGCCTGTTGGGCGGCCTCATCTGGCGCAGGGCCAATGCCAGGGGCGCGATCCTTGGCCTGTCGCTTGGTTTTCTCACCTGGATCTACACCCTGCTTTTGCCAAGCTTCGGGCTTGATGCCCATAAGGATCTGGCGCCGGATATCCTGTCCTTCCTGTTTCCGGGTATCGATGCCTTCAGCCGCGCCGGGGCCGATCCGCTGCTGACGGCGACCGTGCTGTCCCTGCTGATCAACCTCTTGGCCTTCGTGCTTGGCAGTCTCAGCCGCAACCCCCGCCCGGTCGAGCGCATCCAGTCGGGCATATTCGTGCGTCGGCACCAACGCTCGCAATTTGCCACCAGGGGCTGGAAAACCCGGGTCAGCATTGGCGACCTGAAGACGGCGATTGCCCGTTATCTCGGTCAGGAGCGAATGGAACGCTCACTGAAAAGCTATGAGCGCGATGCCGGTCGCCGGTTGGAAGACGATAGCCCCGCGGACATGGCCTTCATCCATTTCACCGAGCAATTGCTGGGCAGCGCCATCGGCTCGGCCTCGGCCCGGCTGGTCCTGTCGCTGGTGCTGCAAAAGGCCGAGGATACTTCCGCCGATACCGCCTGGCTGCTCGACCAGGCAAGCGAGGCCCTGCACTATAACCAGGACATGTTGCAAACCGCGCTTTCGCAGATGGATCAGGGCATAGCGGTCTTCGACAGCAGTAGCCGATTGACCATCTGGAACCGCCGATTTCGAAGCCTTCTCGATCTGCCCGACGAAATGGGACAGGTCGGCGTGCCACTCAGCACGATAGTCCATCGGCTGACCGAGCGCGGCGCCATTGCGGCCAAGGAGGAAGCGGGCGTTCTTGCCAATTTCCACCATCTCGACGAACCCTTCCAGCTGGTGTTGAGCGAAGGTGCCCAGATCATCGAAGTGCGCTGCAACGCTCTGCCCGATAAGGGGTTGGTGGCAACCTTCACCGACATCACCCCGCAGGTGGCAGCGGACCGGGCTTTGAAACAGGCCAATGAAACGCTGGAACAGCGGGTGGGCGAGCGCACGGCGGAACTGATGCGGGTCAATACAGCACTTGCAGAGGCTCGCGCCAGTGCAGACGAGGCCAATATCGGCAAGACCCGGTTCTTTGCCGCCGCCGGTCACGACATTCTCCAGCCGCTCAATGCCGCAAGGCTCTATTCCTCGGCGCTGGTGGAGCGGTTGGGCCAGTCGGAAAATGCCGGACTGGTCCGCAATATCGATTCGGCACTGGAATCGGTCGAACAGATTCTTGGCGCGGTGCTGGACCTGTCCCGGTTGGATACGGGCGCAATGAAGCCGCGCTTTGCCACCGTCCCCCTGCAAGGCCTGCTGGAGCGGATCAGGACCGATTTCGAGCCGATGGCGCTGGAGAAAAACCTGAAATTGGTGGTGCTGCCGACCACGCTCAGCGTCCGCTCCGATGCCAACCTTCTGCGTCGGCTGGTGCAAAATTTGGTCTCCAACGCCATCAAATATACGCCCTCGGGAAAGGTCCTGGTTGGTGCGCGCCGCCGTGGCGGCCAGGTGATCATTCAGGTAACGGATTCGGGCATCGGCATTCCGACATCGAAATTCCGCACTGTGTTCAAGGAATTTGCCCGGCTGGACGAAGGCATCAAAACCGCCAGCGGGCTTGGGCTCGGTCTGTCGATTGTCGACCGTATCGCCCGGGTCCTCAAGGCGACGGTGGCGCTGGAATCCCGGCCGGGTCGAGGCACCAGTTTTCGTGTCACGATACCGATCGAAAAGAGCGCCAAGGCGCCGTTGCCCGCTGAGGATTTGGCGACCGCGACCGCGCTGCGGAGCAGTCTTACCGGCCTGCGCATCCTGTGCATCGACAATGAGCCGGATATTCTGGACGGCATGCGGCTGCTGATCAGCGGTTGGGGCTGTACGGTGATGACCGCTGGCTCGGTCACTGATCTTGACACGACCTTCAGCGACAATCCTGTTGCCCCAGATGTGATCATTGCCGATTATCATCTGGGAGATGGCAGCGGTATCGGCGCGATCCTGCGCCTGCGCGCGCTCTACGGTCAGCCGGTACCCGGCCTGCTGATTACCGCCGACCGCACCGCCGACGTGCGGGCGGAAGCGGAACGGCAGGGCATTGCCGTCCAGCATAAGCCCGTCCGTCCAGCGGCTTTGCGGGCCTATATTACCCAGGTCTCCAGCCCCCGCCGCAGCGCTGCGGAATAGAAAATCCCGTTCCGGGATAATTCCTCAAAGTGGAATCAATTTAAGGAATTATCTATAGTATACAAATATTTAAATATAACTTTCGTGCGTCATCCATGGCGCACAGGGCTGTAGTTTTCCCAGTTTTTACCATGCTGCCGTTGATCTGCCGCGTTTCAGGCCTACTTCTGTTAAGGCTTGCACCTTTGGGTGTGAACACTCCGATAGTCGTCATGCAACTCACGCATTTTCCGTGTGTCGGCTGAATCGCTTCCGCTACGGCCATCCGGGACGTCCCGGAAATGGCCTGGCAAAAAGGAAGCTTCAAGAAGGCAATGCGGTGCCCATTGCACCCGCGCCTCCCTTGAGACGAAAGGACATTACCATGACGCAAGCGAAAAACGGCGATACCGTCCGCATCCATTATGTCGGCCTGCTGCCGGATGGCACGCAATTCGACACCTCCCGCGACCGCGATCCGCTCCAGTTTGAAATCGGCTCCGGCCAGATCATTTCAGGGCTTGAACGGCAGGTGGATGGCATGGAAGTCGGGCGCAGCCAGCGGGTGACGGTGCCTGCCGAGGAAGCCTATGGCGCGCACGATCCCCAGAAAATTCAGCAGGTGGCGCGTGACCTGATACCCGCCAATGTCAATGTGGCACCCGGCACAAGGCTTCAAGCGCAGAGCGGCAATGGCACACCTCTGATTGTCACTGTGACTGATGTGGCAGGCGATGTGGTGACGATCGATGCCAACCATCCACTGGCTGGTCAGGATCTGATTTTCGAGGTCGAACTGATCGATATTGTTCGCGCAGCGTAATCGACCTGCGCACAGCCTAACCAGATCACCCCTCCGCGCATCGTGCCGGAGGGGTTTTTCATGCTCCCCCACCTTCAGTCCAATGGTGTAGCCTCAACAAACTGCTTATGGTTGGCCGTACTGATGATGCAATGCCGGGGAGGGTTAATGCGCATTGCTCTTTTGTCCGACATCCACGGCAATGCCCAGGCCCTTGATGCGGTCTTGCAGGCGACGGCGCAGGCCGGTGCCGAACGCATCGTCATTCTCGGCGATATCGTCGGTTATGGCGGCGATCCCGTTCGCTGCGTCGACAAGGTCAGCGCTTTGCAGCAGCAAGGTGCCCTGGTGGTGCGGGGCAATCACGACCAGGCGGTAAGCGATCCCGCCATTTCCCTCAATGACACGGCCCGCGCCGCCATTCACTGGACGCGGCAGGTTCTAAGCGAAGAACAGCGGACCTTTCTGGCCAATCTACCAATGATGCTGCGGGATGAAGACCGGCTCTATGTCCATGCCGAAGCCACCTCTCCCTCGGCCTTTCATTATGTAACCGACAGCGACACGGCGGCGCAGCATTTTGCCGCCTGCACGGCGCGGCTCAGTTTTTGCGGCCATGTCCATCGGCCGACGCTTTATGCGCTGGCTTCCTATGGTCAAACCACTGATGGCCCTCCACCTCAAGGCAAGATCACCACCTTTGTTCCCCATTCGCAAACAGACATTCCGCTTCTGGCGCAGCGGCGCTGGCTCGGCGTGATCGGCTCGGTCGGCCAGCCGCGTGATGGCGATCCGGCGGCGGCCTTTGGCCTGCTCGACACGATAAAGAACACGCTTACCTTCATCAGGGTCAACTATGACATCGACGGCGCGGCAGCGGCCATCCGTGCGGCGGGCCTGACTGAGACGCTTGCCACACGGCTCTACAGGGGACGATGACATGGCCCGCAACCGCCTTGAACCCGGCAGCGTGATCGATGGTTTTACCGTGGTGGAGCAGGCGCACAAGGGCGGCATGGCCCGGCTTTATGCCGTGACCCACCCGGATTATTTTTTCCCACTGCTGATGAAAGTGCCGGAAATGGGCGGTGGCATCGACCCGGCGATGATTGTCGGCTTTGAAATGGAGCAGATGATCCTGCCGCGCATTTCCGGCCCGCATGTGCCCCGCTTTGTTGCCAATGGCGATTTCACCCATCTGCCTTACATGGTGTTTGAAAGGTTGCCGGGCAAATCGCTTTATCCGCTGCTGGACAGCCTGCCGCTCAACGCAGACGAGGTGGCAAGGATGGGTGAGCGAATCGCCACGGCGCTTGCCGACCTGCATCGCCAGCATGTGGTGCATCTCGACATCAAGCCCTCGAATATCCTGTTTCGTGACAGCGGCGAAGCGGTGCTGGTGGATTTCGGCCTGGCGCGCCATCTGGACCTGCCGGATCTGGTAAACGAGGAATTTCGTCTGCCCTATGGCACCGCACCCTATATGGCGCCTGAACAGATCCTGGGCATTCGCTCGGATTTTCGCTCCGACCTGTTTGCACTGGGTGTGCTGATGTATTTCTTTGCCACCGGCAAGCGCCCCTTTGGCGATCCGCAGCGGCTGAAGGGATTGAAGCGTCGGCTGTGGCGCGATCCGGTGCCACCACGAGCGCTGAACTCTTCAATATCTCCCGCCTTCCAGGAAGTTATCCTGCGCTGCCTGGAGGTGAACCCGGCAAGGAGGACGCCGACAGCGGCCCAACTGGCGCTGGACCTGAAGGACCTGCCGGCGGTTCCCCTGACGGCGCGGGCTGACAAGCTGAAGCAGGACGGGCTGGCGGAGGTTTTGAAACGCCGCTTCAACCCCGACCCGATCGAATTGCTGAAACCGCAAACCGCTACGGCGGCCCTGGCTAATGCACCGATTATCGTCGTCGCCCTCGACCTTGGCGAAACCTCGACGGAGCTGACGGAAGCCATGCGGTTGACGGTGTCGCGCATCATGGCGCGCTCGCCCGGCGCACGACTTGCCTGCCTGAATATTTTGAAAATCGCCCGGCTCAACCTCGACAACGATCTGGACGACGAGGGCAATAACAAGCATGTCGCCCGCCTTGGCAAGCTGCGGCAATGGGCAGCGCCGTTGAAGGACCAGCCGCAAATTACCTGCCACGTGCTGGAAAGCACCTCACCCGCCAATGCCATCCTGGATTATGCCCGCGACAACAGTGTCGACCATATCGTCATGGGCGCTCGCGCCAATTCACCAAAGCGCGCCCTGCTCGGCAGCGTATCGGCGGAAGTCGCCTCGAAAGCACCGTGCACGGTCACGGTGGTGCGCGTGCGGGAGACTGCGCATAATGGTAAGCAATAACTTACATTTATGGGTTTTCAAGCGAACAGGCCGCTGAAGCGCACCGAATAGATCCGCTCCCGGCCCAGAAGATGCGCGACCAGCGTCTCCCTTGCGAAAAGCCCTGTGAATGCCTTGTGCTTTAAATCCAGCCCGCCCGTCGTCACGCCGAAAGCCGGCATGATCAGCCGGTCGCCATCGGCGGCGAAACAGGCGCGACGCACGGATTTCTCCCGCCGGCGCACGGTGGCTGATGGATGAAGATGGCCGGCAATCTCGCCTCTGGCGCTTGCACCGATATGCGGTTCATGGCGAAACACCAATCCGCCATAGGAAATTTCATTGGCCACCATGCCAGCCAAGTTTTCGACCCCATCGGGATCATGATTGCCGGTAATCCAGATCCATTCGCGGCCTCTTGACATCTGCTCAAGTGTCTGCCGGAACGGTTCCGGCATCAGCGCCGATCCCAACCGATCATGAAACGTGTCACCCAGGCTGACGACGATGGATGGAGCGAAACGAGCAATCACCGCTTGCAGTTTTTTCAATGTCGCAACGGTATCATAGGGCGGCAGAAGCTGGCCACGCCGCGCAAAGGCCGCCCCCTTTTCCAGATGCAGATCGGAGACGACGAGCAACCGTGATGCAGGCAGAAACAGCGCACCGGACAGGTCACAGATGGCCTCAACACCGCAGATCTCGATCTCGGCGGTGAGGTCCGTCTTCTCCGGGCGCATTATAGAAGCCGTCGTCAATCCCGTCATATCCGGCCTGTCATGTCCTGACCATTCCATCTTATCCCATCGCTTCAGCGATAAGATCTTCCGCCGCTTCCGCCAGCACATCTTCTTGCGCTTCGCCGACCACCGTTTCCCGGCCGATCTCCAGCATGACCGGCACGGCCAGCGGCGAGACATGGTCCAGTGCCTTATGGAGAATATGGCCTTTGATTCGCTTTAGCATATCGCCAAGCCGGGCAATGTCCAAAAGACCATTTGCCGCATCGGCACGGGTTGCCTGCAACAGGATATGATCAGGCTCATGGGCGCGCAGCACATCATAGATCAGGTCCGCGGAAACCGTCACCTGCCTGCCGGATTTTTCCTTGCCGGGATGGCGCTTTTCAATCAGCCCGGCAATCACCGCGCAGGTGCGGAAGGTTCGCTTCAGCATGTAGGAAGAGTCCAGCCAGGCCTCCAGATCGTCGCCCAGCATGTCTTCCTCGAACAGGTCAGCCAGCGAAAGCTTGCCCGTGGACACCATCCAGCCGAGATCCTCCAGTCCCCAGATCGCCAGGGCGTAATCCGTCGCCACAAAGCCAAGCGGCTTGGCCCGCCACCGTTCCAGCCGCCGCGTCAGCAGCATGCCCAGCGTCTGATGGGCCAGCCGCCCCTCGAATGGATAGAGCACCATGTAGAAGCGCTTGCCGCGTGGAAAAGTCTCAACCAGCAGGTCGCCCCGCTTCGGCAACACGGATTTGACTTTCTGGATTTCCAGCCAGTCACGCACCTGATCCGGCAAGCTGGCGCGGCGGGCGGGATCGTCCAGCATGGCCCGCACCTGATCGGCAAGATAGGTCGAGAGTGGAAATTTTCCGCCCGCATAGGCCGGAATTTTCGGGTCCTGCGAAAAAGCATTGGACACCAGGCACTCGCTTTCACGCAGGCCTTCGAACCGCAAGACCTTGCCGGAAAACAGAAATGTATCGCCCGGCGCCAGTTGCTCGACGAAATACTCCTCCACCTTGCCAAGGGTCATGCCGCCTCGCCCGATGGAGCCGAGATGATTGCGCTTGACGAGCCGGACATTCAGCATCGGCTCCTCGACAATCGTGCCGAGATTGAGCCGGTATTGCTGCGCCACCGCCGGATTGGAAATCCGCCAGCGCCCTTCTGCCGTCTTGCGAATGCGGGCATAGCGGTCATAGGTCTTCAATGCGTAGCCACCGGTGGCGACAAAATCGACAATCCGCCCGAACGTGTCTCGCGGCAACGAAGCGTAAGGCATGGCCGACGTTACTTCATGATAAAGTGCCTCCGTATCAAACGGTTCGGCACAAGCCATGCCCAGCACATGCTGGGCGAGCACATCCAGCGGCCCCTCACCCACGGCTTGAGTGTCCTGCGCACCGAGATAGTTGGCATCCAGCGCCGCCTGACATTCCATCACCTCGAAGCGGTTGGCGGGAACCAGAATGGCGCGGCTCGGCTCATCCATGCGGTGATTGGCCCGGCCAATCCGCTGCGCCAACCGGCTAGCGCCCTTCGGCGCGCCAACATGGATGACGAGATCGACCTCGCCCCAGTCAATACCGAGATCCAGCGTCGAGGTGGCGACCACGGCACGCAGCCGGTTGGCGGCCATCGCCTCTTCCACCTTGCGGCGCTGCCCGACATCCAGCGAGCCGTGATGCAGGGCAATTGGCAGGCTGTCATCATTGACCGTCCACAATTCCTGAAACAGCATTTCCGCCTGAGAGCGAGTGTTGACGAAGATGATCGTCATCGCAAACTGTTTCAGCACTGCATAAATGTCAGGAATGGCATAGCGGGCCGAATGGCCGGACCAGGGAATGCGCTCCTGCGTCTTCAAAATGGTAATGTTGGGCCTTGCCCCGCCCGCCACTTTCACCAGCCCGGCTAAGGCCGGTTCCCCCGGTCTTTGCGCCACCAGCCACCGTTGTAGCTCCGGCGGATCGGCAACGGTGGCAGACAGTCCGATGGTTTGAAGTCCCGGCGCCAAGATCCGCAGCCGGGCCAGTCCCAGCGCCAGAAGATGGCCGCGCTTGGAAGTGACGAGCGAATGCAACTCGTCGAAGATCACATAGCGCAGATCCCTGAAGAACCGAGGCGCTTCGCCATTGGCGATCAGCAAAGCCAGCTGTTCCGGCGTGGTCAGCAGAATATCCGGCGGGTTGAGCTTCTGGCGCGCCCGCTTGGCCTGCGGCGTATCGCCGGTGCGGGTCTCGATGCTGACAGGCAGGCCGATTTCCTCGACCGGCTTGACCAGATTGCGCTCAATATCGACCGCCAGCGCCTTCAACGGCGAGATGTAAAGCGTGTGAATGCCGGTAAAGGCCTCGCCCGGTCGCTTTCGCCCGCGCCGGGTCAAATCGACCAACGACGGAAGAAACCCGGCAAGAGTCTTGCCAGCCCCGGTCGGGGCAATCAGAAGCGTGCTTTCCCCCTGCCCGGCCCGCGCCAGCAGCTCCAACTGATGCGCACGCGGCTGCCATCCCTTCTGCGCAAACCAGCGCTCGAAGGGGGGAGGCAATAGGGAAAGCGTGGATTCCGGCTCAGACACGGAGATAAGATAGGCGAAACCGAATTAAAGAGAAGCCACTCCTGACCATTTTGCGGTTACAGCAGGAGCTTTACTGCATCGCAGCATCCAGCTTGGCCTTCCAGTCACCGTTTTCCAGCGCCTTGGCCATGAAACCGTCCACCGCAGCCTTGAAGGCCGGGTCCTTGCGCAGCAGATAGGCGTTTTCAAAATGGGTGAAGGGTTCCTTGACGGCAGAAGGGCAAAGCACGCCGGGATGCAGCTTGGATTGCAGGTCCACTTCCACGCCGTCGGTCACCATTACATCCGCCTTGTTGGCGGCAATCTGATCGAAAATCACCTTATTATCGGGAAACACCTCGATAGGCGCCTTGGTGAAATGCTCATGGGCAAATTTGTCGTTGGTGCCGCCGGGATTGACGATAACGCGCACCGAGGGCTGATCGATCGCCTCCAGCGTCACCAGCCGGTCCTTGTCCTCACAACGGACGATCGGCCGTTTGCCGTCCTTGACATTTGAAAGCGAAAAATCGCCCACCTCAGCGCGGGCCGGATTAACGGTAATGCCGCCCAGAACCATGTCGAACTTTCCAGCCTTGAAATCCTCCAGCATGGTTTTCCAGGTGGTCATCACAAATTCCGGCTTGACGCCGAGGTCTGTGGCCAGCGCCTTGCCCATGGAAATATCGGCGCCAACCAATTCGCCATCGCCACCCTTATAGCTGAAGGGTTTATAGTCCCCTGTCGTGCCGATGCGGATCACGCCCGCCTGCTTGATGGTTGCCAGTGTGCCATCCTCGGCATGGGCAAGAGAGGACGTCAACAGCAGGGCTGTGACCAGAGCGGTGCGGAAAAACGTCATTATCTGTCTCTTTCTTGAGCATCAATCAGGGCGAGGGCCAAATTCGGCCCTTTGGCATCTGGGCAGCAAGTTTCATTCCAAATGACAAGACGCTCCAGTCTACATGGCGATATAGCGGTCCTTACGGTGATTGATCGCCAGCGTCAGGTTGACGACAACAGCGCCGATGATCGAGCAGGCAATAATGCCGGGCGTCGCCACGAAGAACGAGCCAATCAGCACCATGCCGTCAAAGCAAAGCTGCACAAGCCCGGCCCGCCAGCCATAGCGATCTTGAAGATACAGCGCCAATATGCCAAAGCCGCCGAGACTGGCCTGATGGCGAAACAGCACCAGCATGCCAGTTCCGACCAGCAGCCCGCCGAAGATGGCCGCCACCAACGGGTCCAGCAGGGAAAAGCCGATGAATTTCGGCAGGATGGCGCTCAGCACGGAGGTCAGCAGCACCGCGATGAAGGTTTTAGCCGTGAAGGCCAGACCCATCCGCCGGAAAGCGAAATAGTAGAAGGGCAGGTTGATGGCAAAGAAGATCGGCCCAAACCCCACAGCCGACACATAATGCAGCAGAAAGGCGACCCCCGCTGTGCCGCCGGAAAGCAATTTGGCATTGGACAACAAGACGACGCCCAGCGCCGCCAGCATGCTGCCCGCCAGCAGGCCCTGCACATCGTCCAGCAGGGAATGCTGTTCAGGACTTGAGGCCATGGGCTTGCGGGACTTGCCTGCCTGTTTGTCTGCTGCCGCCATGAATCTGTCCTGCCTTTGCCACCACCAGGGGATGTTCATCCGTAGACCTGCGGGCCGGTGTCCTCAAGCGCCGACGCGCAATATCGCCACGGTTATCCCCGGTCGCCGGAGACCGCGCCCCAGGTAGATGCAGCAATATACATATCTTCGAAATTACAAATTAACGATCATCTTCTACTCTCTGGCCCATGAAACAGGCTCGGCGAGATTTCTTGCTTTTCCTGCAATGCATTGACGGGGCCATGGAGGAGACGCCGGAACAGATGAACACGACCATGACGCTTATTCTGGTCAATAGTGCCCTTGTCACGCTGTTTTCCATCGTTTCGAGCAGACTGGCCGGATGGCTGGAACAGCAGAACCCTGCCTATAGGCCAATCGGGCTTGGTATTGCCGGCGGCGTCACGGCCATCGTCGCCATGCAATTTCCGATAACGATCGTACCGGGTCTTTTCATGGACCTTCGCAGCAGTGCGATTGCGGTCTGCGCACTGATGGGCGGTCCGGTTTGTGCCATTTTCGCAGCGGGCATTGCTATAACCTGGCGTGTTCTGGAAGGTGGGATCGGCGCTGGAGCCGGAGCTCTGGCTATTTTACTGGCTGCAGGCGCGGGTGTTTGGGCAGGCTGGCGCGATGAACAGGCAATCTTGAGCCTACGGCGTATCGCGGCCATGGGCCTTGGTCTCATCATTCTGCCACAGGTAACGCTCTTGGTCATTCCGTCTGAAACATGGCCAGCGGTGTTTGCCGTCTTGCCACTGCTTTTGCCAATGCAATCCCTAGCTGCTCTGCTTGCAGCGGCTGTGATCAGAAGCGAGACATTGCAACGCGCTCGATTACAGGAGGCAAAACTTTACCGGACCGTGATTGAGAGCATGCCGGAAACCCTGACGGCCAAGGATCGAGATGGCCGCTTCATCCTGACCAATCTCGCCTCGGCTTCGGCCCTGGGCCTGAACGACCCCGCGCAGATGATTGGCAAAACCGATGCGGATTTTCATTCCCCCGAGCTTGCAGCCCGCTACCGTGCTGACGAAGAGGCTGTCTTTGCCGAGGGCAAACCTGTCCATATCGAGCAGAGCTATGAAACGCCTGCCGGCGCCAAGGGCTGGTATTCGACCCTGAAATATCCGATCCACGACCAGAGGACCGGAGAGATCATCGCTCTTGCCACCCATAGCCGCGACATCAGCAAGCAGAAGGAATTGGAGCAGCAATTGGCTGAGAGCCGCCAGCAATTGGCCGATGCCCTGGCCAATATGGCCGATGGGCTTGTGATGTTCGATCGACAGGGAAAGCTGGTCTATTGCAATGAACGCTATCGCTCCATGTTTTCCAAAACCGCGGATATCAGGGTGCCTGGCGCTGATCTGCACGACATCATCGCCGCTTCGCGCGCACGTGGCGAAGAGATGACACCTCGCGACAGCGACCCCATCCTGCCAGAACAACTCTTCGACAGTCTGCCTGTTTTACCGCTGGTGCCGGGCAAGCGCGAAATTACCCTCTGGGACGGAAGAAGCCTCGAAGCGCAGACAAGAAGTGTCGGCGGAGGCGGTTCGCTGATCGTCTTTACGGATATTACCAGGGCAAAACAGGCGGAGGGTTTACTGCGCCATACCAATCGCGCCCTGGAAAAAGCGGCCTTTACCGATGGGCTTACCGGCCTTTACAACCGGCGCGCCTTTGATGTGCAACTCCGGCAAGAATTTGCACGCTCCCACCGCACCGGGTCGGGCGTCAGCCTTTTGATGATCGATATCGACCATTTCAAACTGTTTAA
This sequence comes from Agrobacterium vitis, assembly GCF_014926405.1. NCBI lineage: Bacteria > Pseudomonadati > Pseudomonadota > Alphaproteobacteria > Hyphomicrobiales > Rhizobiaceae > Gillisella > Gillisella vitis. Next base: position 2,661,108 of record NZ_JACXXJ020000005.1, read on the forward strand.
CGATCGCTACGGACACCAGGCCGGGGACCAATGCCTGCGCCAGATCGCCGCGACTTTGCGTTCGGTCGCGAAACGCAGCACCGATATCGCTGCCCGCTATGGCGGCGAGGAAATGGCGCTCATTCTCTCCGACACCGATCTTGCCGGAGGCTCGACTGTGGCGGAATACTATTGCCAGGCAGTTCGCGACCTGCACATTCCCCATGGCGATAGCGAAAAGGGTATCGTCACCGTCAGTATCGGCGTGGCAGCTGCCCCGTCCGACGATATACAGTCCAGCGACGATCTGGTGGCGAGCGCCGACGCTGCACTTTACCAGGCAAAACACAGCGGCCGCGACCAGTATGTCACCGCCAGCCATGGTCCCGCCCTGGACACGGTCCAGCAAAACCGCAAACTGGTTTTGGCAATCGGCAATGCCTTAAAGTAATCGACAATGCATCTCCGCACCCCGGTGAAAAGCCGAGGCGCCATTCTGCATAGCGTTTCGAATGAACGTCATGGCGGATGTCAGGTTCAGTTTGAACCTGACCGACTCTCAATGCCCACTCGCCAGATAGATTTGCGGCGCCACTGCCGTCATGTCCAGCTTGGGGCGGGCGATGGCGAGGAACCGGTCCAGCGGACAGGCGCCATCAACCTGTTGTTGCTCGCAGCCTGGCATGGTGATGGTCGCCTGGAGTGGCGGGTTTTTGTCATCCAGAACCGATGCATTGCGGATCTGGTCCAGCGACGGCGCGATGAACTGCATGCGCACGAACACCTTGCCCGTGGCATCGTGCAGGCGCTCGAACGCCATGGTGCCGGTGGGTGGCGTTTCATCATCGAGATAAGGCGGGATATGCCAATGCAGGCCGAGCATGGCGCCAATTTCCGCCTGCTGCGTGTCGGAACCGGCAAAGAGCAGATATTTCGCATTTGGCGGACCATCGCTGGGCGCACTATTGTTGGCCAGACCCGTTGCCGGATCGGCGGCAACCGCCAGCAAGATCTGATTGAGAAGATTGGAACCATCGCGGGCGGCAAGATAAGGAACACGATTGCCGAGATCATATTTGATCTGGCGCAGCTGCGACAGGCGGATAATGTCCGCTTCTGTCGGCACCTTGCCAAATCCGACCTGATCGGCAGGAAAACCATTGGCATATTGCAGCAGGAAGACCTGTACGACGGTGCCTGCATCCTTCAACGGGCCGACCACTTCGACGCTGGCAGGCTTTTCCCCCTTGGCCTGCTTGACCTTGATCGACCAGGGACGGTCGGACAACGTACAGGCAGCCGACGCCTCGGCCTTTTCGCAAAGCGAAGCTGCGCAGCAGTCGAGAATACCGTCGAGTTCCTGCATCAGGCTGGCGGCGCGCGCCCGGGGCTTTTCAAGATCGCCACCCGCTGCCTCCAAAATTGCAGCCTTGGCCTTGTCGGGATCGACAGCGCCAAGCTTGGTATCGGAAGGGGCATAGAGCACATCGACGCCATCCGTGGCCTCGGTATTATTGAAGCCAACTGTCAGACCACAGCCGGGAAACAGGGTGGAAAGCATCACATTGCCGGTATCGATGGTGCGCTTCACCGAACCATTCGCCCAGCCGAACACCGTGCCGGTCGCAGGGCAGCCGTCTTGCGGCAAAAGCCCCCGGCCCCGGAGCATAGCGCCCTCCCACCGTGCCAATTGTGCCGTTGCTTCAGCGCCGTGCGGCGTCAATTGACCATCGGCGGTATCCCATTGCAGCCAGGGCTTGGACGACAGCGGGGCGATTTCCTTGGCGCTGGTTTGCGGGCGCACGCCATGGCGCATCAGCACCACATACTTATCCAGCACCATGCCGCTATCGGCAAAGGCCAGTGGGGTAAAACCCGGTGCGGCAAAACCCGCTATCGCCATGCCAAGCGCGGAGAAAACCAATGTTCGAACCGATATGCCCATCGCCATGCTCCCGAAGCACCAGTCTTGAACCGAAAATGGAACAAGAACTGTGGCGGCTCACTTATCTCTGGCGGGTGACCGTTATATGACAGAACATAAAGCAGGCCATGCCGTGCTCCGTCAGGAGCGCAGCGCCGCCACTGGCGATTGGCGATAGGCAAGCCAGGCTGGCAGTGCCGAAAGCACTCCGGCAAAGACCAGCATGGCGCAGATCTGCCAACCATCCTGGCTTGCGAATTCGACCGGCAGGTTGAAGCCATTGCTGGTCTTGACGGTTTGCGAAATGACCCTTGCTGCCGCATATCCCATAGCCACACCAAACACGATACCGCCCAGGAACAGGCTGAAAAGCTCGCACCAGACGATCAGGAAGACCGAGAACCTGGGAGCGCCAAAGGCTCTGAGGGCGCCGATCTGCTTGCGGCGTTGGCCGATATGAACGACCGTCACCAGCAAGAGTGCGCCCGCCACCAGCGCCTGCGCGCCGATTGCCACGAAGGACAAAACCAGTTTCGCGTCGCCCAGCGTCGCGTAAAGCCTGGTCAGGACCTCGCCGGGGAAAACGCCGAGTGTCCGGTCGTTGCGATAGTCCTGCCGCAGCTTATAGGCGGCGGAAATGGTTTTCGGCTTGACCAGAATGGCCGGTACGCCGGGGTCTGCGGCTGAAAACTGCTCTGAGAGAGCAGCATTGGGGTCGATATGGCCGTGATGATCATGCTCGTCATGGTCTTCGCCGTGACCGGCTTCCCCCTTGTCCGCTGCTGCCTCCTCCGCATCATGATCCTCATGCTCTTCACCGAGACCGTGAATATGCCAGACGGCCTGAACCGGAACGAGGATTGCACGATCCCAGGCCGTGCCGGTGGCTTTCAGCCTGCCAACGACATGATAGGCCAGTTCGCCATGGGTATGGCCGCCTTCGGCAGCCGTGCCATGCATCGGCTTGACCGTATCGCCGGTCTTCAGTTTCACATCGGCACCGACCACCGCCTCGCCTTCAAGCGCGAACATCTGTCCTTCGGCAAAGCCCGGCGTGGTCGCAGTGATCAGCCGTGTCGTCGTACCGACAATCGGATAGCCGGAAAAACTATCGCCAAACGCCACAGGTGCTGCCCATTCCACGCGGGGATCGGTCTGCAATGTCGCCAGAACCGCACCCGGCACCAGCGGCAAGGGCGAAGGCTGCAAAAACACTGAGGACAGGACCAACTGGGTTTCCGACCCGGCTGCGCCGATCACCAGATCGAATTTATCGGCAGCCCGGGCACTGCCCAGCCGCAAAGCTCGTTCCTGCAAGGTCACCGTCACGCCAAGCGCGGTCGAGAGCGCCACCAGCAGGCAGACAACCAGCGCACCGGCCCAGAGGCGGCGCAGATCGGCAAGGATGAAACGGATCATGCGTCACCTTCCCGAGGACCGGTCTGATGCCCAACAAAGTCACCTGTGTCATGGACGATTTCACCGTTTTTCAGCTCGATCCTGCGGGGCAGGCGCTCCACCAGACGGGCATCGTGGGAAACGACGATCAAGGTGCTGCCCTCACTTTTCGCCAGATCCAGAAGAAGATCGGCAACCGCAGCCCCCGCCTCGGCGTCGAGGCTTGCGGTCGGCTCGTCGGCAATGATCACGCCGGGTTTTCTCAACAGCGCCCGGGCCACCGCCACCCGCTGCATTTCGCCACGCGACATGGTTTCAATAGCCTGATCAGGACGCCCAAGGCCGAAACGCTGCATCAAGTCGTGGGCGCGCTTGACGCAAGCAGGCGTCCCCACCCGCGCCAGCCGGGCTGGCAGCAGGATATTGTCGATGGCCGACAGGCCGGAGAACAAATGAAATTCCTGCATGACAAGACCGATATGCGCCGCGCGGAACCGGTCGCGCGCGCCCTCTGACAGACCCGACAGGTCGGTGCCGTTCCAGCGGGCATTGCCTTGGCGCAGACGCTCCAGCCCGGTCATCACATTAACAAGCGTGCTTTTGCCCGAACCGGAACCGCCGATGATCGCCAGTTGAGCCCCGGCGGCAACCTCAAGCCGGCCAATGCTTAAAACCGGCTTCGGCAGGCCCGCGTAGCGGACCGCCACATCCTCAAGAACAAGCGACATCATGGGTGATCACACCGTGCCATAAGTGGCATTTCTCAGCCGCAACAGACTAACGAAACCCGTTTCAGGGTCGGTCCAGGACCCCATTTCCAGGGTTCCAGCCACTTCGATGCGGGTTCCCGGCTGCACGAATGTCTGCTTTCTATCCAGGTAGACCACGACGATATTGTCCGGCCAGTCCGCGTCGGAGGAGCAGAACGGGCAGAGCGCCATCGGAATTTCCGTCAGCACGAAAAACGCCGCTTCCGCCTTCAGCGGCGGCGCCATGAAACCGCGCATCGCCACCGGTTTTCCGGCGGCCTGTTTGACCATATCGGAAAATTCCAGCCCGAGCACGCCAACCTTGCCATAGAGCTGGTCGAAATCGATCAGCTGCGGTGCTGCTTTTGCCGCTTTTGAGAACAGCCCAAGGGCGGCAAACCCGAAAAGGGCCAAACTGTCTCGCCGCCGAAAAGCAACCCTGCTGAGATCTTTCATCGTAACGCCTCGGCACTGAACACGGCATCGCACCACGCCATGAACCCTCAAAAAATAGAGCATTTCCAGGAAATGCGTAAAAACAAATGGTGGAAGTCTCAATAGAATAGGCTCCAGATGCGATATCCGCACCCGGAGCCGAGTATCATAGCAGGCTTAGTTGGCCTTTGGCGCACCAAGGGCAAAAGCGTCGGCCAAGACCTTGTAGACGTCGCTTTCTTCCAAATAGCCCTTGAAGCCTTCCGAACCGGCACCCGTGGCCTGAAGCACGACATCGTCAACAGCGTGAACGGCGGTGTCGGCCGAACGGGGCAGATTGCCTTCGCGGAAAACCGCACCCGGCACGGACTTATAGGCCTCGTTGGCGACGTATTGCTTCTTCTCGTTCTGAATTGCCGGCTCGAACGGACCGTCCATCTTGGGGCGGAAGGTCTCGTAATAGTCCGGGAAGTTGGACGAGAACACAGCCAGGCGACGCGATACATCGACCTTGTCCGGGAAGCCGTCGCCGTCCTTGTCTTCATAGTTCGGGAAGCCGGCATCGGCATAGACGCCGACCTTTTCGCGCATCTCAGTGCCGGGCTTGTCGTCGTCAATGGTTCCGATGATGGAAACGCCATGGGTGTGGTCGCCGGTGACGACGATCAGCGTATCGGGATGAGTCTTCAGGAATTCGAGGCCAAGCCCAATCGCCTGATCGAATTCGATGGTTTCATACATCGCCCGATCCCAATCCATTGGATGGGACATTTTATCGATGGAAGCGCCTTCGACCATCAGGAAGAAGCCGTCCTGGTTCTTGGAGAGCTGATCAAGGGCAACCTTGGTCATATCGACCAGGCCCGGCTGATCGGGGAATTTGTCGACGGTCCCCTTCTTCAGGAACTTGCGATCCAGAAGCGTATCCATGTTGCCGGTATGAAACAGACCGAGCAGCTTGCCGCTATTGGTGCCAGCAGCGGCGTCCAGTTCGGTCTTTGAGGTCGCCAGCGTATAGCCGGCATTCTTGAACTCGGCGATATAGTCCTTGTCGTCCTTGCGCTTCGAGCCGGGGATGGACTTGGACAGGAAATAGGCCGAACCGCCGCCCAGGATAACATCCGGCTTGACGTTGAACATCATGCCGACAATTTCGGCCTTATCGGCGCGGGCGCGGGTATGGGAGACCACGGCAGCGGGCGTTGCGTCTTCGATTTCAGCCGGAGAAACAATACCAATCGACTTTTTGGTGGTGCGGCGCAGCGCCTCGGCAATGGTTTCGACCTTCGGGTCATCAAGGGTATTCGGGGTGCGGTCGGCATAAACGCCAAGCGCGTTCACGGCGGTCTTGTGGCCGGTCATATAGGCCGACATGGTGTTGGCGCTATCGGTGGCGATGGCATTGGTCGAGGACGTGCCGATAAAGGCCATCCGGTCGAGGCTATCCATGTTGAGATGGCCGTTAGCCTTGCCTTCGGTCATGCCCTTGGACATGATGCGGGCGCCGGTGCGGTGGGCAACCGACAGACCGTCGCCGAGGAAGAAAATGATATTCTTGGCAACAGGCTTTTGCTGGGTCGCATAGACATCCCAGGTGACGGATTTCTTTTCGTCGCCAGCCGAAACCTCGACCTTGTAGGAGCCTGCCGGAAGCTTGACATCGCGCAGGATCAGGGCCGAACCCAGAACCTTGTCTTCCTTGCCTTTTTCTTCGGCGGTGAACTGTGCCTGGCTGCCGAACACGGCCTTGTAGTCCTGGCCGTTAACGGTGATTTTTACGTCTTCCGGCTTGACGACAGATTTCAGCTCGACCTTGAAATCAAAGGGAGAACCGGTGAGGATCGTGGCGCGATCAAGCGGATAGACCGTGGCGGCTTGAGCGCCACCTGCCAGAACCGTCGTGGTAAAAAGAGCTGCGAGAATGGTGCGCATAATGTTTCCCCCAATATGTGCCAGATGATTGCAGGGCGGTCTTAGGGCGCAGAGATGACAGGCAGATGACAACGCCCGATTGCGTGCCGATTGTCTAAATGCCTCTCAATCCTTGCGGAAGACAATGCTGGCCGTCCACCCGGTGATCACAGCCACCAGGACGGCGAAGATGCCATAGGACAAGGGCTGATTATGGGCAGCATCGGTGATTGCCTGTTCGACACCGGTCTTCACCACCCGCAGGCGCAGATCCTTCTGGGCCAGGAAGACGCCGCTCTTGAACAGATAGGCATGCACGACATGCACGCCATCGGGAATACTGGCGGGCAGCCGCAGGCTGGCGCGAAACAGATTGGTGCTGACGAAACGAATACCGGTATCGCCCTCCTGATAAAGGCCGTTCGTCTGTTGCAGGCGGCGATAGGCAGCCCGGAACTCGCCCATATTGATATCGCCAACGAAATGGCCAGTCGGCGTCAATGGCAGATAGTCGACGCCAAGCCCCAGATCGTTCAGAACCTCGCGCGGGGCAATCGCCTGCACCGGCCTGGTGCTGGCAACCGAATAGGAGGTCGGCACCCGCTCGAAAGTCAGGGATTGACGGTTGACCCAGATGCCCAGGAACCGCTCCTTGCGCCGGACGGTCGCCGCTTCGCGTGGACCTTCCAGCGTTACCACGACATCATATTGGCCGATGGCCAGCAGCAATTGATCGACATTGTTCAACGCACCAAACACGGTGAGATCCGCCCCGCGAAAATCCGAGGTAATGGCGATTTCATTGGTGGACGTGCCAATTTCCAGCGTTTCCTTGCCGGTACTGTCAGGGGTCAGAAAGGGGATCTGGGCGCTCGCGGTGCTCGCAAACAGGATTGCGCCAGAGAATGCCATCAGCGTCAGAAGCATGAACCGGCCCAGGATCATCGGCCCGTACTCCCCACCACTATGGAATAGGCATCCTCTGGAGTCATCACCAGTTCGATGGCAAGACGCAGGCCAACCGCCATCACCAGCAGGCCCAGCAGGGCGCGCAATTGTTCGCCGCGTAGCTTCTGGCCGACCCGCACCCCATATTGCGCGCCGATCACGCCAGCGATCATCAGCATGAAGGCCAGAACGATATCGACCGAATAATTGGCCTTGGCCTGGGCGATGGTGGTGAAGGCGCTGACGAAGATGATCTGGAACAGCGAGGTGCCGACCACGACATTGGTGGGGATGCGCAACAGATAGATCATCGCCGGCACCAGAATAAAGCCACCGCCGATCCCCATCGGTGTCAGCACGCCGACGAGGAAACCGAGCACCAGAATGGGGATGGCGCTGAGATAGATCTTCGATTTCTTGAAGCGCATCTTGAAGGGCAGCCGATGCACCCAATTGTGATGACCGGGGCGGCGCACGGGCGCTGGCTGCTTGCGGGCCGCACGGCGCAGAGCGCCGATGCTTTCCCAGAGCATCAGCGTGCCGATGGAGCCCAGCAGCACGACATAAAGGATAGAAATGAACAGGTCGATCTGGCCGAGCTTACGCAGAGCGACGAAAATCCACATGCCGAGCGACGCACCGAACAACCCGCCAACCAGCAGCACGCCGCCAAGCTTCAAATCCAGCGAGCCACGCCGAAAATGACTCATCGCGCCGGAAACCGAAGAGGCCACCACCTGATTGGCACCGGTGGCAACGGCAACGACGGGCGGAATATTATAGAAGATCAGCAGGGGGGTGATCAGGAACCCGCCGCCGACACCAAACATGCCCGAGAGAAAGCCAACAGCCGCGCCCATGCCGAGGATGATGAAAATATTCACCGACAGTTCCGCAATCGGCAGGTAAAGTGTCACGGCTGTCCTCGAAATGCGCCCGAAATGCCAAATTCCGCCGTCATGGCCGGAATGCCCATGACGATGCCCGTCAATCCTTACGATATCATTCGTTAAATCCCGGTAGATTTAGGGGAGCTTGCCCCAAAAATCCTCAAGCGTCACGTATTCTAAAATCGTGACGCTTGCCCGGCACCCGGCAATAATGATCACCTAAGCAGGTGTGTTTGGGCGATTGTAAGAGGAATTCGTTCGCCTGCAAGGTTAAACTCAACCACCCCGACCCAGCATCAACCGTTATGGGCCAGCAACGCCTTGACCAGTTCGTTGGAAACCTTGCCGCTTGGCTCCTGGCCCACCGAGGTCTGGAAGGCTTTGATGGCAGCAACGGTGCGGGCACCGAGCTTGCCGTCCGGCTCTCCGGCATTGAAGCCGTTCTTGTTGAGAATGGCCTGGATGTTGCGGACCGCCTTTTCCATATCGACGCTGCCGGTCTTCAGGCTCTTGCCGACCCATTCATCCGGCAGGTTGACCGTGTTGGCATCGGCATTCATTGGCATTGTCTGCCATTGCTGGACGCTCGCCTTGGCACGAGCAAGTGCAGCAGGCTGCATCGATCTTGCCACTTCTTCCTGCTTGGCAGCGGCATCCTTGTCGCCCTGGCTGGCGGCCAGCGCGAACCATTTATAGGAGGCTTCCAGATCCGGCTTCACACCCGTACCGCGCGCATAGAGCACCGCGAGATTAAACTGGCTGTCCGTCACGCCGAGGTCGGCGGCCCTGGCAAACCACTTGGCCGCAGCATCCATATCCGGCTTGCCATCGCCACCGGAGGCGTAGAGCACGGCGAGGTTATGCATGGCGCTGGCATTGCCCGCGTCAGCGGCCTGGCTGTAAAGCCCTTTCGCCCGTGTCAGGTCGCGCTGAACGCCAGTGCCTTTTTCATAAAGCCCGGCAAGGCGATATTGAGCAGGCGCCAGCCCCAGATCGGCGGCGCGCTGGAACCAGACCGCAGCCTGTGAGACATCACCGGGCAGGCCGCGTGCTTCCATATAGCGCGAACCGATTTCGAATAGGGCAGCTGGCTCGCCCGCCTTGGCAGCCGTCACCAAGGAAGCGGGAGACAGATCGGCGGGCACCTCGAACAGCGGCTTGGCAGCCTCAGTCTTCGGGGCGGCAAATCCGGCCTGGGCCGCATCCGGCATCGGCGGTTGAGACGAGAGACCGGCGACCGTCTGGCTGCCATCCATCGGGGTGGAGGAAAGGCTGGCCTGTCCTGTCGGTGACGTCACCGGAATGACCGGCGCGGAAGATAGCTCGGCCTCGGTGCTTTCCACGGCGGGCTGGGATTGCGGCGCTTCGGCCTTGATCTCGACCGCCCGAACTGGTTGTTGAGGTGCCTGCTGGATCGAAGGTGCCTCAATGGCCGCAGAGGGTGCCAGTTTGGCAGGTGCCGGTGTGGCAGGCGCTTGCGCGGCCGGAGCCGGAGCATTGCCGCCGCCAAGCGTCTTTACTGCCGAGACGGCAAGGGCCGCCAGCAAAAGCGCGCCGACCGCCATCAGGATCGGGCGACGATATCTGGAAAAGGCCGAGCCGCCAGCGACTTCGTCAGCGAGGGCTGTCCGGCTAGGGCGGCTGGCCCGATCGGTTTCCTGGGCTGCCGCCTGCGCCGCCCGGCGCGCGGCGGCAATGAAATCCATCCGGTCATCCGCTGATGCCGGTTTTACACCTGCCGCACCAAGCGCAGGTTCAGCCGGTGCAGAACCGGCCTGCTGACGCGCCCGGACCTTTTCCAGGATCTTGCGCACATCCGGCTTGCCGGAACCAGGCTCCAGCAATTCATTGGCCTCTTCCGGGGGGAGGATATCAACGGGATCGATGGAAGGCGCATCCTCGATCATCTGACGCGGGTGCGGCGCGGCGGCCTTTGCCGGTGTCGCGGTCTCGGTCTGCGCTTTCTTGATCTTCGGCTTCAGGCGCCGGCTCAAACCGGCGATCAGGCTGGGTTTCGCGACCTTCCCATCATCGCTCTGGGGACGAGCCTCGGCATGAGCGGGCGCATCGATAGTGTCTTCAGCCTGAAGAAGGTCAACAACCGGTTCCACGTCAGTCTCAACGGACGCGGTCCGCTGCGCAGCCGCAACCGCCTTATCGGCGCGATCTTCCTCACTGTTGGCGGTGGCAGTCCGGCGGTCCATCTGGTCGAGTTTTTCGGCAATCTGCACCAGGGTCTGGTGCAAAGCCTCGACGGTACGGTGGCTGCGTTCCTCCCCGCCCCGGCTGATCTCTTCCAGGTGGCGCAGGTGATCGGCGAGCACGGCCAGCGTTTCGGAAATCTGGTCCTGTCCCGGCACCTGAACGGTGGCCGGGCTTTGGCGGGCATAATTGTCCATCACAGCTTCGGCGGCCTGGCGGGCCGCCTCGACGATATACTCATCGCTGGTCGCCAGATAATCCTCAAGGGCCGTCATCCTGCCCTCGATACGCTCACCCTGGCCATTGTCCGTCAAGGGCGAGGCACTGATCAGCGCCGAGAGATGGGCGATCTGCTGTTCCAACCCGGCAATGGCGGAGCCATCACCGGATGGCGAGGCACTCGTCTCATCCAGACGGGCAGCGATGGAGTAAAGCCGGTCGTCCAGGCTGCGCAGCAGGTTTTCATCCACCGATGATACCGTCGGCTGAGCATCGATCTGATCGATTCGCCTACCGATCACGGCAATCTGCTCGGCCAGCTTGTCGCTCAGCGAAGCATGGTCCAGCGCGTCGATCTTGCGGGAGATATCGGAGAGATAGCCGGTCAGTTCGGGTTGCAGGCTTTCGCGCTGCGACATTTCCAGCATGCGGGTCAGATCGTCCAGCCGCTCTTCCAACCGCTGGGCGGCCTGCTGGTGCGCCAAATCCTCGATTTTCAACGATAGCGCTTCGAGACGGTGCTCCAGATCACCAGCCGGAAACCCTGCGGTCTGCTCCGAAATCAGTTCCAGATGATGGGCAATGGTAGCGATCCGGTCTTCCAGACGCTCGATCAGACGCGGGTCGGTGGCTTGCCCCCCATGACGGCCAGAAACGGAAATGGCGCGGGAAATCTCGTCCAGACGGTGATCAAGCTGGCCGAACTGCTCCAGCATCGCCTGGCTGTTGGGCTCCAGATGCTGGCCGATATGCTCAAGCGCCTTGGCAATGGCAACCAGCTTGTCTTCCAGGAGCCGCACGGAGCGCACATCGCCGATCGTGCCCAATTGCTGCTTGATCTCATCCAGCCGGTAGGCAAGCTGCAACAGGTCCTGCTGGATGCGCTCAGGCGCGATGGTGTCGAGCCGCGCTTCAAGCGCGCTCCAACGGGTTTCCATGGTCTGCGTGCCGCTATCGCGGGCAAGTCGGTCCATCAACGAGCGCAATTCCTCGAAATCGGCCCGCAATGCTTCGGTTTCGGGCGCGGCGGGATGGCCGATCCGCTCCAGGCTGTCGGCCATGCGCATGAAATCCTCACGCAGGCCAGCGGCTTCGCGGCTTTCTTCAGCCATCACCCTGATATCCTGGATATCGGAGCGCAAAGCACCGATTTCACCGGCAAGGCTCTCGCTGATATCCTGGCGCAGGTCGGCGCGCAGGGTAGACAGGGCCTTATAGAAATCCGGCAAGGGCGCGGCACTCCCGCCAGCCATCAGCTGCGGGGCCAATTCCAGCACCTGGGGCGGGCGCACGACTACAGTCTCCTCAGGCGCTCGATATTTCGGATCGCTGTCGCGCAGCGATGTCCGTCCCGGAGCGAGTGGGCGTGCCGCTTCCAACGCCCGTTGCCGGGCGCGGATTTCGGCCAACGGATCGAGCCGGTCGGCAGGAGCAGAAGAGGTCGCAGCAGGCGGCAGCTCTGCCGAAGCCTGCAATGGCTTATCGGAAAAAGCACTGGCTGCCGAGCGAACATCCCTGGAGACGCCGCCGGAGATGCCATTCATCAGACCTTCGATCCGCGCCTCCAGCCCCTCGATCGTGCGGCTCAGGGCATCCAGCGACGAGGCACCGACGGGGCGCGGGTCAGCCTGACGCATCTCCACCTGGTGAGGCAGCATCTGGCCGGGAGCTCTATAGCTCTGCGATGGAGACCGCTGTCCGTTCATATTCCAAACTCGCTTCGCGTTTCGGGCCTGCCCCAAGACCTGCTCCCCTCCCCCAAACCCGGGATTGGAGGTTGCAATTCTCATCTTGAGGCGGCGCAAATCATTCCGCAGCAGAATCGGGGAAACGTGGTAAACAACCCGTTAAGAATGACTGAGATTTTTAACCTTTTCGGTGTGGGCATCCTATTGTGCCGCCAAACGGGAACTCCAGCGTGATATATGCGCGACGATCATCGCCCCTTTCGTCTCCGCTGCACAAATTCCTTGTACATCTTGCCTATCCGTTGGCAGGGCGCATTCTTCAAATTCACATTTTTGCGTATTGACGTTTACGCGCACGTCAATATTTTGTAAGACAGAACATCGCCGGGGAGGACGCCGGCCGCAATCTGGAGGACATTGACCATGCCCGTCTATAAGGCACCTGTCGCGGACACGCTTTTCATCCTGAACACAGTGCTGGGCCTGGAGCGCTACAACAACCTGCCCGGTTTTGAAGACGCGACGCCCGACATGATCGAGGCGATTGTCGGCGAGGCCGCCAAGCTTGCCGAAGAACAGCTGTTTCCGCTCAATCTGTCCGGCGACCAGGAAGGCTGTACCCGCAATGCGGATGGCTCCGTTGCCGTGCCGAAGGGCTTCAAGGAAGCCTATGACGCCTACTGCGCCGGTGGCTGGAGCGGCCTTGCCGTCCCACCGGAATATGGCGGCCAGGGCCTGCCTTACGTGCTGCATGCTGCCGTTGGTGAATATATGTCGTCGGCCAATATGGCGCTGATGATGTACCCAGGCCTGACACAAGGGGCGATTGCCGCCATTCTGGCGCATGGGTCTGACGCGCAAAAGGCCACCTATCTGCCGAAAATGGTCGAAGGCACCTGGTCCGGCACCATGAACCTGACTGAGCCCCATTGCGGCACCGACCTTGGTCTGCTGCGCACCAAGGCCGTGCCGAATGGCGATGGCACCTATAAAATTTCCGGCCAGAAGATCTTCATCTCGGCTGGTGAACACGGGATGAGCGAGAATATCATCCATCTGGTTCTCGCCCGTATCGAAGGTGCGCCTGAGGGCACCAAGGGCATTTCACTGTTCATTGTGCCGAAAGTCATTGTCGGTGAAGATGGCACGCTGGGTGCCAGAAATGGCGTTTCCTGTGGCGCAATCGAACACAAGATGGGCATTCACGGCAATGCCACCTGCGTGATGAACTATGACGAGGCCACCGGCTATTTGATCGGCGCGGAGAACAAAGGCCTTTCGGCCATGTTCGTGATGATGAACGAGGCCCGTCTGGGCGTCGGCCTGCAAGGCCTGTCGATTGCCGAAGTCGCCTATCAGAATGCCGTGACCTATGCGCGGGAGCGTATTCAGGGCCGCTCGCTGTCTGGCGCAAAGGCACCGGATAAAAAGGCCGATCCGATCATCGTCCACCCCGATATTCGCCGCGCCCTGATGACCATCAAGGCCTTCAACGAGGCAGGCCGCGCCTTCACGCTCTGGACCGCGCTGAAATCCGACATTGCCCACCGCGCCGGTGATGCGGCTGAAAAGCAAACCGCCGATGATATTCTCGGCCTGATGACACCGATCCTCAAGGGTGTTTTGACCGACAAGGGCTTTGACCATGCGGTTATGGCCCAGCAGGTCTATGGCGGCCATGGCTATATCGAAGAATGGGGCATGAGCCAGTATGTACGCGATGCCCGCATCGCGATGATTTATGAAGGGGCGAACGGCATTCAGGCGCTGGATCTGGTCGGCCGCAAGCTGGGCTTGAACGGTGGACGGGCCGTGATGGCGCTGTTCAACGAAATCGGTGCCTTCTGCGAGGAAAACCGCGAGAATGAAAAGCTATCCTTCTTCACCAAGCAGCTGAAGAAGGGGCTGAACGACGCGCAAGGTGCGACCATGTGGTTCATGCAAAATGCCATGGCCAAGCCCGACAATGCCGGTGCTGGCTCGACCGATTACATGCATCTCTTCGGTCTGGTTGTGCTGGGCTATATGTGGGCCAAAATGGCCAAGGCCGCCCATGAGGCACTGGATGGCTGTGCTAGTGATGCGGATTATTACAACAACAAGCTGTTGACCGGTCGCTACTTCATGGAAAAGATCATGCCGGAAACCGCCTTGCGCAAGTCGCGCATCGAAGCGGGTGCTGACAGCGTGATGGCGATGGCTGCCGAGGCATTTTGATTAAATACGGCTTCTCCCCACCGGGGATAAACCATTGAAAAAATTCAGGAGCTTTGCGCTCCGGGGAGAGAGACGATGACTGAAGTCTATGTTTACGACCACGTGCGCACGCCGCGCGGCCGCGGCAAGAAGGATGGCGCACTGCATGAAGTGCCATCCGTGCGCCTTGCCGCCAAGGCGCTGGAAGCCATCCGCGACCGCAACGGTCTCGACACATCCACCGTCGATGACATCATCATGGGTTGCGTCGATCCTGTCATGGATGCTGGCGCCGTGATCCCCAAGGCTGCGGCCTTTGAGGCGGGTTATTCCACCAAGGCTCCGGGCATACAGATTTCGCGTTTCTGCGCGTCTGGTCTTGATGCCATCAATCTGGCCGCAGGCAAGATTGCCACGGGTGCGGATGATATCGTCATTGCGGGTGGCGTGGAGAGCATGTCACGTGTTGGCCTTGGCATGTCGGGTGGGGCGTGGTTCATGGACCCATCGGTCAACTTCCCGGCCTTTTTCATGCCGCAGGGCGTGTCCGCCGATCTGATCGCCACAAAGTATGGCTTCTCCCGCGATGATGTGGATGCCTATGCGGTGGAAAGCCAGAAACGCTCCGCCAATTCCTGGGCAAATGGCTATTTCGACAAATCGGTCGTCGCCGTGAAGGACCAGAATGGCCTGACCATTCTGGATCGCGACGAACATATGCGCCCCGGCACGGACATGCAGTCGCTGGCAGGTCTCAACCCTTCCTTCCAGATGCCCGGTGAAATGGGCGGCTTTGAAGCCGTCGGCATTCAGGCGCATCCCGAAATCGAGAAAATCAACTACGTCCACCACGCGGGCAATTCGTCCGGCATCGTCGATGGCTCCGGCGTTGTGCTGCTTGGCTCCAAGACCGGCGGCGAGAGCATGGGCTTGAAGCCCCGCGCCCGCATTCGCGCCTTTGCCAATATCGGCTCCGATCCGGCCTTGATGCTGACCGGCCCTGTCGATGTGACGGAAAAGCTGTTGAAGAAAACCGGCATGACGCTGGCCGACATCGATCTGTTCGAGCTGAACGAAGCCTTTGCCGCCGTGGTTCTGCGCTTCATGCAGCATTTTGACGTGTCCCATGATGTCATGAACGTTAATGGCGGCGCGATTGCCATGGGCCACCCGCTGGGTGCCACAGGCGCGATGATCCTCGGCACCGTGCTGGATGAGCTGGAGCGGCGGGATCTGAACACCGCGCTTGTCACGCTCTGCATCGGGGCTGGCATGGGCACCGCCACCGTTATTGAACGAGTCTGATCGGGAGGGATGACAATGACCTATAAGAATTTCACCGTTGAGACCGATGCAGACGGCATTGCCCTTGTCACCTGGGACATGCCCGACAAGAGCATGAATGTCTTCACCATGGAGGTGATGGACGAAATCGAAGCGATTGTGGATGCCACCGTCGCGGATGCAGCCGTCAAGGGCGTGGTGTTCACGTCAGGCAAATCCGCCTTTTCCGGCGGAGCCGATCTCAGCATGATCCGCGGCATGTTCTCCATGGTAGAGGAAGAACGCGCCAAGGACCCGGCCAATGCCGTGCAAAAACTGTTCGACGCCGCTGGCCGGATGAGCTGGCTGTGGCGCAAGATCGAGACCAATGGCAAGCCCTGGGTATCGGCCATCAACGGCACCTGCATGGGCGGCGCATTCGAACTCTCCCTGTCTTGCCATGGCCGCGTGGTCTCCAACGGCAAATCGGTGAAGCTGGCGCTGCCCGAAGTCAAGGTTGGCATTTTCCCCGGCGCGGGTGGCACGCAGCGTGTGCCGCGTCTGGCCAATGCCCAGGACGCCCTGCAAATGATGACCACCGGCCAGACCCTGACGCCGCAACGCGCCAAGGCCATGAACCTCGTGCATCAGGTGGTGGAGCCGGACCAGCTCATTACAGCCGCAAAGCAGATGATCAAGGATGGCTTGAAGCCGGTTGCCCCCTGGGATGAAAAAGGCTTCAAAGCCCCAGGCGGTGGCATCTGGACACCGGCATCGGCCCAGCTTTGGCCAGCGGCACCGGCTGTGCTGCGCCGTGAAACCTCCGGCAATTACCCGGCCGCCCTGGCGATCCTGAAATGCGTTTACGAAGGCTTGCAGGTGCCGTTCGACACCGGCCTTCGCATCGAGCAGCGCTATTTCACCGAAATCGTCCAGACCACTGAAGCCTTCTCGATGATCCGCTCGCTGTTCATCTCACTTCAGGAGCTTGGCAAGGGCGCGCGCCGCCCGGCTGGCCAGCCGAAAAGCACCATCAAGAAGGTTGGCGTGGTTGGCGCTGGTTTCATGGGCGCATCGATTGCCTATGTCACCGCCGCCGCCGGTCTGCCCGTAGTGCTGATCGACCGCGACATGGAGGCTGCCAACAAGGGCAGGTCCGTGGCCGAAGGCCTGGTGTCGGGTGCAATCGGCAAGGGCAAGATGAGCAAGGAAGACGGCGAAAAGCTGCTGTCTCTGATCACGCCCAGCGACGATTATTCCGCCCTGTCGGATGCCGATCTGGTGATCGAAGCGGTGTTTGAAGACCGCGACGTCAAGAAGGCCGTGATTGAAAAGATTGAGGCCGTGCTGCCGGAAGGGGCAATTTTTGCCTCCAACACCTCGACCCTGCCGATCACGGGTCTTGCCAAGAACTCCAAACGCCCAGTGGATTTCATCGGCATCCATTTCTTCTCGCCGGTCGAAAAGATGATGCTGACGGAAGTCATCCTCGGCAAGGAGACCGGCGACAAGGCGCTGGCGGTGGCTCTCGACTATGTGGCAGCCATCAAGAAGACACCGATTGTCGTCAATGACACCCGTGGTTTCTTCGTCAACCGCTGCGTACTGCGCTACATGGCGGAAAGCTACGACATGTTGCTGGAAGGCGTGCCGCCGGTGATGATCGAAAATGCCGCGAAATTCGCCGGCATGCCGGTTGGTCCGCTGTCCCTCAACGATGAAGTGGCAATCGATCTGTCCTACAAGATCCTCAAGGCCACCATTGCCGATCTTGGTGAGAAGGCCGTGGACCCGCGCCATATGGAACTGGTGGCCCGCATGGTCGAGAAGGAAGAACGCTTTGGTCGCAAGAACGGCAAGGGTTTCTATGATTACCCCGCCAAGCCTGCCAAAAAGCATGTCTGGCCGGGCCTGAAGGACTTTTATCCGCAGCAAAAGCCTGATGACGTCAATGTCAAAACCCTGCAAGAGCGTTTCCTGGCGACCATCGCCCTGGAAGCGGCCCGCACCATGGAAGAAGGCATCGTGGTTGACCCGCGCGAAGCTGATGTCGGCTCTATCCTCGGCTTCGGCTTTGCCCCCTATACCGGCGGCGCGCTGTCCTACATCGACGGCATGGGCGTGAAGACCTTCGTGGCACTCTGCGAACGGCTGGCCAAGGACTACGGCCCGCATTTTGCACCAACGCCGCTGCTCAAGGAGATGGCGCAGAAGGGCGAGACCTTCTACGGGCGGTTTGATCCCTATGGGGCAGCCAAGCAGGCGGCCTGATTGCCAGGCAAAATAGAACGGGGAGGCAGAAATGCCTCCCCGCTTTTATGTGGTCATAGGGTTTAAGCTTTGACCCAATCGCCCTGAATAGGCCTGGCGAAATAAGCCAATACAGCAATCATGCAAATTTCAATCGATACCGACCAATAGATATGGCCGAGGATCTCGCTCCAGAGTTCAAACCCGTTGAGGTTCCACAGCCATCCTGTGGCGCCATTGGCGTAAACCGGATTTCTAAAGCCGAGCAGCGGGATGAGAAATCCATGCATCACCACGGTGATGATCAATCCATAAAACGCGCCATACCAGAGCCTGATCTTCGGCCAATAAGCGGAAGCGAAAACATAGACCAAAGCAAAGGCGAAACTGAACAGCCAGTGATACAGCGTGACAGCTCCAGGCACGGTGACGCCCTGATAGATGTAATCGAGCGAATGCGAATTGAAGCCAAATCCTCCAAGCCACGCATCGATATGAGCACCCGGAGGTGACACTTCGCCCGGCACGCGCGGCGGCATATTGACCTCAGATCCCCATTTGACCAGTGAACTGATGAAACCGCCTATGAGGGTGGTCCAGACAATAACCTGTCGATTGACCTTATTTTCCAACATTATAAATATCCTTCTGGCGGATACCCCTAAAGACCAGGGGCTTTTGCAAAAAATGCAACGGCACGAGCGTCAAATCGTGACTTATCCTCATGAATTACAATAGGAATATGCGTGCATCCATCATGACTGCCGTTGTCTGGATCATGGGAGAAAACACGTCCACCGCCCTTGATCCTGATCAAGGTTGGTCTGGATTTCATTGATGCCGTAGGATGCAGACTTCAATTTTAAGGTGTGAGTGGATTTTACCGAACACACAAAAACGCTGTAGTTCCTTAAATTTCTTGCAGAATTCTCATCTGAAATTGGGTTGGATTTAAGGTAAACGTTGTGAAGGCAACGATTGCCGATCCGGCTCCGGCACGGTTAACTTCAAGACGACATGAACTGGCAGCAATGCCAGCATTTTTATGAATGATTTCATATCTCTACATTTCAGCAGCACCGCTAAAACTTTACAGATGCGCCTTAAAGAATGTCACCACCTGGCTGTTAAGGCCCTGATGAAAGGCGGCTCGATCAAACCCCGGCCTATCACTGCAAAGTTCTGGGAGGCTTTTGGTCAGTTCTGCGGGGCAAACGGTCAAAAATGCAAAGTGCTCAGAGTTTGGCACGACATGAAAGTCAGGTTTGTCAGGCAAGTTACGAGCAACTGTCAAAAGGTTTTCTGGAGAGACACCATCTCCACCATATTGAGAACCCCACATCTGGATGGGTGCGTTGACATTTTGCACACTGCTTGGCGCAGAAAAAACACTGCTGAGTGGATCGGCGATCACAAATGCCTTGATACGCTGGTCATGATGCAAAGCGACGTTCGGAAAGGCGTCCCGGTTCGCATGATCACAGGCGGCTCCAGTCTGATCTTGGCACGGTGAACGCAAGCTTCCAAAATCCGGGTTCGCCCCTGCCAGAACAAGCCCGGTATATCCACCTCGGGAAAATCCGAAAAAGCCGATAGACTGAGGATCAATCCTGGCTGCATCCGGGGAAGAGCCGAGCATGAAGTCGATGACCCGCTTCACGTCCACCGGACGACTGATCAAAGCCTTGAGATTATGCTGTCTCTCTTTGTTTGCAGCGGTATCGTCAGGGTGATTGATCGCCACAACGACAAATCCTGCGTCTGCCAATGCCTCTGCCGTGTCATGATGGCTGAGATTGGTGCCGCCGAAGCCATGGGAAATCACAATCAGTGGTCGATTTTCTCCCTCAACCGGACAATCTCGAACCCCCGAAAGAATAAAGGGGCCAGCCTTAATCTCTCCATCTGGCTTTGCACAGGGCGACCACTCCACAGCTTTCAGCAGGGGTCCTTCACCATCGGCAGGAATGTCGAAGGACTTCAAACCCGCACTATTCGCCTGCCCTGCGGTCAAAATAAGCACCGCAGCAAGCAGAAATCTCCCAACCCTCACGGCAACCCCTCCAGCGAGACCGACAACCCTGGACTGGTAGTCACGACATTTAGAGGATGAGGTCAAGACGAAAGGCGGAATACCGCATCCTGTTTCTTCCATCACCGCAAAGCAATATACCGATCCGACCGATGGTTGATCAGCACGAACACATTCAGCACCACAGCCCCGATAATCGAGCAACCGACCACCCACGGGCTGACCACGGTAAAGGCCAGCGCCATGACCACGACGTCAAAGGCCAATTGCACCAATCCCGCCTGGATGCCAAAACGGTCCTGGACGAAGACCGCGAGGATACCGATGCCGCCGAGGCTGGCGCGGTGGCGGTAAAGCGCCAGCAGGCCGAAGCCGAGCAACAGTCCCGCGAGGATGGCGCCCCAGACCGGATTGATGCTCTCGATGACGATGAAGCGGCTTTCGATTTCGACGAGAAACGAGGTCAGCGCCACGGCCACGAAGGTTTTGAGGGTAAAATCCCAGCCGACCCGTTTGATGGAGAGAATGTAGAAAGGCATGTTGAGCAGGAAGAACACCAGACCGAAGCTCCAGCCCGTCCAGTAATGGATGACGAAGGCAAGACCCGCCATGCCGCTGGTGACGAGACCAATCTTGGCAATGAGATAGAGGCCGAGCGCCGAAATCATCGTGCCGCAGATAATACCCTGGATATCCTCGGCCCGGTTGTGACGGGCGGGATTGTCGTTCCAGATGCCGAACAGATTGCTCATCAATGCCATCACCATTCTCCATCTGGACGGGCGGTTTCTTCCGCAGTTTCATCCATGAAGATGCCTGAAAATCGGCAGGTTTCAAGCGGGTTGCGTCAGCAAGACTGACCTATCGGCAAGATCGCAATATTCGGTCTTTCAGCCGCTCTTAGCCGCAACAAACAGAATGCCTTGGATGGGTTTTCCGCCATCCATGCGAATGACCTCCTGCTGGCTTTCGAGCAGGGTAAAGCCTTTGGCTTCCAGTTCGCAGACCACATAGGCCTCGCTATGCTGGTAGCGCAGCGACTGCGCCAGGCTGAAGCTCTCCTCCCCCAGCTGTTTTTCGACGGAAAAAGCGAAATAGCCGCCCCGTTCCAGAAGATCGGCCGCCAGCCCAAAGACGCCGGACAATGCGCCAAGATACATCAGCACATCAGCTGCCGTCACCAGATCAGCACGCCCCTCGCCCTTTGCAGGACCAAACAGACCGCAGGCCTCCGCATCAAGCGACAAATCCGCGATCGCCAGATCATCGTAGATCTGTTTTTCCCGTGCCTTGGCCAGCATGGCCGACGACAGATCGTAACCCTCAAGATGATCGACCCATGGCCGCAGTTCCATGCCCAGCAGGCCAGTGCCGCAACCGAAATCCACAGTGCGGCGATAGCGCCGGTCCGCACCACCAATCCGTGAAATCATCGCCGCCAGCTTTTTCGGCACCCGGTAGTCCAGCTTGTCCACAAGGGCTGTGTCGAAGCGGTCGGCATAATCATCAAACAGCGCCGCCACATAGCGGCTCGGCGGCTTTTCCGGCATGGCTTGCGCGCCGATCAGCACCAGTTTCAGCCCGGCGGCAAAAACATCCTCGGGGTCGAGTGTCAGCACCTGCCGATAGGCATCCGCTGCCGTCTC
Source organism: Agrobacterium vitis (assembly GCF_014926405.1). Classification (NCBI taxonomy): domain Bacteria; kingdom Pseudomonadati; phylum Pseudomonadota; class Alphaproteobacteria; order Hyphomicrobiales; family Rhizobiaceae; genus Gillisella; species Gillisella vitis. The sequence continues at coordinate 2,682,838 of NZ_JACXXJ020000005.1, forward strand.
GATCAAGCCCGCCTTGGCCCGGTATTCCCCCAGCAGAAACCACCCCGCCACCCACGTCGGCGCGAGTTCCAGCGCCTGTTCCATCAGCTCTGCGGCAGCGGCGTGATCGCCGCTTTCCGAGAGCATCCGGGCATAATCAGCGCGGCGATCAGCGGTGATATCACCGGAGGATCGTTGTCCAGAAGGGAGATGGCCAAAGGCGGGCTGGATGCCATGCATGGATGTCGAACGATCCTCAAAATATGATTTCGGAGCAATGGAGCAAGCCTTGAAAAACGCAAGCGGAATCTTGTCACTGCCAACAACAGCCCTCATCGCGCTTGCACCGCCATAATCCAATGCTTATGTGGGCCTATGCTCAACGGAGCGGGAAACAGGAGACTAGGCCATGACCGATGGCGTGAACAGATTTCTGGGCGATTCGATTGGCCGAACGATCATCAAACTGCTCGTCGTTTCGGTGATCGTCGGCTTTGTCATGCGGATATTCGGCATTTACCCCTATGACATCATCGAGGGTATCCGGCATTTCGTCCTGGATGTCTGGCACAAGGGGTTTGCGGCGCTGGGCCAGTTCGGGGACTATTTGTTGCTGGGTGCCAGTATCGTCATTCCGGTTTTCATCCTGATCCGGCTTCTCAATCTGCGGAAATAACATGCGATCCAAATCCCTCTTGATGCCCCAAGCCGTCTCAACGCAAAAGGCCGTCTCAACGCCAAAGGCTGGCCGCCGCGAGCTTTTGGCGCTGGGCGGCCTTGGCCTTGGAGCCCTGCTGAGCGGCTGCGCCACGCCTTCGCTCAAGCCTTCCGCCCCCTCAGATGTTGAGGACGAGACCGCCGCCTTTCTGCCAATGGTCAACGCACTGCGCCAGAAAAACGGCAAGTCGGTGCTGGTCAATGACCCACAAGCAGCCAAGGCCGCGATGTTCCAGGCCAATCGCATGGCCCAGGCGGAAAAAATGGCGCATCTGATCGGCATGGGCGACAGTTTTGGCGCGCGGATGCGCTCAGGTAATGTCCAGCTTCCAGCCGCTGAAAATGTCGCCATGTTGCAGCAGACGGCGGATGCCGCCATGCAGGCCTGGATCACCTCGTCCCATCATCTGGAAAACATGCTCGGCCCCTATCACGGGCTGGGCGTCGCCGTGGCGCGCATACCGTCACGCGGTAACAAGCCGTATTGGGCCATGGTTCTGTCCGGCACGCCACGTCCAGAGAGCGAAATGGGACCGCCGCCAACTGGCATTCGCTTAAGAATCGGGTGATAAAGGGCTTCGGCGGGCCGTTCCTCGCCTGCTGGAGCCTTTGATGACCATCGCCAATCCCCCCGACCGCGCTTTTCGTGTGACCCATCGCGGCGTGCTGGCCATCGCCATTCCGATGACCATTGGCTATATAACCACGCCGCTTCTGGGCATTACCGATACCGCCGTCATTGGCCGAACCGGCGAAGCGGCAGCGCTTGCGGGCCTGGCAATTGGTGCCGTGCTGTTCGATCTGGTGTTTGCCAGTCTCAATTTCCTGCGCGCCTCCACCACCGCGCTGGTGGCGCAGGCCCATGGTCGTCAGGATGCACGCGATCAGGTCGCGGTGTTCTGTCGCTCCATGATCCTGTCGCTGGGCATTGGGCTGCTGTTGTTGCTGCTATCTCCCTTGCTGCTCAAGGCCGGGCTGGCGCTGATGGGGCCACAGGGACGGGTGGCTGAAGTGACGTCGATCTATTTTTCCACCCGCATCCTGGCCGGGCCGCTGACGCTCGCCAACTTCACCATCATGGGCTTTATCCTGGGGCGCGGCAAAGGCGCGCTGGCGCTTGGCCTGCAAATTGCGCTGAACGGCGTCAATATTCTGCTTTCAATCTATCTTGGTCTTCATCTTGGCTGGGGCGTATCCGGCGTCGCCTGGGGGGCCGTGGCCGGGGAAGCCACCGCCACGCTTGCGGGGTTGGCGATCATTCTGGCCCGCACCGACAAGGCACTGTTTCCGTCCCTGGCCGAATTGCTGGATCGCAACAAGCTCGCCCAATTGTTTGCCCTCAACCGCGATATCCTGATCCGTAGCTTCGTGCTGCTGGCGGCCTTCACGGTATTGACCCGGATCGGCACCGGCTTTGGGGCCGTGACCCTTGCCGCCAATGCGCTGCTGATGAATTTCTTCATGATTGCCTCCTTCTATCTGGATGGCATTGCCAATGCTGCCGAACAGATCGTTGGCCGGGCTGTCGGTGCCCGCTACCGCCCCGCTTTCGACCAGGCCGTCAGGCTCACCAGCCTCTGGTCCTTCGGACTGGCGCTCACCAGCCTGCTGTTTTTCCTGGGCGCAGGTGGAGCGATCATCGACATGATGACGACGGCTGAAGAGGTTCGCCGCGTGGCACGCGAGTTTCTGCCCTGGGCCGCCATGACCGCGATGACCGGGGCGCTGGCCTTCCAGATGGACGGGGTCTTCATCGGGGCCGCCTGGTCTAGCGATATGCGCAATATGATGCTGGCGGCCTTTGCCGGTTATCTTATTGCGCTGGCGCTGTTCGTGCCGCTGCTAGGCAATCACGGACTATGGCTGGCGCTCAACCTGTTTCTGGCGTTTCGCGGCCTTTTCCTGGCGCTGCGGCTCAAAAGCCGCCGCGATCAGACCTTCAGCGCCCGCCAGTAATCAACCCTGCTGTCACGCAGTTGCGCAATCGAGGCAATGCCATCGCGGTCCAGCGCCTGTGACAGGCCCTTGACGATGGAAACGGGCAAGCCCGGCCCTTCATAAACCATGCAGGAATAGAGCTGCACCAGATCGGCACCGGCCTTGATTTTCTCCAGCGCCGTCTGCGCCGAGGAAACACCACCGACGCCAATGATCGGCAGGGTCGCTCCAACCCGGTGGCGCATACGGGCCAGCACCGCCGTCGATTTCTCGAACAAGGGCTTGCCCGACAATCCGCCCGCCTCGCCCGCCTGCCTTGTATCCGCCAGGCCATCGCGCGACAGCGTGGTGTTAGAGACGATCAACCCATCCAGATCGCGGGCCAGAACCACTTCAGCAATGTCATCCATGCCTTCCTCGGTCAGATCAGGGGCGATCTTCAGAAAGACCGGCACCCGACGGCCCGCCTTGGCCGCCTCATCGGCGCGGGCGGCCAGCACCGCATCCAGCAAGTGACCGAGACTATCCTTTGCCTGCAAATCTCGCAGGCCCGGCGTGTTGGGCGAGGAAATATTAGCGGTGAAATAGCTGGCCAGCGGATAAAAGCGCCGAATGCCCGTGACATAATCGGCAATCCGGTCCTCGGCATCCTTGTTGGCGCCAATATTGATGCCGACCACGCCCGGCTTGCCTGATCGCGCCTTCAGCCTGGCAAAGGCCGCCTCATGCCCTTCATTATTAAATCCGAGACGATTGATGACGGCTTCATCGCGGACCAACCGGAAAATCCGGGGCTTGGGATTACCGCCCTGCGGCTTTGGTGTCAGCGTTCCCACTTCTGCAAAGCCGAAGCCGAGACCCAGCAATTCGTCCGGCACTTCAGCGTTTTTGTCATAGCCTGCCGCCATGCCGAGCGGGTTGGGAAAATGCAGACCAGCAACAGTCTGCGCCAACCGGGGATCGTCCGGCAAGTGGCATTTCGGCATCAGACTGGTTTTTAACCCGGCAATCGACAGGCCATGGGCGGTTTCGGCGTCGAACAAAAACAGGCCCGGGCGGGCGAAACGCTTGAACGGATCGATCATGCCATCTCCTCCGGAAACTGGTGCAGGCCGTCTTTTCCAAGCGGCAGCGGTTTTTCCCATAAAACAGCGGAGAGCGGCAAGGGTGCATAAAGATGCGGAAACAGCGCGCCGCCGCGTGAGGGTTCAAATATCAGGGCCGCTCCCAGTGCCTCCCCATCGACCGCGACCAGCAACAGGTCTTGTTGTCCGGCAAAATGCAATCTTGCGGTGTCCTTCGCCTGGATCGCAGTGGAAAAATGGATGAAACCGTCCTGGAGATCGATTGGCGCACCGGCAAACACACCATCGGCACGGGCCTTTTGCCAGAGGGCGTCTGGCACGATCTTGTAGATTGCATTTGCCATGATGTCATCCTTATCGCGATCTTGGGACACGAGCGTTGCGCCGGTTTGCCCCAACAGCAACGTCTTGTCCACGCCAGACAGCATCAGACGGCGGAAATGAACCGAATTCGTCCCCTATGGCGGGCCATCACATAGCCCTGGAGTGACTGGCATCAATATATCAAAGCACACTCCAGGCATGATCATTTTCGTAACCGCCATTTTCGGCTTGATGTATTGTTCACCCAAAGCAATCTATGGTATTATTTAATTCCTGACCCAACCCTATGAATAGAATGCTATCTTGCATCCCTTCAGCACAGGATTAGAGCCGGGAATTGGGCGATCGGACGCCGGCCTCGGTGTTCCCGCTTGCACAAACAGCAGAACAAACGTTAAACTAACATCCCGACGCGACAGACGCGAGCGGTGCTGCACAACGAAAGCTCTTGGGAGGGGGCAGACGATGGCTGAGCAAACAATCATTATCGCGGACGATCATCCCTTGTTTCGCGGCGCGCTTCGGCAAGCCGTGAGCGGCATGGATGGCAGGCAGGACATTGTCGAAGCTGGCGATTTCGAGGCGGCCCGACTGGCGGCGGATCAGCATCCGGATGCCGATGTTCTTCTGCTCGATCTGGCCATGCCAGGCGTCAGCGGCTTTTCCGGCCTGATGGCCTTGCGCGCGGAGTTTTCCAGCCTGCCGATCATTATCTGTTCGGCCACCGACGATTGCGCCACGATCCGCCGCTCGCTGGAGCTTGGCGCTTCCGGTTTCATTTCCAAATCCTCTGGCATCGATGACATTCGCTCCGCGATCCAGACCGTGCTTAACGGCGATATCTTCACGCCTTCATCCTATGTCGAGGATCAGGAACAGGACCCTGAGCTGGCCGATATCATGGCACGGCTGCGCACACTGACCCCTCAGCAGAACCGGGTGCTCGGCATGTTGTGCGAAGGCTTGCTGAACAAGCAGATCGCCTATGAACTCAGCGTTTCCGAAGCCACGATCAAGGCGCATGTCTCCGCCATTCTGCTCAAGCTCAAGGTCGATAGCCGAACCCAGGCGGTCATCCAACTGGGGCGGCTCAATATGGCCATGGTCGCTTGAGGGCAGGACTGGCTTTCATCTTCCTCGCCTGATGCCGATCTGCCCGCTCTCCTCAAGTCCGCATCGTCGTGGCATGAGGCGAGTTGGGCTTTGTGCGCAGAAACAGGAACAATCGAGGATTTTATTCCTCCAAGATCTTTACTCTCGACCGCATTTGGCCGATATATGGCGAGGTGGGTCGAAGCCGTTTGTCGACGGCTGATAAATGCCGGGGTTTGGCGGGATATGCTTTCACACGAGACAATCTGGAATGCGATTGACCGGCTTGCCGAGCAGTATCATTTGACGCCGTCCGGGCTGGCACGAAAGGCCGGCCTTGATCCAACCTCGTTCAACAAGTCCAAGCGGGTCGGGCCGGATGGACGTATGCGCTGGCCATCGACCGAATCCATCGCCAAGGTGCTGGAAGCGACAGGTGCGCGGATCGATCAATTCGTCACGCTGATCGGCAATGATCACCATCATGGCAATGCCGTTCACGACACATTGCCGGATGGCAATTTTCCGCCGCAGATCGGCACGATTCCACTGCTTGGCTTGGCCCAGGCGGGCTCGGGCGGGTTTTTCGACGATGGCGGTTTTCCGGCCGGACAAGGCTGGGATCTGGTGGATTTACCGACTTCCGCCAAGCCAGGCGTCTATGCCCTGGAAATTCAGGGCGACAGTATGAAGCCACTTTATCGCGATGGCGACATTCTGATCGTCGAGCCAGGAGCGCCTGTGCGCCGGGGCGACCGGGTCGTCGTCAAAACCTGCGATGGCGAGGTCATGGCCAAGGTACTGGGCCGCCAGACGGCGCGGACCGTCGATCTCATTTCGATCAATCCAGACCATCCGAACCGGGTATTGGATATGCAGGACGTCGAATGGATCGCCCGAATCATCTGGGTCAGCCAGTAGGAATTATTTGCCATTCATCGATTTTTTGCGGGGGCCTGCTGAGGCAGAATGCCAGCCTCTTGAAACGGCAGAGGGCAATCGCCATTCTTCAAGACGAACCGGTCTTCGGCCATATCCAGATGGCCCATAAGATAAGCCCAATACGATAAAGCAAATGACAGGAACAGAATTTCCATGACCCCCCAGGTGACCCTTCAGGATGCCCTGATTTTCGCAATGGTGATGACCTCGGCCGTCGACAATGCCATGGATGACCGGGAACTTGAGCGGATCGGCAATCTGGTCTCCAGCACGCCGGTCTTTGAAGGCTTCGATAAAAGCGCCGTCTTGGATGTGGCCAGACGCTGCGCGACCATGCTGGCTGGGCCGGAAGGACTGGACATCACCCTGGAAACCATCCGCGACGCGCTGCCGGAGCGCCTTTACGATACGGCCTATGCACTGGCCGTCGAAGTTGCCGCCGTTGATCATACCGTTCTGCCGGAGGAAATCCGCCTGCTGCAATTGCTGCGGGATCGTCTTGGCCTGGACAAGTTGACCTGCGCGGCCATCGAGCGCAGCGCCATTGCGCGCTATCGCAAGCCATAAAACACCTGCTTGAGATATTTCAGTAAAATCCCTCGGCAAAATACCGGCGGGACAATTCGTCCAGCCTCCCCTTGCGCGACAGGGAGACCAGCGCATAGTCAAAGGCGGCGGCCAGAAAGCCGTCTTCCTTGCGCACCATGATGGTCATGCCTTCGCCAAGAAACTGCTGTGACAGGAAAGGCCCGCCAAGAAAAGCGCAGCATTGGGCGGATGAGGCACTGGCCAGCCAAAACGAGAGCTGCAATCCATCGGCGAAGGCCGCCTGGATTTTTTTCTGTTTCAGCGCATCCATCAAGGCGGCCTGATCGGCAAAACCCACCGGCGTGATCGCCGGGAAAAATGCCTTCAGCATGGCTTCCTGCGCCGTGCCAGTGACGATGCCAACCGGCTTTCCGGCCAATGCCGCAGGCGTATCGGCCTTGCCGAGATTGTCACGCGGCACAACGAAACGGGCCGGCAACATCAGATAAGGTCTGGAAAAGGCAAAATCCCGCCGCAACCCTGCCGTCACCGCCATGCCCGCCACCGCAGCATCGCCATGCTTGCTCAGCAACGCGATCTCCATATCGGAAAAGGGCACGGCCTGAACCTCGCATTTCGCCTCGACATCCAGTTCGCGGCAGATCTCCCGTACCAGATCGATATTATAGCCGGTCAAATGGCCGGTCTGATCAAGAAAACTGAAAGGTGGAAAATCCACCGTGGTGAGAAACCGCAATCGCAGCAGCACCGATAGATCCGGCTTCGGCAACCGCGCCCGCGCATCGAACAGGACCGGCACCGATTGCTGGGATGGAAGCGCCTGTGCCTGAACGGGCAAGGGTGCGAGACCCAGGGATAGAAAAGGGAGCACACCACGGGTCAAAGCAGCCAATACAGTGATTGCCTTCATGCGCCCCTTGGTTTTCAGGGATGTAACTTTCAACCGGCTCATTATCATCGCTTTCGGGCAGGCAAATGGGGTGTGAGGTACGGTTATTGTTTAGCAAAAGAATCGCGGCGAGGAAACGCGCCGCGCCATTTTCACATATATCCTCTTTTTCATTTTCCCTTTCCACGCCTGAACCGCCCCTGCTGCGATCCTCCGTCGATCTGGTCGAACGGTTCGGCGAGGAAGTGCTCGTGCTGAAGCAGCTTGGGCTTCCAAAGCCGCTCCTGTCGCGTCTCATTCAGCAGGCGCTTGCCCATGGCACATCGATAGAGCAGGAATTGCTGGCCACTGGCGACATGGAGGCGCAGGACTATTACGCCGCCCTCGCCCGGCATCTCGACCTGCCCTTTCTGCCCGTGCTTCCGGTGGAGCAGGTCCTCTATTCCGACCACATGGACAGCCAATTGCGTAAGCCGGGCCTATTGCGGCTGCATGACAAAGTCCGCGCGCCGATCACCGTCATCGTTCCAGAGGCACGGCAATTCCATGTCTTGAAGGAGCGGCTCGCGCATGCTCCGGATTTGCGAGCATCGCTTGCCATCACCACGCCGAGAGCCCTTTCTGGCGCTATCTGGCAGGCTGGCGCCCGACACCGCGTGGAAAAAGCCACGGCACATCTGTTCGATACGGCACCACTGTCCTCGGCGCGCATGGTCTTGACCGGCAAACAAGGTTTCTGGCTGGGATCTCTGCTGACGGCGACACTCGCCGCCTGTTCCACCTTTGGCTATGACGCGCTGGCGGTGATGCATATTCTGACATCGCTGCTTTATCTTTGCATGCTCGCCTTTCGAGCCGCGACCCTGGCCTATCGAATCGGAGCGAGCGATCCCCCGCCCGTCTTGCCCGCCTCGGTGGAGCTTCCGGTCTATACCGTTCTTGTGGCGCTTTACCGGGAAAGCAGCATGATCCCGCAATTGATAGACGGGCTGCGGCGGCTGGACTGGCCGGTTTCCAGGCTGGATATCAAGCTTGTCTGCGAAGCCGACGACCTGGACACGCTGGGCGCGCTGGCAGAAGCCGACATACCAGCCCATATCGAGATCGTCCCAACCCCGCCGATTGGGCCGCGCACCAAGCCGAAGGCACTCAGCTATGCGCTGTCAGGCGCACGTGGTGATTTCCTGGTCCTCTATGATGCAGAGGATCGTCCGCATCCCGCCCAACTCAAGGAGGCCTATGCCCATTTCCTGTCCCGCCCACCTGAAGTGGCCTGCCTGCAAGCGCCGCTGATCATCGCCAATGGCGATGAAAGCTGGATTAGTGCCTTGTTTGCGCTCGAATACGCGGCTTTGTTTCGAGGCACCCTGCCAATGCTTGCCTATCATGGCATGCCCTTGCCGCTCGGCGGGACGTCCAACCATTTCCGTATCGAGGCCTTGAAGGATGTCGGTGCCTGGGACCCCTATAATGTTACAGAGGATGCCGACCTCGGCCTGCGGCTGTTCCGGGCCGGCTACCGCTGTGAAACGATCACCCGGCAAACCCTTGAAGATGCACCCGTCAGCAGCCGCATCTGGATGGGCCAGCGCAGCCGATGGTTCAAGGGCTGGCTACAGACATGGCTGATCGTCATGCGCGAACCGCGCGTCGCCTGCAAGGAAATGGGGGGATCGGCCTTTGCCGTCTTTCATCTGATGATTGGCGGCATGCTGCTATCATCGCTGAGCCATCCCGCCCTTCTGCTATTCCTGACCATGACCGTCTACAGCATGGCCAACCCGCCTGCCACTGGCATTCCCCTGCGCGACCTGACGGTGTTCTGGATCGACCTGGTGAATATTCTCGGCAGTTACCTGATTTTCCTCGCACTCGGCCGTGCCGCTATGACCGAATTCGAGCGCCGCCGCATCGGCAGACGCTATCTGTTCATTCCGCTCTATTGGCTGATGACGTCCATCGCCGCCTGGCGGGCGATGATCGAGCTGAAAACCAAGCCATTTTTCTGGAACAAGACCCCGCATGCGCCGAGAGGCAACGAACGAAACCGAAAAGCACAGCCGAACAAGGGTATTGTTTAGAGCATCGAACCGAAAGTTAAGAACCGGTTTTCGGATGAATCCGATACGTAAACAAAAACGTATACGAAGGGTCATTGAAGATGACTCTTCGTATTCCGTTCGAAAACATCTCAAGCCGTGCAAGCATTTGAGATATTTTCAATTTCTCAAGTCGAGGATGCATCAGCATGTCAGAGACATGGTATTATACCAAGTGTCATATTCAATCACTTGATTGATACAACGAAAACAGCGCACTTATTTTTTGCCCACCAGCACGCCGCTGCCCGGCACCTTGGTCAGTGTATTTGTGGTGATGTGCGGAAAGGTGATCTCGGTCGGTGCGTCACCAGGTTTCAGGACGATCGGGATCTTTAGCATGATGGTCTGAGAATATTGCAGCTGATCGAACTGGCCGTTACCGGTATCTTCGATCCAGTAGGTCGCGTAATATTGCGTCACATCAGCGCGTTCCTGTTCGTAGTTGATGTTGGCGACGGCACCACCACCTTGATCCGAATTGACGTCGAGTTGAACGAATTGCTTAATCGGCAGGGAGACGGCCAGCGCATCCTTTAGCGGCTGATTGGGGTTCTGCGCATAGACCGGGTTGAGGTTCTGCACCGACTGGCGTATGTAGACGCCGGTATCGATACTCCCGGCAGGCAGCACCTGCGGCGGCGGGCCAATCATCGGGGCACCCTGCTGCACCGGGCTCGCACCGACAGTACCGCAGGCGAGCACAGAATTACCGTGCGGCACGGAAATCTGTTTGAAGATGTTGTAAGGCAATTCGGGTGGCACCGTGCCGAATGTCTGCATGCCCGCCGCTAACCCGTCGCCGTCGCCGTAAGGCCCGAGTTGCTGCGCCTCCGGCGTAAGAAAACCCCAAATGCCGTTTTCGAAATGCACCAGAGTGTCCTTGTCCGGGCCGTCCGAAATATAAACCCGCTGCTCATAGAGCAGAGCGTGGGAGATCTGGCTGCCTGTACCCCCGCGATTCGGCGCCGTGCCATGAACCGCCGAGAACGTTATTTCCTCATAATAAGACATGCTCTTCAGGATATAACCGAACGGCGATTGAGTAGGATCACTGGGATCGGCAGTGGGTGACTGTGGCAGCGTCATCAGATTGTAGGAGAACGGATTTTCCGGTCCGCCACGGCCGGAGGCGCCAATATTTTGGTTGGTCCAGGTGCCGATGAGATATTTGAGCGCGCCAACCGACATGGTTTCGGCGTGTGGGTTCGCCTGGGCTGGCTCGTTGATCAACGGCAGGCTGAGCGTCGGCGGCACCACTGGCTGTACCGGATCAACGAACTGCCCCTGTTGCCCGCCACCGATGCGCCCTGCCGTAGTTTCTACCGTGGCTTCCATCCATAAATCCTTATGGTTGAATATTATAAATAACTCTCCCATTGGTCGTATTGATCGAAACAGAACGTGTCAACGACATCAACACTCATTAATTGTTATGATGCCATTGAATTCCATCAAAAGTGGTGGTGAGGTTTATCCAGATGGTCATGCTCAGGCCGAGCTGCAACGGTCCGGACCGTCTGGAAACCCCATCATAATTCACTCCTGCAAGGCAAGCACAACCTGTTGGTATTGCACAGCTGCTCGTCATATCAAGGGTCATTGAAAATGGCAGTTGGTATTGCCTTTGCAAACATCTCAAGCCGTGCCAAGCATTTGAGATATTTGCAATGCCTTCAAGGCGAGGATGCGTCAGCATCTTCGAGACTTGGTATAAGAAGCGTATAAACGCGAATTCGATCCTTCCATGCCCGAAAAAAGCGGCATTGACTCCTCTCAAAAAATAGAACATAAACAGAACAATTGAGAGGTCATCAACATGTCTGAAGCCGAAAAAATCATCGTCGTTCAGTTTAAAAAGAATCGCGCTGGCATCGTACCGGGCGATATGCGTCCAGCATCAAGCGTCGCTTCTGCGGAGAAAATAGCTGGCGCAATGGCCGATCGCTACATTGGCGTTGCCGCATACGCTGTCACTATCGATGAAGAAAACGGAAGCATGACGAACCCCCGCTTGCTCGTATCGCACGGACAGATTTCGGATCTTATGCCCGATTGACGTAATCGCGTCTAAAAGGAATGGCACGTCGTGTCATTAATGGCATGCCAGTCTGGCAGGCGGCCCGCAACTTTGGTGTCTGTACCAAGATCGTCCGGCGGTGAACGGATCGCTTCCGGCAGGGCGACAGCGAGGCCATGGCGGATCGCTCGTCCAGGCCGCATACAAGCCCCAGGATGACGGATCAGGCGCTGACAAGCCGCATCATCACGCTGCGCCGCCAACGCCTGACCGGAGCAAGCACATCGCCATCGAAACGGGCGTGTCACCGGCAACGGTCAGCCGTGTCCTGAAGCGTGCCGGGCTCTCACGCATCAGAAATATCGACAGCGCCTCTCACCCTATATGGCGCACAAAGGTTCGCTGTCGCGCTTTATATCTGCTGTATAATTTTCTCTTTAAGCCGGTTCCGGTTTAAGGAATTATGCAGTAGCTCCCCTGCAAACGTGTAGGCGATGGAAACGCGAGCGGGTGTAGTTTCCGAAACAGTCGATGCCACCGACTCGATAGAGGCCGTCCAAAATCTGGCAACACACACCACATCAAAGATGACAAAACGCTACGCCAGAGGCGACGGATTGGAAATGAGTCGAAAAGTGTCCGTTGCCCGCGCCGAACAGCGCAAGTGACACGGACTGACACGAGTGACACAGATTTCTTGTAAGTTATTGAATTTTCTGGAGCGGGTGAAGGGAATCGAACCCTCGTATTCAGCTTGGGAAGCTCCAGCTAAGACATGTAAATCAATTCGTTACCTGTAAAACATTGCCTGCATCCATTACAAATCCCGTAATCATTTCAATAGGGCTGTAAAACGAAATTCGGCAAAGCCCCTGTCTCAACCCTTCGTGAAAGAGCCGCTGGCGTGCATCGTTCTATTTTGCCAGCAGAACATTTAAGCGATGTCCATTTCCCCGTTTCCAACGATAATTTACCAGAACCGACGGACGGTGGGTGTTGTGCAGCGACCGGCATAACCGGTTATAGCCGCAGCCAACGACGGAACGCCGACACAGGCGATCGCCGCGCGTCTTTTAATGTATCGACCAGATGCCGCAAGACCGACGATGCTATCCGGGACGCAGCATCGCAAACCGCACGCCACTTAAGGCCTTCACGAACGCGCTGAGAAAAAATCTGAACCATCACCGGAAACGTGAAGTGAGGAATGCCGACAGAAACATTAAAACGAGGCATAAATCCTCTGAGTAATGTGGCCACCCGATCCCACTCCAAAATACCGCACTATCAAAAGGAACCCCTTTCGGTAAAAGCAGTCGAAAGAATATGATCAAAATCTTCGATAAGTCTTGAACGGCTTACCTTCTTTATCCCATCTTTCCATCCGGTTTTTTATTTAATAAAAATCGAAAATTAAAATATAAATCCTCAAAATACATCCAAAAATTCATAATAATATTTTACACAATTCCAAATTGTAGAAGACGTCATAGATATTCTTCATCTTCACACGAAATCGTGACTTTTCTCGGTCGCAACTGACATTGCAAATGTCGGTAAAAGCAAACATTGTGACACTATGAGTTGATGGGGCACATCGTAAAACTCATTTCCAGACTTTATAATATACATGAAGGATGAATAGTTTTCATCCTTTTCTTCGCCTATATTTCTGTTCAATTATAAATGAGCGTTTTACGACACTCGTGGGAGGAGTATTGTGAATGTACACAGCACGCCGTTAGATTCCACTACAGAACAAGTCTCTTCTGATGAACACCGAATTGAACAATTCGGCGACGAGAATAGCTCGTTGTCAGATGATCGCGAAAATGACGCCGTTGAACTGATGTCGCCAATCAAAAACAGGCAGAACATTATTTGGATCGCGTCCTATCCAAAATCCGGAAATACCTGGGTTCGTGTTTTCGTCCATAATCTGCTGAGGGAGTTGCGCGGCGAAACCCAGGGCTCACAAGATATCAATGACCTGGGTCGCTATGCCATTTGGGAGCACAGCTATCCTCATTATACTCAAATCCTCGGCAAGGCGCCAACGCGTGCGACAACCGAAGAGATGGCCAAGGCGAGACCTGCGGCGCAGGCTTTGATTTCTAGGCAACAGCAGGGTCTTTCGCTGACCAAAACGCACCTCTGTTTTGGAACTGATTACGGTGCTCCAACCATCAATCTGGATGTCACTCTGGCTGCCATCTATATCGTCCGCAATCCACTGGATGTGGCTATTTCCTATGCGCATCACTGCTCCCGTTCCATAGACGCTATTATCGCGGACATGGCTCAGCCCGGTTTTCGAACACTTCCCACCGAAAAACACGTTGGTGAGATACTCGGGAGTTGGAGCCAGAATGTCGCCAGTTGGATGGGGGTCGCATCTCGGCCCGTTCATATAATGCGCTACGAAGACATGTTGGCCAATCCCCACCGCGTGTTTGGCGGGTTAGCTGTTTTTCTCGGGTTGCATCCGACTGAAAAGCAGCTTCGAGATGCTGTAGAGAAGTCTTCCTTTGCTGAATTGGCCAAGCAAGAAACCGAACAAGGATTTAAAGAAAAGCCACAGCATTCAGAGCGCTTCTTCAGGGAGGGCCGAGCCGGGCAATGGCGGGAGACTTTATCAACTGCGCAGGTTCGTAAGGTGCTAGTAGACCATGAGCCGATTATGCAGCGGATGAATTATCTGGCACCGAATGCCGGCATACAATCGAAAAGACTATGAAGAGATTCCTCAGTATATTTCGAAATTCATTGAAATTTCGTTGGCGGCAGAAAATTAATAAAGGGAACCACAATGTGTTCTGATATCTCTATTGAAAAATTGTCGCTTTTCAGAGGTCTTTCCATTTTTTATCCAAGCGATGAATTTATCAAAATATTTAGAGAAAAATGGAAATTGAAAACAGAATTTCTCTCGAATGATGAAAAAATAGTTTGGATCGGGTCTCCCGATTTTCGCTTTAGTTTGATTTCCTTTGGTCCTGGGGTGATCCATTTTTACTTTGCAACATGCGTAATATTGGCGCTATACCTAAATATATTTAAGGATATTAAAGAAATTTTAATTATTAATTTAGTATTTTTATTGATATTTTTCCTTTTAATTTCTACGATAATATCGATTGCACGAAGATTTTTTGGGGTAGTTTACTGCCTTACTGACAAAAGACTTTGTATTTTGTATTGTTATGGCATTAAAGATATATTTGGGTTTGAATTTAAAAATAGTATAAATATGAAGTTTGATGGATATGTATATTTTGATTTAAAAACGCTTACTGATGTAACTTGCACTAAATTAATAAATTACGACTTTGGTTCCGTATTTTTTGGGGGTTCTATACAAGAATTTCCGGCCGGAAAATTGAAAATAAGCAAAAACTCGATAGGAAAAATTAAAAACATTAGCTTTAGCGTAAATATAATACTTCAAAAATTTTATTTTGGTTATAGTACCATCACAAAATTGGTCGCAATACGTAAATTTTCGAAATTTATATCTATATTTGATGAGCTTCGGCAATTGAGGTCGCAGTCCGACGAAGAGATTTTACTAAGAACGGTTGAAGCCAACTGAAGATTTAATTGAAATCGTCCCAAGTGGAGATAAATGTGGCCAAAGTAGAAGTTTCCGACATAGTAGGCGCGGTTGAAGGCTTCGCAGAGGGCGAGGCTGTAGCTCACCACTCTTTCGCGGCTAGCGTTGCAAGTACGGTTATAAGTACTTCTTTCACAATAGCTGGCGCGGGTCTTGCGGCTGCGGAGACATTTGGGGTTGGAACCGTCATAGGAGCGACAGTTGGTGGTGCTGTCGGCGGTGCCGTGGGCAACTACGTGGCAAACCTAATTGATGGGGAACCCTCGACGGTAAAAAATACTGTGACCGCTTCGGCTGTAGGCGCTGTGGGAGGACTGGGAGGCGGTCTTTTGGGGATAGGCATCGGGTCTGCTGCCGCAGACTTGGCCGGCACTGAAACTTTCGAGGCAATGGGTACTGGATTCGGGTACGGCTCAGGCATTGGCACTGCCGGGACAACTGCACTCATTGACAGCCGCCCGGAGACAACTCCGTATCAAGGTTTAGGCACGGATCCCTATAATACCCCGGCTGAAATGGGCCCCGGCCCTGGTGTTCAGGTCAGCGGTGCAAGTGATCCTTTCTCGTTTTCCGGCTGGGTGGATGGGACACCGGCGGTGGGTCAAACGAATGCTTTTGGCGCAACGTCCCCTAATGCAGGTATGTCGGGCGGGGTGGGATATGGTGCCGGTCTAGGTAGCTCTAACATTTATGGTGGAGGCTCCTCGGCAGCTGGAAACTCTGGAACTTCATCCTACGGTAATTATGGCGGCGGATCCTATACAGGCGGATCTTACGATGGAAGCACAGCTGGCAGCACCGGCGGTGAAACTGGTAGCACAGGCGGCGGTGGAACCGGCAGTACAGGCGGCGGCGGGACCGGCAGCACGGGCGGCGGCGGGACCGGTGGCACAGGTGGCGGCGGGACCGGCAGCACGGGCGGCGGCGGGACCGGTGGCACAGGTGGCGGCGGGACCGGTAGCACGGGCGGTGGCGGGACCGGTAGCTCAGGCGGTGGCGGGACTGGTAGCACAGGCGGTGGCGGGAGCGGTAGCACGGGCGGCGGCGGGACTGGTAGCACAGGCGGTGGCGGGACCGGTAGCTCAGGGGGCGGCTCGGGCAGTTCCGGAGGATCTGGCGGCGGTGGTTCCGGCGGCGGGTCGGGTGGTTCACCTATTGTGCTGGATCTGAACGGCAATGGCATCCAGATCACAGCATTGAATGCGTCGGACAAGTATTTCGACATGGCGGGCGATGGCAAACAGCACAAGACCGCTTGGGCTGGAGCGGGCGATGGCGTGCTGGTCCTAGACCTCAACGGGTCGGGCAAGATTACCCAGCAAGATCAGGTACAGTTCACAGCCTGGGACCCCACTGCGACGTCAGACATGCAGGCTCTCAGGGATGTCTTCGATACAAACCACAACGGGAAGCTCGACGCCGGGGATGCCGATTGGAACGACTTCAAGGTGATGGTCACCAATGCCGACGGTTCGACCACCTTGAAGACGCTGGCACAGCTCGGCATTACATCGATTGATCTTACGAGCAATCACCAGGACATAGTCATGCCAGACGGCTCGGCGATATCTGGCGAAACCACATTCACGAAGAGCGGTGGCTCGACGGGCACTGCTGCCGACGCGGTTTTCTCCTATGATCCTGATGGTTATCTGGTCAAGCAGACCCGGACAAAGAATGCTGACGGCACATCGACCCTTGACAGCAAATCCTTCAATGCAAATGGCACGCTGGCCAGCGAAACGCTGTCTACCTACGGTGCCGATGGGAATACGGTAACCCGGAAATTCGACGATAATGGCGACGGCGTTTTCAATCGCACCCAGACGGATACGAAAACCACCAATTCCGATGGGTCACTGACGGAAACCATCCGCAACTATGATAGCAGCGGCACCAGGTTGACGAGTGAGCTTCAGCTCATAACCGCATCCGATGGCAAGACGCGCACAATTTTGCGCGACACGAATGGATGGGGCTTCTTCGACGAGGTGGAAACCGTCACGTTCGGCTCGGATGGCTCTGAGACGACGACCGCCAGTGACATGAATGCCGATGGTTCGCTTCGGGACCGCACCATTGTCACCACCAGTGCCGATGGCCTGAGCAAGACAGCTCAACTGGAAAAGACTGGTAACGGGCAGATCGATTCCACCCAGACCGATGTTATCACTGTCGCCTCGGATGGGACGCGAACAGAAACCGTCATTCAGTACGCTGGTCCTGGCACGACGCAAACAAACACAATCGGGACGTCCACGACTGTCACCAGCGCCAATGGTGACAGCAAGACCACCAGCACAGATCTTGATGGCAACGGTTCTACCGATCTCGTTTCCACGAGTTCGATTGTCTTCAATGCTGATGGCAGCACAACGACGACCCAGAGCGAATTGAATGGCGACGGCACTCTTCGCGATCGCACGGAGACGGACCTCAGTGCCAATGGCATCAATAAGACCACCAAGGTCGATATCGATGGCGACGGTGTCTTCGATACGATCACGACAGAGACCGTTGTGCAGAATAGTGATGGGTCAGGGTCCGATACGACGGCAACAAGCAACGCCAACGGCAGCTTACGTCAGGAACAAGTGTCATCCTGGAGCGCCGATGGTAAGACGAAGACGGCAGAAACCGATCGGGATGGCGACGGTCATTTCGACCGGATTGATGTGACAACGATTGGGAGCGATGGCAGTTCGACCGAGACGGTCTCGAATTACAGTCCCAATGGATCGGTTCTCGTTTCGAAGACACTCACGGTCACGAGCGCTGATGGCCTGACCAAAACCAGCCAGATCGATATCAACGGAGACGGCAGCTTCGACTCAGCGCAATCGACTGCGACCGTGCATAACAGTGATGGTTCCTCGACAGTAACGGTTATCGCCAAAAGTGGTGCCAATGCTGTGGAAACGGGCAGAACGGTCACGACGACCAGCGCCAATGGCCATTCCGTTACCATACAAAAGTTTCTCGATGGTCAGTCAACAGCCGATTATGCAACAACGGATGTGAAGGCGACAAACGCCGATGGATCCTCCACGGAGACTGTGACGACGTTGATCGGCACAAGCCAGGTTCAGGTCAGTCGTACTGTCACCGTCGTCAGCGAGGACAAGCGGACGACGACGGTTTCGACCACCACCGACAACAACCAGTCACCGACGGCCGTGACTGAGACAGACATCCATGCCGATGGCTCCGAAACTCAGACGGCCTCGAATTACAGCCCTGACGGCTCTGTGCTTCTATCGCGTACTGTGACGACGACCAGTGCTGACGGCCTGAGCGTCACAACCACACGCGATGCCAATGGCGACGGTATTATCGATGCGACCTCCGTTTCGCAGACTGTGCTCGAAACCGACGGTTCTACGGTGACAACCGTAACCCGTGATTACGGCTCCGGCACGGCTGCCGCAAATGAGGTGGGTAAGACGCAGACCACAAGCAGTGCCAATGGTTTGTCGGTAATCACCCGAACCGATTATGATGGTAATGGTAGCTTCGACAGCGAAAACGTGGATTCAAAGACGCTCAATGCAGATGGCTCCTCGACAGAAACCCTTTCCACCTACAACGGAGATGGTTCGCGTCTTCTGACCCGCACACAAACTGTAACCAGCGCTAATGGCTTAAACGTTACCACCAGCAGTGACGTCGATGGAGATGGGACGTTTGATGCCATAACCACAGACGTAACCGTTCTCAACGCAGATGGTTCTAAAACGGAAACCAAGACTGTTTCCGACGCAAATCATACCCTGGTCTCAAAATCCGTTTCTACGACAAATTCTGCTGGGACCGCAGGTTCATCCAGCACGTATCTGAATGGCAGTTCCACTGCATATCAAAGCCAGACGCTCAGCGTTAATGCCGATGGCTCAAGCACATCTGTAACGTCGACCTACGACGCAAATGGCGTTGCCGCGTCTTCTTTCAGCAAAACCATCAGCGCCGATGGGCTAACTCAATCGAGCACGCTGACCGTTAGCGGTGATCAAACAGCCGGCCGCTCGACCTCGTCGGTCGAAATCCTGAATGCTGACGGCTCTAAAGCGCAGTCTTTTTCCGATTTCGGATCAGGAGGAGCACTTGTCGACAAAACGAGCGATCAGACCAGCGCCGACGGCCTTGCAACCGCCACTCAGTGGGACGACAACGGTGATGGCGTCGTCGATTACTCTCTATCCAAAACCACTGTCCTCAATGCGGATGGCTCCACGACTGTTACGAGCAGCAGCTACAATGGTGATGACTCGCTGCACAACCGGACGGTTACGGTCACAAGCGCCGATAAGAACAGCGTGACGACGACACGTGATGTCAACGGCGATGGCGCCGTAGATCAAACCGTTCAAAGTCTCAGGAATGGAAGCGGATCTACAACGGTCGCAGCGATGGATGGCACGGTTGAGACAGCCTCAGGCCGGGCATTCGGGTCGCAGGATGGCCGTTATGAAACAGATAGCGCGGACGGGCTGACAAGAACTGTGCTATACGATGCAAATGGCGATGGATTGGCGGAGACCGGTCAAGTCTCGACTACCACCGTCAATTCCGACGGCAGTCACATAACGACGATACTGGATGAAACGTTCTCAGGCGGTGATGCCAGTTCGGCAAATCCAAGCTACAACGCCACCATCAGCGATCGGACCCAGATAAACTCCAGCGCCAATGGCTTGGATAGCATGACAAAGTGGGATCTCGATGGTTCGGGAGATTATGCCGAGAGCAAAGCCGATGTGAAGAGCATTGGCAGTGATGGCTCGACAACCGAAACCATCAGCATGGTCCGCCAAGGGGCTCTGACCAGCCGGAAATCAACCACCGTCAGCGGCAATGGCCTGACCACCACGACCTCCTGGGATGCAACCGGCTCTGGAACCGCTGCGCAGCAATCCACCTCAAGCAAGGAGGTCGAAGCCGATGGCTCGACGGTGCTGACGACGAATTCCGTGGCTCTGCCCGGACTGGACCTGTCGGCATCCATCGTCACCACCCAGGCGGATGGTCTCAGTGTCATCACTGATATCGATGAGGATGGCGATGGTGTCTTTGAGAAGATCATGAACCGGACGGTAACGATGCTTGCGGACGGCTCAAGCTCTGTCGTGGTGTCCGACAGCAATTCCGCAGGCGCTCTTCTTGACAAGACGACGACCCAGACCAGCCTGAACGGGCGGCATATGGTCATCAGCACCGATGCCGATGGCAATGGTTCGGTCGATCAGGTGGTCTATAGCCTGCAGGCCGTAGACGGCGGCACACAGACGGTGAAGACCAACTACAATGCCGATGGTTCCACGGGCAGTCGGGTCGTCTCCACGACGACAGCCGATGGACTGGTGATGACGACCAGCCAGGATCTGGACGGCGACGGGCTGGCGGATCGGAAGATCGTCGACACCACGGCCAGCAATGCCGATGGCTCAAGCAGGCTGCTGGAGCAGACCTATGCAACGAGCGGCACGACGGCATCGGGTGCCACATCGGCGATCACGCCCGTGCTGATCAAGACCGTTCAGCGCAGCGAGAGCGCGGACGGAAGGACAACGGTCACCACGACCGACGTCAATGGTGATGGCAGTGTCGACAAGGTTGTGACGGACGTGACGCATGCCGACGGGTCGAAGACCACGACCACCACGGCCAATGCAGTGGCGCAACGCTATCAAAGCCATCTCGGCACTGTGCTCTGGCATTCCGCCTTTGCCGCTCAAGACGAGAAGGTCGCTGCCAGTAGCATACAGACCACGGACTCCACGGGCATGAGCAGCACTGTGTTGTCGGACTATGACGGCGATGGCATCAACGATCATCAGGAAAGCTGGACGAGGAACATCGACGGATCGCAGATTGCTACGATCAGCGACATGGATGCCGATGGCGGTATCGCTGCGCGCGGCCTGGAAACCATCACTGCCGATGGTCTGACGACGATCCTCTATGAGGATAGCAGCAATAGCGGCATGGTCGACCACATCGACAAGGCCGTCATGCGGGCGGATGGTAGCGAAGTCGAAACCATTAGCGATCTCAATGACGATGGTTCCGTGGCGGGATCGACCACCACCACCATCAGCGCCACCGGCCAGACCAGCACCAGCCGGTCCACGTTTCAGTCAGCGACCACGCAAACCGTGTCGGACGACAACAGCAGCCGCGGCTTTTCCGGAAGCGACGATGCCATCGACGTCGAAGGTCAGTCCAACCAGATCATCCTTGGCAATGGCATCAATCAGGTGGCCCTCGTCGGGGACGATAATACCGTTCATGAAACCGGAAATACGGTCGCCACCATTGCAGCCTATGGGGCCAATGAACGCCTGGAGGTCAGCGGGCGCAACAATATCGCCACGGTTTCCAATGCGTCCGTTGTCGTCGATAATGGTGGCGGGCTGATCCTTTCGGGAGGCAACGACAGCGTTGTCCTGCACGGCAACAGCCAGGTGCGGATCTGGAGCGGCGATAGCAATACGGTGGAAATCTCCGGCTACGGCACGGGACTCGACGCTTTCGGTACGACAATCTCCATCGACGATGGGGCAACAGTCCTCGTTAGCGGTGATGACGATCAGGTCGCTGCCCATAACGGTTCGGTTCTTGTTGATACCGACCGAACGGTGAGTGGCGATGAGCTCGATGTTATCGGCCAGGGGGTCAATGCGGCGATTTCCGGCTGGACCATTTCCGTGGGCGAGAATGCGTCCGGAACGGTGACGGGAGATGATAACGCCATCGCTCTCTATGGAAACGCCGTGTTCTCCATTGCCAGCGGCGCCGATAATACTGTCACAGCCTTCGGTACAAACAATACGGTGATGGCCTCGAATGCCAGCGTTGTCGTGGAAACCGACAGCAGCCTGACACTGACCGGTAATGGTTTGACGATCGATGAATATACCGATGCAAGCCTGACCCTTTCGGGCAGCGGCAGCACCATCTCCATCGACGGACGGGGCACGACCGCCACGGCCTCGAATGCGACGATCATCATGACGGGTTCGGCGGATGCCGTTGTCACCGGGGGTGGCGATACGCTGAATGTCTCTGGCAATAGCAACAATGCCACGCTTTCGGGCGGAACCGTTCATGTAGGGACGGCAACGCAAGCAGCCAGCCTATCCCTGGCGGGAGATGGCGATGACATCACGCTTGCCGGGAATGGTTCCTCGCTCGATGCCAGCGGTTCTGGCGGCAGGCTGGATATTCAGGGAGATGCGACAGTCGCCTCGATCTCGACGGCTACAATTCAGATCGATGGTGATTTTTCCACCATCTACGGTGAGAATAATACGATCACGATCAACCGCGCTGATGCGTCCGTCGCGGTGTGGGGCGATCACAACCGCATCAACGGCAATGCGAGCGGTGACACCGTGACCATTGTGGGGACGGATGAAACAGCCGCATTGTCCCATGCAAGCGTCACCATCAGCACGGACTCCACCGTCACGATGACGGGCGACGATCTGACCGTCGAGGCAGACATTCGGGCAAGTCTGACCGTTTCGGGCAACGACAACGTGATCTCAATCGGAGGGCGCGGCACCAGCATCACCACCTCGAATGCAACGCTGGTCATGAGCGGCTCTGCCGATGTCACGGTTACAGGAAGCGACGACGTTCTAAATGTGAGCGGCAGCAGCAACAATGCCGTTCTATCGGTCGGAACCATCAATATCGCCGAGGGCGCGGAGGTGATGGTCGACGGCAATAACAACAGCGTGGTTCTGAATTCCGGTAGCGATATGGACACCGCCGATGGCAGCGGGCTGCACGACACTGTCGAGGTCAAGGGCGCCGGTGCCTTGACAGCGGTGGATCAATCGAGCGTGACGCTAGATGCCGGAGCATCGCTCTCCCTGACCGGTGAGCAGGATACGATCAACATGGGCCAGGATACGGCGCTCGAAATCTTCGGGGCCAATGATAACTTCATCTTCCATGCAGGCTTCGGCCAGGATGTAATATCGGGTTATCAGGCCTCAGGCAGCAGCGCCGATATGATTGCTTTTGATCACACGACCTTCTCGGATTGGACAGATCTTCTCTCCAACGCACAGCAGTCCGGACAAGATGTGGTCATTACCTCTCACAACAATGACACACTGACGCTAACGAATACGTCCCTTTCAAACCTTCAGCAGAGCAAGTTCAGCTTCTCCTGAGCCGGAACTGATTCAAAACAAAGTGCTGGGCCGGATGTCCGTCAAATTGGATTTGACCGAAGCCGGCTCAGCAGTTCTTGGTGGGAGGCACCCTTGAACGTTGATGTTTTTCCGGAAGCCGTGGATTCCGGTCTGTCTGCTCTTTGCGGAATAGCCGCCTTCTTCAGGATCGCGGCGGATCCAAGGCATTTGCAAAAGGAACTCGCTCTGACAGGGCGGACTGCCGATGAAGACGATCTAGTACGCGCAGCTGCCATGATTGGTCTTAAAGCTCGCACCGTTACTGGGTTGACCGAAAAGCGCCTGAACACCGTTCCGGTCCCAACCATCGCCTGCATGAGCAATGGTGGCTTTCAGGTCTATGCGGGCAAGACGACGAGCGGTGGCTATCGTGTCGTTGACCCAATCACCAAGATCGCCCGCGAATTGACAATCGATGCTCTGATGGCCGAACTCGGACGGAAACTCGTCCTGGTCGGCCTGCGCGTCGGAGGACAAGGTACCGACCCCAGAAAATTCGGCCTGAGTTGGTTTCTGCCATCTATCTGGCGCTATCGCAAGCCGATCATCCACGTCCTGCTCGCTTCTTTCTTCGTTCAGATCTTCGCGCTGGTCTCGCCGCTCTTTTTTCAAGTCGTGGTAGACAAAGTTCTGACGCACAAGGGCTATTCGACACTCATTGTTCTGGTCGTTGGCCTGGTCATTGTGGGCCTATTCGATGTTGTGCTGAAGTATCTGCGCAGTTATGCCCTGTCGCACACCACCAATCGTATCGACATCGAACTCGGTCAGCGTCTCTTCCGCCATCTGTTACATCTGCCGCTCGGCTATTTCGAAACGCGGCCGGCCGGACATACCGTCGCAAGAGTGCGTGAGCTTGAAACCATCCGCAATTTCTTGACCGGGCAGGCTTTGTTCTCAGTCATCGACCTGTTCTTTACCATTGTCGCGATTGGCGTCTTGTCGGTTTACTCCGTTTGGCTGACGTTGATCGTCGTCGCTTCAATTCCCCTTTACGTGTTGATCGCCCTGCTCGTGCGTCCGGCACTGCGCAGCAAGATCAACGAAAAATTCAACCGAGGCGCCATAAGTCAGCAGTTCTTGGTTGAGGCTGTCGTCGGCATTCACACGGTCAAAGCCGGCGCTGTGGAGCCTGTTATGCAGGCGCAATGGGCCGAACGATTGGCGGCCTATGTTCGAACCAGCTTCGACGTGACGATGCTGAGTGCCGGCGGACAGAACGCAATTCAATATGTCAGTAAAATCTCAACCGCTCTTATCCTTTTGTTCGGCGCCAAGGCGGTTATCGATAATGATCTGACCGTGGGCGGTCTAATCGCCTTCAATATGATTGCGGGACAGGTCGCCCAGCCGATCCTGCGGCTGTCGCAAGTCTGGCAGGATTTTCAGCAGGTGCAGATCTCCATGGACAGGCTCGGGGATATCCTGAACTTTCCCACGGAATATGCGCCGAAAACAGCACTAACGCTTGCCAGGCCCCGAGGTGGCATCGACATCCATGACGTGACCTTCCGTTATCGTCCAGGTGGGCCAGAAATCCTAAAATCCGTCAGTCTCAGTGTCCGCCCAGGAGAAATCATAGGTATCGTCGGCTCGTCTGGCTCCGGAAAGTCCACACTGACAAAACTGGTTCAACGTCTTTATAGCCCTGAGCAGGGCCAAGTTCTTATGGATGGCACGGATATTTCCCAACTCGACCCCGCGTGGCTGAGGGGGCAGATTGGCGTTGTTCTACAGGAAAACCTGCTGTTCAACCGGACCATTCACGAAAATATCGCCTTTGCCAATCCGGCTCTGCCGCGCGCCACGGTGATTGCCATTGCCAACTTGGCAGGCGCCGATGAGTTCATCTCGAAGCTGCCACAGGGCTATGACACACAGATTGAGGAACGGGGAGCCAATCTATCTGGTGGGCAACGGCAGCGAATTGCAATTGCAAGAGCGCTCGCCACGAACCCACCGATCCTTATTTTCGATGAAGCCACCTCTGCGTTGGACTACGAAAGTGAGCGGGTGATTCAAAACAATATGAGCAAAATATCGCAAGGCAGAACAGTGCTGATCATCGCCCACCGGCTGGCGGCGGTGCGACCATGCCACCGCATCGTTGGGATGAGGGACGGCAAGATTGCCGAAGTAGGCAGTCATTCTGAGCTGCTCGCAAAACCTGAAGGAATCTATGCCAGGCTTTGGGCACTGCAAAACGATCCAGCAGGTGTGTCATGAATGTTTCGCTGAAGCGATCTCAAGGAGCAGTCACGCTGCTGCGCAGAACCGATAAACCAGTCAGGACGGACCAGGAATTTCTTGCACCGGCTCTCGAGATCTTGGAGACCCCGCCCTCGCCTGTGAGAATGGCGCTTATCGTGATCATCACTGCTTTGTTTGCGGTCGCCATCACTTGGGCAGCGGTTGGTAAAATCGATATTGTCGCAACGGCGCAAGGCAAAATCGAGCCAACGCTTAAGGTAAAGATCGTTCAACCTCTGGCCACCGGTAAAGTGTCCGACGTTCTGGTGCAAAATGGCGACCACGTCTCCAAGGACCAAGTTCTCGTGCGTCTAGATGACTCGTCGGCTGCATCTCAGTATGACGATTTGTCGGAGCAATTGGCCGCCAGCAAAGCCGAAGTCGCTCGACGTAGTGCCGCTATTGAGACTATTTCGTCACGAAATTGGCCGCTTGGCGGAACGACACATATCACTGTTGGTTGGCCCGACGGCATATCGGTTGCGTTGCAACACCGGGAACAAAGTGTCCTTGACAGCGACATGGAACAACTCGCCGCGCAACTATCCCTCATTGATAGTCAAATTGATCAGAAAACGATCGACTCCAATGCGTTCGCTGCAACGGTTGCCGCCCAAGAGAGCCTCGTGTCAACACTAAAGAAGCTGACATTTATGCGCGAGACGCTGTCTCAGAACAACGCCATGTCGACTGCGGATTGGCTGAACGCTTTGCAAGAAGAAGAGAAGGAACAGGTTTCCTTGCAAAGCGACATCAATGAAAAGCTTGATGCCGACGCAAACATCGCAGTCCTCAAGCGACAAGCCGTATCGACGACCCAATCGTTCATTGCCGATTATGCCCAGAAACTGGAGGCGGCGGACGAACAGGTCCAGGAACTGACACAACAGGTTCGTGAAGCCAAGGCCCAACTCGATGATATGACGTTGCGTAGCCCGGTCGATGGTACGATTGAAGCATCGACACTCACATCGATCGGGCAGGTGCTGACCAGCGGATCAGAGGTGTTGCGCGTTGTTCCCGAGGGAAGCCATCTCGATATTCAGGCATACATCACCAATGATGAGATCGGGTTCGTTCAGGTCGGACAAGCAGCTACCATCAAGGTCACTGCGTTCCCTTATACGCAGTACGGCACGATCAGTGGAACTGTCCTTCAGGTTGGCAAGGATGCCGTATCGGCCTCTCAAGCCCAAGCGGATCTCGCAGATTCCTCCTATACAATGACCACGACGGCATCAGGGAGCACGTCTCAATCCGCGGATACGCTTGTATTTCCCGTCATCGTCCAGTTGGACAAGAATTTCATCGGAACCGCAGAGCGCAGCGCCTACGTGTCGCCTGGCATGTCGGTGTCAGTCGACATCAATACAGGTGACAGGACTATTCTCGATTATCTTTTCGCGCCCCTTGTCGATGTCACAAGCTCGGCCCTGCATGAACGCTGATAGAAAGCCTTACAATGGGAAAGAAAATGCTTACGCTTATCCTGCTATTCAGCTGGATTTCGTTCATTGAAGTTTCACAAGCCACGGCCGGCGAGCGGATTGTCGTCCCGATCCACGCGTTAGAGCGTCACAACATCGTGCGCTATTGGATACCTGTAAAAATCGGAGCAAAAACAGTCGAGGCAATCTTGGACACCGGTTCGACTGGACTTCACGTCATCGGCGAAACGGTCTCTAATCAAGATTATTCCCCAACGGGCCAGCAGATGCGATATTCCTATTCAAACGGCCAGACGATACTTGGCGATGTCGCGACAGCCCAGGTATCTTTTGCGGATACCGCTGAGACGAAGACGATCCCGATTGACATTATCAGAGACCTCACGTGCAACCAGACCGTCAAGCGATGCCTGATGCCGCTCGATAAACGGCTTGAGGACCCAGGCCAACTTCTTGGCAAGGAAAACTATCAGGCAATTATCGGCGCAAGCATGCCCTCCCCCGCATTCAAGGTAGCCGCTCCAAATCCGCTGGTCAGCTTCGGGGACGCTTGGATTATCAGGTTGCCACGGTCTGGCGAGAACGAAGGTGAACTGATTATCAATCCGACATCAGATGAAGTCGCTGGATTCGTACGATTTCCTGCGGGACAGGGCCCCAACCAAGGCGGCGGACGGGATAATCCTATCCCAGGCTGCCTGACCATTGAAAGTTCGCGCAAACAGTATTGCGGACCGATCGTTCTCGACACTGGAAACCCGCAAATCTTGGTCATCGCCCCGGAACAGTTTCATGCCTGGCGCCCAGGCACCAAGGTAGCAATGTCTTTTGACGACGGCAGCAACCCTTCGCTGAAAGCCAGCTTCAGCGTTGGCAACGGTATGACAGACTCCACCCGACTAGCTGTTGGACCTTTCCCCAATTTCCATCAGCCACCCACCAGAGTTCTGGTCGGAGTGGAGGTCTACAAACACTTTTCCGTACTCTATGATTATAAAAATGGTCAGATTGGCTTAAAGCGTCTCTAAAGTGGCGTGCCTCTTATCAATACGCGGAGGCGGCTACTTGCCCACGCCAATAATGAGCTTCAAAAGATCAATTCTTCGCCGTAAACCGGAGGCAAGACCAAGAACTACCGCCTTAATAGTTATTTCCGCATCTCACTTCCCCATGCTGGATGACATTTCTTTTAATAGCAGTTCTGCTTGAGCGAGGACCATCTGCACCGCCTCCTGCTCCAACCAAATCTGGCGGATAGCCGAAACGGGCACTGTAAACTTATCGCCTTGAACGCACCATCTTGGCGTGAGGAATTAGTTCATGCGGCGTGAAGGCGCGCGATTTGGTGCCATGCTTGCATGGCAGCTGTTCGCAGTTCGCGATGGTGGACGGATGGAATATCGTGGCGGGGAATGTGAAAAAGGTTGGTGATCGGGTCATGGATGGAAACGAAACGCTGAAGATGTCGTGTTGACTTGAAGCGCTTCATGATCCTCTCCCGTCGTCGGACGGGCTGATGCGAGTTTTCTGCCCGATTGTTCAATCCTTTGTGAGAACGATGCTCAATGCCGTGCATGACCTCCCGCTTTGCTGCACCATAGGATCGTAGTTTGTCGGTAATCATCACACGCGGCGCACGGCCTTGGGCTTTCAGGAGCTTGCGCATCAAACGTTTGGCCGCTTTGGCATTGCGGCGGCTTTGCACCAACACGTCGAGAACAAAGCCGTCCTGATCAACGGCGCGCCAAAGCCAGTGTTTCTTGCCACCGATCGTGATGACAACCTCATCAAGATGCCATTTATCCCCGAGCCTGCCGGCAGATCGCTTCCGGATATCGTTGGCAAAGTGTCTGCCGAATTTCTCAGCCCAGAGCCGCACGGTTTGATGAGAGACGATGACGCCACGCGCTGCCAGCAGATCCTCGACCATCCGCAGGCTAAGCGGAAACCGGAAATAGAGCCAAACAAGCATGGGCAATCACATCGGCTGGAAATCGGTGGCGACGATAAAGTGGATCACGGCTACATCTGGTCATGCAGCCAGATTCCTCATTTTAATCGATGTCCGGTTAACGTTATGATGCCTCGCATTGGCATTCATGGCGATGACGTAGAAAGCGCGGTACTGGTCAGAGGTGAACCGGTAGAATTTGGCACCGGATTCTCATCCGCGCTGCATTGAGTGATTCAAGAAGGTCAGCAAAGCCTGCATCGTTTTCACCGCGACCATTTCGTGCGGTCCGTCACTGGACAACACCGTCACGTCGGCCAAAGCGTAAGTTGGGTAACGGTCATCTATCAATTGGCGGAGAGTACCTTCGGGATTAGGAGTTTGCAGAAGCGGTCGGTTGGAGCAGCGACGCAGACGACGGACCAAAATGTCAAAATCGGCCTTCAGCCATACTGAGACCGCATGTTCCGCGATCCGTGCGCGGGTATCCGAATTCATAAAGGCACCGCCGCCGATCGCCACTACTTTCGCCCCTTCGTGCAAGAGACGCGCCAGTACCCTTTGCTTGCCTTCACGAAAATAGGACTCGCCATGCTGGGCAAAAATTTCCGGTATCGTCATACGGTGCGCCGCTTCAATCTCGACGTCGGTGTCAGCAAAATCAAGCCCTAGCCGCGCCGCGAGTAGTCGGCCGACCGACGTCTTGCCCGAGCCCATCATGCCGATGAGCACAACGCAGCGCCCGTTGAGAGCGGCGAGGAGAGCCTTTTCCGGCTGAGAATTGAAAGACAAGTTTAAAATACTCCGTTACGAAATTCTAATAGTATATAAAATCTATTGATTTGATTTGTAAAAATTATATTCCCGTATAAAGGGAAACATGATCAAACGGAGGTCGCCGTGCGGCAAGGCTTGAGAAGTCTTGTGATGGGGCTGCCCGGTGCGGGTAAAACCACGTTCTCCCGAGAACTTGCACCTCGGCATCGTCAACTTAACGGAATGTGGAATTCGATGTGCGAATGACGGGCCATGACAGATCGTGATCCAGTTTATCGCCGCCATCGATTTCCAGCCGAGGTGATTGCCCATGCCGCTTGGCTCTATTTTTCCGGTTTCCGCTGAGCCTGCGTATGGTCGAGGATCTGCTGGCAGCGCGTGGGGTCATCGTCTCTCATCAAACCGTGAGGCTCTGGGCGGAGAAGTTCGGGGTTGCGTCGCAAATTTTCTGTTCACCTGATGGCGTCATAGGTGTCATCTGATTTCCAGATTACAGACCGAGCTTTGCGGGTATGATCAGTTTCAAAGGCATCGTAACGTTAATCGGACATCGATCAAAATATGGGATCTGGCTGCATGACCAGATCCAGCCATGATCCCCTTTATCGTCGCCACCGATTTCCCGCCGAGGTGATTGCCCATGCAGTTTGGCTGTATTTCCGGTTTCCGCTGAGCCTGCGGATGGTCGAGGATCTGCTGGCAGCGCGTGGCATCATCGTCTCTCATCAAACCGTGCGGCTCTGGGCGGAGAAATTCGGTAGACATTTTGCCAACGATATCCGCAAGCGATCTGCCGGCAGGCTCGGGGACAAATGGCATCTCGATGAGGTTGTCATCACCATCGGTGGAAGGAAACACTGGCTTTGGCGCGCCGTTGATCAGGATGGCTTTGTTCTCGACGTGCTGGTGCAAAGCCGCCGCAATACCAAGGCGGTAAAACGTTTGATGCGCAAGCTCCTGAAAGCCCAAGGCCGCGCCCCGCGTGTGATGATTACCGACAAGCTTCGGTCCTACGGTGCGGCAAAGCGGAAGGTCATGCCCGGCGTTGAGCATCGTTCTCACAAGGGATTGAACAATCGGGCGGAAAACTCGCATCAGCCCGTCCGACGACGCGAGAAGATCATGAAGCGCTTCAAGTCAGCACGACATCTTCAGCGTTTCGTTTCCATCCATGACCCCATCGCCAACCTCTTTAACGTTCCCCGACACGATATCCCATCCGCCCACCATCGCGAACTGCGAACCGAAGCCATGCAAGCATGGCACCAAATCGCGCGCCTTCACGCCGCATGAACTAATTCCTCATGCCCAGATGTTGCGTTCAAGGCGATAAGTTTACAGTGCCCTCCAAATCGCACCGCAGCAACACGAACAGTCATACCGTCACTCAACGCTGCTGCAATACGCATGCGCAAATCAAGAGAAAGTGGATGCACCATCATTGCTGGCCTCCAATCCAGCAATGAGTTTGAATCGTAAATTCAATCAAAAAGGAATCCGAATACAATTCAAATTAGCGCTGACAGACTGTAGGTCCGGCGTTTATAATTGTTCGGGCGTCAGGCAAGAACCCCTAGTCCGTGCTTTTGGACAACGGAGAGCAGCTTGAGCGCCATGCCGCTCGGTCGTTTGGCACCGGTTTCCCACTTCTCGACCGTGCTTTCGCTTGTGTTGAGGTAGCGGGCGAACACCGGTTGACTGACGTTGTTCGCCTCGCGGAGCTGCTTGATCTGAGCCGGCTCAATCTCGCTCAGCATGACCAGGTGACGCGCGTCGAAGTCGCGCATCGTCGCCTTGTCGAGCGCCCCGACCTTGTGCAGCATCGCCGCAGACGAATGGATCGCCTCAGAAATATCGCTCTTGAACCTACGTTTTGTCGCCATGACATATCTCCATCAGGTCTTTGTCCTCCAAAAGCTGGGCGACCTGCTTTTCGCTCAGTACCGCGTAGCTTTTGGCGAGGGCTCGGAAGTCCTCTAATTCATGGTCTTCGATATTGGCCCTGTCTTTCTTTGCAAACAGGTATTCGTAAATCCAATATCGACCGCCCTTCGCTAGAATTATGCTCCGGTGCATATTCTTATTCAGTCGTTTCTTGAAAACTCCGCCACCCAGATCATCAGCTTAGCCTTTGACGACTTCCTGAATCGTTTCGCATAGGTCTTTATCTTTGATGCGAGCTTTGCGTGCCGCCTTGGCAAACCAAGCGGTTTTGAAAGCCCGCACAGTTTCCTCGACATCGGCCATACCGCTATGTAGCACTGGGTGCTATTCAAATCAAGATGTCGGATGGTTCTTAAGCTTCTCGGCCGTTCGCCAGTTTACGGGGCCTACTGCCGAGAACTGGCACCTCAAGCGGCCGCCACGTTGAGTCGAATACTGTGGCAAAAACTGCTTTTAATGTAATTTATTTGTCGTATCGTAGCGGATTATGATGTTTCATTGATTGTGGCAGATTCGCTGCGTCGATCACTGAACGTACCTGTCCTGTGGTCCGGCCAAGTTAATGGCCAAGGTTTTCGATGTAGCCGGGACGTGTGATGACGATGGTGAGAGAAGCTGCAAATTTCCAGCCAGTAGGCTATCGATGGAGACTGAACGATGTTGTCACGTTAAGTTGCCCCGTTCGAGAAAGGCCGACGGCTCGAAATTTTAAGCGATGCAGGCAGCAATTTTCCATGCATCAAACGCTTCGAGGCGATGGTAGCGAATTGTTTGTGCGGCGCGGCGGCGGGAGGGAACAAAAAAGCAATTGCGGGTGGCTGAGTGCATGGCAACGAACCGTTGCAACGCTCCTGGCGATCGGTGGCCCTGCATGGTTCGTTCTCGTTTTCGAAACGGCAGATGGCTGTTCTCGGCCCGATTGTTGAGCCCCTTGTGCGACCAACGGTTAAGGCCGGGAGCCACATCCGCCTTTGCCGTACCGTAGGAGCGCAGCTTATCAGTGATGATCCGCTTGGGAACAAAGCCATAGCGCTTCATCGACGCCACGAGCAGGCGCTTGGCCGCCCTTTTGTCACGCCGCTTCTGTACTATTTCTTCGAGAACGGTGCCATGCTGATCGACTGCGCGCCAGAGCCAGAACTTCTCTCCAGCGCACTTCACAACAACCTCGTCCAGATGCCAAACATCGCCGGGGCGGGCCTGCCGTCTGAGCAAGTTGCGGGCGATATGGGGTCCGAACTTGGCGATCCAACGGCGGATCGGCTCATATGAAAGATCTATCCCACGCTCGAGTAGCATTTCCTCAACTTCACGAAGGCTCAGGTTGAACCGCATGTAAAGCCAAACCGCGTGAGAAACGATCTGCGGCGCAAAACGGTGACGCTTGAAACTGATATCGGGTGTCTGCATCGCCGAAATTTACGCCAACCCAAAACGTAGGCAACTGCAAGCCAGTTAACGTGACAACACCCTGCCAGGCCATGCGGCCCCTGGCCTCGATTTCGGTGATATGATGGTCTCGCGCCGATGGATCAAGCGTCGATTGCGGGCTAGCAACGGCAGTCTTGGGAGGAGGAATAATGACCTCGATAACCTCACCAAGGCGTGTCGATAGAAGGTGGCGGGTTGGCGATCCGTCATAGGCAGCATCAGCGATAAACCTGGCAACCGGGCTGCCAATCTGGTCAAGAAGACCAGCCAAGGCTGTGGGATCACCGACATCATCTGTGGTCAGTTCGGAGCAGATGATCTCGCCACTGACAAGATCAAGCCCAATGTGGAGCTTTCGCCATCTTCTGCATTTGCCTTTGATTTTGTACTTGTTTTCCAGCCATTCGCCCTCACCGAAAATCTTCAGTCCGGTGCTGTCCACCACCAGATGAACCGGCCCCGATGGCCTGGTTGTGGGCATTCTTGAGGGCAATACTAGCCCCTTGCCTCGGCGTGACAAGGT
The DNA here is from genome assembly GCF_014926405.1 of Agrobacterium vitis. Taxonomy (NCBI): domain Bacteria; kingdom Pseudomonadati; phylum Pseudomonadota; class Alphaproteobacteria; order Hyphomicrobiales; family Rhizobiaceae; genus Gillisella; species Gillisella vitis. Next base: position 2,716,613 of record NZ_JACXXJ020000005.1, read on the forward strand.
GGAGAAATCTGGCACGGCAATGTCAACGCCCATCAGTTTCACGATACTGCGCATCATGTCTTGGGTTTGACGTAAAGGCTGATCGTAAACCACATGTAAGCTCAGGCACATCGTAATCGCCAGATCTGAATATTTCGGCTGGCCGCCTCGAGATGTCCGGCGCGGCGCTGACCATTGAGATTGCGCATCAACGCTTATCCAGACCGTCAAATCACCGCGCTGACGAAGGCTTTCATTATAAACCGCCCAGTTTGTAACCTTAAACTTCTGCTTGGGTATCTTGTGCCGACGGTCTTCATTGTGCTTATGCGGCATCAGAAATATCCTGAGACCCAAAATGGTCGCCTGATATCAGTAACCTAGGAACTGATGTAACAACGCCGAGATGGGGGATCGAGAACTTCTTTGCCAAGCTCAAACAGTGGCGGCGCATCGTCACGCGATATGACAAACTCGCCGCCAACTTTCTCGGGTTCATTAAGCTCGCCAGCATAATGCTATTGATTAAATGATTAATTTGTCACTACAGCCTAGATTCTTTTGTTTTCGTTTGTCTGATCAGAAAAACCGGGCTCCACTTTTCCCTGACAAACTCTAAATAATAAAGCTTCGAATGACGCTCCCATTTTTCGGACTGACGCTATCAATGAGATCAGATTAAAAAAAGGATGTCGTCATCAAGCCAAGACTTATTCAGCAGCAGCCACGTGCGGCAGGGCTGGGCGCAGCGAGTGTGGTGGGCCTTCCACCTCCGCTGTGCGAACAACCGAGTCGATTTGAGAAACGCGGGTGGAAAAGGCCTGAAGGTTTGGCCAGACACTCAGATCAAATCCAAGCCGACGAGCCCAGGTTGTCATCACATACAGGTATGCATCCGGCGCGGATAGGTTGTCTCCAAGCAGGAAGCGGCGTCCCTCAAGCCACTGATCAACATAGGCAAGGCGTGGTGAGACAAACACCCGTGTATCGGCCTGTCCTTCCTCTGTCTTGGAAAGGAAGTTCGCGGCAACGCCGCCGTGGCGCTCACGGGTAATAAAATTCTTGTGAATTTCAGCTGCAATGAAATTCAGCCATTCCATCTGCCTTTCGCGCTGTCTTTCACCGGGCCGCGCCAGCAAACCCTTTTCGGGAACCTGGTCGGCGATGTGGGTGAGAATGACATTGCCCTCTGTCAGAATATCACCATCGTCCAAGCGCATGGCGGGAACGTAGGATTTTGGATTGATCAGGTTGTAATCTCCTCCTGACCATTGCTTTGTCATGAGATCCACCCTTTCTGCTTTAAAGGGCAATCCAGATTCGTGAAGCAGGATATGGGCAGCCATTGAACTGGCACCGGCGGCATAAAACAAGGTCAACATAGTGATCACTCCAATCGCGGTCTGGTCATATCAATTCTGTTCTATTTTTGCCTCTGCAGGCGGTTTTAGAAATTGAGTGAATCGGCAAGCGAAACGTGCAAGAATGCACCAATGTTGGATTGGCAAGACCTTCGATATTTCCTCGCTGTCGCGCAGCACGGTTCTCTGACGGCCGCTGCCCGGGTGTTGGGTGTTGACCATGCCACGGCTGGCAGACGCATCGCGCATCTTGAAGCAACCACGGGGCTGAAGCTGATTGACCGTTTGCCACGTGCGACGCGTCTGACCGTGCATGGTCAATCTCTGGCTGAGGCCGCTAAGGCGATGGAGCGCGGCGCAGAGGGGGTTCATCGCCATTTGCGCGGCAAAAGCACGGGTCTGTCGGGAAGTGTGGTGGTCAGTGCGCTGCCAGTGATCAGCGCCTTTGTGATCGCACCCAGCCTGTCACAGCTGCGATTAAACCATCCCGATCTTCAAGTCGTCCTCTTGGCAAGCTCATCGGTTGCCTCCCTCGAAAAGGGGGAGGCTGATTTGTCTCTCGGCTTTGTCAGGCCACGGGCTGAAGGCCGTATCGTGCGCGAGATGGGACTTTTGCCGCTCGCTCTTTATGCGGCAAGCTCTCTTGCTGATATGGCCATCGAGAACCAAAGTTTTATTGGCTTTGAACAGAGCTTTGGCCATATTGAGCAGCAACGTTGGCTTGAAGACGTTGCCGGGTCGCGGCCTTTTGCGCTGCGAACAAACGACGTCGTGACGCAGCATCAGGCAGCCCGTGCGGGTCTGGGCCTGGCACTTCTGCCATGTTTGTTGGGAGATGCAGATGAGGGACTTGTCAGAGTGGCGGTGGGTCGAGCAACACCCTCTCGCCAGCTCTGGTTGTCCGTGCACGCAGATATCCGAAAATCACCGGCGGTGCGTGCCGTAATGGATCATTTGATCGAAACTTTCAAATAGAGTTTGTCAGGGAAGAGTGGAATCCGGTTTTCCCGAAAAGACAAACGAAAACAAGACTAGAGCATGTCGCGCAAAAGTGTGCAGCGGTTTTGCGGTAACGACATGCGTAAAAACAAAAACTTAAAGCGTGTTGCTTGAGGTTGATAAGCCGCAACACGCTTTAGCTAGAGTCTGTCTGGTTCAATCAGAACCTGACAGACTCTAGAAGTGGAAGAGGCCCCGTGTAAAAACCGTGCGGGGCTAATTTGGTTTCTGTACCACGAACTCCTGGGAAATTTTCTCGATAAGTCGTTCCAGGATTGGGCGCCCTTTGGGTTGTGGGCAGACGAACTCGACCTGAAATGTGGAGAAATGCCCGCTGAGTGGATGGATAAGGACCTGTTTCTCATGCGCGGAGCCCAGCACTGCTGACAGTGGTACGAGCGCAATCCCCATACCGCGCACCACGCTGGACATCAGGATGCTGAAAGATCCGCATTCTGAAATACGGGCTGGCTGGAAGCCCCCCTCCATGAAAAGCATGGCGAGATGCCGAGTACAGGCGCTTTCCTTTTTGCAGACGAGAAAAATCTCGTTGGCGATCTGGTTGACGAGATCAATCCGCGGATAGTTTAACGATGAAATCAACACCATTGCCTCTCCATAAAGCGGGATACGTATGCACTCAGGCGGGGCAAACCCGGCGCCGACAATGGCGGCATGAATGCGCCCTTCGCGAAGACTTTCCACAAGTGAAAGAGCACCATCTACATAAACATCCACACCCATGCCGTCGAAGCCGGACAGCAATCTGACCAGCGAGTCGATGCAATCGGGCGAAATTGTTTCGATCGTTCCAAGCCGAACAATTTCGCCTGTATTTGGTGACATCACTTCGCCTTTGGCTTCCTGGGCAAGAGCCAGAATTCGCGTGGCGTAATCATAGAGTATCTGGCCTCTTGCTGTCGTTCGTACGCCGCCTCTGTCCCTGCTCAACAATTCGACGCCAAGCTCTGTCTCCAATTGCTTGATACGCAGTGAGACACTCGATTGAACACGCCCAAGCTGGAAGGCGGCTTGAGTGATACTGCCGGTTTGTACTGCAAAAACAAAAGCCTTCAACTCTAAAAGATCCATAGTTGGTTCTCCATAATCGAGCTTAGTGGTCAGCGACGACAGCACAGTCCTTGCACAAAGGACACTGTGCGCCAATCAAGGCATAAAGGCTCACCTGAACTCAGTGCAAAGCGTCGGCAAACCTGCTGCTGCAATACTTGAGAGCCAGGATCAATGAAGCCATCGGTGCTGCCGATGATGCCATCGGAATTAATCATTAGCGCAACATCGCAGTGCAGCATAGACTGTATTTCAATCAAAACGCGATTTTCACGATCACGAAATTGATAGTTATTGCCACGTTAATTTTATTTTAATTTTTAAATAAAAATAAAATTATAAAATAATACAATAAATCAAAATATAAAAAATGGAGAGAGCGATGATCACAGAATATTTCGATACATCCATTACCATAGATGCGCTTGACATATCAAAAGTTGATAAATTATTGACGAGATTTGAATCTGAACTTCATAGCGATAGAAGTTCATCGCCGATTGCCGCTTATGCAAGAACGTTACGCGGACTTCGAAAGGAGGTTCAGTCTGTTCAGACCAACAAGGACGAAATTGAGTTTGGACATACCTTTAAAGAGAGATTGTTGTCTTTGGCCAAGGAGCTGCAGCTGCCAGATGATCATTTCTCTATCGACGTTTCCGGTGAGCCACTTTTGGTGCGCGAAGAGCGCGGTGAGCACCTGATCTCACCGACGCATTTCGAGAATGGCGCTTACTTCAGCCATCCGCATGCCGATCACCAACTCGATTGGCGGGCGGATGAATTGCCTCGCATAAAAATTGGCCAATATGTTCGATTTGGTCGCAATGCCTCGGTGAATGCCGGTGGGGACGTGACCATCGGGAATGGAGCCTGGTTGTCGCCTGGCAGCCAGTTGCTGCGTCAGGATCATGACCCGTATGGCCGTCCGTCCGTTGGCTCAAGAACCGTTGCCATGACCAAGCTGCCGCCGATTACGCTGGAAGAATATGCCTGGGTTGGGCGCGAAACACTGATTGGCTGGGGAGCAGATTATCTTGGCAAAGCCAGCGTCTGCGCCACGCGCGCCTTTGTCAACACATGGGTAGGCGATTATTCTATCACTGGTGACCGTGGGCGCATCATCCAATATATGCCTTTCAAGGCGTATGCACTTGAGTACAGTGACACGTCATTGCGCGATGTTTTGCGTATCACGGATTGGTCAGCCATCAACACGGCCTGGCTCGAAACATATCGCTCTTCACCAGCAGATGCTCAGACTGTGGCAGAACTTCCCGCCGATATTCTGCGCAAAGGCGCAAGCGTTCTGGTGATCGCTCCGAGCGGGCTCAATGTTGTCTCGGCTTTCAAACACCAGAAAATCGATATTATTGATGGCAGCCGTAAAATGAGCCCTTATATTCTGCAATGGGCGCAGGATAACGGTAAATATGACGTGAGGTTCAGGGCTGACCTTAATACCAGGACACTGCCATTCCCAACAGGTGGCGACGTGCATTATCGCCGGACGATTGGCTATGACACGGTTGTTTGCTGCCTTGGCATCGATGAATTGTCCGTCGGCTTCCTGAATGAAATCAAGCGGGTGCTTCGGACATCCGGCAAGTTGATTGCTCCGACCTCTTTGGTGGATCATATTTCTCAAGCCGGCGCCGATGAGCATGGTTTTTCTCTGACGCCCGATAGCGATCTGACCTTGGCGGGTGAGGCCTATACGATTTTTGCCAGAACTAAATCGTAAAATCGCCTTGTCTCACGACGTGCTGCCGGTTGGCCGTCATCTCGGCAGGCTCTCTCGTATTCGCTGAAAATATTTAACGAACCAGTCTCAGCGTGTCAGACATGGCACGCTCAGGCTGCCGTTCAGTTGGGGAAAAACCATGGCAACGCTGAGTGATTTTAATAGGGACGGTAAACGATATGTGGCCCTGAATGGCGTGGGCGATGATCAAGACCAGAGCATTCTGTTTGATCATGTCAGCAGCTATGATCTGATCCGTAGCTTTGTCGATGCGAATTGTAACTGGAGCCGTGTGCTCGAAAGTCGAAAAAACCAGTGGAAGCCATCGATTTTGCCTGAGGCCGATGGACTGGTTTACAATCCGCCCGGAAAGCCAGAGGACATCCGAAATTGTACCGTCAGTGCCTTTGGCAATACCCATAAAACCATCAATAATTCACTATCCTCTCAAAAAGACGTGGACTGGTTCTACAAGGGAAATGGAACAACAGTGATTGGCACAGACCATCCGCTGATCTCCAACCTTAACTCGTATGGGTGTGGAATCGAAATTGAATATGCAGCCGTCTTCATGATCAACGCAGCGGGCGATCCGATTTATATCGGCTACACGATCGCCAATGATTTCTCCGACGCCGAGATGCGGCGGCGAATGCCCAGCCTGGCCAATCTTTCCAAGCTCGCGGCCACCTCTTTCGGGCGTTTTTTGTTTCTTGCCCCGATCCCGACAAAGACCGAGATTGCCTGCACCATTTTGCGTGATGGCAAGCCTGCATGGCGTGTCAATGGCCAACTCGGTTCTGAGGCCATGAAATACAGCTTCTCCTATCTGAATGAGCTGCTTTTTCAAAATCAGAGCATTAAAGGGGATGCCTATACCATTCACTACATGCTTTTGGGAGCATCGATCAGCAGCAACAAGGCTGAGTTTGATATGAAACATTCCGATATCATCCTCGTCCATGATGAGGACAATAATGTCATTTTGAGAAATGAATATATCGATGAAGCGATCGTTTGCGCCTGCTGTTGAGCCGCATCCTCCTTCTGTTTGGCTGTTTTTTGCAAACATATATGAAGTGGGTGCGAATCGGGACGCGTACCCGGTCCGCACAAAGCACCAGATCCAGTTAGCCGAGGCAATGCTCCAGCCAGGCACTCACGTCATGCAATTCGGCTTCTGTAATGGTGTGGCCGATAGGATAAGTATGAGACGTGATTGTATATCCTAAGGCCTCCATTCGGGTTTGAGCTGTTTTGATTTGTCGCAAAGGTGTGACCTTGTCGATCGCCCCATGCCCCAAAAAGACGGGCGTTGCGAGCGATGCCTGCGAATGTTCGTCGCCAAGGCTTGCGCTAAGAGGTAGCCAACCAGATAGGGCGGCGATACCCGCCAGCCGATGTCTGAAGCGCAGTCCTGTCAGCAAGGAGAGAGCACCGCCTTGAGAAAAGCCTGCAATCACAATCCGTTCCGGGGCAATACCGCTTTTGATTTCTGCTTCGATCAGCGCTTTAAAATACTCGGCTGCGGTCCGCAAACCGGCTTCGTCCTCGCGTGCGACAAAATCCTGATCAAGAAGGTCAAACCAGGCCGACATGGTTTGCCCTTGGCAGATCGAGACTGGTTGCTTGGGCGCATTGGGCAAGACAAACCGGACAGGCCCAACACGTCCGAGATTGAGGCGTTGGATGACAGGTAAGAAGGTGTTCCCGTCCGTTCCAAGGCCATGAATAAAGAGAATGGTAGCGTTCGGCACTTGGCCTGTTTCCACTATAATAGGCGCTACAGGCCGCAAGAGCGATGCCGTCATTTCAAGATTTCCTCATCGAGACCGCTGAGACGTGATCATGCCACATATTCAGCCGGAGGTTGACTAGTACGATGGTATGAGTATTATCGTATTAAATGTTTGACAAGGAGGTTCATCGTGCAACTTGAAATTTGGTCCGACTACGCATGCCCTTATTGCTACATTGGCAAGCGCTTCCTTGATCAAGCGCTGGCTGAGTTCGAACATGCCAAAGATGTCCAAATCACGTTCAAAGCATTCGAACTTGACCCAACCGCAAGCCCGGTTGTGGTCAATACCACCCAGCAGCGCATCGAATATAAATACCGCAAGAGCCCAGAGGCGGCACGCGATATGATCCAGCAGATCATGATGCTGGGCAAGCGTGTCGGGCTGGACATGCGCTATGACACGGTTCGCTATACCAATACATTCGACGCCCACCGACTGGCAAAATTCGCTGAGAGCAAAGGGCTTGCCGATACCATGTCGGAGCGGTTGTTTCTTGCTTATTTCGTCGAGAACCGTGAACTTGCCAATCATGCCGTGCTGGCGGAAATCGCCGTTGAACTTGGCCTTGATTATGATGAAACCAAGGCCATGCTTCAGTCCGATGTTTTTGCCGAGCAATCGCGTGCAGATGAAGCGCAGGCCCATGGCATGGGTATTCACGGTGTGCCCTTTTTTGTCTTTGATGAAGGGCTTGGGCTTTCTGGCGCACAACCAAAGGCCAGCCTACTCCAGGCTTTGAAAACAACCTGGAGCAAAGCCCACTCTGCCGAGACAGACCGTGCACCGGTTTGTGGAGAAGAAGGGTGCTCGGTTCCTTTGGCGGGTTGAAAATAACAGCGGTCAAGTCCAACGCTGTTTTTACCGCATTGGACTCAGAAGTTGGAACCACTTTTCCCTGACAAACTCTAGGATATGTGGACTCTTAGGAGTCCCAAACATCTAGATATGCGATTCAAGACTGTCTTTTGGAGGCCGTCATGGGTGTTCTGGAGCGTTTGATTCTTCGAGACAACCAATGGGATCGGATTTCCCGACACATCATCGGTGATGCTCGCACCCGCGGCTCGTCCGGGCGGGATAATCGCATGTTCGTGGAAGCGGTACTTTGGATCGCATGCACAGGCTCACCCTGGCGTGACCTACCGGAGGTCTTCGGCGATTGGAACAGTGTCTTTCGGCGCTTCAGCCGCTGGAGCCAAAAGCGCGTCTGGTGGCGGGTTTTCGAAGCGATGTCCGATGACCGTGATTTCGAGTACCTGATCATCGATAGCACCATCATCCGCGCTCACCAGCACGCATCTGGCGCAAAAAAGGGGCTGAAGATCGGCCCTTGGCCGTTCTCGCGGCGGCCTAAGCACCAAAATTCATATGGCTGTGCGTGGTCATGGATGCCCCGTGCGCTTCATTCTCACAGCAGGCCAGAAAGGTGATGCACCACAGGCCGACGCTCTGGTTGAAGAGCTTCCCGCCGAGGTCGTCATGGCGGATACCGCCTACGACAGTGACCGACTGCGCAAAACTATCGCCGAGAAGGGAGCTAAAGCCGTCATTCCAAACACCCCCGCTCGCGCAAAGAAATATCCACTCGACAAGCAACTCTACGCGCAGCGCCATCTGGTCGAGTGTTGCTTTTCAAAGCTCAAACAATTTCGGCGTATTGCCACCAGATACCAGAAAACGGCCCGGAACTATCGAGCCATGGTCGCTCTCGCAGCGACAATATTGTGGCTTAAATAACTGTTCACAATTCCTAGGGTCTGTCTGGTTCAATCGGAGCATGACAGACCCCAGCACCAGGCTTTTATTTCGTAATTCCATAAACCTCAAAAATTTTAAACAACAAGTCATAAATACAAGGTTTTGTAGAACGATCTCTTCAACAAAAATAATGCTCGGCCCGGTGGTCAATCCTAATCTCTACGCCGGACCCTTTTCGCGCGCCATTGTTGGACATGGTTCGTTTTGGAGCGGTGAAAGAATGGCATCCAACAGTCCGGGAAAGCGTGCGTTAAGATCGTCTCGTCGCAGCGATAGACGATATTCCCTGCCAATATGCTGCTGCCATACAACACCGCTTTCGCGCAAAATGCGAAAATGATGCGTCATCGTTGATTTGCTGATTTGGGGAAGAATACCACAACACGGGTGCTCACCAACTTCAGCAATCACCTTAATCGCAGCCAGACGCACCGGGCTGCCAAGTGCTGTGAGAACGCTGTCCAGGCGAATCTCTTCTCTTTTTGGATGGTAAGTCTTCATAATCGACATAATACGAGAACAATCGTATCATGTCGAGATGTGCATATTGTAAATAGGGCATCGTAACGTTAACCGGACATCGATCAAAATGAGGAATCTGGCTGCATGACCAGATGTAGCCGTGATCCTCTTTATCGTCGCCACCGATTTCCAGCGGAAGTGATTGCCCATGCAGTTTGGCTGTATTTCCGGTTTCCGCTGAGCCTGCGGATGGTCGAGGATCTGCTGGCAGTGCGTGGCATCATCGTCTCTCATCAAACCGTTGCAGTTCTGGGCTGAGAAATTCGGCAGACACTTTGCCAATGATATCCGCAAGCGATCTGCCGGCAGGCTCGGGGACAAATGGCATCTCGATGAGGTTGTCATCATCATCGGTGGAAGGAAACACTGGCTTTGGCGCGCCGTTGATCAGGATGGCTTTGTTCTCGACGTGCTGGTGCAAAGCCGCCGCAATGCCAAGGCGGCAAAACGTTTGATGCGCAAGCTCCTGAAAGCCCAAGGCCGTGCGCCGCGTGTGATGATTAACGACAAACTACGATCCTATGGTGCAGCAAAGCGGGAGGTCATGCCCGGCATTGAGCATCGTTCTCACAAAGGATTGAACAATCGGGCAGAAAACTCGGCATCAGCCCGTCCGACGACGCGAGAAGATCATGAAGCGCTTCAAGTCAGCACGACATCTTCAGCGTTTCGTTTCCATCCATGACCCCATCGCCAACCTCTTTAACGTTCCGACACGATATCCCATCCGCCCACCATCGCGAACTGCGAACCGAAGCCATGCAAGCATGGCACCAAATCGCACGCCTTCACGCCGCATGAACTAATTCCTCACGCCAAGATGGTGCGTTCAAGGCGATAAGTTTACAGTGCCGTCGCAAAATATCCGCTGCACGTGCTGAACAGCGCAAGTGACACACCCTGACACGAGTGACACAATTATTCTGTAAGTTATTGATTTTACTGGAGCGGGTGAAGGGAATCGAACCCTCGTATTCAGCTTGGGAAGCTGCTGCTCTACCATTGAGCTACACCCGCCTGATGCCCGAGAGTTCCTACACTTGGGCGTTGATGTCAAGCATGAAAGCGCAGATCAGGCTGCGCGAAAATGCTTGGAGAGCTTCAGTCCCTGGGCCTGGTAATTGGAGCCGAGGCCTGTGCCGTAGAGACCCTGGGGATGTTCAAGCATATGTTCATAGACCAGGCGGCCGATGATCTGGCCGTGTTCGAGAATATAGGGTACTTCGTGGCTGCGCACTTCCAGCACAGCGCGGCTGCCAGTGCCGCCGGCCCCGGCATGGCCGAAGCCCGGATCGAAAAAGCCAGCATAATGAACGCGGAACTCCCCGACCAGCGGATCGTAAGGGGTCATTTCCGCCGCATAGAGCGGCGGTACATGGACGGCCTCGCGTGAGACGAGAATGTAGAACTCGTCGGGATCGAGGATTAATTCGTCCCGGCCACGGCTGTAGAGCGGTTCCCAGAAGTCCAGCACATCATGGGCAGCCTTGCGGTCGACGTCGATCACCGCCGTATGATGCTTGCCGCGATAGCCGACCAGCCCGTCCGGTCCTGTCCCCTTCAGGTCGATGGACAGCGCGATGCCGCCACCCGAGACATTGGGCGTCTCGCTGGCCACCAGCGTCTCAGCCTTGTGCAGATCCAGAAGTTCCCCATCGTTCAGCAGGGCGTGGCCGATCCGGAAGCGGATCTGCGACAGGCGAGAGCCGCGCCGCACGATGATGGGAAACGTCCGCGGACTGATTTCCAGATAAAGCTGGCCCTTGTAGCCTGCCGGAATCTTGTCGAATTCCTGCGCGTAATCGACCATCACCCGCGTAAAGATGTCGAGGCGGCCGGTCGAGCTTTTCGGATTGGTGGAGGCCGATAGATCCGCCGGCAAATCCAGGCTCTCCATCAGCGGCACGATATAGACACAGCCGGTTTCAAGGACAGCGCCATGCTCCAGATCGATCTCATGCAGGGTCAACCGTTGCAGCTTGTCCGCCACCGTGCTGTTGGGGCCCGGCATAAAGCTGGCGCGCACCCTGAGCGCTTTGGAGCCCAACCTCAGATCAAGACTCGCCGGCTGGATCTGGTCGTGATCGAGCATGGTTTCGCTCAAAAGCGAGGCCGAGCCGAACAATTCGCCTATGGCGCGATCCGCCAATATGCCCGCATTCCGTGTCATTATGTCTTCCTTGCAGCGCCGACGCCGAACAAAGCGCGCAACATGCCGCAGCCCCGTCAAACACCGGCATATAGTATATGACAAAACCAAACTCCGGGAATTGACGCAAGCAAAAGAACGGCGTAAGCAAATCTTATCCCGTGGTGATTTGGCCGGTCGGCTTGCAGCCACGTTAAACAATTGGCTAAAAAGATCGGACACGTGCAAACCGGTCCGTATTTCGCGACCGGTTTTTTTGTGTTCGAAAGGCTTATACAGCATGGCAAACAACTGGCGCCCAGCAACCAAACTCGTTCATGGCGGCACGCTGCGTTCACCTTATGGCGAAACATCCGAAGCCATCTATCTCACCCAGGGCTTCGTCTACGACAGCTCGGAAGCGGCAGAAGCCCGTTTCAAGGGCGAGACCGAAGGCTATATTTACGCCCGCTACGGCAGCCCGACCAATGACATGTTCGAAAAGCGCATGTGCCTGCTGGAAGGTGCCGAAGAGGGCCGCGCCATGGCTTCCGGCATGGCCGCCGTCGCGGCCTCCATTCTCTGCCAGGTTCAGGCTGGCGATCATATTGTCGCTGCCCGCGCCCTGTTCGGCTCCTGCCGCTGGGTGATCGAGACCTTGGCACCCAAATATGGCGTGGATTTCACCCTGGTCGATGGCCGCGACCTGAAAAATTGGGAAGACGCCATCCGCCCGAATACCAAGGTGTTTTTCCTGGAAAGCCCCACCAATCCTACCCTGGAAGTGGTGGATATTGCTGGCGTCGCCAAGCTCGCCAACCAGGTCGGCGCGACCGTTGTGGTTGACAATGTCTTCGCCACCCCGCTCTTTCAAAACCCGCTGGAACTTGGTGCCCATGTCGTTGTCTATTCGGCAACCAAGCATATCGACGGCCAGGGCCGATGCCTGGGCGGTATCGTGCTATCGTCCAAGCAATGGATCGAGGAAAAGCTCCAGGATTACTTCCGCCATACCGGTCCGGCCATGTCCCCCTTCAATGCCTGGACCCTATTGAAAGGCGTCGAAACCCTGCCGCTGCGCGTCAAGCAGCAGACGGAAAATGCCGGTCGTATCGCCGATTTTCTGGCTGACAACAGCAAGATTGCCCGCGTCATCTATCCAGGCCGCGCCGACCATCCGCAGGCCGACATCGTCGCCAAGCAGATGAAGGGCGGCTCCACGCTGGTTGCTTTCGAAATGAAGGGCGGCAAGGCGGCGGCTTTTGCCCTGCAGAATGCTCTGCAAGTGGTAAAGATCTCCAACAATCTCGGTGACGCCAAGAGCCTGATCACTCACCCAGCCACCACCACCCACAAGAACCTGACGGACGAAGCCCGTGCGACGCTTGGCATGTCTGGCGGCACATTGCGCCTGTCCTGCGGCATTGAAGACGCCGAAGACCTGGTAGAGGACTTCGCTCAGGCGCTGGCTGCCGTCTCCGCCTGATGGCCGCACATGCCAAGGACGGAAAGGCTTGAGGCGTTCTCAAGCCGTAAAATTTCAGGTGGCGTGACGCGCCCCCTGAACCGCATGAAGATGCAGCAGATATAAAGTGCAACAGCGTCCTTTGTAGATTTTATAAAATGGGTCGCGCTGTAGCCCCATCTGAAACACCCATATCCTTCATGGAGAAACCTGATATAGTGGCGCCAGCCTTTGCTGAAGTTTGCCGCTACAGGTTTTTAAAATTCTAAAAAATTTTCCAATACCCTTATTTTTTACTGGAAATTAAGTCTGTTAATGGTCTTTATTAACGCAGGATTATTTCCCTGCAACGACACTGCCACAAACCTTAACCTTATCGGCCTTTGCTAATGTATGCTTACCAAAGCGTCAAGAAGTCTCCTTTCATGTATCGCGCGCTGACACGGGATATAGAGGTCACAGTCGAGCCATTTTACCTGGCGGAACAGTCCGACCCGGAAGACAGTCGCTATGTCTGGGGCTACAGGGTCGTCATTGTCAATCAGTCGAATGTGGCCGTGCGGCTGATCAATCGTTACTGGCATATTACGGATCAGAATGGCCAGGTGGACGAGGTTAGCGGTCCGGGCGTGATCGGCGAACAGCCACGCCTGGCACCGGGCGAAAGTTTTGAATATTCGTCAGGCTGTCCATTGGACACGCCATCCGGCATCATGTTCGGCCGCTACGAAATGGAAACCGACGATGCCGAAACATTCGATGTCGCCATTCCCGCCTTTTCTCTGGACACCCCGGATCTGCGTCGCGTCCTGAACTGATCCGCCACCTTCTCCCAGTCACAGGCCCCGGTCATAAGTCTTCTCGTCACGGGCATGGCTTTTACCGCATTTTTTTGATTTCCTTGAAAACCGGGATGGTTTATGGGGAGATTCATGACGACAAAGCCGATTATCATTTTGCCTGACCCGCTGCTGCGCGAGGTCTCCCAACCCATTGAGCGGATCGATGCCGACCTTGAGCGGTTGATCGATGACATGCTCGAGACCATGTATGATGCGCCCGGCATCGGCCTCGCTGCCGTTCAGATTGCCGTGCCTCGTCGCCTTCTGGTCATCGATGTCTCGAAGGAAGGTGAAGACAAGCAACCGCTGGTCTTTATCAACCCGGAAATCATTGGCAGTTCGCAGGCCCGCTCCACCTATGAGGAAGGCTGCCTTTCCATTCCCGATTACTATGCGGAGGTGGAGCGCCCGGCAGCTGTCACGGTGAAATCACTGGATCGCCACGGCAAGGAACAGTTGATCGAGGCCGATGGCCTGCTTGCTACTTGTCTGCAACACGAAATCGACCATCTGAACGGCACGCTGTTCATCGACCATATTTCGCGGCTGAAACGTGAAATGGTGATCAAGAAATTCTCCAAGGCGGCGAAGTCAAAGGTGACGGTCTAGGGTCAGCGGGGCTCACCCTGAAACTGGCAGGGTGCAGGCCCTGTTGTTCTGGCTCGTGTTTTGGGAAATCCGGTTCCACGTCCTCCCCGATAACCTCTAGAAGATCGGTCTTGATCCATGGCTCTTCGTATGATTTTCATGGGCACTCCGGAATTTTCAGTGCCGATCCTGAATGCGCTCCACGACGCGGGCCACCAGATCGTTGCGGTCTATAGCCAGCCGCCGCGCCCGGCCGGGCGCCGGGGGCTGGATCTGACCAAATCGCCCGTCCATCAGCAGGCCGAAAAGCTCGGACTGCCGGTTCTGACGCCGCTAAATTTCAAGGCGCAGGACGATCGCGATGCCTTCGCCGCCCATCAGGCCGATGTCGCCGTGGTCGTGGCCTACGGCCTGCTGCTGCCGGAAGCCATCCTGACCGGCACGCGGCTGGGCTGTTATAATGGCCACGCCTCACTGCTGCCCCGCTGGCGGGGTGCAGCGCCGATCCAGCGCGCCATCATGGCTGGAGATACGCAAACAGGAATGATGGTGATGAAGATGGACAAGGGACTGGACACAGGCCCGGTGGCCCTGACACGCCACCTGACCATTACCCCCGACATGACCGCCGGTGAACTACATGACGCCCTAAGCCAGATCGGTGCCGAGGCGATGGTTGAGGCCATGACAAAGCTGGAAGCAGGCGACTTGCCGCTGACAGCCCAGCCAGAAGACGGTGTCGTCTACGCCGCCAAGATCGACAAGGCCGAAACCCGCATCGACTTTTCAAAGCCAGCCATGCAGGTTCACAACGGCATTCGCGGCCTGTCGCCCTTTCCGGGCGCCTGGTTCGAGGCGGACATCAACGGCAAGCCGGAACGTATCAAGGTTCTGGGCAGCCAGATGGCAGAGGTCACGGACACCGCAAACGTGCCGGGCACCGTGCTGGACGACGCCCTGACCATCGCCTGTGGCCTGGGCGCGGTCCGTCTTGTCCGGCTGCAAAAGGCCGGTGGCAAGCCGCTGGATGCAGCGGAATTCCTGCGCGGCACGCCCATAGGTGCAGGCACTGTATTTGCCTCGGCAAAGGCCGGAACCTGATGCCACGCTACAAGCTGACCGTGGAATATGACGGCACACCCTATGTCGGCTGGCAACGGCAGGACAATGGTCCCTCCGTGCAGGGCGCGCTCGAAGCGGCAGTGCTTGGCCTGACGGGGGAAACGGTTGCAATCCGGGGTGCGGGCCGCACCGATTCCGGCGTTCATGCCAGTGGCCAAGTGGCGCATGTCGATCTTTCGCGTCAATGGTTGCCATACAAGCTGCGCAACGCGCTGAACGCGCATCTGGCACAGGCTGGCGAAGCAGTCTCGATTCTGGCTGCCGAAGCTATCCCTGATGCCTTCGATGCGCGGTTTTCAGCCCTGAAGCGGCATTATCTCTACCGGATCCTATCACGCCCGTCCCGGCTGGCGCTGGATGCCAATCGTGCTTGGTGGGTATCGAAACCACTGGACCACGAGGCCATGCATGCCGCGGCGCAAATGCTGGTCGGCAATCACGATTTTACCACCTTCCGCTCGGTTCATTGTCAGGCCATCAGCCCGGTGCGCACGCTGGACCGGCTGGATGTCAGCCGCAACGGCGATCTCATCGAGATCCGCGCCTCCGCCCAGAGTTTTCTGCACAACCAGATTAGATCTTTTGCTGGCACCTTGAAAATGGCGGGAGAAGGCAAGATGACGCCGGAGGATGTTCGCGCCGCCCTGGAGGCCCGCGACCGCAAGGCCTGCGGCCCGGTGGCACCGCCGCAGGGCCTGTATTTTTTGCAGGTAGACTATCCGACCGATGGCAATTGGCGGCCCTATTCGAAAACCTGACCTATGATCTTGTATCGGGAAAACCGATATTAATAGCTGGTTGCCCTCAATGCAGACCACGGGCGCTCTCGCACCAGTTGGACCATCACATTCACATAATCCGCCGGTTTGGCGATAATCCGGTCGGCGGGAATGCCGCAGGCCACGATTTCCTGAAGCGGCGAACCCGACACGACCCGGTAGGGAATGCCGGAGCGACATAGTCTTTCCACCACCGGCGTTATCTTTCCGTCCAACACCTGGAAGTCCAGGATGGCGGCGGTGATCCTGTTGGCTTCGAGACAGATAAGCGCATCGCTGACCGTTTCCGTGGTCACGACATTGGCCCCCGCATGGGCAACGCAATCGGCCGCATCCATCGAAATGAATGCATCGTCTTCCACAATCAGGATCGTTTCAGGCTCTGGCTTCATGACATTGTCTCCTTGTCTGAGCCGCTAACGCGCCAAAGCGGTCTTTGTTCAACTTTGGGCCAAAAAGAGTAAGTCATGCTTAACAAATAATTAAAATACGAAAAACTTAACGACAGTTAAAACAGTTGCATCATTAAACTCCCCTTTTACTATTTCGACCAAAATAGATCAGTTGAATTCTATCGTATCAGACTTTGCGCCCCATCGATCCAGACGGGTGTACCACTGATATGGCGAGCCGCATCGGAAGCCAGAAAGCCGATCAGATCGGCCACTTCCTGGGCGGTACCCGGCGTACCATGGGTCAGCGGAATGGCTTGGCGCGGCGATGGCTGCGGGATGTCGAGCCTTTCAGTGGCCCGCTTGTTTGTATTGTCATCAATTGCCGTTTCAATCGCACCTGGGCAAACCGCATTGATGCGAATGCGATCGGGCCCCAGTTCCACCGCCAATTGCTGCACCATGGCCAATTGTCCAGCCTTGGTGGCACTATAAGCTGTGGCGCCAGGAGAGGTGAAGGTGCGCGTGCCGTTGATAGAAGAGACAACGACAATACTGCCACCGCCATTGCGGCGCAGATGCGGCACTGTCAGATGCACCGTCAAATAGGTGCCACGCAGATTGATGGCCATCGTCTGGTCCCATTCCTGCGGCTGCAATTCATCGATTGGTGCCCAAACACCATTGACCCCGGCATTGGCCACCACGATGTCGAGCCGGCTACCCCATGCGATCAATGTTTCGACCCCTGCCCGCATGGAAGAGCTGTCAGCGACATCTGCGACAAGCACAATGGCCTCGCCATTCGCGTGTTGGATGTCTTCGGCAACCCGTTCCAACTCATGTTTGGTGCGCCCCAGCAGCCCGACGGCGCAGCCATCCTGGGCAAGTCGCAGGGCAGCTGCTCGCCCAATGCCGGAACCCGCGCCGGTGACCAGCGCCACACGTTTACTGTCGTCCAGTTTATTCTGATGCATGCAACCCTCTGTGTCATTGCGCGGCAATTAGCAGCCTCATTCACTGACCGCACCGGCAAGCCGACAGGCGTCACCGAAATGACCAATGGAAATGACGAACAGATAAAGCCGGTAAATGTTCCTGGAGGCGGTAAGGAACAAAGCCATGGCGAGGGAATTACTGTTGCACCGCAGCGACAAGCCCTGAGAGCGACCATGGACATCCAAACGACCAACTTCAAAATTCTTCCCGGCGAGTGGCAACGGCTGGGTGCCCGCTACACTGGCGAAGGGGTTAATTTTGCCCTGTTTTCCGCCCACGCCGATCGCGTCGAGCTGTGCCTCTACGATCCCAGCGGCAGCATTGAGATCGCCCGGATGGATCTGCCTGATTACACCAATGAAATCTGGCATGGGTTTGTACCCGGCCTGAAACCGGGTGCGCTCTATGGCTTTCGTGTTCATGGACCGTTCGAACCTGAAAACGGCCATCGCTTCAATCATAACAAGCTGCTGCTCGATCCTTATGCCCGCGAACTGGTGGGCGATATCCGGTGGTCGCCCGAAGTGTTCGGCTATCATTTCGATGATGCGGACAAGGACCTGTCCTTCAACGATCTCGACAGCGCGGCTTTCATGCCCAAATGCCGGGTCGTGGATCCCAATCAGATCGATTGGGGCAATGATCGCCGTCCTCAGGTCTCCTGGGCCGATACGATTGTCTATGAAACCCATGTCAAGGGCTTCACACAGCTCAATCCCGCCATTCCGCAGGAACTGCGCGGCACGTTCGAAGGCCTCGGTCACAAGGCAGCGGTTGATTATATCAAGAGCCTTGGCATTACCTCTGTCGAACTGCTGCCCATCCACGCCTTCCCGGATGACGGCCCGTTGCTGGACAAGGGCCTGAAGAATTACTGGGGTTATAATACCATCGGCTTTTTTGCCCCTGCGCACCGTTATTACGGCGCAAACGGCATCCAGGGCTTCCGCGACATGGTTCGCGCTTTCCATGATGGCGGCATCGAGGTCATTCTCGACGTGGTCTACAATCACACGGCGGAAGGCAATGAACTTGGCTCGACCTTGTCCTTCAAGGGGATCGACAACTTTTCCTACTACCGCACCCTGCCGGACAATCACCGCTATTACATCAATGATACCGGCACCGGCAACACAGTGAACACCTCCCATCCGCGGGTTCTCCAGATGGTGATGGACTCGCTGCGCTACTGGGCCGATGACATGCATGTCGACGGTTTCCGCTTCGATCTCGGCACCATTCTGGGCCGCGAGCCCGAGGGCTTCGATGAGCGCGGCGGATTTTTCGACGCGGTTACCCAGGACCCGACCCTTGCCGGCGTCAAGCTGATCGGCGAGCCGTGGGACATCGGTCCAGGGGGTTATCAGGTTGGCGGCTTTCCACCGGGCTGGGCGGAGTGGAATGACAAATACCGTGACAGCTGCCGCGAGTATTGGCTGAACGGTGACAATTGCGCTCCAGATTTCGCGGCGCGTCTGCTGGGCTCCGGCGATCTTTACGACCAGCGCGGCCGTCGCCCCTGGGCCAGCGTCAATTTCATCACCGCCCATGATGGCTTCACGCTGAACGACCTCGTCTCCTACGATGGCAAGCATAACGAAGACAATGGCGAGGATAATAACGACGGTCACAACGACAATCGCAGCCATAATTATGGTCACGAGGGTCCGACGGATGACGAAGGCACCAATGCGGTGCGCGAGCGCCAGAAGCGCAATTTCCTGGCCACTCTGCTGTTTTCCCACGGCACGCCGATGCTGCTGGCCGGTGACGAATTCGGTCGTTCGCAGATGGGCAATAACAACGGCTATTGCCAGGATAGCGAAATCAGCTGGCTGCATTGGGAAAATCTGCCCGACAGCGCCGATGCCCTGCGTGATTTCACGAAGCGGGTCATCTCGCTGCGCAAGGAGCAGCCTTTGCTGCGGCGGGAAAATTGGCGCGATGGCATGATGATTGATTGGTACAGTGTCAGCGGCGGTCGTCAGACCTCGGAAAACTGGGAAAACAGCAATGCGCTGATCACACGCCTTCATCGTGAAGACCTCCAGGCCGAAGAGGGCATCTGGTCGGATATCATGATGCTGTTCAACCCACTCGATGAAGACACCACCTTCACCATTCCCAAGGAAAGCGGCGGAGAACGGGTGCTCGAACTGATCACCGGCGATCCGGAGCGTCAGGGCGAGAAGGTCAAGCAAGGCGAAACATTCAAACTGCTGCCGCGCAGCATGGCGCTTTTGCGGACGATTCAAACCTGATCTGCGATAGCGCATCACAACTGAAATGATAAAGGCCCGGGTTTTCCCGGGCCTTTATATTTATGGAGTGGTGCCACACGCCACGTATGGAGATCCGCGTCAATGGATCGTGCGCTCGACAATCTCCAGGTCGACGGAAACCTTAAAAACACCGGGAACCGAAAGAGCGACTTCAACGGCTCGGTCAACCTCGCTCTCGGAATAGACAAGGCCTCGCAAACAAATTTCATTGCCGATCGATATCACCTCGATATCAGAGGCATCGATACCGTCGGAACCGGCAAGCTGAGAGGCCACTGCCGTTTCCAACTCCGCCAGAGGCGGATTCTCCTCAACGATACCAGGGGTCTCCCCGAAAGTTTTAGCCGGTTTGAAGACCATGACACTTTTCTCCTTGTTTGCGTGAAGTCTCATAAGAGCTAACGCATCACCGGGAGGTTGGTTCAATGCGAAACTGATCGCCATGTGGTTGTTGTCGAAGGCGCCTCTGCGTGAGCATCTTCGATGCCCTGGAACAAAATGATTCCAAATTATTTTCGCTGGGGATTAATTGACGTTTACGTCAAAGTTATTATAACGTTGGACTTGCATTCCTGGAGCTCAACGCTCCATATTTGGAGTGCGTGGTCGGGCGCACTGTCATCACCTTGAGGAGGGAGGGGCAGGAAGTCGAAAAAGGGAGTGAGGAATGAATACTCTGTCCAGGCCTGAAAGCAATTTTGCGTCGCGCCGAATCTGGCTTGCATCCTATCCTGCCTCGGTGCCTGCGGAACTGCCGCCCCTTGATCACGAATCGCTGCCTGAACTGTTCGATGAAAACTGCGTGACCTATGCCTCCCGCAAGGCCTTCACCAGCATGGGCCGCTCCATGACCTTCCAGGAGCTTGGCGAGCAGGCGACGAAAATTGCCGCCTGGCTGCAAGCGGAAGGGTTCAGCAAAGGCGACCGGATCGCCGTGATGATGCCCAATGTCTTGCAAAACCCGGTTATTGTGTTTGGCATCCTCAAGGCTGGAATGATCGTCGTCAATGTCAATCCGCTCTATACTCCGCGCGAACTGGCGCATCAGCTGAAGGATTCCGGCGCGGTTGCCATTTTCGTGCTGGAGAATTTTGCCCACACGGTCCAGGCGGTGATGGACAAGGTGTCGCTACGCCGCGTGGTCGTTACCAGCATGGGCGACATGCTTGGCCTGAAGGGCCATCTGGTGAACTTCATCGTTCGCAAGGTGAAGAAGCTCGTGCCGGCCTGGTCGATTGCCAATTCCCGAAGTTTTGCATCGGTGCTGGCAGCAGGTGGGAAAGCCCGATTGCGGCCTGAAACCCTTTCCCGCAACGATATCGCCTTTCTGCAATATACAGGCGGTACGACAGGCGTGTCCAAGGGGGCGGTGCTGACCCACGGCAACCTGATCGCCAATACCATGCAGATGTCGCTGTGGTTGGGGTCTGCTTTCGACACCCGCCCAAGACCGGAAACGCTGACCTTCATCTGCGCTTTGCCGCTCTATCATATCTTTGCGCTGACCGTGAACGCCCTGATGGGCATTGCCTGCGGCGGCCACAATATCCTGATCGCCAATCCACGTGACATTCCAGGCTTTGCCAAGGAATTGTCCCGGTATGATTTCAATGTCATCATCGGCTTGAATACACTGTTCAATGCTCTGATGAACAATGAGGCCTTCCGCAAGCTGGACTTTTCCCATCTGCAACTGACCTTTGCCGGTGGCATGTCGGTGCAGCGGCCGATTGCCGAACGGTGGCACCAGATTACCGGTTGCCCGATCACCGAGGGTTACGGCCTGTCTGAAACATCGCCGGTGGCAACCGCCAATCGCATGAACGACAAGGACTTCAGCGGCTGCATCGGCATGCCGATTTCCTCCACCGATGTCGACATCCGTGATGAACAGGGCGAAAGCCTGGCTTTAGGAGAGGTCGGGGAAATCTGCATTCGCGGACCGCAGGTGATGGCCGGCTACTGGCAACGACCGGAAGAAACGGCGCGGGCGATGAGTGAGGACGGGTTTTTCCGCACCGGCGACATGGGCTTCATGGACGCGCGCGGCTATACCAAGATTGTCGACCGCAAGAAGGATATGATCCTGGTCTCCGGCTTCAATGTCTACCCCAACGAGATCGAGGAAGTCGCGGTCATGCATCCGGGCGTGCTGGAGGCCGCGGCTATCGGTGTGCCGGACCCGCATTCCGGTGAAGCCGTCAAACTGTTTGTGGTGCGCAAAGACCCAAGCTTGACGGAGCAGCAGGTCAAGGACCATTGCGCCACAAACCTGACCAATTACAAGCGTCCCCGCCATGTGGCCTTTCTTGAAGAGTTGCCGAAATCCAACGTCGGCAAGATTCTGCGCAAGGATCTGAGACCTTAAAGACACCGGGCAGACAGGGACGAGATGGGGCATTCTGCCCCGCTCGTCAGTCTTCTCTGCCTTGCGAGAAAGAGAGCGTAATCCCCCCTCAGTTCTATTGGATTATTTTTCTCCTTAAAACATTCCGGTTTTGGGAATTATGCAGTAGGTTCCCGTCCGTGATTGGATTGGAGTATGCGAATGCACGCTATCGTCGAACAGCTGAAGTCCACCGTCGCGGCCACCGCCG
This sequence comes from Agrobacterium vitis, assembly GCF_014926405.1. NCBI lineage: Bacteria > Pseudomonadati > Pseudomonadota > Alphaproteobacteria > Hyphomicrobiales > Rhizobiaceae > Gillisella > Gillisella vitis. The sequence continues at coordinate 2,739,043 of NZ_JACXXJ020000005.1, forward strand.
CCACTGATATTCGCGGCGCTTTTGCAAGCGATCCCAACCGTTTCGAGCGGTTTTCCAGTCGCTTTGAAGACCTGCTGATGGATTATTCCAAATGCGCCGTCAATGACGAGATCATGGCCCTGCTGGAAAAGCTCTGCACGCAAGGTGGCGTGGCTGAAAAGCGCGAAGCGATGTTTAACGGTGAGGCCATCAACTTTACCGAAGGCCGCGCCGTCTTGCATACGGCACTGCGCAACCGCGCCAACACGCCTGTCGTGGTCGATGGCAAGAATGTCATGCCCGATGTCAATGCCGTGTTGCACGCCATGTCGGCTTTCGCGGAAGGCCTGCGGCAGGGTACGATCACCGGCTCGACCGGCCTCCAGATCACCGACGTGGTCAATATCGGCATTGGTGGGTCCGATCTCGGCCCCGCCATGGCAACGCTGGCGCTGGCACCGTTTCACGACGGCCCGCGCCTGCATTTCGTCTCCAATGTCGATGGCGCCCATATCGCCGATACGCTGAAACTGCTGGAGCCGGAAACCACGCTGTTCATCGTCGCCTCCAAGACCTTCACCACCATCGAGACCATGACCAATGCCGCAACGGCGCGGGCCTTCATTGCCTCGGCGCTGGGCGAAAATGCCGTTGGCGATCACTTTGCCGCCGTCTCGACGGCGCTCGACAAGGTCGCGGCCTTCGGCATCGGTTCCGACCGGGTCTTTGGCTTCTGGGATTGGGTCGGCGGACGCTATTCCATCTGGTCGGCCATCGGCCTGCCGTTGATGATTGCTGTCGGCGCCGATAATTTCGTGGAATTCCTGGCCGGCGCCCATGCCATGGATATGCATTTCCGCACCGCGCCTTTCCGCGAAAACCTGCCAATGCTGCTGGGCGCCATCGGCTATCACCACCGCAATGTGCTGGATTACCCAACCCGCGCCATCCTGCCCTACGACCAGCGTCTATCGCGCTTCCCGGCCTATCTGCAACAGCTCGACATGGAATCGAACGGCAAGGGCGTGACCATCGATGGCAGCCCGGTCAAGGGTAATTCTGGACCGGTGGTCTGGGGCGAACCCGGCACCAATGGCCAGCACGCCTTCTACCAGCTGATCCATCAGGGAACGAGCGTGATCCCAGCCGAGTTTATGATTGCCGCCAAGGGGTTCGAGCCGGAGCTGCGCCATCAGCACGATTTGCTGATTGCCAATTGCCTGGCCCAATCGGCAGCCCTGATGAAGGGCCGCACGCTGGATGAGGCCAAGGGCCAACTGTTGAAATCCGGCGTGGACCAGGCCAAGGCCGATCATATCGCCCCGCACCGGGTCTTTACCGGCAATCGCCCGTCGATCACCTTTGTCTATGAACAGTTGACCCCTTTCGCGCTCGGACGGCTGATCGCGCTTTACGAACACCGGGTGTTTGTCGAAGGCGTGCTGTTCGGCATCAATTCCTTCGATCAATGGGGCGTGGAACTGGGCAAAGAACTGGCAACCGGCCTGCTGCCGGTGGTGCAGGGCAAGGCCGGAACCGATGGGCAGGATGCGTCCACGGCAGGTCTGGTCGCTGCCTTGAACCATCTGACGTCCTGAGGCGGCCATGTGCGGGCGCAGGCTGGCGATCGTCACCGGAGCCGCGCGTGGCATTGGCGCTGCGGTTGCCAGACGGCTAGCCTGCGACGGCAGCATTGTCATCATCAGTGATGTCGATGGCACTGGCGCTCAAACCCTGGCTGAGGAGATTTGTGCTTCGGGCGGCAAGGCTCTGGCGCTTGCCGCCGACATTGCCGATCCCGAAACCTTTCCGCGCCTATTCGACAAGGCCGAGGCGGTGGCTGGCCGCACCGATATCCTGGTGAACAATGCCGGTATCATGGTGCGTCAGCCGATGGTCGATATCGACGATGCGATGTTCGAGCGTCAGATCGCCGTCAATCTGAAGGGAACCTTCTTTGGCATGCGCGAAGCGGCGCGGCGAATGCACGAGGACGGTCGGATCGTCAATATTTCCAGCAGCGTTGCGGCGATGCGAGCGGAAAACTACAGCATCTATGCCGCCACCAAAGCAGCCATCGAAACAATGACCAGCATCCTCGCCAAGGAATTGCGCGGACGCAACATCACCGTCAATGCCATCGCCCCTGGTGCAACGGCCACGGACCTGTTCCTGGACGGAAAGAGCCCGGCAGCCATTGAGGCCTTTGCCCGCTTGGCACCGCTTGAACGGATCGGAACGCCAGAGGAGATCGCCGCCGCCGTCGCCTTTCTTGTCGGCCCCGAGGGAGGCTGGGTCAATGGCCAGACGATCCACGCCAATGGCGGCGTGATCTAGCGTTTATCAGGCAAAAGCGCGATCCAGTTTCCCTGGCAGACTCTAAAGCCCGATTTCATGCGCAAAGGGCGGATTGGCGCCTGCCCGCGATACCGTCACCGCTGCGGCTTTGGAGCCGAGTGCCAAGGCCTTGGCGATCTGCTCTTGCGTCAATTTTGTCACTTGTTGCTTGGTCAGCAGGTTCTGCATTTTCAGCGAGGCGAGAACACCTGCATCGAATGTGTCGCCTGCACCGACCGTATCGACCACCGTTACCTTTTCGCTCGGCACTTCGACCTTATGATCAGCTGTATAGCCAACCGCGCCATCGGCACCGCGCGTGACGACAACCAGTTTGGCACCGTGATGCAGCCAGTGGCGGGCAAGCGTGTCTTCGTCGCCGTCCAGGCCGAACCAGGCGAGATCCTCATCGGAAAACTTGACGATGTCGGAAAGTGCTGCCATGCCGCGGATGCGGGCCATATGGGCAGCCTTATCCTTGATGAAGCCGGGGCGGATATTGGGATCAAGCGAGATAACCCGGGTCTTGTGTTCGCGGTTGAGCAGCGCTTCATAGGTCGAGCCGCAGGGTTCCGGGATCAGACTGATTGCGCCGAAATGCAGCGCTTCACAGTCTTCGCCCAAGGCTGGCAGGTCCGCCTCAGTGATCATCCGTCCAGCGGTGTTCTCATCGTAGAAGGCATAGGTGGCATGGCCATCGACCAGCTTGACGAAGGCAATGGTCGTCGGGCGCGACAAGGTGGCGCAATAGCTGAAATCGACATGGCTGGCCCGCAGGGTGTCACGCAGAATATCGCCCATCATGTCATCGGAAAGGCCGGTGAAGAAGCCGGAGGCAACGCCCAGGCGTCCAAGCGCAATGCCGGTGTTGAAGACCGCGCCGCCCGCATAGGGCGAAAAGCCCTTTTCACCCAACGTCGTTTCGCGTGGCAACATGTCAATCAGGGCTTCACCGCAACACAGGATCATTCTGGCCTCCCAAACCGGGCTTTCGGATAAACTTCAATCGATTTAAAGCAGAAAGCGAAGAAATGCCAGCCACCCTGGCGGATCTTCGCAAGGCAGCCTCAACCCAGCGTGCTGACCCCGCCATTGCGACCGGACCATTCGAGTGGGGCATCCAGGAAGGATTCCACTTCCGACAAGGTTTTGTCATCAAACAGTTTCTGGTCGCGGGCCACGGCCAGGACATTGCGCCAGGTGGCGATATAATGAAGTTTGACATTGCCGTTTTCGAAACGCTGATGGGCTTGCGGGAAGATTCCGTAGAAGAACAAAGCGATACCGTGATCAACCACACCGCCAGCGGCCCGCACGGCATCGATAAAGGTAAACATGCTGCCGCCTGCCGTCGTCAGGTCTTCGATAACAAGCACCCGGGCACCGTCAGGCATATGACCCTCGATCTGGGCGTTGCGGCCATGGCCCTTGGGCTGCTTGCGCACATAGATCATTGGCAGCGCCAGCCGATCGGCCAGCAGCGCGGCAAAGGGAATGCCCGCCGTCTCGCCACCGGCAATACAGTCGAATTGCTCGAAACCGGCATTGCGCAGCAGCGTGGCAACCGCAAAATCCATCACGGCAGAACGGACACGCGGATAGGACAGAAGCTTGCGGCAATCGATATAGACGGGGCTGCGCATGCCGGAAGCCAGCTTGTAAGGCTCAGCGGCATTGAAATGCACCGCCTTGATTTCCCAGAGCATTTTCGCCAGCAATTCCGCCATGACGGCCGGATCGGAAAAGGAAGTCTGGGTCATCGGTGCTCCTGTCTTCTGCGCAAATGGGTCAGCCGGGCTGACCGCAGTCGCTCCGGCAATCACATGGCGAGGCTGCGGCGGAGTAGACATGTCCTTGCCTTTACCCGCGCGGCTTTAACGCATCCATGCCCATAGCAGGAAGCTGGAAGGCAGGCCAGAGGATATATCCGGGGATAAGCGCGCGCCATTTACAATCGAACCGCCCTTTGTTTTCGGCGGTCTTTTGTCGTTTCGGGAAACCGGTTCTGCTTTTCCTGGACATCCTTTAGGCGCTGTCGGCTTCCACTGACAGGCCACTCTCCCAGTTTGCCACTGCCGTTTCTACCCGGTTGCGACCGAGCCGTTTGGCATTGTAAAGCGCATTGTCCGCCAGGTTGAGGATCTCATCGAAGGTCAGGCCGGATGCTGTGCCATAGGCAATGCCGACACTGGTCGTTGCGACGAAACTGTCCCCCTCCACCACGACTTCGCGATCCTGAAGCTGGCGCCGGATCCGCTCTCCGATCCACTCGGCCCGTCCTGGTGCAGCATTTTCCAGCACAGCGGCAAATTCTTCGCCTCCGAGGCGGGTAACGCTGGAAAGACCAATGGCTGCTTTCAGTTCCGCAGCCATATTACGGATCACCTCATCACCCACAGCATGACCGTAGCGGTCATTGATCGTTTTGAAACGGTCGATATCGAAGACCAGCATCGCCATATCCTCGTGGAAGGTTTTGGTACCATGTGCACTGAACAGCGCCCGGCGATTGCAAAGGCCTGTCAACGCATCGGTCATTGCCTCTAGCCGGTGCCGGGCAGTGATCCGGGTCTGATGCAGGGTCAGAGACAAGGCGCCGATACCACTCATGCCAGCAATGCAGACCGCCATATTGATATCTTCCACCCATCCGCTCGGTGCAACTTCCAGCTGCCACTGACCACGCTGGACCAAAGCCAGGGCGCAGGCGAGGAAAGAGAGGCTGGTGGCGCCATAAAGCACGGCCATGCCGGAAAGCACGCCGGGCGATTCCGCCCGTCCAAGCCAGTATTGATGGGCAATTGCCAACATCACGATGGCGGTACTGGTGTTGAACAGCATAAAGCCAATGCCGCCATATCCCGACAGGAAGGCCGCACTCAGCGCGATGACAGCAACGCAGGAGACACCGATCAGCGTCTTGAAGGGTATAATCCCTGTGCGAAACTGCCTGGCGGCGGCATAAAGGATGAAGAAACCGGTGATGATCGAGGACATGGCCAGCGCGCCCAGACCTCGTGAAGGGGTCGAAGTGAAAAGGCCATAGGCCAGAATTCCGACCATGGTGAGGGCAAGTCCGATAACCCAGCTGAGCAGAAAGGAGTTTTCCCGCCGCGCCATCCATGTTCCCAGAAAGGTGAAAAGAAGACACAGGGTGGAAACGCCCAGGGCGAGAAGTAAAGAACTAAAATCCACCATCATGTCTACCCTGAAACGCGTGAGTATGGGGGCGATAAGGTGGAACCCGGCGCCCCCAAGAAAAAATGAAATACCCCAGATCGCGTTTCTGCCCGGACCGAGTCCAGGAATAGGTCTCTATGCCAATATTCGCCTTAAAAAGCTTCGCGGAGGATAAATTTCAGTTTTCCTTACTCCATCATGACCGTCAACTTGATGGATGATCCGCATCGGGTCAAGCCTGTATTGCGGCCTCGACGTCCCAATGGATTGGAAACATCGGGTCGAAAACGGTGACGGGTCCAGCACCCGTTTCGATCTTTGCCGGAAAGGCGACCGGTGCGTCACGTCTGACCAGGGTTATCATCTCGTCGTTTGGCTTAAGCCCATACCAGGCCGGACCGTTGAGCGAGACAAAGGCTTCCAACCGCTCCAGGGCCTCGTCCTCTTCAAACACATGGGCAAGGCAGCTCATCGTGTTGATGGATGTATAAATGCCCGCGCAGCCGCAACCGCATTCCTTCAAAGGATCGCCATGCGGGGCTGAATCCGTGCCGAGGAAAAACCGGCTGTCACCTGAGGTCGCAGCGCGGCGCAAGGCAAGGCGATGGCTTTCGCGCTTGGCAACCGGCAGGCAATAATAATGCGGCCTGATGCCACCAACCAGAATGGCATTGCGGTTGATGATCAGATGATGGGTGGTAATCGAGCCAGCCAGATTGCTGCCAGCGCTGAGGATATAATCGATCCCATCGGATGTGGTGACATGCTCCATCGTCACCTTCAGCTCTGGCAGACGGCGGCGCAGCGGATCGAGCACTGTGTCGATGAACACCGCCTCACGATCGAAAATATCCACCTCCGGCGTCGTCACCTCACCATGGACACAGAGCGGCAATCCGATTTTCGCCATCCGCTCCAGAACGGGCATCGCCTTGTCGAGATCGCGCACCCCGCCATGGGAATTGGTGGTGGCACCGGCTGGATAGAGCTTCACCGCGGTGATCAGTCCGGTTGTCTTGCCCTCCTCAACATCATCAGGGCTGGTCTGCTCCGTCAGGTAAAGGGTCATCAGTGGCTCGAAGTGATCGCCCTTCGGCACGGCAGCCAGAATGCGCTGCCGATAAGCCTCTGCATCCGCTGTCGTCACCACCGGCGGCACCAGGTTCGGCATGATGATGGCGCGGGCGAAGTGCCGGCTGGTATCGCCGATCACACCTTCCAGCATGGCGCCGTCGCGGAGATGCAGGTGCCAGTCATCGGGGCGGCGAATGGTAAGCGAGCGCATGGCGGATCTCCGGCGAGTATCAGGCTGAGCGGCGCTGCATACTGCTCGCGCCTTATATCCATGCTGGAAATACCATGTTCAGCGTTGGAGGCAAGCGCGGCAATGCCGTCAGGCGATTTTGTCCAACGGCAGGGCAGCGGCCTTTCTGGCTGCTTCCTCGGCCTGTTCACGCCGGTCGGCCTCAATAATCTCATGGATTGCCGGTAGCGCCCGTTCAAATGCGGCAACGCAGGCCGGGTCGAACTGACTTCCAGCCCGCGCCAACACATGCTCCACAGTCCGTTCATAGGACCAGGCAGGCTTATAGGGGCGCTCAGTGGTCAGGGCGTCGAAATTGTCGGCAATACAAACGATCCGGCCGGACAGGGGAATGGCATCGCCTGCCAGGCGGTTGGGATAGCCTTGCCCATCCCAGCGCTCATGGTGGCTGGCGGCGATTTCAGCGGCAAGCTGAAGCAGCGAGGAATGAGACTGGGCGAGAATGTCACTGCCGATTTGGGCGTGGGATTGCATCTGGCGATATTCGGATTCGGTCAGCCGGCCCTGCTTGAGCAAGACCGTGTCGGGCATGGCGACCTTGCCGATGTCATGCATCGGCGCTGCCAGCTTCAGATCGGTGCAGAACTGCTCCGGCAATCCCATTTCACGGGCGATGGCCTGTGCATAGGCGGCGACCCGCAAGGTATGGCGCGACGTATCCGGGTCCTTGTAGCCGGCTGCCAGCGTCAGGCGTTCAATGATTTCCTGTTCGCGCTGCCGCAACTCGCCCACGGCCCTGTCCACTTCGCGTCGCAGCCATTCGGCCTGGTCCGCCAGCTGACGACGGGCAATCGACAGGCTGACGATATTGTGGATGCGGGCCTGGAATTCGATCGGGTTAACCGGCTTGGTCAGGAAGTCGATAGCCCCGGCATTCAACGCGGCCATCCGCGTTGTCATATCCTTGTCGGCGGTGATGAACACGACCGGCACCTGGGCATATTTCTCGAACCTTACGATCTCTGTGTAAAGCTCGACGCCATTATACACCGGCATCTGGTAATCGATGATGGCAACATCGAAATCCAGCTCCGGCAGCGCGGAGAGCACCTCTTCCGGGGTTGAAAAGGCCACGGGCTCGCAATGGTCGATTTTCTTGACCAGGCGGGTCAGCAGTTTCAAATTGGTATTGTTATCATCAACCAGCAATATGCGCATTATAGCCTCCGCGACCGTCAGGCCACCTGTTTCAATTGTCTGCGGGGTTCAATGCGCCCCGTAGGTTTCCCCAAGCGCTCCCTCAGGGGTTGGAATGGTTCCGCCGTTTCAGGCTCCTACCAGTTTGAGCTTCATCAAATCCACCTCTTGCGTCAACCTGTGAACGGCATCCGGCGTTGGCTGCTGCACTCTTAACGCATGGGCAAAGCCTGCAATATCGTTCAAACCAACATTGACGGCAGCCCCCTTGATCGTGTGGAGCACGCGATCGATTTCGCGGGGATTGCGCTGGGCCATGGCATTGTGCAGTTCGCCAAGCAGCTGGGCCGCGTCGTCAAAAAACGATTCAATCAGTTCCTGGTAGATCTCTTCGCCCAGAGCCTCGACCAGTTCGTCATGGCGGGCCTCGTCAAGCCCGTTAATCTCGTCAAGATGCTGTTGAAGCGTCAGTGGGCTATGGTCCAACACACTGTCTTGCTGAGGCTTGGTCTCAACCGGCTCCTCACCCGAGACCTGTTCGCGGTCCACCGGTGCAAAACTGAGAATGAGGTCGCGCAGGCGGTTCATGGTCACGGGTTTGGATTCAAATCCCACCATGCCGGCAGCGCGGCACCGACGGCGATCGTCGTCAGAAGCATTTGCGGTCATGGCAACAATCGGCGTCAAGGCGGAAGCCCCGCCGCGCTCGATGATATGACGGGTTGCCTCGATACCGTCCATGACCGGCATTTGCATATCCATCAGGATCATGTCGAAGACTTCCCGCTCGGTGCGGGCGACCGCCTGGGCACCATCGCCAGCCACAACCACATCCTGGCCGAGTTTCGACAGGAAACGGCTGGCAACCTGCTGGTTGACCCGGTTATCCTCCACCAGAAGGATCTTCAGACGGGGCAAATCCGCGCTGCTGTGGCGGGCATTCTGGCGGACATCGTCCTTTCCGGCTGCCATGACCGGCAGTTCGAACCAGAAGATGCTGCCGACCCCAACCGTGCTGCTCATGCCCAGTTCGCCGCCAAGCTTCTCGACAATCTGCTTGCAGATTGTCAGCCCAAGCCCGGTACCACCATATTTGCGGCTGATGCTGGCATCGACCTGCGAAAATGGCTTGAACAATTTGGCAAGCCCAGTCTCGTCGATGCCGATGCCGGTATCTTCCACCTCAAACCGCAACATCAAAGCGCTGCCGCGATAGAATTCGCGCAGCCTTAGTGTCACCACGCCGTTCTGGGTGAATTTGATGGCATTGCTGAGCAGATTGAGCAGAACCTGGCGCAGGCGAGTGGGATCGGTGCGCACGTAGAGCGCATCGAGAGACACCGGAATATCCAGCACCAGCTGGTTGTCCTGATCGTCGGAGCGGCCCTGCATGATGCTGATGGTATTTTCAGCCAGGCTGGAAATATCGACGGCGCGTTCTTCCAGCTCCAGCTTGCCATGCTCGATCTTGGAGTAATCCAGGATCTCGTTGATCACTTCCAGCAGCGCTTCGCCAGACGAGCGGATGGTCTTGACGCTTTGCAGGGCATCAGACGGCAGCTGCGAATATTCCAGCAATTCGGCCATGCCCAGGATGGCATTGAGCGGTGTGCGGATTTCATGGCCCATGGTGGCCATGAACTGGGATTTGGCCCGATTGCCGGAATCGGCGGCCTCGTAAGCATCCGACAGTTCCCTGGTCATGGTTTCCAGGCGGCGGCTGGTCTCGCGGACCGACTTGAGCTGGCGGTGTAACGTGACGACGAGAAAGATTACCGACGCCATCAACAGACCGAGCATAATGGCCGAGGTCTTTTCCATCTCGAACATGGCGCTGCGGATGGTGGAGCGTTGGTTGCCAACGTAGGAATTGGTGTAGATCAACAGGTCGTTGGTTTGCGCGCACAAGACATCCAGGTCCCGCTTCACCTCTTCAATCTGTTGAGTGTCCGGTACGACGCCAGTTTGAAATCCATCCAAAACCGGTTCTATTTTCCGGATGATGTCGCCGATGCTTTGCAAATGGCCTGATATCGTCGTGTCACTGTTGAAATAGCTACCGAATTTGGAATCATTGACCAGGTTTATCCGGGACAGGAGGATATCGTAGCGCATAGACACTTGCGCGATTGCCTTCTCGTCGCTGGCACCCTGGTTGCTGGCTTCCACCAGGACATAATCGAGGGCGCGCGCTTCCCGGTCCAATTGGTAGATCGACCAGACTGCGTTTTCCCGGATATCGTCAAACAGCAGGCGGTAGCGATCCGATACGTCCTTGAACAGCAGAAGAAATGTCAGCAGCAAGACACCCGACAGGATCAACAGGATCAAGGTCGTCTTTGGCTGCGTTTGACGTTTTTGCGCCGTGGCGGGAGCGAGCAGCATCACCGAACCTCGAGCGATTTGATCTGCCAAACGGAGCGCGCGAAATAGGTTTCCGTATAGAGACTGCTGTCCTCGTCGAAGGGATAGATCACCATCATCGGGCCCTTGTCGCGCACCGGCATGGTTTCGCCGTCCGTGCGTGTGGCAAGGATAATGTTGAGCCCGGTTACATCCTCTGGCGGAATGACTGCCGAATAGTCATTGAGCGCTCGTACCGTGACAGCTCCCCGCCCGGCACCGGCGGCATCCAGAACAGCGCGCAGCAAGGGGCCGGAATAGGTGGCCGGCTTTTTCGTCCATGGGGTCTCAAGCGTCACGGTCCGTCCTGGCAAGGCGTCCAGCATGGCGAGATCGAAAATGGCCTTGTCGCCGCTATTGGAGTGGGAAAGCTTGCCTTCGACAGTCAGGATGACGGCACCCTTGGGCTTGTCGAGCGCCTCGGCGCGCGGTACCAAGGCAAAAAGCAAGGCGATGGCGAGGACATATCCTTTCATCGGACCACAGCGCCCCGCGCTTCACCCGCAACGCTGCCGCCACGGTAATTGGCGATCAATTGGCGGAAGGTCAGGGCTTCAACCGGCTTGGTCAAAAAGTCGGTAATGCCGACCTGACGGGCGGCCTGGCGCAGTCCCGGTTCATTGTCGGCGGTGACCATAATGATCGGCACCTGGTCATAACGGCCGAGCTGGCGGAGCGTGGTGACAAATTGCAAACCGCTCATACCCGGCAGGATCTGATCGACGATCAACAGATCGAATAGCGTTTGGTGACACAGAACCAGCGCCTCATTGGCATCGGCCTGCACGATGATTTCATCATCGGCGACCTTGCGTGCCAGATGTTTCAGGATCATCGCGTTGGTGGCATTGTCTTCAACGATCAGAATGCTCATGGTTTCCTCCGTTGAGGGTTTTCGCTGGGACAGCAGACCTGATGACAACACATCCGCAACGGTCGGGCGGACTGTCGCATTCGGGCAGCATCATGTCAGGATTGCATTTTCCATGCTGGACCTTGCGGGGAGCAGTCTGCATCATGCAGAACCAAGTCAGCGCTCCAAGTCTCAGCGATTACCCTTGCTTGTAGCAGGGGCACACTGAAATTGACTAAAGCAATAAGCTAAAATTTTAGTTTTTCTTGTTTTAGGGCAATTGGCGAGATCCATGAGGGACCGTCGCCTTGAATTTCGACCTAAACCATTGGGAAAAATAACAATTCATGCAAAATCGAATTGCGACAGGCGCCGCAATAACTCATGGGGCTGACGGATGACAATCGCATTACGGTTGCGTTCAATCACCCCATCCTGCACCAGACGCGACATCTCGCGTGAGACGGTTTCGCGGCGTGCGCCAACATGTTCGGCTAAAGCCGCGTGAATGATCACCGGAGAGATCGTACGCTGCTGAGGCTTGTCCTCAGAGGGTTTCGACAATCGTAGCAAGGTTGTGTAAAGGCGGTGCCGCACATCGAGATAGGAAAACTCGCATATTCTGGCATGCAGGACGTGCATGCGCTGAACCAATACGGACAGAAGGCTCAGACAGACGGTGTGTTTTTGAGCGATAATGTCATTGAAGACGTCCACTGGCATTCGAACCAGCGTCGCATCGGTGGTGGCCATCAGACAGAGATTATAGCCTTCAGCGCGTATCGCATCCATTTCTGCCATAGTGCCGCCGGGGCCGATCATATCCAGAAATAACTCCTTTCCGGCTGAAACACGCAGCGTCGCACGCAGAGCGCCGGACAGGACGACGAGCACAATTTCGGGCCTGATGCCATAATCGAGGACAATCGTGCCACCCGAAACGCTCTCAACGGTGCAGAGTTGCGACCATGCCCTATCTTCTTCCGGTGTCAGGCTGGTGAAAATATCCGCCTTGGCCAGAAACATGCCCGTATCTGTCATGTCCGTATCTGCCATGCCAGTATCAGCAGTATCTTCCGATGTCATTGCGTCCCCTTGCCGAAAGCACCATGCGCTTTGCCAATCGTCCGAAATTCGCTTTGCCACGGTGTGGCATCGTGTCCAAAACCGGTTGCTGCTGCTCTGCCGAAAACCCTAGATTTAAAAAGCTTGCCTTAGGAAAATTGCAACCCGGCTTTCCTGAAAAGACAAACGAAAACAAAAGAAATGGCACGATAGCCAGTTCCGTATGAAACTGACAGACTGTAGTACGGTGTAATCAACACAATTGACAACCTTAAGAATAGATGGGTTTGTGACGATCCCTCACGTTTTAAGATTACCGATGTCGGGAGGCCCCCAGCTGGGCGCCATCACAGCTCTTAAATCTTGATGGTTTCAGCCGCAGCACCCCAGACATCCGTCAACACAAACCCACCCCCCAGTGGATCAAAGGCATCCAGGGCAACCTGGTGGATGCCATAGGTAAAGCCGCGTCCGGTAATGGTGGGAATGACGGCGGGGCGACCGGCAACGGTGGTCAGGCCTTGCAGACCGACCGTGAACTGCGAACCGATGATCGAGCGCGACAGAAAGCTGTCACCCGGCTTGACCCGACCACGCGCATGCAATGTGGCGAGATTGGCCGAATTTCCTGTGCCACAAGGCGAACGGTCCACTCTGCCCGGCCACATAGTGGTGCAGGTCCGCACAGCACCGTCTGGGTCCTCATCGCGAAACATCACATAAGCGACGCCGGAGATGGCCGGAATATCCGGATGGACGACCTGTATGCGCTGATTAATTTCGCCCTTCAACAGCATACCCGCCTCCACCAGACGGCGGGCATTGCCCGGTTCGATGGTCAGTCCGAGTTGGCGGACATCCACCAGTGCATAAAAAACCCCGCCATAGGCGAGATCGAAGCGAATCTCGCCCCAACTCTCCGTGGCAATCTGCGCGTCCAGTTCGTGAACGAAGGATGGCACCATGGTCAAGGTGACGCTGTCGCAATGCCCCTCTTTGCATTGAGCCACAGCCTTGACCAGCCCGGCGGCGGTTTCCAGCATCACCACCGTTTCCGGTTCCTGCATCTCGATCATGCCGCTTTCAAGCAGGGCCGTGGTGACGCAGATCGAGTTGGAACCGGAGCTGGCATGGGCCTGATCCGGCTGAAGGATGATGAAGGCGGCATCCGCTCGGCTGTCCTTGGCTGGTAGAAGCAGATTGACCGAGCCAATTGGCGCTCCGCGTGGCTCCAACACCAGAAAATGCCGCAGTTCCCGGCCTTTCGGGTCCGTATTCAGCCAATGCAACTGATCCGCCACCGTATCGCCGGGAATTTTCGGAACCCCACCAATCGCCACTTTGCCGATTTCGCCTTCGCAATGCACATCGAACAATTGCATCATCCGCTTCCATCTCATCGCGGCATCCTCCGGTTCGTGGCTGATCAATTCCTCAAGCAAAAGGCGATCTACTGCATAATTCCTGAAACCGAAATCGATTCAAGGTGGTAATTATAGCGCAGAGATCACCGTGGCACTGTGTCACCGACGGAGGTAACCGTCGAGCCAGCGCTTTCGCCCAGCTTTTTCAGCTGGTCACCATAGTTTCGGCGGGTCCGGGGGTCGAAGATCATGATCGGCGCGCTGATTGCGGTGCTGGCGGCCTGACCGATCGTGTTGGTGGCGCCGATGGTGACGGCACCGAGGGCTTCGCCGACACCCACCTGCGAATCCGTGACGGTCTGTCCGGCAATCAGCCGTCCGCCGATCAGCCGCACCACTTCCGGGCTTTCGGCGAACTTGCCGTGGTTCAGCCTATCGCCAGTTTTCAGCTTGGTCAGGTCGAGAACGGTGATGCCAGCCTTTTCGAGCACGCTTCGATACGGTTCATTGGCCGGATTGATCTGCCCCAACCGGTCGACATTGCCGGAAATACGCCGGGAAATACTCAGCGCCCGGTCATCCTGAGAAACGAACAGGGTGAAATGCGGTGGCTTTGGCCCTAATGCCTGAAACTGCTTGCCGAACACATCGACATCCAGATCCGGAGAGGCAAGAATGACATTGGTAATCTTGGCATTGACGCCGCCATGGCGGATGGCCATTTGCCGCAGCGCTTCGACGGCAAGCCACGACCCCATCGAATGCGCCATGACCGTCACATCCGAAACCTGCGGGTCGCTGGTCATGCGGGTCAGCATCTCTTCCAGGGCATCGCGGGAATAATTGGTGCTTTCCTTGTCGTAATTATAGTCGAAAATACTGGCGCGAGACGGCCAGGTAAACACCATTGGCACCACATCCGTGCCTGAATCGTGAACGATCTGGGCAAAGCGATAGAAGGAATCCTCGTAGGTATTATTGAACCCGTGCACGAATAGCAGCACGCGGTGCTTGCCCTTTGCGTGGGTGTTCAGCCAGGCCCGGCGCTGCGGGTCGGTCTGAATGGGCTGGACGGCAACGGTCGTGAAGTCCTTGCGCGGATCCGGCGGCAGTTTCTTTGGCCATTGAACCTCGCCGATCTTGCGGTTTGCGGCGGGAGGAATCGAAATGGTGACGGCATCGATCAACAGACCCGTTCCGCGCTCGCCGCTGAACAGGATCGATTTATCTTCGGAGGGGGCGCGGGTCGTCGCAGCCAGGAGATTGACCTCGCTGGCATTGGCGGCCTTAACCGCCGCGCCGACCGGCTTCATCACGCCCACCGCCCGCGACGCGCAGCCCACCAACAGTACGCCGAGCATGATAATAGCGAGCGGCCGAGCCGCCGAGCGCATGGAAATAGAGAGGCCACGCCGCCTTGAGCGGCGGGGAAGAGCTGTGATGTTTTGCTTTTCAGGAAGAGATGGGGCGGATAGGTCGGCATGCGGCTTGATCATTGTCGGGTCCGGTCTATATCCGTCCCGGGTCAGCATCATGCAGCCCGGCTCTGGTGTCGAAACCGGTTTATCGTCATTAGACGCTTGACACCAGTCAAATCTTATCGGCGCATGGTTCCTGTCTCACGCATCGATTGATGCCAGGAAAACGCCTCTTCGAGAATGTGAGGCGTATGACCGCCACGCACGAGCGCCCTCTGATAGTAGTCAGCAAGCTGGTCGCGGTAATCAGGATGCACGCAGTTGTCGAGCACCAGCCGCGCCCTTTCGCGCGGTGCCAGGCCCCGCAGATCGGCAAGCCCCTGTTCAGTGATGAGAATATCAACGTCGTGTTCGGTATGATCGACATGGCTAACCATCGGAACGACAGAGGAAATCGCCCCATTCTTGGCAATCGACTTGGTGACGAAAATCGACAGATAGGCATTGCGGGCAAAATCACCGGATCCGCCGATGCCGTTCATCATCTGTGTGCCGCTGACATGGGTGGAATTGACATTGCCATAGAGGTCGAATTCAAGCGCCGTATTGATGCAGATTAGCCCCAGCCGCCGAATGACTTCCGGATGGTTGCTGATTTCCTGCGGGCGTAGCACGAGGTGATGCTTGTATTCAGCCAGTTTTGGCAGGACTTTCTGATACATTTCCGCCGACAATGTAATGGACGACGCAGAGGCGAAACTCATCTTGCCGGCATCGATCAATTCAAAGGTCGAATCCTGCAAAACTTCCGAATACATCTTCAAGTCATGGAACGGTGTATCGATAAAGCCATGCAACACGGCATTGGCAATGGTGCCGATCCCGGCCTGCAACGGTTGGAGATCGTAGCCCATCCGACCTTGGCGCACTTCGTTGAGCAAAAGCTCGATCAGGTGACCGGCAATGGCCTTGGTATCGTCGTCCGGCGGCTGAATGGGGGCCGAGCTGTCATGTTTTTCAGAGACGACAATGGCGACAATTTTTTCCGGAGCTATGGAAATATAGGGCAGCCCGACACGGCTTTCCGGCGTCACAACGGGGATCGGCATGCGGGCCGGGCGCCGCGACGGGATATAGATGTCATGCAGGCCTTCAAGCGTGATCGGCTGCGACAGGTTCAGTTCAATGATCACCTTCTTGGCAAGAATGGCAAAACTGGCAGAATTGCCAACCGATGTGGTCCGCACAATGCCACCATGCTCGGTAATGGCCACCGCCTCAATGATGGCAATATCGACCGGCGCGATCTGACCGGTGCGCAATTGCTCCACCGTTTCCGAAAGATGCTGGTCGATGAACATCACCTCCCCGGCATTGATCGCCTTGCGCAGCGCCGGATCCGCCTGGAATGGCATACGCCGCGACACGACATGGGCCTCGACAAGCGTCTTGTCGAGATCATTGCCCAGCGACGCGCCGGTCATCAGTGTGATCTTCAAAGGATGCTTGCGAGCCCGCTCCGCCAGCGCCATCGGCACCGCCTTGGCTTCACCGGCGCGGGTAAAGCCGCTCATGCCGATGGTCATGCCGTCTTCTATCATGGCGGCGGCCTCGTCGGCCGTGACCAGCTTGTCCATCAGAGGCCTGTAGCGAATACGATCACGCAGCATCGGAAATCCATCTCCTCTATCGTCAGGCCTGTCCGGAAGGGATACTTCGGCCCACGCCAACGCTTTTCGCCCGGTCAGGCTTAATCACGTCAATTGTAACATCTTGTGTTATTTTCATAATTTACCCCCATGGCACCAAACTCGCCGGTGAATACTGGAGTAATGTCGGCGCGATAAAACGCGATTGCCGGGTGGTCGGCATTGACATATCTCAAGTGGGGACATTGCGCGCGGCGCGGGTGCTTGCGCTATCAAACGTAGCCGTCCATGCAAGATGGCGAGCGTCCGGACGGACGACTTAGCGTATAGGTATAAAGACCTGAATACTGTCGTTAGAGCATTTCCAGCAAAAGTGCTTAGCGGTTTTGCGTCCGGAAATGCGTCAAACAAAGGGTCAGAGTATTTATGCGTTTCCAGAAAACACGGAAATGCTCTTAGGGCGCACGTTAACGTAACGGCGTATGGGCCTTAAGACGGGCCTATGGGATCAGGCGGTAATCGACGGTGCCGAGGTCGAGATGGTCGATGATGCAGACGATGTCCCGGCAGCAATGGGCGAGGATATCGCATTGCTTCCACTGGCGGCGAAGCCGCTATCAGGCTGGGCAGGTTTGGCTCCCTGTTGATTTTTCGAGCTGTCGCCGACATCAGGCACCTCAATCTCCGTGGTATCAGCCATGCGATCATACGCATCCTGCGCCTGGGGCAGAGGCACATCCGGGAAGACCCGGCCAGCATCCAGAAGGGCAAACAACACGAGAGCGGGAGGCCGCACGACGTTCAGAATGACCTTATCCAGAACATTGTCACCATTTCGCGCATCAAGCGCCAGATTATAGGTCTCCCGTTCGGCAAGACTTAAGGTCTCCGGCAAAACGGCTCCTTCCTGCAATGGGCTGGCCTGAAAAGGACTGGCCGTATCTTCTTTTGCCGCACCCGCAGAAGGAACCGAGGTGTTAAGTTGAACAATCATACTTGATCCTCACACTCTATCCGGGAGGAATTTATCATGGCCAAGTATGCATTCAGCTAAATCAATGATTCGATTTTTATCAACCGACCTATTTGAAACGGAGAGCCTCTGGATCTTTTTGTTGCCATTTGTCCTTTCAGGAAAACCAGCCTCTCCTTTTCCCTGACAATGGCTCCTCGTCTCAACGGGCTGCCGAGAGCGCCGAGCGACCGGTTTTCTCCAGAGTAATCGCCAGGATCGAGGCCAGCAGGCAGAAAGCTCCGGCGATGAAGAAAGCGGGTAAATAGCTCTGCAACTCCGTGCGCGACAGACCGGCGCCATAGGCCGCAGTCGCAGCGCCGAGTTGGTGACCGGTAAAGACCCAGCCGAAAACGATACCTGCTTTCTCACGACCGAAGCGGTCGGCGGCGATCTTGACGGTTGGAGGCACGGTGGCAATCCAGTCGAGGCCGTAAAAGACAGCAAAGATCGATAGCCCATAAAAGCTGAAATCGCTGAACGGCAGGAAGAGCAATGACAGGCCACGTAGACCGTAATACCAGAAAAGCAGCCAACGATTGTCGAAGCGGTCGGACAGCCAACCGGAGCCGATCGTCCCGAAGAAGTCGAAAATGCCCATCACCGCAAGCACGCTGGCGGCGGCCACCGGCAGAATGCCGAAATCGCCGCAGAGCGTGACGAAATGCGTCTGGATCAGGCCATTGGTGCTCAGCCCGCAGATGAAGAACGTCGCAAACAGAATCCAGAAGGTGGACGTCTTTGACACCTCCCTGAGCACGGAAACGGGTGTTGCCAGCATTGTCAGCAGGCCACCGGCTTGCTGAGGTGGCGGCGTCACCTGTTCCTCCCCGAAAGAGGGAAGGTTGAGATCGGAGGGGCGGTCACGCATAACCGCCAACACGATCAGAGCAGCCAACAGGATCATGCCGCAGACGAAAAACACTGTCATTCGCCAGCCGTAGCTTTCCGTCAATTGCGCCATCAGCGGCAGAAAAACCAATTGGCCGGTAGCCGAGCTTGCCGAGAGCATGCCGACGACGAGGCCGCGATGCCTGGTGAACCAGCGGGCCGAAACGGTAGCCGCGAGCACCATGGCTGTCAGGCCTGTACCGAGGCCGACGACCACGCCCCAAAGCACCAGAAGCTGCCAGATCTTCGTCATGAACAATGACCCAATGAAGCCGCTGGAAATCAGGATCATTGCGAAGACGATGACTTTCCGGACGCCGAAATAATTCATGAACGCCGCCGAGAACGGCCCCATCAGGCCAAACAGCACCAGCCGTACGGCAAGCGCCGAAGAAATCTGCGAGGTTTCCCAGCCAAACTCGTCCTGAAGTGGCTTGATGAGCACGCCAGGCGCGCCCATCGCACCTGCCGTGACCAGCATGGTGAGGAAGGTTGCCGCGACGACGATCCAGCCATAATGGATGTTACGCCGTGCCAGCATGGAGGCAAGTGCATTGGAGATCATGAGACTATTCCAGGGTGACACTGGTTGAGGTGTTATGCGGTAGAAAGAGAATGCTGGAATTCCGCACGCAGGAACGTCGCCAATTGCCTGACCGGCAGGCGCGGTTGTTGGGGCAGAACCATTGCCAGCCGCAGGATCGGCAATTCCGGCAGGCCATCATCAATCCCCAGCTTGCGCCAGTTCGCAGGCACGGCCGTCTCCGGCAGAACCGTCAACAGGTCTCCTGAATGAACCGCCAGCTGAATTCCAGCAATATCCGATGACGAATAGACAATCCGCCAACGGCGATCCGCACGATCAAGCGCTGCCAGAACCTGTGGCCGGGACCGGCAGCCGTCCGGAAAAAGCGCCAGTTGAACGGTACTGCTGTGTTCCGGGTAACGGTTTGGCGCCGCGCACCAAACCTGCCGTTCCAGGCGGATCAACTCCCCCTTAGGCTCTGCCGGACTTTGCGTAATGATGGCAATATCCAGCTCCCGGCTTTCAACCATGCCTTCCAGATGGTGAGAGAAATCATATTGCAGGTCCAGATTGACCTTGGGATGCTGTGGCGCAAAACGCTGCATCAGCGCCGTGCCAAACAACGTCAGGTAGTCATCGGGCATGCCGAGCCGGACGCGGCTTTCATTGCGGCCTTCAAGCAGCGTCGCCAGGGCTTCATCCTCGATTGCCCGTATGCGCCGCGCATAGCCAAGCAATCTTTCCCCGATCGGCGTCAAGGTGACCCGGCGATGCCCGCGATCGAACAACCGCAGATCAAGACGCTCTTCCCATTTGCCGATCGCCATGCTGACCGCGGCCTGCGTGCGTCCCAGCCGTTCTGCCGCCGCCGTGAAACTGCCCGTCTCGGCAACAGCTACAAAGCTTGCCAGTGCGTCGCTATCGAGATTGCGCATTCTGCTCCGCCATTGACCAATCGACCGTCGAAACGCTTCCTATCTCCCAAAGCGCAACCGTTTCAGAAAACGGCTGCTATCAGCGGCGCTTATGCATCAATAATAAAATTGTCATTTTCAGCCGCGCAATGACAATTATTCTCATGCTGCGTCAACACAAGAAGAACGTAAAGGGGAATTCATGTTCACTCTCAACAAAAGCAGCCGGCTGCCGGCCATCATGCTCGGCACCGTACTTGGTCTTTCCAGCCTTTGGTCCAGCACCGCCAATGCTGAAACAACATTGCGGCTGGCGCATGCTTCGGCGCCTGAAAGCCTGATCAACGAAGCAGTTCAAAAATTCGCAACAGAAGTTGGGGAGAACACCAAGGGTTCGGTCAAGGTTCAGATCTTCCCGAATGCCCAACTGGGCGACGAAGGCCCAATCGCCGACGGCGTCGGTGCGGGGTCGATCGATATCGGTCTTGGCGGTGCGGTCGATGCCATCGATCCGCGCCTTAACGTGCTGTCGCTACCGTTCCTGTTCAAGGACGCATCAAACGTTCACGCATTTCTTGATGGCGAACAAGGCCAGAAGATCCAACGCCTCGGCGAGGAGCGCGGCTATGTGATGCTCGGCGTGCTCGACTCCGGCTTTCGCCAGTTTGCGACCAATAAACCTATCGAAAAGCCTGCGGATCTGGCTGGCGTAAAAATTCGCACGCCTCCCAATCCAGTCATTCTCGCCACCATGAAGCAGCTTGGCGCCTTGGCAGAATCCATTCCTTTCGGTCAGGTCTATACAGCGCTGCAATCGCATGTCGTTGCTGCCGTCGAGCCTGAAATGCGCGATTACTGGGACTCCAAATGGTACGAAGTCGCCAAGGACCTGTCGATCTCCAATTATATCTGGACCGCCAACTGGTGGTACATGAACAAGGATAAGCTGGATTCGCTGACGCCTGACGAACAGGCCGCCGTGAAGAAGGCCGCGACAGACACCGTCGTCTGGTATCGTAGCGCGCTGGACAAGGCCTATGCCGACACCCAGAAGAAGCTCGAGGGCAAGGGCGTCAAGGTGACGAAAGTCGACACCGCACCGTTTGCTGCTCTGGTCTCGCCGGTCTACGAGCAGTTCTCGAAAGAATGGGGCAGTGACCTCGTGTCGGCGGTGAAACAAGCCGCCAGCGCGAACTGAGGCGTCACCCATGGATCATTTTTCAGAAAACCCCTCACCCGGCGGGTGGGGGTGGTTGAAGCGCATCTTCGAGTTTGCGGGTGTGCTGGCCTTCATCATCATGTTCGGATCAACCCTGCTTGGCGTGATTGCTCGCTATTTCGGTTTGGGCGGTTTCGAATGGTCTTTCGAAGTCGCGGGGATCGCTTTCATCTGGATCATCTTCATCGGGTTGATCAATGCCGAAGTCCGGGGTGAAAACGTGGCTTTCGAGGCCTTCAAGCACAGTGCTCCACCCCGTCTGCGGGCCGCCTTCGATGCCATCGCCAATCTGGCGCTGCTGACCATGGGACTGGCTTTCGTCATCAGCGGCTGGGCGGTCTGGCAGCGTTCTTGGAAGGTGCCGACATCCGTCTTGCGCATGCCAACAGGCGTGATCACGGCGACCATCCTCATTCTCGGCGTCGCAGCCGTCTGCATTGCGCTCTACCGCCTTTCCCACAGGGTTCATCCCCTGCCCGGAAAGCCACAGGAAGGATCACTGCGATGACCGTTGCCGTCCTTATCCTCAGCTTTTCGTTTCTGCTGCTGATCGGCGTTCCCATTGCATGGTGCATGGGCGTGGCCAGCCTGCTGACAATCTATGTCGGCCATCTCGGCCTGCCATTCGCCTGGTTTGCACAGCAGACGATCCGCGGTGCCGATGCCATTACCCTTGCGGCCATTCCTCTGTTTCTCTTTGCCGGGGAATTGATGAACCGCGGCGGACTGACAGCCCGGATCATGCGGGTCGCGGAACATGTCTTTGGTCGCATTACCGGCGGCCTTGGCCTCGTCAATGTTGCGACGGCCCTGGTCTATGGCGGCATCAGCGGCTCGGCGACCGCCGATACCGGCGCTGTCGGATCGATCATGATCCCCGCCATGGCCGAGCGTGGCTATCCGAAAGCCTTTGCCGCCGCCGTCACGGCAGCCTCGGGAACCCTCGGCATTATTGGTCCGCAGAGCGTCATTCTGATCCTCTACGGCGTGCTGACCAACACCTCCATCGGTGGTCTGCTGGTGGCAGCCCTGCTGCCAGGCCTGTTCATCGCGGTGACATTCATGGTCACATCCTACATCGTCGCTAAACGCCATAATTTTCCGCGCAATGAAACACCGGCGCAATGGGGTGAAATTGGCAGGGATGCGCTTGGTGCCCTCCCTGCCCTGCTGATGCCCGTGCTGGTGCTGGGCTCGATCATCGGCGGTATCGCCACGGCCACAGAGGCCTCGGCGCTCGCCGTTGTCTATTCATTCCTGATCGGAATCTTCGTCTATCGTGAGCTTCCTCTGCGGTCACTCTATTCGGCGGCGTCCGCTGCCGTGGCAACAACAGGTGTGATCATGATGATCATGGCGCTCGCGACACCGTTCGGATGGATTCTGACGGTCGAACAGGTGCCAGCCAATGCCGCCGCCTGGATTACCGGACTGCATACGACGCCGCTCGTCACCATCATCCTCGTGTTGGTGTTGTTGAAAGTCGTCGGTTTCTGGCTCGATCTGGGGCCAGCGCTGATCATCCTGGCGCCGATACTGGTTCCTATCGCCCTGGCAGCGGGCATGACGCCTTATCAGACCGGTATTGTCTTCACCATGACGCTCGGCATCGGCCTGTTTACCCCGCCGATCGGCACAAACATCTTTGTCGTCTGCAATGTCGCGAAAATCGACATGTGGTCGGTCTCGAAGTGGCTGGTTCCCTATTGGATTGCCAGCGTGGTTTGTGTTGCGGCGCTTGTCGCTTTCCCCATCCTGACCGAATGGCTTCCAAGCCTGTTTGGAGTTTAATGATGCAACATCTGGTTTGCGGTATATCCAGCGGCGGACGTGAAGTTCCCGATCTGGACGGGAAGAGGTTTCTCGTCGCCAATGCACAGGGGCCGTATGTCTGGGACGAAGACGGTCGGCGATATGTCGATACGGCCCTTGGTTTTGGCGCGACGTTCCTCGGACATACCGATCCTATCGTCACCGAAGCCATCCGCGAAGCCTTGAGCAAAGGCTCGATGCCCGCCTATGCCCACGCCCTTGAAGAGGAAGCGGCGGCAGCCCTTGCTGCCCATAGCGGGGATCTGACCAAGGTCATCTTTCTCAATTCGGGCAGCGAGGCCGTGCATCTGGCGTGCCGGACGGCACGTGCGCTGACCGGCCGGCAAAAAATCGTCAAGATGGCTGCCGGTTATGACGGCTGGTTTGACGACGTGGCTTTCGGCAATGCTGGCGCACCCGAAGCGAAGATGGCGGCGAATGAGCGGCCATCGAACGGTAATACCTTACTGCTTCGCTTCAACGACCGGCAGGATGTCGAACTGCTGTTTGAAGAATGCGATGATATCGCCGCCATCGTCCTGGAGCCGATGATGGCCAATGCAGGATGTATTCTCGCCGATCCCGGATATCTGCAACACGTCGCCTCGATTGCCCACCAGCATGGTGCGCTGGTGATCATGGACGAAGTGCTGATGGGCTTTCGGCTCTACGGTGGCCTGGCAAGCCATCTGATGGGCATCCGTCCAGATCTTGCCACGGTTGGCAAGGCAATTGGCAACGGCGTTGCCGTTGCAGCTTTGCTGGGTACGCCAGAGGTCATGGCAGCCTTTGAGGACCGCCGCGTCAACCGCGCCGGCACCTATAACGGCAACCCGGTCGCCTGCGCAGCCGTGAAAGCGGCGATGAGCGTTATCGATACCGTCGATTACGGCGCGCTCGAAAAGGTGGGAACCGAGCTTCAGGCGCATGCGATCCATGTCTTCAACAACGCAGGCATCGACATCTGTGCGAGCGGCTATGGCACCGTCTTTACGCTCTGGCGCGGCAAGACGCCGCCCTCGACCTACCAGGAAGCGGCACAGCTGTCCGACAAGGATTTTACCGCCAGACTTCATACAGAACTGCGGCGCAACGGCGTGATGTCGATGTATAGCCAGTTCGGTCGGTATTATCTTTCCGCCCGGCATGAGGAGGAGGCAATTGGTCTCTGGGCCGAGGCTTTTGAAAAAGCCGCCAGATCGGTCGCAGCCTGACGGGCTCTGGTGCAGAGCTCCTTAAATCAGACTCGATTGAGGAGAAAAATTAGGCAACACATATAAATGGTTACAGCGCTGTTCGCTTCATGAAGCGCACGGCGCTGTAACGGTCAATGATGGGCATGCTGCTCATTATGTTTACGGGTTGCTGCGGCCTTCTTTGCGGAGGCAGATCGTTCTTCCCTGCTTCTTGCAGCAGACGCCTTGCCACCCTCGCGCCCACCCTTTTGCGAGGATGCGTGGCTTTCGGGGTGGCCCCGACCAGACCCTGACTTGTTGCCGCCACCGCTTTCTTTGTTCACCGTCGCCCAGGCGCGGCTTTGCGCTTCCTTTTCGGGTACGCCACGATTTTCGTAACTCTCTTCGATATGTTCCGCCTTGCGTTTTTGCTTGTCGGTATATGCGGATTTGTCACCACGGGGCATGAAACATCTCCTTTTGCTGATTTGAAAAAATAACCGCGCTGGAGGTCGTAAAGTTCCGAAATGATGTCGACATGAGCGCAAATGGCCAAAATCCCGTCGGAGCGATTGGAGCGGACTGGTCGCGGACCCAGGCCGGCCGAGTGGCAACAGACGAAGGATGGCTATGTCTTTCAAACACACTGCCGATTTCAAGCACAGGACAAATCCGGCAATGCAAAAGCCATTTGCCTCAATGCGGCGGAGCCTGCTCTCTCAAGAGGGCGCGAACCTTTTCAATATCGCCGGAAAGTGGCCGGTCGTCTGAATAGGGCGGGAGGTGCTCGCGAACCATGCTGTAGAGCACATTCGTTCCAGCTGCTCGCTGCCCCGCAGCTCCGAGGAAATCATGGGCCTGCGCGCCAGCCATCCATTCAATCGCCAGAATATACTCGGCATTGTCGAGGACCGCGAGCAGCTTGTTGGCGGCAGCGGTAGGATGAGCCAGGAAATCCTCCTGCAGGCCGGAGGTCAAACCGCCATCGGTAGAAGCCGGGGCCGCAAGGCGGCGGTTATCGCCAACAAGAGCCGCCGCCGTATATTGAGCGATCATCAGGCCGGAATGGCTTCCGGCATCGGTGGCGAGGAAAGGCGGCAAGCCACTCACCAGCGGATTGACGAGCCGGTCGATCCGGCGCTCACTCATGGCTGCGATCTGCGCAATGGCAATCGCCAGACTATCGGCTGCCTGACCCAGCGCCGGGGCGACAGCATGGGCCTGTGATGAAACGATGGGCTTTTCTGGTGTCCCCAGGATCGCGGGATTATCCGTGGCCGAGGCAAGTTCACGATCGACGATCACCGCGCAAGCATCGAAGACGTCACGTGCGGCACCGTGGGCATGTGGCACGGCCCGCAAGCTTAGGGCATCCTGGGTACGAATGCCGCGCGCGGCGGCAATCAGTCCACTGCCCTGGAGCCTGGCCCGAAGCGCTGCCCCGACAGCCGCGATACCCTTTGAAGGGCGCAGGGCGAGAACGGCTTCATCGAAGGCATCCATCTGGCACCCAGCCGCTTCAAGCGTCAGAGCCGCGATAGCATCCGCCCAATCTTGCAGGCGCGCGGCGCGGGCCAGTGCCACACTCGACAGACCGGTTGCACATGCCGTGCCGTTGACGAGGCTCAGCCCTTCCTTGGCGCCCAGCACCAGCGGTTGAAGACCGATCTGAGCCAAAGCCTCCCACCCGCTGAAAGGACGACCACCGACGCGCGCTTGCCCCTCACCGATCAGCACAAGCCCGGTATGGGCGTTGTGGGTCAGATAACCGGCAGACCCCCGCGATGGCACATCGGGAATGCAATCCCGCTCTAAAAACGTCAACAGATGCGAGACGATATCGCGCCGGACACCGGAATGGCCGTGGGCGAAATTGGCGATCTCCGCCGCCATGATAGCCCGCACCTCACGCGCATCCAGCAACGGACCGATGCCACAGGCATGGCTGAGGATAATCCCGCGTGACAGCCGGCCCTGCGTTGCGCGATCGACAACCGTATCCGAGAGGGCGCCGATGCCAGTCGTGATGCCATAGGCGCGGACACCGCTTTCCACGATACGATCCAGGATCTGGCTTCCCCGATCGATGCGCCGATAGGCCTTGTCTGAGAGAGAAAGTGCCTCACCCTCGCCGACACGCGCAACAGCGCGCCAATCCAGCCCGTCATCAAGAACAACGCTCATGAAATTCTCCTGAAGAGTATGGGCCGTGATGCAACGATAGACAAAGGCGTTTCTCCATTCTTGGAACCAGTCGGTCTTGAAACCAAGGTGCCTTGAAATCGGTCAGAGCGCGGCATTTGGGCAGGGCCTCACGTGCTGCTGTAAAGACGATAGCGGCTGCCGGGATAGAGCAAGCGGACAGAAGAAACGATGCCCTCAACCGACCATGTACGGCGGCGCACAAGCAGACATGGTTCGGACTTCTGGATCGCCAAAAGCTTGCACTCCCAGGCCTGCGCATTGACCGATTCTATATGCTGCTCCGCCTTGACGATTGGCGCGACGTCCGTCAGGTAGCCATTGGGCGTGACGACATTGAAATCCTGATGCAGATAATCAGGCACGCAGCTGGGATTGACGAAGCGATCCTCGATCTGCATCGGAAGTCCATCTTCGGCATGCATGATAATCGAATGCGCCACGGGGTCTGCGGGTGATACGCCCAGAGCTTCGGCAAGTTCCTCGCCACAGGCTTCCATCTGAAGCAGGATTACCCTTGCGCTATGAATGCCACCGTTGCGACGGATCTCATCAGCAATGTTGGGCACGCTCTGAAACTGCGAAGTTCGTTTCCTGGTCGCCACAAAGGAACCTTTGCCGCGCAGGCGCACCACAAGCCCTTCGTCCGCCAGTTCCCGCAGGGCGCGATTGGCCGTCATCCGGCTCACCCCGAGAATGTCGACCAACTCGTTTTCCGAGGGAACGCGCTGGCCGATCTTCCACTCACCGGCTTCGACACGGCTACGAACATAGTCTTTCAATTTGACATAAAGCGGCGTGGCGGAGAGCAACGTGGCAGGAGGTTGGCCCTCCTGCCCGATCGCCGCATCTTTCTGGACCAGAGGCATCACGTTCCCGGAAAAATTCTGTGTCACGATCCATAACCATGAAGTCGCCGATAGGCATACGTATCTGGATATCAGGCGCCCGGTCGCTGGTAGGCCCCGGGCGTTGGCAGGCAAACATCGGATACAGCTCGCCTACCAACCCCACATCAGTTCAGCTTGTGTTGCGCAAGCCAGTCGCCGGCCACCACATCGAAACTGTCATGATTGCCCAGACGACCGTTCATAACAACGAGATCCTTTGTGGTCAGGGCGGCTGATACAGCATCGAGCGTCTTTGTCACGGTCTCACTGACTTTCGCAGTGGCGATCACAGGAACGACATTCTGGGCAGGAAAGAGGTTCTTGACATCTTCCAGCATGACCAGATCGTTCGTCGCGATGGCAGGATCGGTCGAAAACAGGTTTGCGGCCTGTATCTGACCATTGACGAGTGCCGACAACGTCAGCGGGCCACCGACATCAAGCGCCTTCAACGACTTGAACTCCAGCCCATAGACCTCCTTCAGGCCGATAATGCCTTCCTTGCGCGTCTTCCATTCCGGTGGACCGCCAAGCACGAATTCGGAAGCAACCGGGGCGAGATCGGCAATCGTCTTCAGTTTGTATTTCTCGGACGTCGCGCGTGTCACCGCAACGCCGTCCGAATCCTGCGCCGCTGACGGTGTCAGCATCGACACGCCCTTCGGCAGGGCAGCCTTGAGGGCCGCCGCCACATCGTCTGGCGTATGGGCTGTGGCTTTCTTGTCGAGATAGCTCAATGCCGCACCCGCATATTCCGGCAGGAGATCGATTGATCCGTCGAGCAAGGCCGGCATATAGACCTCGCGGCTTCCGATGTTCAATTTTGTCTCAACCTTAATCCCCTTGGCGGCCAGGGCCTTGGCGTAGAGTGTCGCCAGAAGCTGGCTCTCGGGGAAATCGGCAGAACCAACGATAATCGTCTTGGTATCGGTTCTCTCAGTAGGCGGAGCCGCCAGCGGATCGCCTGCAGCAAGCGCTGATGCGGCTGAAAGGGTCATGAGCGCGAAAGCGCTGACGGCGGTGATGATCCTGAATGCCATGCGAGCTTCTCCTGTGTTGCTTATCGAGACATAGGGTGAAAAGTCGTTATTGCATCGTCAGCGCTACCGTTTCAGGCGGCGCGTCAGTCCGGGCGAGACGGTGAACCTCGATATGACGCCGATCAAAAGATCGACCGTCAGCGCAAGCGCACCGACAAGAACGGCGCCTGCCGCCATCTGGTAATAATCGTGCTGGGCCCGGCCATCGATAATAAGACGCCCCAAACCGCCAAGGGAGACATAAGCGGCAATCGTTGCGGTTGAGATGATCTGAAGCGTTGCACTGCGCAGGCCGGAAAAAATCAGCGGCAGCGCGCAAGGCAGCTCGACATCAAACAGGATATCAAGCGGGCGCTTACCCATGCCGCGCGCCGCATCGACCGCCGCCGGGTCCACCGCCGCGATACCGGCATAGCTGCCGGTCATGATCGGCGGTACAGCCAGGAGCACCAGCACGATGAGGCTCGGCACAGTAAACGCCATATCGGACGAAAAGACGGGGCCGAACAGGATCACCAGGAGAACAATAAGGCCAAGGCTCGGAAGGGATCGCAACGCATTGGCGAGACCGGCGATGAACACCACGCCGCGCCCGGTATGTCCGACATAAAGCCCGACGGGCAAGCCAATCAGGCAGGCCAGTAGAAGTGCGGCGCCACTATAGGCCAGATGCTGGATAACCAGCGCGATGACGCCACCGTCTCCGGTCCAATGGGCCGGATCTGAAAACCAATCGATCATCGCAGCCCCCTCCCCGGCTGCCATGGTGTCAAGCGATGCGCGATGAACAGCACAAGCCCATCCAGAAGCGCCGCCAGAACCACGCAGAGCACGATGCCCGCAATGATCGGAGTCAGGAATTGCAGCTGGAGGCCTTGCGTAAAGAGAAGGCCTAGCTGTGGCGTGCCGACCAGAGCGGCGACGGAAACGATGCTGACATTCGACACCACGGCAACCCGCAATCCGGCCGCGATGACCGGAACGGCCAGCGGCAATTCCACCGTCAGAAGGCGTGCCGCGCGGCGGTAGCCCATGGCATTGGCGGCCTGAAGGACATCAGGAGAAATTGAATCCAGGCCGTCGCTGACCGTGCGCACCAGAAGCGCCAAGGCATACACCGTCAACGCAACGACGACATTCAGGGGATCGAGGATCCGCGTGCCAAGCACGAGCGGCAACAGAACGAACAGCGCCAGCGACGGAATTGTATAGAGAAGTCCGGCGGCACCCAGCAGAGTGGATCGAAACACACCGGCACGCTGGGCAAACCAGCCCAGCGGCAATGCGAGAACAAGACCGATCAATACCGGGATGACCGACAGGGAGAGATGCCAGATGAACAGCTCGGCGATCCGCCCGGATTCATGATAGAGCCAATCGAACCTCATGGCTGCATTCCGAACTGGCCGGCACGCGCCCCCTCAATGGCCGCAACCACATTCGACAGCGTGACCGTACCGACGAGTTCGCCCGATGCACTCACAACAACGCCGCGGCCTGAAGGCGAACTGAGCGCAGCATCAAGCAAATGGCGAAGACTGCTGCCTTCGGGTGCCAGCGTCCCGCTGAGATTGAGATCACCCTCGCGCAAAGGCTGTTGAAGCCCCCGCGCATCGGCCCAGCCGATGGGTCGGTTCGCGGCATCGGTCACAAGAACCCAACGGTCCGTGGCAGCATGGCGAAGGGCTTCCGGCGTCGCACCAAGTGTGGCCGTCGGTTCAACCCCAAGAGGGACCGTGCTGCCGAATTCGGCGAAACTCAGGAAGCGGTAGCCTCGGTCCCGACCAATGAAGTCTGCCACGAAGGCATCCGCCGGTCGCGCCAGAAGTTCCTGCGGTGTGGCGATCTGCGCCAGCGTCCCCCCGGAGCGCAGCACCGCCACTTGATCCCCGAGCTTCAGGGCCTCGTCGATGTCATGGGTGACCATGATAATCGTTTTGCCGATGTCACGCTGAAGACGGAGAAACTCATCCTGCAACTGGCCGCGCACGACCGGATCGACGGCGCTGAACGGTTCGTCCATCAACATGAACTTGGGATCGGAGGCCAGCGCCCGAGCCACGCCGACACGCTGCTGCTGTCCGCCCGAAAGCTGCCATGGATAGCGATCGGCAAAAGCGCTGGTCAAGCCAACGCGCTCCAACAACTCATGGGCAGTCCGAAGCGCCTGTTGTTTCGGCGCACCGTTCAGGCGCGCTGTGGTCGCGATGTTCTGTACAACGGTGCGATGGGGGAAGAGACCGGCATGCTGGATGACATAACCAATTCGGCGCCGCAACAAAGCAACATCCATCCGACCGGTTTGTTCGCCATCCAGCAGAATAGATCCGGACGACGGCGTAATCAGCCTGTTGATCATCCGCAAAGACGTTGTCTTGCCGCAGCCGGAAGGGCCAACCAGAATGGTCAGCTTACCAGTGGGAGCCACCAGCGAAAGACTGTTAACGGCAGTTGTTGCGTCGCCGTAATGCTTGCTGACTTGGTCGAATGTTATCATGCAATCCCCTGCGGTCAGTGGCTGCGCATTCACATCTGACGTAAGCAGTCAGTGACGAAGTTGTCTATACAATCATGGGGAAATCACTTTCGCAAGATGGCTAAAATATATTATTAGGACACCGTTAAGGTAGCGATTGCTGACATAGATCGACAGTCTGGGATCGCATCCCATTCTCCCGGCAACCGTTTGCGGAGCGGGGCGTACAACTGATACAGAATTACAAGCTGTAAAGTCCCATGCATTTTAAGAGGCGCATAGTACTGTAACGCTTTATAACTGTTGTTTAAGGTCTTAAACCGATGACCGATCTACTGGGCGCTTTTCCGGTACTTGGTCAAATGGCGAGGATGCGCTGACTTCGGTAGTTTCCTGAAACCGTTGGAAGCAGGACACGTTTGCCGAATCCAAGAAATTAGTAGACCTTGAAGATCTACTGTTTTCGATAGCGAATTCAGTGAAATGTTAGTGGTGCCGCTTGCAGGACTCGAACCTGCGACCCCATCATTACGAATGATGTGCTCTACCACCTGAGCTAAAGCGGCACGCGAGGCCGAAGACCAGCCTGCGATGTGTGCGGGTGGATACAGGCAAACATTGCAGATTTCAAGATGCCTTTTGGTATCCGTTACACTTTTCCGCAGATCCTGTCTCGGGCGGCGCGATATTCCGTGTCCAGTCGATCGACCAGCGCGGCAACGGGTTCCACGGCCTTGATGGCACCGATGCCTTGGCCGCAGCCCCAGATGTCCTTCCACGCTTTGGCGCCGGTGACGGCGCTGCCGAAATCCATCTTGCTGGGATCGGCTTCCGGCAATTTGTCCGGGTCCAGGCCCGAGGCAACAATGGATGAGCGCAGGTAATTGCCGTGAATGCCGGTAAAATAGTTAGAGTAGACGATATCGGTGGCGCTGGCCTCAACAAGAGCCTGCTTGTAGGCATCCGGCGCCCGCGCCTCTTGCGTGGCAATGAAGGGCGAACCGATATAGGCCATGTCGGCACCGGCTGCTTGAGCAGCAAGAATGGCGCCGCCGGTCGAGATCGAACCGGCAAGCAGCAACGGCCCATCGAACCATTCGCGGATTTCCTGTAGGAGCGCGAAGGGTGACAACGTCCCTGCATGGCCACCAGCCCCTGCGGCAACCGCGATCAAGCCATCGGCGCCCTTGCGGATCGCCGAATGGGCATGGCGATTGTTGATCACGTCATGCAGCACGATACCGCCGTAAGAATGGATCGCGGCATTCACCTCCGGCACGGCGCCCAGCGAAGAGATGACGATCGGTACCTTGTATTTGACGCACATGCCCAGGTCGTGCTCCAGCCGTTTGTTGGAGCCGTGGACGATCTGGTTGACGGCGAACGGCGCAGCCGGACGCTCGGGATGGGCGCGGTCATGGGCGGCAAGCTCCTGGGTAATCTCATCCAGCCACTCGTCCAACTGCGCTTCCGGCCGGGCGTTCAACGCCGGAAAGGCGCCAACCACACCCGCCTTGCACTGCGCCACCGTCAGACGCGGATGCGAAATGATAAACAAAGGCGATGCAATCACCGGAAGTCTGAGGTGACGAGACAAGATATCTGGAAGAGCCATTTGGGCCTCGAAAAATTGACGTTCGCGTAAACGTCAAAAGATTAGCAGACCTGTCGCCGGTTGAAAAGAGCAGAGCAGTTTGCCCACCAAGCTGAGAAGACCTAGATGTTGATCCGGCTAACAGCGGCAGCCGCACTGGCTCCAGAACCATCGCAAGCCGCTCGCCAGGCTTTATAATGATGTTTTTCCACTATCGATCTGTCGGGGGATGGGCTGCGGGCTTGCGGTTTGCCTAGTCTCCGATTACCGATTCAAGGGAAGAAGAATGCCCGATACATTTCGTCGCGGGCCATGAATGTGGAAAGGTCTCGCGTGAGCGGATTGGAAACGGCCATCAGAAGCGCCCTCGACCGGTCGGAGCGATCGCGGGCTGAAGTTCGGGCCAGAATTTACCAGTCTGCGCGACAGGCTCTGGAAGCAGGCCTCAAGAAGCAGAATGTCAATGATCCGGAGACCGTGGCCGAGCAGCGCCATCGGTTGGAAGCGACCATTCATGCGATCGAGCAGCAGGAGCGGGCACGGCTGAAAGCCGAAGCCGCAGTTGAGCCTGTGTCACGCGCTCCGGTTCCGCCGCCCACGTCGCCACCTCTCTCGACATCAACGCCGCCAAGAGGTCCCGCGCCATCGGTCTCAGCCGATGCGAACGCTCCCGGCGACGATTCAGCCTCGCTGTCCTTCGGCGTCGATCGGGATCACGGGCGGCCTGCCGAACCAAGCCTCGACCTTGATGATGTACGGGCCGAACGGCATGACCGGGCGGATCCGGCAGGCATGTCGAGTTTTGCTTCGTTTTCGGCCCGGCCAAAGAGTGCAGAGCCAGAGAGCGCGGAAGACGAATTTGACGAAGAGCCTGTCCGTGGCATGCGGGCGGAGCCCGTTGCAAAGCCACGCCGTCGCCGGGGCGTCCTGTCGCGCTTGCTAATTTCCGTCACCCTCCTGTCATCCATCGGCATTGCGGCTTGGTGGGTCTATTCCACCGGCCTGTTGCTGTCTCCTGACCAACGGCAGACGGGCGCGCCCTCACCGACGCCGACTGTGTCGTCGGAAGACTTCAATGGCGACCAGCCCACCGATCAATCCGGCGGCGAAGCGGCAAACGAGCCAAAGACAATCGATCCGCAACGCGGTTTTTCCAATGATTGGATAGAGGCCTTCCAGCCCGGCGACGCCTCGAAAATCAAGGCAAGGCCAAATGCCACGGCGGAAGTAGTCGGCGCCAGCGATGGCCAGGCTGTCCATATCGTTTCACGCAGCACCGACATGGATGGGACGGCCGCCATCGAAATCGCGCCTGACCTGTTGCGACAAATGGCTGGAGGAACCTCGACCATCGCCCTGACTGTGCAGTCCTTTGGTGAAAAACCGGTTCAGTTCTCGCTGAGTTGCGCGTTTGATCGTCTGGGTGACTGTGCCCGTCACCGCTTCACAGCCAATCCGGAAAAAGCCGACCTGTTGTTTCGAGTGACCCTGCCGAACGGCATCGCTCCCAACGCGCCTGGGCAGCTTCTGATCAACGCCGATATCAGCGGTCAGGGCAATGGCATCAATCTTTATGCTGTACGTGTTCTTCCCGGCAAGTGATGGCGGTGGCAGTATCGTTATCTCGACCGAAACCCGAAAAGATACTGCCGCACGCCAAAACTGCTGAATGTCCGCTTGAAAAACACCCTGCGGACAACGTCCGCCGTCAGAGAATATCCGGCGCCTCTGCGACGATCTTTTTGTCAATCTCGCCGATCGCCTTTATGTCGCGCCCTTCATAGTCAAGGGAAAGCAGCATATGCCTTATGACATTGAGGTGAGCCCGGCGCTTGTCATTGGCCTTGGCTACAATCCATGGGGCGTGCTTGGTATGGGTTTCCTTCAGCATCCGGTCGCGTTTTTCGGTATAATCGCCCCATTTATCCAGGGCGGCAATGTCCATGGGCGATAGTTTCCAGACCTTCAGCGGATCGTGACGGCGGTCATGAAATCGCTTGATCTGCATTTCCTGGCCGATATCGAGCCAGAATTTGAAGAAGTAAATGCCCTCCTGCCCGATCAGCTTTTCAAACCGTGGCGCCTGTTCCAGGAAATGCTCGTATTGGTCGGGCGTG
Source organism: Agrobacterium vitis (assembly GCF_014926405.1). Taxonomy (NCBI): domain Bacteria; kingdom Pseudomonadati; phylum Pseudomonadota; class Alphaproteobacteria; order Hyphomicrobiales; family Rhizobiaceae; genus Gillisella; species Gillisella vitis. Next base: position 2,773,620 of record NZ_JACXXJ020000005.1, read on the forward strand.
CAAAAACCCATGACCGGCTCCACAACTGCTCGATTGTACCATGAACGGTCGAACAACGACATGTCGCCGCCGCCCGGAAAATGGGTGATATAGCGCTGAAAATACCATTGACCGAGTTCCGTTTCTGATGGCTTGGTCAAGGCGACGTTGTGGACCGATCGAGGATTCATATATTCGAGAATGGAGTGGATCGTGCCGCCTTTGCCAGCCGCATCTCGCCCCTCGAACAGGGCCATCACCCGTTTGCGGGTCGATTGCAGCCAATACTGCACCTTAACCAGTTCGATCTGGAGTTTTTTCAACTCCTCATCATAGACCTCTCTTTTCAACTTCTTGTCATAGGGATGACCGCCAGAGCTCAGCGCTTCCTTTTCAACCCAGTCCGGCAGAACCGGATCGTCGATATCAAAGGCGCGCAATTCACCCCTGATCCGCAAAGTTACGCCACGACTGCCTGCCTGCTGCTCATCACCCATTCCATTCTCCCTGTCGCCGCACTGTGTGATTTGAGTATATTGACCATGAAACTGTCAAAATCTTCAACAACCTGTTTGAAACGTGGGAGTGCGACGCTTCGTTCCCGTCCGTGCGTTGACATTCATTCGTGCGTAGGCGGTAAAAACCTGTCATGCAACAGGAATAGGGTATCTCTCCAGCCCACCCATACCGCCGCCGGAGGTTTTCATTGAAGCAGTTATTTCCATCCTGGCGGCGCTTTGGCGAGCGATTGCGCGACCGCTGGGATTTTATCCTCCTGGCGATCCTGGTCTCCGGCTCGTCGGTGTTGGCCGGTGCCGATAGCGAGTTCGGCGTCGTCTTGCTGCTCTTTTCGCTGATGGTCATCCTGCTCTATAAGGGCGCAGAAGACAAAGATCCGCCGGTGCATTTCCCTGTGGCAGCCTCGCCTGTCTTGCCGCACGGCGAGGAAGTTGAAGGGCTTGTGCAGGCGACGATCGCGGCCATCGACCTGCCCTGCGTGGTCTTCGGCTCGGATGGAGGCGTCGTCTTCCAGAATGGCGCCGCCGAAAAGGCGTTTGGCAAACTGGAAACCGGCGTGCATATTTCTGCCCGTTGGCGGTCACCCGGCATTCTCGATATGGTGCGCGAGACCGTCGGCAATGGCTTGCCCAACCAGATCGAACATTCCGAGGTGCTGCCCTCCGAGCGGGTCTTCGCGGTGCGGGTCGCGCCCCTGTCCCTACCGCAACTGAAGCGGGATTCTGCCCTTTTCGTCATGACGTTTCGCGATATTTCGGAACTGCGCCGGATCGACAGAATGCGTTCGGATTTCGTCGCCAATGCCAGCCACGAACTGCGCACGCCGCTTGCCTCTTTACGCGGTTTCATCGAGACCCTGCTCGGCCCCGCCCGCAACGACCTGAAGGCGCAAGAGCGCTTTCTTGGCATCATGCTGGATCAGGCCAACCGGATGAGCCGGCTGGTGGACGATCTGCTGTCCCTGTCACGGCTAGAGTTGAAAGCCCATCTGGCGCCTGACCAGAAAGTGTCGCTCCAGCCCGTTCTAAGCCATGTGCGGGACAGCCTGACCCCACTCGCCGCAGAGCTGGATGTGGATCTGCGCCTGCATCTGCCACAGGAGAGCATCGAGGTCACAGGCGACCGCGACGAACTGATCCAGGTTTTCGAAAACCTGATCGAAAATGCCTGTAAATATGGCCAGGAAGGCAAGCAGGTGGACGTCTTTCTACGCCAGAAAACAAGCGGCGTGGAAGTCAGCGTGGTGGATAAGGGGCCGGGCGTGCCTGCCGAGGATGTGCCGCGCCTGACGGAACGCTTTTACCGTGTCAGTGTTGCCGATAGCCGCTCAAAAAAAGGGACCGGGTTGGGGCTTGCCATCGTCAAGCATATCCTGACCCGCCACCGCGCGCGGCTGATCATCCGCTCTGAACTAGGGCAGGGGACCGACTTTACCGTCCGATTTTGACAGATTTCGCGTCTCTTTTTAACTCTTGGAATATTTATATAGATATATCAAATGGTTGAACTGTCACAAATGTTTCACCTAACTGACATAAAAGCAAAGCCTGTCGGGGCTTAAGAACAAGCCGCCGGAGCACGGCGATTGTAAGCGACAGACGCTTGCATCCCACACGAAAGCTCATTCTCGGGAGAGATAAATGAATATGCTGAAATTGTCCGTAGCGGCTCTGGTCGCCTCAGTCGCCTTTGCTGGCGCCGCCGCTGCGCGTGATCAGGTCCAGATCGCTGGTTCCTCCACCGTTCTTCCCTATGCCAAGATCGTTGCTGAAACCTTTGGCGAGACCTTTACCAAGTTCAAGACCCCGGTCGTTGAATCCGGCGGCACCGGCGCTGGCCTGAAGGAATTCTGCAAGGGCGTTGGTCCGGAAACCATCGATATCGCCAATGCATCGCGTCCGATCAACAAGTCCGAAGCCGAAGCCTGTAAGGCTGCTGGCGTGACCGACATCCAGGAAGTCAAGTTCGGCTATGACGGCATCGTTTTCGCCGTCGACAGCTCCAACAAGGACCTGGCTCTGGTGCCGACCGACCTTTACAAGGGTCTGGCTGCTGAAGTCGTGGTTGACGGCAAGCTTGTTGCCAACCCCTACAAGAAGTGGTCGGAAGTCAACAAGAGCCTGCCGGACACCGATATCATGGCGTTCATTCCGGGCGAAAAGCACGGCACGCGCGAAGTGTTCGAAGTCAACGTCCTCCAGCAGGGCTGCAAGGACGCCGGTGCTCTTGACGTCATCAAGGCTGCCGTTGGCGAAAAGGATGCGCCTAAGAAGTGCATCGCCGTGCGTAAGGATGGCAAGGCTGTCGATATCGACGGCGATTACAGCGAAACGCTGGCCCGCATCGCTGCCAACAAGACCGCCATTGGCGTATTTGGCCTGTCCTTCTATGAAAACAATGCAGACAAGCTGAAGGTTGCCACCGTTTCCGGCGTCAAGCCTTCGGTTGAGACCGTTGCCACCGGCAAATACCCGGTTTCGCGTCCGTTGTTCTTCTACGTCAAGAAGGCCCATCTCGGCGTTATCCCTGGCATGAAGGAATATGTCGACTTCTTCCTGTCCGAGCAGATGATCGGCACTGACGGTCCGCTGGCCAATTACGGCCTGGTTCCGGCTCCCGACAAGGAGCGCGAAGAGTTCCGCGCCAAGTTCACCGCTGGCAAGTAAGACTTTGAGGCTGGCGCGGACACTGTCTGCGCCAGCCTCATCATGATGTTGCGGTTGATGTTTATTGATGACGTAACATGCGGCCCAGCCCTTGGCGGCAGGGCGTGGAGAGGCCGGGGATGGTAGAATGAGTACGTCAATCCTAATTTTTATCGTCATAGCTATCGGGATCATCGGCTATCTGCTGGGCTCGTCAAGGGCACAGTCGCTCGCACAAGGCCGTGCGTCTGCCCTGCATTCCCGCTATGGCTATCATGGCAGTTTTGTTTCTATTCTGGCAGTTGTACCCGCCTTCCTGGTGCTGGGTCTCTGGATGGCGATTGCGCCATCGCTGATCGAAACGCGTGTACGCGATGCGATGCCCGATGCGGTCAAGGCACAGGCCGGAGCCACCCAGAACCTCAATTACGGCACCATCGGTGCAATCGCTCGTGGCCTGAAAAGCCTTGACGACGACCAATTGGCCAAGTTGAAAAGCGCAGATGCCACGACTGCCCGCACAATGCTGGCCGAACAAGGCGTACCGCTGGCCGGCGAGCCTGAGCCCTACATGATCGTGGCTGCCGAGGCCTTGAACGGCATGCGCGCCATCAACGACCTGGCGCTGACCATCGTGGTAATCGCCACCTCGCTCGCAGGCGCCCTGTTCGGGCTTCGGTTGATCGCGCCACGCTTTCGCGCCCGCAATCGGGTGGAGCAAGCCATTCAGGCGGCCTTGGTCATCTGCTCTTCCATCGCCATCTTGACGACAGTCGGCATCATCATGTCGATGCTGACGGAAGCCACCCACTTCTTCCGGGAGGTTCCGGCCTGGCGGTTCTTCTTCGGGACGGTCTGGGATCCTCGCTTTGCCGCTGCTGGCGCCACCGATACCGGCGGCCAGTTCGGATTGATCCCGCTTCTGCTCGGCACACTCTATATCGGCGTGGTCGCCATGCTGTTTGCCGTGCCCGTCGGTCTGTTTGCTGCCATCTACATGGCCGAATATGCCTCGCCACGGCTGCGCTCGATCACCAAGCCACTGCTGGAAGTGCTGGCCGGTATTCCGACCATCGTCTACGGCTTCTTCGCGCTGACCTCGGTCGGTCCGTTCCTGCGGGATATCTCCGCCAAGATCAACGGCATCGCCACCGGCGATTTCGTCAGTTTCATCCAGGCACAGAGCGTGCTGACGGCAGGCTTCGTGATGGGGATCATGCTGATCCCCTATGTCTCCTCCCTGTCGGACGACATCATCACCGCCGTGCCACGCTCGCTCCGGGATGGTTCGCTTGGCCTTGGCGCCACGCGGTCAGAAACGGTCAAGCGGGTGATCCTGCCGGCAGCACTTCCGGGTATTGTCGGCGCGCTGCTGATGACGGCATCGCGTGCTATCGGCGAAACCATGATCGTGGTGCTGGCCGCAGGCGTTGCCGCGCGCATCCAGCTTAATCCTTTCGAGCCGATGACAACGGTCACCGTCAAGATCGTCAATCAGTTGACCGGCGACCTTGAATTCACCTCGCCGCAAACGCTGGTAGCCTTCGCGCTGGGTATTACCCTGTTTGCCATCACGCTTTGCCTTAATATCTATGCGCTTTACATCGTGCGCAAATACCGGGAGCAGTACGAATGAGCGAGACCCTCTCCCCCGCTGCGGCAGGCCACGGCGCTGGCGCCCTTGCCCCTGTATCGCGTCCTCGCCGGGACATTGGCATCAAGCGTCGCTACGCCGCCGAGCGCCGTTTCCGGGCCTATGGCATTGTCGCCATCAGCTTCGGTTTGCTGTTCTTGCTGCTACTGCTCACGTCGGTGGTTTCCAAAGGCTACACAGCCTTCTTGCAGACAACGATCACCGTTCCGGTTGAGTTTAGCGAGAAGCTGATCGACCCGAGCAACCAGCGCGCCACCAATCCCGATGTTTTGGTTGCGGCCAATTATCCGGTTCTGGTACGCAATGCGCTGGCGGCAAAACTGAAGATCGATACATCCAATCGTCCGGCAATGAAGCAATTGACCGAGATGGTCTCCGACAATGTCCGCGTCCAATTGCGCAATATGGTCGTTGCCGATCCGTCGCTTGTCGGCAAGACGGTTCCGGTCTCGGTCCTGGCCAGTGCCACAATCGATACGGCCTTCAAGGGGCAATTCGACCTGACGGTCGATGAGAGTAGCCGAAAGATTTCCGACCAGCAGATCGGCTGGATGAATGCGCTGGCTGAAAGCGGCGCGCTGGCCAAGTCCTTCAATACCGGTATTTTCGTCAACGGCGCATCCAGCCGCCCGGAAGCCGCAGGCGTTGGCGTGGCCTTGATCGGTACTGCCTATATGATGCTGACCGTGTTGATCCTGGCTCTGCCGATCGGCGTGGCAACCTCGATCTATCTTGAGGAATTTGCCCCGAAGAACCGTTGGACCGACCTGATCGAGGTCAATATCAACAATCTTGCGGCTGTTCCCTCTATCGTCTTCGGCCTGCTTGGTCTGGCGGTGTTCATCAACTTCGCCGGTCTGCCGCGCTCGGCCTCGCTGGTCGGCGGACTGGTGCTCACCCTGATGACCCTGCCGACGATCATCATTGCCACCCGTGCGGCCTTGAAGGCCGTTCCGCCGTCGATCCGCGCTGCGGCCCTGGGTCTGGGTGCGTCCAAGATGCAGACCGTGTTCCATCATGTCCTGCCGCTCGCCATGCCCGGCGTGTTGACCGGCACGATTATCGGCCTTGCCCATGCACTGGGCGAGACCGCGCCGCTGTTGCTGATTGGCATGGTGGCCTTCGTGGCGGATTATCCAGGCACACCGCTCGATCCGTCCACGGCGCTGCCGGTGCAGATCTATATGTGGGCCAATGAAGCCGAGCGCGCTTTCGTGGAGCGGACGTCCGGTGCCATCATCATTCTGCTGATTTTCCTGCTGATCATGAATGTTGGTGCCATCCTGCTGCGTAGGCGGTTTGAGCGGCGGTGGTAGAAACCAGCTGAACCACGGTCCTGGGCGATAACGTCCAGGAAAGTTCGTCGCGGCTTTCGCCAAGCAATTGCGTAAAGAAAGGCCGGAGGAGTAAGAATATGAACATGATGTCTGAATCAGCAGTTGAAAAGGCCTTGGATCAGAAGATGACCGAAGTGAACACCAAGATGGTCGGCAAGGATGTGTCCGTTTACTACGGTGAAAAGCGCGCCCTGTTCGACGTAAACCTGAATGTCCGCGAAAATACCGTCACGGCGCTGATCGGTCCTTCGGGTTGCGGCAAGTCTACGTTCTTGCGGACGCTGAACCGCATGAACGACACCATCGATCATTGCCGGGTCACCGGCCTTATCACCCTCGACGGCATGGATATCTACGATCCATCTATCGACGTTGTCGAGCTTCGCGCCCGCGTCGGCATGGTGTTCCAGAAGCCGAACCCGTTCCCCAAGTCGATCTACGAGAACATTGCCTACGGCCCGCGCATCCATGGTCTCGCCCGCAACAAGGCAGACATGGACCAGATCGTCGAAAAGAGCCTTCAGCGCGCCGGTCTTTGGAACGAAGCAAAGGATCGCCTACAGGAGCCGGGAACGGGCCTTTCCGGCGGACAGCAGCAGCGTCTGTGCATTGCCCGCGCCATTGCCGTCAGCCCGGAAGTCATCCTGATGGACGAGCCCTGCTCGGCCCTGGACCCGATTGCGACGGCCAAGGTGGAAGAACTGATCCACGAATTGCGGGCCAATTTCACCATCGTCATCGTCACGCATTCGATGCAGCAGGCCGCTCGTGTGTCCCAGCGCACGGCAATGTTCCATCTCGGCCAGTTGGTCGAGGAAAACGATACCGACAAGATGTTCACCAACCCGGACGACCAGCGGACCCAGGACTATATCATGGGGCGGTTCGGCTGATCCGACGGTTGATTGAAAATGCATCTTTTTAAAGGATCAGACCATGACAGCGCATATCTACACCGCCTTTGACGAGGAACTGAAATATCTGATGCGCCGCATTTCGGAAATGGGCGGTCTGGCCGAGCAGATGGTGGGTGAATCCGTCCGCGCGCTGGTCAATTCCGATGCGGCCCTCGCCCAGAAGGTGATCTCCGACGACGTGATCATGGACAATGCCGAGCGCGAAGTGGGCGACAAGGCGATTGTAACCATCGCAAAACGTCAGCCCATGGCCGCCGATCTGCGCGAAATCATCGGTGCGCTCAGGATCGCCTCGGATCTGGAGCGCGTCGGCGATCTCGGCAAGAACAATGCCAAGCGGGTCATGGCCGTGCAAGGCACCGGCGTGCCGCGCAAGCTGGCCCGCGGCATCGAGCATCTTTCGGAACTGGCGATGACCCAGCTCAAGGAAGTGCTGGATGTCTACACCACCCGCTCGGCGGAAAAGGCCAAGTCGATCCGCGACCGCGATGAGGAGATCGATGCAATCTACACCTCGCTGTTTCGCGAATTGCTGACCTACATGATGGAAGATCCGCGCAACATCACCACCTGCACGCACCTTCTGTTCTGCGCCAAGAATATCGAGCGCATCGGCGACCATGCCACCAATATCGCCGAGACCATCTATTATATGGCCACTGGCGCCCAGCCCGAGGGTGAGCGCCCGAAGGACGACACGACGACCGCTTTCGGGGTCGCCGATTGAGATGACAATGCGAGGATGTTGACCCATCCCCGCATTGCATGACGTGTTGATATCTCAAGGCATCAAGACCTTGAGATATCAAAGAAAAGCATACCAAGAGCCATGATCTGTGGCTGCCGGTATGAAACCATGACGGAGATTGGCATCGGACAGCTCAGCGTCTGACGCCAAATGGGGTGGGGGCTTCACCCGAAGGTTCGACCTGTGGCGACAGGCCAGCCTTCCAGTCACAGTAGAGCGCCATCATGAAGCGCAAACATGCTGTAAACATCGAAATTCTCGTATTGCCGTGTTCTTTTTCGCCAGAGCGGACAAGAAAAGGCTTGCGGGAAGACTCTCTCATTGAAGGTATGGGATCGAATGCTGCCGAAAATTGCCGTCGTTGAAGACGAAGAAGCCCTGAGCGTCCTTTTGCGTTATAATCTGGAATCGGAAGGCTATGAGGTCGAAACCATTCTGCGGGGAGACGAAGCCGAGCTTCGCCTGCAGGAACGGGTACCGGATCTGCTGATCCTCGATTGGATGTTGCCGGGTGTTTCCGGCATTGAGCTATGTCGTCGCCTGCGGATGCGACCCGATACCGAGCGCCTGCCGATCATCATGCTGACCGCGCGTGGCGAAGAGAGCGAACGGGTGCGCGGACTTGCCACCGGTGCCGACGATTATGTCGTCAAACCGTTCTCGACGCCGGAACTGATGGCCCGGGTCAAGGCGATGCTGCGCCGCGCCAAGCCGGAAGTTCTGTCCAGCCTGCTGCGGTGCGGCGATATCGAGCTTGATCGCGAAACCCACCGTGTCCATCGCAAGAGCCGCGAAGTGCGCCTCGGGCCGACCGAATTCCGGCTGCTGGAATTCCTGATGACCTCACCTGGTCGGGTGTTTTCCCGCTCTCAACTGCTGGATGGCGTCTGGGGCCATGACATTTATGTGGACGAGCGCACGGTCGATGTCCATGTCGGACGGCTGCGCAAGGCGCTCAACTTTTCCAATATGCAGGACGTGATCCGCACGGTGCGCGGCGCCGGCTATTCGATGGAAGCATAAGATCGCTGCTCTGTTTTTATGGACCGAAACCCCAGTGGAACGAAAAAAGCGAGCCGGGCGGCTCGCTTTTTTTATGACATGCGATCGGAGATCACGGGCAGAGATCAGCGCGCGTTCGCAGCAGCCCGGCGCCGCTCGTTTACCGGCTGGTAGGCGAGCTTCGCGTGATATTTGCAATAGGGAGAATTGTCCTGGCTGTCGCAGCCACAGAAGTGAAACTCGTCGGTCATCGGGTCGCCAACCGGCCATTTGCAGGTCCGCTCGGTCAGGTCCGTCAGCGACAAGCGGCGCGAGGCTGGCAGGATGGTGGTGTTGAGAACCGGCAAGGCAGCCATGTTCTCGGTGACATCCATGTCGAGATCGTCGTTCAGCGCAGTCGCCGCAACGGTGCGCGCGGCAGGACGCGGTGAGCTTGAAGGCGTGCGTGCGGCAAAACTCGGTGCGCGGGGCGTGGACGGTGCAGGCCGCTTGGGTGTGCGCGCTGGCGTGGCAGTAGGACCGCCTGCCTTGGCGCGTCCGGGAAGGCACAACCGATGCACCTTGCCAATCACGGCATTCCGGCTGACGCCGCCAAGCTGCGTCGCAATCTGACTTGCGCTCAGGCCTTCGGCCCATAATTTCGTGAGTCTTTCAACTCGCTCGTCCGTCCAGTTCATGCCGCAATCTCCGCCTGGTGCACGCGCTTGACGCGGAATCCATCATCCATGTCCCGGAAGGTTCCGGAACCCAACTTTCCTCGTGTTGTTGGTGACTTTTCCGCCGCATGCAGTGTAGTAATTCGTTATTAACCTAGTGTGAGCCTGACTCCGTGACAAGAGTCGCCGAATCATCGTGAATCGAATTTCAGGCTTTTCCCCAACTTGCTATCCACCGATTTTTTATCGATGCTGTTTGTTCAACAGCGCTCGCAAGGACATGTCGGAGCGATGCCTTTGCCCCGATGTTTTGTTGACAACGCTGGCGGAAGCCGGAATAGTGCAAATGCCGCCGAAAGGCGGCATTTTTGATTTTTTCCACCGGTTTTTCGGTGGTTGGCCTATAAACTCATTGAGACTTCAAAAAGCCGCTCGAAAGGATTTTCCGCCATGGCTCAGACATCAACGCCGCTGTTCAACACGTTTTCACGTGCGCCGCTGCGTTTCGAGCGAGGCGAGGGCCCGTGGCTTTATACTGAAACAGGTGAGCAATATCTCGACTTCGCTGGCGGCGTCGCCGTGACGTCCTGCGGTCATTCGCATCCGCATCTCGTCGAGGCATTGAAAAGCCAGGCGGAGAAAGTCTGGCACCTTTCGAACCTCTATGAAGTTCCCGGCCAGGAACGCCTGGCCGCAAGGCTGGTCGAGGCAACATTTGCCGACAAGGTGTTCTTCACCAATTCCGGTGCCGAAGCGCTCGAATGCGCCATCAAGACGGCTCGCCGCTATCATTATAGCAAGGGCCATCCGGAGAAATTCCATATCATCACTTTCGAGGGTGCCTTTCATGGCCGCACCATCGCCACCATCGCTGCTGGCGGCCAGGAGAAATATCTTGAAGGCTTCGGCCCCAAGGCACCCGGCTTCGACCAGGTGCCGTTCGGCGATCTCGACGCATTGAAGGCGGCGATCACCGACAGCACGGCTGCGTTGCTGATCGAGCCTATCCAGGGCGAAGGCGGTATTCGCGTCGTGGGGAGCGAGTTCCTGCGCGAATTGCGGGCAATCTGCGACGAGAAGGGCCTGCTGCTCATTCTCGATGAAGTACAGTCGGGCGTTGGCCGGACGGGCAAGTTCTTTGCCCATGAATGGGCTGGCCTCACACCCGATATCATGGCGGTGGCCAAGGGTATTGGCGGCGGCTTTCCATTCGGTGCCTGCCTTGCCACAGAAGAGGCTGCGTCCGGCATGACGGCTGGCGTGCACGGCACGACCTATGGCGGCAACCCGCTGGCCATGGCGGTCGGCAATGCCGTTCTCGATCTGGTTCTCGCCGATGACTTCCTGCAAAATGTCCGCGATGTGGCGCTGATCTTCCGGCAGGGTCTGGCTGGTCTGAAAGACCGTTTTCCAGGCGTGATCGAAGACGTGCGCGGCGAGGGCCTGATGCTCGGCATCAAGGCCGCAGTGCCATCCTCCGAACTGCTGCACGCTATGCGCCACGAGCATATCCTGGGCGTTCCGGCAGGCGATAACGTCATCCGCCTGCTTCCACCGCTGACGCTGACTGCCGAACAGGCCCGAGAAGGCCTGAAGCGCATCGAACAGGCCGCCGAGGCCTTGTCCGCGCAGGCCGCCCTCAAAATCGCTCAGGCATGAACGACAGGTAACACCATGGCATCCCCGAAACACTTCCTCGATCTCTCGGCCATGACGTCCGAGGACCTTCACTCTATTCTGTCCGACGCCCATCAGCGCAAGACCAGGACCCGGGCCGGAACAGCGGACAAGCCGCTGGCCGGCAAGATGCTGGCGATGATCTTCGAAAAGCCATCGACCCGCACCCGCGTCTCCTTCGATGTCGGCATGCGCCAACTGGGCGGCGAGACGCTGTTTTTGTCCGGGACGGAAATGCAGCTTGGCCGCGCCGAGACGATTGGCGATACCGCCAAGGTTCTGTCGCGCTATGTCGATGCGATCATGATCCGCACCACCGATCACAACCGCCTGCTGGAGCTGGCCGAACACGCCACCGTTCCGGTGATCAATGCGTTGACCGACCTGACCCATCCCTGCCAGATCATGGCAGATATCATGACCATCGAGGAACATCGCGGCCCGATCCGGGGCAAGACGCTGGCCTGGACGGGCGACGGCAACAATGTCCTGCATTCGCTGGTCGAAGGGGCGGCCCGCTTCGGCTACCGGATGAACATGGCTGTGCCAATGGGCTCTGAGCCGGAAGACCAGATCCTCAACTGGGCGCGCAACAATGGCGGCGAGATCATGCTGTGCCATGATGCCGACCGCGCCGTGACCGGTGCTGATGCCGTGATCACCGATACCTGGGTATCGATGAACCTGGAGCATAAGGCACGCGGCCATAACGTATTCCAGCCTTTCCAGGTCAACCCCGCCCTGATGAAACAGGCAAAGTCCGATGCATTGTTCATGCACTGCCTGCCCGCTCATCGCGGTGAGGAGGTGACCGATGAAGTGATCGACGGGCCGCAATCGGTTGTGTTCGACGAGGCGGAAAACCGGCTACATGCCCAGAAGTCCATTCTCGCCTGGTGCCTTGGCGCAGTATGACGGTTTCAGGCTACTGAAAGCCTTGCAGAGCGGGTTTACAGGGTGTGCTGCGCTTTGAGATTGCGAGAGCATGGCTGATGCGCAATTTTACCGCTTGATCTTGAGGCGGGAAGATACCATTTGTCCGTCTTGTTTCGAGGCATGGGCTTTTCCTCGGTTCGGACAGGTCGCTGTGAACCTACCTTGACCAAATAATCGTCATGCAGTCATTTTAGATTGCAGCGCCGTGCGGTAGATGCATGGCGTTGCCCTGCATTCATCCAGGGATGCATTCGTGCCAGGAGTTGTGCCATGACAGACAAATTGAGCGCGTTGGGCGAGTTCGGCTTTGCCGGTGACGACCGGGTCGTACCCTTCCAGGTCGATGGTCTGGATGTGCGGGGCCGTGCGGTCCAGCTTGGGCCTTTGCTCAACACGATCCTGGATCGGCATGACTATCCCCCGGCTGTTGCCCGCCTGCTGGCCGAGGCGATTGCACTGACGGTGCTGATCGGCACCTCGCTGAAATTCGAGGGCAAGTTCATCGTCCAGACCAAAAGCGATGGTCCTGTGGATTTGCTGGTCTGCGATTTTGCCACGCCGGAAAATGTCCGTGCCTATGCCCGCTTTGACGAAGAGCGGTTGGCGCAGGCACTGGCGGACGGCAAATCGACACCGACCGACCTGCTCGGCGCTGGTATTCTGGCCTTTACCATCGATCAGGGCAATTACATGCAGCCCTATCAGGGCATCGTGCCGCTGGATGGCTCTTCGCTTGAAGACATTGCCGGTTTTTATTTTCGCCAGTCGGAGCAAATCCCGACGCGGGTGCGTCTGGCCGTGGCCGAGCTGTTTGATCGAGACAGTTCCGGCAAGCCGCGCCATAGCTGGCGCGCTGGCGGGCTGATCGCGCAATTCCTGCCAGAAGCCCCTGAGCGCATGCATCAGGGCGACCTGCCGGGCGGCGATGGTGACGACAATGCGTATGACGGTCCCGATGATGACAATTGGGCGGAAGCCCGGATGCTGGTGGAAACCATCGATGGGGACGAGTTGACCGATCCGCAGATCGGCACCGAACGGCTACTGTTCCGGCTTTTCCACGAGCGCGGCGTCCGCGTTTATGAACCGCAGGCCGTTCATGATCGGTGCAGCTGTTCCCGCGACAAGATCAAGGGTGTACTGAAGGGTTTTACCGCCGAGGAAATCGCCGCCAGCGAAGAAGAAGGCGAGATTTCCGTGACCTGCGAATTCTGCTCGACCACGTATAAATACGAGGCCGATGAAGTGACGCCCGCATAATTTGCGGGCGCTCAACGGATCAGGATTGCCCTGAAATCATTGACATTGGTGCCAGTCGGACCGGTTTCAAACAGGTCGCCCAGCGCTTCAAAGGCGCTGTAGCTGTCATGGGCATCCAGCAGGGCCGCGCCATCCATACCCTCTTGTTTTAACCTGACAATGCTGGTGCCATTGGCAAAGGCACCAGCATTATTTTCCGTGCCATCAATGCCGTCGGTGTCGGCGGCAAGCACCTCGATATCGTGGCCAGCAATGCCCAGCGCCATGGCCAGCGCGAAAGCGCTGTTGCGCCCACCGCGTCCTGTGGCCTGCGTTCCTTGGTTTTTGATGGTGACTGTGGTTTCTCCACCGGACAGCAAGACGATTGGCTTGGGAAATGGCCGGTCCTTGGCAGCGATTTCACGGGCCAGCGCGGCATGAACGCTAGCCACATCGCGCGCCTCCCCCTCGATACTGTCGGACAGGATCGCAGCGCGCACGCCAGCCGCTTCAGCGGCAAGCGCAGCTGCCTCCAAGGAGACGCTGGCTGACGCGATGACATGATGCCTGTTTCGCGCAAAGGCTGGATCATGTGGATGAGGCGCATCGGCGGCTGGAGAATTCATGTGATCCAATGCCGTCTGCGGCAGGCGCAAACCATAGGCGCGAACAATCTCTAGCGCCTGATGACGGGTCGAGACATCCGGCACGGTTGGGCCGGAAGCAACATGCGCCGCATTGTCGCCGGGAATATCGGAAACGATCAGGCTGACGACCGGCGCCTTGGTCAAGGCCGCCAACCTCCCACCCTTGATCGTCGACAGGTGTTTGCGCACCACGTTCATCGCACTGATCGGCGCACCGCAGGCCAGCAATTGCCTGTTTAGGTCGATCTCGTCTTCCAGCGTCATCCCGGCGGGTGGGGCGGGCAGCAGTGCCGAACCGCCGCCGCAGATCAGGGCAATCACCAGATCATCAGGGCCAAGCGAGGCAATGGCTTGTTTCAGCCGCTCAGCTGCGGCAAGGCCATTGGCATCAGGCACCGGATGCGCCGCTTCGAGCAGTTCAAGTTTGGCGAGCGGGCAACCATAACCGTATCGGGTGACGACGACGCCTTCCAGCGGGCCGTCCCACAGCGTCTCCAGGGCGGCAGCCATCTGGGCGGCGCCTTTGCCGGCACCGACCACCACAGTGCGGCCTTTCGGCCTTGCAGGCAAATGGGTTCGGATACCGTTCAGCGGATCGGCCGCGGCAACGGCGGCAGCAAACAGTGAGGCCAGAAAGGAACGGGGGGCAAGCGTCAGAGGAGCCATCACCAAACTTATGCAGCCCTCGCCTTGGCAATTGCCTCCTTCAGGGCTTTTTCATCCAGCGCGCCAGGATAGAGTGTCGTTCCGATCACGAAGGATGGCGTGCCGCGAAAATTCAGCGCTTGTGCCTGGAGCCAATTGCGGTCAAGCAGGCGGGAAATCTTGTCGCTGTTCTTGTTGGCGGCAGCCTTGACGGCGGTCATGTTGACACCAACGCTTTCAAGCGCCTGGGAAACGCTATCGGGCGTCAATCCGCCCTTCGTATCCAGCAGGGCATCTTGTGCCGCTTTGTACTGGCCAAGGTCGGGAATAGAAAGAACAGCTTGGGCCGCGACGACCGAGGCCGGACCAAAGACCGGCCAATCCTTCATCACCAGCCGCACATGGCCGTCGTCCTTCACCACTTTGCTGACAATAGGGTGATAGGTTTTGCAGTAGCCGCATTGATAATCGAAGAATTCGGCAATGGTGACATCGCCCTTTGGATTGCCCAGCACGGGAATATCCTTATCGAAGAAAATCTCCTGCGGACCGAGCTCCTTGGCCCTCAGCACACCGGGCGTAGCAAGGCAAGCGGCAGCAGCAACCAGTGTCCGGCGTTTGATCATGATGGAATCCCCATTGTGAGTGCAAACTATCATGGGTGTTGCAAGTCGGAATAAAAATTTTCGTGTCCGGTTAAGGGCGATCGGTCAAGAGTTGAACAACGCACGCAGGTGCGCGGCAATCCAAAACCGGTTTTATAGCGGTGCCACGTCCAGATAGCGTTCCAGGAATTCCGACAGCAGGGTTGTCGGCACCAGCATGACCACGGTGATGGTCGAAACCAGCAGGGTCTGGCCATCCAGGACCGCCGATGTCAGCCGGAACACGCCACCAACCAGGCCAAGCAGGAGCAATAGCCAGAGCAAGATCACCACCTGCCCTAACCCGGGCATCAGGACGGATATGGCGATCAGCAGTGCATTGGCATAGGCAATCGGCAGCGCCAGCCAGTTGGATGTCACCACCAGGGCGTTGAAGCGGTCGTCAATCGAGAAGAAACGGCAGATGAAACCAACCAAAATCAGCGGCAGCATCCAGCTGGCCAGATCGATCATTGTCATGCGCAGGAAAAACAGGGTCCGCATTTGCTGATAGACCGGAATATCCTCCAGCAAGGCCTGATACCAGAACACCCAGGAAAACATCATAGCTGGCAAGGACCAGGCGATGGACCAGAAGGAGCGGCTGACGCCCCGGTCTGACAGGTCGAGATAGCTGAACCCCTGGCGGTCGCCCTTTAGCAACAGCCAGATCCCGGTCAGGTAGATTTCGACCTCTTTAAACCCCGGCATTGGCAAACCAACTGCTGATGAATTCACCGTAAATGCCGGTCAGCGCTTCCAGGTCAGGCACGGCGACCCGCTCATCAACCATATGCATGGTCTGGCCGACCAGGCCGAATTCCACCACAGGGCAGTAATCCTTGATGAAGCGGGCGTCGGACGTGCCACCTGTTGTCGATAGGGCTGGCGTTTTGCCGGTCATCTTTTCGATGGCAGCACTCAAGGAGGAGATCAGCGCGTTGTTGCGGGTCAGGAACACTTGGCTTGGCCGGTCGGCCCAGACCAGCTCATAGGCAATCGGCGAGCGGCCCGGTCGCAGCAGGGGATCGGCGCTGGACGCATCCAGGCGGGCAATGATTTCGGCCCTGAGCGTCTCGGCGGTCCAGGTATCGTTAAAGCGGATATTGAATTTGGCGCTGGCACGGGCCGGAATCACATTGGTGGCGGAATTGCCGACATCAATCGTCGTGACTTCCAGATTGGAAGGCTGGAAATTTTCCGTTCCCGCATCGAAGGCCGGATGCATCAGCGCTTCCGCAAGCTTGATCACGCCCCGTACCGGATTGTCGGCCAGATGCGGATAGGCGGCATGACCCTGGACGCCCTTGACGATGATCTCGCCTGACAGCGAGCCGCGCCGGCCGATCTTGATCATGTCGCCAAGCTGATCGGGATTGGTCGGTTCACCCACCAGGCAGGCATCCCAGCGCTCGCCTTTGGCGGCGGCCCATTCCAGCAATTTGGTGGTGCCGTTGATCGAGGGGCCTTCCTCATCACCGGTTATCAGGAAGGAAATAGACCCCTTCGGCGCGCCTTGGTTCTCGATATGGCGGGCAATGGCTGCGACAAAGCAGGCGATGCCACCTTTCATATCGACCGCACCACGCCCGTAAAGTTCGCCTCCAGCGATCTCGGCGGAAAACGGCGGATAGGTCCAGTCCGCCTCATTGCCTACAGGCACCACATCTGTATGCCCGGCAAACATCAGATGCGGCCCCTCCGTGCCCAGCCGGGCATAGAAGTTCTCGACATCCGGCGTGCCCTCTTCGCGCGCCACCATCCGTTCCACGGTAAAGCCCAACGGCTCCAGCATGGCGGCCAGCGCCGACAGCGCCCCGCCCTCGGCAGGCGTCACGGAGGGGCAGCGGATCAGGGTCTGAAGATTGTCGACGGGATCGGTGGCGGATGAATTGGCAGGATGTTTTGACATATCGATCTTGAGAACGAGGCAATGGAAGAGGGGCAGGAGCCGGCCAAGGATCGCCGTGTTCCTGCCCGGAGAGTCAGCCGAAAATCAGTCGCGCAGCAGCTCGTTGATACCGGTCTTGGAGCGGGTCTGGGCATCGACGCGCTTGACGATCACGGCGCAATAGAGGCTGGGCGCCGGCAAGCCGTTCGGCATGGTGTTGGGCGATGGCATGGAGCCTGCGACAACCACGGAATAAGGCGGCACTTCACCATACATTACCTCGCCGGTGGCGCGGTCGATGATCTTGGTGGACTTGCCGATATAGACGCCCATGCCGAGCACGGCGCCTTCACGAATGATGCAGCCTTCCACGACTTCAGAGCGCGCACCGATGAAGCAATTGTCCTCGATAATGGTCGGCCCGGCCTGCATCGGCTCCAGCACGCCGCCAATGCCGACGCCGCCCGACAGATGCACATGGCGACCGATCTGGGCGCAGGACCCTACCGTCGCCCAGGTATCGACCATGGTTCCCTCGCCGACATAAGCGCCGAGATTGACAAAGGACGGCATCAGGATGGCATTGGGAGCAATGAAGGCCGAGTGACGCACCACCGCATTGGGCACGGCGCGGAAACCGGCGGCGCGGAACTGGTTTTCACCCCATCCTTCGAATTTGGACGGCACCTTGTCCCACCAGGTCGAAGCCCCCGGCCCGCCCTTGACGACCTCCATGTCATTGAGACGGAAGGAGAGCAGCACAGCCTTTTTCAGCCATTGATGCACGGTCCATTGGCCATCCTCTCCACGGGTGGCAACCCGCACCTTGCCCTGGTCGAGCAGGGCAAGCGATTGCTCGACAGCATCGCGCACTTCGCCCTTGGTCGACAGGGTAATGGTGTCGCGATTGTCGAAAGCGGTATCGATGACGGTCTGTAACGAGGAGAGGTCCATAGCGCTCATGAGGATTCCTTAAACTTCATTGGCTAACGTCAAGTCCCGATGCCATCGGTCCTGCGTTGATAAACTGGTGATTTCCTCTAACGCATTGGCTTGCCCTTGGGAACCATTCAGCGTCCTTTCGCGCGCATGTTTTCCAAGGCGGTGCCGCAGCTTTGATCACCACATAGATGCGAGAAGTCCGTCGGCAGAAAGCGGCGCCGCCGTCATAAATCCCACTCGATTGACGGGATCATTCAGCAGTGCGGCAAGAGATGAAAGGTTCGAAGATGGCGAAGATGCGCAATGGAAAACGGCGAAAGACGGATGGCAGCTGGGCGCCGCTGAAGGATAACCAGACGGACCGGCAGAATGCCCGGATCGTGCCGCAGACGCCCCAGACCTTGTCGCCATCCTATCGTCTGGCCTATGCCGATGAAGATTTTCTGTGCCGGGAAGAATTGCGCCCGGTGCGTCTGCAACTGGAATTGCTGAAAACCGAAATGGTGCTTTCCGAACGGGGCATCAAATCCACCGTGGTGATGTTTGGCGGCGCGCGCATTCCGGCACCCGGCCAATCCGCCTGGGCGGCGCGCAACGACATACAGCGGCGCAATCTCGAAGCCGCATCGGTATTTTATGACGAGGCCCGCGCCTTTGCCCGGCAATGCAGCCAATACGCGGCACGGTTTGACTATCAGGAATATGTGATCGTCACCGGCGGTGGGCCAGGTGTGATGGAAGCCGGAAATCGCGGCGCCGCCGACGTCGGTGCGCCATCGATCGGCTTGAACATCGTGCTGCCGCATGAACAGGCGCCCAATGCGTTCGTGACGCCGGACCTGTCCTTCAACTTCCACTATTTTGCCATCCGCAAGATGCATTTCCTGATGCGGGCCAAGGCAATCGTCGTCTTTCCCGGCGGTTTCGGCACGCTGGACGAAATGTTCGAGGCGGTGACGCTGATCCAGACCAAGCGTATGGCGCCAATCCCGCTCATCCTGTTCGGTCGGGAATTCTGGCACAGGATCATTGATTTCGACAGCCTGGCGGAGTTCGGAACCATTGCACCCGACGATGTCAAGCTGTTGAGCTTTGTCGAAACCGCTGACGAGGCCTGGGATATCATCGCCCGGCGGTATGAAATCGAAACGGCTGAAACCGCGTGATCGTATGGGACGACCTATACGGAAAAAAGGAAAAACCTGCCGTGCGGGCACACGGCAGGTTTTCCGGGAATCGCCATCGGAATGAGCGACGGCGATCAAGCGTGGCGCGCTGGTAAAGGAATGGGCCTTTCCTTTGCTCCTCTGACAGCGCCGTGCGGCATATATGGCACGCGACGCTGTAACGCCTTATATCTGCTGCATAATCTTTCCATGCGTTCAGAGAGATGACAGCCGATAGATCTGCGATCCGTTACCGGACCATGTTGATGACGGTGTCGAGCATGTCGGCTGCCGTCTGGAACACCTTGGAGTTAGCGCTATAGGCGCGCTGAGCGGCGATCATGTCCGACAGTTCAGACGCAAGGTCGACGTTTGAACTTTCCAGCGTGCTGGATTCGATGGTGCCGAAGCTGCCTGTGCCAGCAAAGCCGACGACGACGGTACCGGAATCGGCATCCACCTTATAGGCAGTGCCGCCAACCTCCTCAAGGTTGTCAGGGCTGGCAACGGTGGCAAGCGCAATCTTGTAGGTATCTGTTGTGGTTCCGTCGGAAGATACGGTGCTGATAACGCCATCACTGCCGATCGTGTAGTCGGACGAGCTGCTGGCAGCACTGCCGTTTGCGCTACCCTCTATGCTGGTGGAGGTGGCCGTCTGGGTGATATCCGAAAAATCCAGATCAATCGTAAGGCCTGTCTCGGAATCGGTGAAGGACAGGGTGCTCGTGCTGCCGTCTTCCAACTCCCCTGCGCTATCGAAGGTCAATGTTGTCGAGCCTAGTTCACCATTGTCATAGGGGAAGCTGGTTCCGTCATCATCGTCATTAGCCTCATCGTTGCGGTAGATCGAAACTTCCCACTCATCGTCATCGGTCTTGGTAAAATAAATGTCGTATTGGGTGGAGGCACCTTGTTCGTCATACGTGACGATCGAAGACTTCGCCGTGTAGGTAGCATCCGCCGAGTTCGAAGACGGTGTATCCCCAGAAACGACTTCTTTATCGCTTTCCAGGTTCCCGCTGACTTCGCCGGAGGTCGTGGCCGACGCCGTGACCTCGCTGGTGTCGATTTTCACCGGTTCAAGACCGTCGAAACCATTGATGACAGAAGCCGGTTCGCCGTTGTCGTAGGAGTAGCCCAGCAGCGTATAGCCAGATGAGTTCACAAGGTAACCATCCTCGTCAATCTCGAAGTCGCCCTGACGGGTCAGGAAAACATCACCCTCATCATCCTGCACAACGAAATATCCGTCACCGTCGATCGCCAGATCCGTCTCCGACGAGGTCGACTCGAGATCACCCGACTGGGACACTGTTTGGGTGGTCGTCGAAGTCGTTCCGCCATTCACCAAACTGGAAAACGCAGTCTCCGTGCCTTTGTAGCCGGTCGTGCTCGTATTGGAAATATTATCCCCGATGGAGGTGAGTTTATTGGACTGCGCCGTCAGCCCCGATACCGATGAGTTCATTGCAGATGCAAGAGACATATAACGGTCTTTCTGTATAATTGTTGTCGTAGAGAATTGATGTCTATAAAAACTTGTGTGAGGCTTACGGCTTTTCTATTCATTTGATTTTATTTCCATATTTTAAATCCAGCCGCAGATTCACCTGGGTTGAAACGACCTTGGAGAATGCTTGGCCATGCAGCTGCACGCCCTGCGAATCGAGGAAATGAAATGGAGACGGCAAGATGGGCGATGGCTGGCAGCCCTGCCCTCCCTTGGGGACATCTGAAACAGGCGAAACCGCTGGCGTTAACGGGCGCGATAACGGCTTTTCGGTCTCTTCAACGCAGGCCTGACAACTCCAGCAATTTTGATTTTCGAAATATTTGATAGAATTCCTGGCGATGTCCTTGCCGAAAAACTGGTGGCACTACAGAATTTGTTCACGATTTGATCTAGCCTTCATCAACAAACCTGCTAGATTGCGCCTATGAACCAAATGCTTTCCGCCCTCAGCAGACCCGCACTGGCCTATGGTGAAAACCAGTTCAGCTTCGGCGCCGTGGCGCTGATCCTGGCCGTGATCGTGCTCGCTGCTCTCTGGCTGCGGCTCTGTTTAAAACTTCGACAAAAGGAAGATTTCGACCTCGGAGCCGCGATTGCCGCCGAGCGGCAGGCAAGCGAGGATCGACGTCTCGAGGCCTTGATGCAGGCGCAAGCCGAAATGCAGGGCCGGCTTGCCACCATGGCGGACCTGTTCGGCGCCCGGCAATCGGAGTTCAACCGCAGTATCAACGAGCGGCTGGACGGCATGACTCATCGCTTGGGAAACACGATTACCGAACAGACGAAATCCACCCATGACAATCTGCGTATCCTGCAGGAACGGCTGGCGGTTATCGATGCCGCGCAGAACAACATCCAGTCCCTGGCAAAGGATGTGGTCGGGTTGCAGGCCATTCTGTCCAACAAGCAGACGCGCGGCGCCTTCGGTCAGGCACGGATGGAAACCATTATAGCCGATGGCCTGCCGATGGGCGCCTACGCCTTCCAGGACACGCTCTCCAACGGATCAAGGCCCGATTGCACCATCCGGATGCCGAACGGTCAGCCGCCGCTGGTGATCGACGCCAAATTTCCACTCGAAGCCTGGAACGCCATCCGCGACGGGACGACGCCGGAACAGAAAAAACTCGCTGGCCAGCAGTTTCGGCGCGATATGGAGGTGCATCTCAAGGATATTGCCGAGAAATACCTGATGCACGGTGAGACACAGGACACCGCCTTCCTGTTTGTCCCATCCGAATCGATCTTTGCGGAGATCCACGAGAATTTCGAAGGCATTGTCCAGCGCGCCCATAAGCTGCGGGTGGTGATCGTTTCGCCCTCCCTGCTGATGCTGTCGATCCAGGTCATCCAGGCCGTGCTGAAGGATCAGCGGATGCGCGAACAGGCTCACCTGATCCAGGGCGAGGTCATCCATCTGATGGAGGATCTCGGGCGGCTCGACGAACGGACCCGCAAGCTGCAAAGCCATTTCCTGGCCGCCCAGAAAGATGTCGAGATGATCCTGACCTCGACCGACAAGCTCAATCGGCGCAGTGCCAGAATAGAGGCGATGGATTTTGCCAGCGCGCCGGACCCGACGGCAAAGCCAGCACCACAAACAGATGCTAGCGTCGAGAGCCGGACCGGTCTTCTCAAGCTGCGCCTTGTTGACGAAGACTGATCCCTGCCGCAAAACAGAGCCCGAATCAGTCGGACCGGTTTCTTTCAGGCCCGCATCGTTCAAGCAGCATCGTCAGGAGTGCGCCCATGATTACCGTTTTCGGCTCCATCAACATGGATCTCATCGCGACCACCAGCCGTCTGCCCAAGCCAGGTGAGACAGTGGCCGGCAACGGCTTTGCCACGGCAGCCGGCGGCAAGGGCGCCAATCAGGCGCTTGCTGCACGCCGCGCAGGCGCCCAGGTGCGGATGGCCGGTGCGGTCGGCAAGGACGGGTTCGCCGCCCCTGCACTGGCGCTTCTGGAGGAAAGCGGAACGGATCTCGACAGCGTCAAGACCGTAGCGGAGGCAACCGGAACCGCACTCATTCTCGTCGGCGGTGACGGCGAGAACATGATTGCCGTCGTTCCAGGCGCCAATGGCAGCCTGACCAGCGCCGATGCCAGCGCCACCATAAAAACTATGACCCGCAGCGACAGCCTTGTGCTCCAGCTCGAAATTCCAGCCGCAGCCGTCGAAACCGCCCTGCATGAAGCAAAGGCTGCCGGGATCCGCACCATCCTCAACATTGCACCGCTGACGGATGAGGCCGCGCGCCTCGGACGAATGGCCGATATTGTCATTGCCAATGAAACCGAATTCGAGCGGCTGGCTGGTGAGACCAACATGGGGGCTGCGGAACGCGAAGCCGCGCTTGTCCGCCTGCATGGCGAAACCGGCCAAATCGTGATCGTGACGCTGGGCGCCGAAGGCGTCATCGCCATACGCGATGGCAAGATTGAGCGTGCATCCGGCTTGACCATCGAGCCCGTCGATACTGTCGGTGCCGGGGACACCTTCTGCGGTTATCTGGCCGCTGGTCTAGACGCGGGCTTTGCCTTCGAGGAGGCGCTGCACCGCGCTGCCGTCGCCGGGTCCCTGGCCTGCCTGAAAGCTGGTGCGCAACCTGCTATTCCGCTAGCAGAAGCCGTCACGGAAAGACTCTGATGCCGTATCGGCGCCGTGCTTGATTCAGCGCGGCGCCGAAGGCCTGACTGCATAGCTTCAAGGCACGATCAGCGTGCCGGCGCCATGTTCCGTGAAGATTTCTAGCAGCACGGAATGCGCCGTCTTGCCGTTCAGGATGACAACACCATGCACGCCGGCATTGATCGCGTCGATGCAGGTTTCTACTTTGGGGATCATGCCACCGGAAATCGTGCCATCCTTGATCAAGGCGCGGGCCTGGGCGACCGACAATTCCTTGAATAGCTCGCCATTCTTGTCCAGTACACCAGGGACATCGGTCAGAAACAGCAGGCGGTCGGCCCGCAGAGCACCGGCAATGGCACCGGCAAAGGTATCGGCATTGATATTATAGGTATGTCCGTCCCGACCGGGGGCGACGGGGGCGATGACCGGGATCATTTCGGATTTCGCCAGGAGATCGAGCAGCGTGCGATCGACCTCGACCACTTCACCGACAAAGCCAAGGTCCAGAACCCGCTCGATATGCGAATCTGGATCAATCACGGTTTTCTTGGCCTTTTCGGCAAATACCATGTTGCCGTCCTTGCCACAGAGTCCGATCGCCCATTCGCCGGTCTGGTTGATCAGCGCGACGATTTCCTTGTTGATCGATCCGGCCAGCACCATTTCAACGATTTCGACGGTTTTCTGGTCGGTGACGCGCAAGCCACCTTCGAATTTCGATTCGATCCCCATCTTGGTCAGCATTGCGCCGATCTGCGGGCCACCGCCATGCACGACAATCGGATTGACGCCGGACTGTTTCAGCAGCGCGATATCGGCGGCAAAGGCCCGGCCCAATTCTGCGTCGCCCATGGCATGGCCACCATATTTCACGACAATCGTCTTGTTTTCATAGCGCTGCATGAAGGGCAACGCCTGCGCAAGAAGGCGGGCCTGGGTTTGGCTTTCGGAGGCGCTCATTGAGGATCCCTTCGGTTGGTTCGGCGCCTTTTACCTCAAGAATACGGCAGATGGAATAATCCAGACGGCACTGTTGATCGAAATGATATGGGGAAACTGCAATGAACGCAGCTATCCCTGGACCATTACGCGAAGTGGATGCATGGATGAGCGATGAGATCGGGATATTGCTGGGGAAAATTGCGCTCAAGGACCGTATGGCCCTGTCGGAGCTCTATCGACGCACCAGCCCGAAACTTTTTGGCATCTGCCTCCGTCTGCTGAAAGACAGGAGCGAGGCGGAAGACGCAATGCAGGAAATCTTCGTCAAAATCTGGCAGAGGGCTCAAAGCTTTGCCGCGACAGGCCATAACGCCATGGGCTGGCTTGGAACGATTGCCCGTTACCATTGCATCGACCGCCTGCGCACGAGGACACCAGTTGCCGCCGAACTCGACGAGGCATGGCATGTTGCCGACAGCGCACCAGACCCGGAACAAACCGCCAGCATACGCAGTGAAGGAAAGCGCATTGACAGCTGCATGGAAGCGTTGGAAGCTGATCGTGCCGCCGCCGTGCGGCAGGCCTATGTGGAGGGGCTTAGCTATCAGGAGTTGGCGGAGCAGTTCAATGTACCGTTGAACACGATGAGGACATGGCTGCGACGCAGCCTTTTGGCATTGAGAGAGTGCTTGGAAAGATGACGACACCGGATCAGAGCAAGGGGGACCGCTCCAGGGACGAGGTTCTGGCGGGGGAATATGTGCTCGGCGTGCTTTCGGCCCAAGGCCGCGTTGAGGTGGAGGCCCGGCTGAAGCGGGATAGACCCTTCGCCGCCATTGTCCAGCGCTGGGAGGAAAACCTTTCACAGTTCAATGACGACTATGGCGTGGAATTGCCGCGGCCGGAAAGTTTCCAGAAGCTGGAAGCGCGGTTGTTTATCGACCGGAGCAACGGCCCGGCTGGTCCCTGGGCGAGACTTTGGCATTCCGTCCCCTTCTGGCGCGGCCTGTCGTTGACCAGTCTGATCGCAGTCGCCAGCCTGGTCGGCGTCGAGCTTGGTATGTGGGAAAGCCGTTACGCGGTGCGTCCGCTGGTGGCAGATCTGCAAACTCAAAATGCAGATTTGTCGCTGGTTGCCAGCTATGACAGGCAAAGTGGACGGTTGCGCGTCACGCCGGTCGCGTCGCGTGCCGAAGGTCAGAAGTCGCTGGAATTATGGATGGTCGAGGCGAATAAGCCACCGCGCTCGCTTGGCGTGCTCCCGCAATCGGGTGAAGGTGAATTCCTGGTTCCCGACAGCATGCGCCCACGTCTAAAGGATGGCGTCACGCTCGCCGTCAGTATAGAGCCTTTCGGCGGCTCGCCGACGGGGATTGCCACTGGACCGGTGATCGCTTCCGGCAAAACCCATATCCCTTAAGAGAAATAGTGCTTTAAAATCAAAATATTAAAAGTCATTTTCACTTTTCTGCTCAGACCCTGAAACTCTTTTTCCCAAACCTCCGTCTTTACCATTGTCCCCGCCTTTGCGCGGGGACGTTACAACGGCCTGCATCTGGCAACACCATCCAAGGCTGCTGTATCGGTTTTCAATCTGCTGCATGGTTTCTGGCCGATCCGGCCTGCGGCCATGCGAGCCAAAGACATAATCAACCGGGAAGAGGACCTAGACCCATGACCAAGACCACCCTTCGCCTGCTGGCCGCCGTTTCCATCATCGCGGCCGGAAGCGCCGTGGCCTTTGCCAAGAACCCGATGGTCGGTGGCGCCGCCATGTATGAAAACAAGAATATCGTTGAAAACGCCGTTAATTCCAAGGATCACACGACCCTTGTCGCCGCAGTCAAGGCGGCTGGCCTGGTCGAAACACTGGAGGGCAAAGGCCCGTTCACGGTCTTTGCACCCACCAACGAAGCCTTCGATAAATTGCCAAAAGGCACGGTGGAAACCCTGCTGAAGCCGGAAAACAAGGAAAAACTGACCAAGGTGCTGACCTGCCACGTGGTTGCCGCCGATGCCATGTCCACGGCCATTGAAAAGATGATCAAGGACGATGGTGGCGAGCATGACGTCAAGACGGTTGGCGGCTGCGTGCTGAAGGCCAAGGAATCCAAGGGCAAGATCACCCTGACGGATGAGACCGGTGGCGTTGCCCATGTGACCATCGCCGATGTGAAACACTCGAATGGCGTTATCCACGTCATCGACAAGGTCTTGCTGCCGAAGATGTAACCCCCTCACAGTCCGATCTGGAAGAGCGGCTGGCGGGCCGCTAATCCGGTAAAGACTGGCAGTTTCGGCAGTGCCCGGCGGTAGAGTGCCACCTACCGCCGGGCTTTTTTTAATCTCGTCAGGCATATCAAAATAAGTGCCTTAACCGGCAGGCCCAGCGGTCACGCCAAGGCCGGGAGCCTCATGACATCAGCCGAAATGGCCGACGGTTTCGCAAATTGCCGCACGCAATTCTTTCAGTCCCTTGTCCTTTTCCGAGGACGTCGAAAGGACAAAGGGATAGGCCGCCGGACGCTTGCGGATTTTCTCGAGGGTTTCCTCGATCAGACGCGGCACGCCCGCCTCCTTGATCTTGTCGGTCTTGGTCAGCACGATCTGGTAGGACATCGCCGCCTTGTCCAGCAGCGTCAGCACATCTTCATCATTGGCCTTAATGCCATGGCGGCTGTCGATCAGCAGATAGACCCGCTTCAACGTCGCCCGTCCGCGCAGATAGTCGAAGACCAGCTTGGTCCAAGCATCCACATGGTCTTTGGGCGCCTTGGCATAGCCATAGCCCGGCATATCGACCAGCGCCATCGGCGGCAGGTCATCGCCCTCGCCGCTATAGCCCTCGGGAACGAAATAATTCAGCTCCTGGGTCCGGCCCGGCGTATTGGATGTGCGCGCCAGACCCTTCTGGCCGACGAGGGCGTTGATCAGCGATGATTTCCCCACATTGGAGCGCCCCGCAAAGGCAATCTCCAGCGGGCCTTCCGGCGGCAGAAATTTCATCGATGGCACGCCGCGGATAAAAATCCATGGCCGGCCAAACAGCGGCTGGTCGCTCGTTGCCTTTGTTGCAGTCATCGTCTTCTCTCCTGCGGCAGATCCTGATCCACCGATCAAACAAAAACCCCGGCGCGAGGCCGGGGCTTTGCTGTCATCTGGCCTGATTACTTCGTCTTAGCGGATTTTCGCTGGAAAAGCCCCTTGAGATTATCAAACAGTTCGATCTTCACACCGTGACGTTTCATGATGATCGATTGCTGCAAGACCGACAGGGTATTGTTCCATGCCCAGTAAATCACCAGACCAGCCGGGAAAGACCCGAGCATGAAGGTGAAGACCAGCGGCATCCAGTTGAACAGCATGGCCTGGGTCGGGTCCGGCGGCGTCGGGTTCATACGCATCTGCACGAACATGGTAATGCCCATGATGATCGGCCAGATGCCGAGATGCAGCATGGCGGGCGACTCGAACGGCAGCAGGCCGAACAGGTTGACAAAGCTGGTTGGATCTGGAGCCGACAAGTCATGAATCCAGCCAAAGAACGGCGCGTGGCGCATTTCAATAGTGATATAAATCACTTTGTAGAGCGCGAAAAACACCGGGATCTGCAACAGCAGCGGCCAGCAACCGGCGACCGGATTGATCTTCTCGGTCTTGTAGAGCTCCATCATCGCCTGTTGCAGGGCCATACGGTCATCGCCGTGCTTGGCCTTCAACTCTTCCATCTTCGGCTGCATGCGCTTCATATTGGCCATGGACGCATATTGCTTGCTGGCCAGCGGGAAGAACAACAGCTTGACGGCGATGGTCGTCAGCAGGATAGCCACACCGAAATTGCCAACCTGACGGAAGAAGAAGTCCATCAGTTTGAACATCGGCTTGGTGAGGAAATAGAACCAGCCCCAATCGATCAGAAGATCGAAACGTGGAATGTCATATTGCTGCACCGTGTCTTTGGCACCGGCAAACAGATTGGTAAACGCCTGTCCGAACCAGGACTTGTCGAGCGCATAGCCATCAACGACCGGCACTTCCTTGGCGCCGGCAAACAGCAGCGTCTTCAGCGTGGTCGATTGGCCCGGTGCAATCGTCACCGGATCGTTCTTGTAATCCGCCTGGAAGCGAGCCTGGCCATCGGTAAAATGCGAGAAGCGGGAATCATAGGCCAGCGACTGCGGTGGCACGAGGGTCGCGGCCCAATATTTATCGGTAATCCCGAGCCAGCCACCGGTTGCCTTGGCATTGGTCTCGTTTTCTTTTTCGATAGCCGCATATTTTGCTTCAACCGAGGCAAACTTCCCGTCGCCCGAGCCCATCACGCCGATGAAGCCTTCATGCAGCACATAGGTGGAGGCAACGGCGGGCTTGTTGTAGCGGGTAACACGGCCATAGGGGGCAAGGCTGACGTCAGCGCCCCCGGCATTGGCAACCGTGTCTTCGATCGTGAACATGTAATGCTTGTCGACCGAAATCTTCCGGCTGAAGGTGAGGCCGGCTTCATTGGTATAGGTCAGCGTTACCGGGGTGGTTTCGGTCAGTGTCTGGCCATCCTTGACCGTCCAGACCGTTGATGGCCCTGGAACGCTGCCGGATTTCTCGCCGCCGATAAAGCCGATTTCGGCGAAATAGCCGTCCTTGGTATCGGCCGGATTGAGCAGGGTAATGATCGGGCTCGTCTTGTCGACGGTCTCGTGATAGCCCTTCAGGCGAAGATCATCGAGCCGTGCACCCGTGAGATTGATGGAGCCGGACAGCGCTTCGGTATTGATTTCAACCCGAGCCGACTTGGCGACAGCGTCTTCGCGGCTTGTCGTGGCGCTGGCCTGGGTCTGACCTGGCAGGGCACCATTGACGGCCGCCCCCGGCGTTGCCTGAGTGGCCGGGGTCTTTGCCTGTTGTGCCTGCTCAGCCTGTCTTTGCGCCTCGATCCGCGGGTTCATGTAGAAGAACTGCCAGCCCAGGACGACCATCACCGACAGTGCAATCGCGATGAGATAATTGCGGTTGTTTTCCATCATACTTTCCTGGAACGGGCCGTATCTTGACGCCGAACATTGGATTTTTCTTGAATACGGCGCTGCAACACGTCCCGAAGCTCGCTAAAAGGAGCCGCAAGCACGTCGCGTCGCGCAACGATCACATAGTCATGTCCGGGCTGCATTGCAAAGCCCACGCCAGTCCGCACAGCTTCTTTTAACCGGCGTCGCATACGATTGCGCTCGACAGCATTGCCATGCTTTTTCGTGACGGTGAAACCGACGCGAGGCGGCGTATCGGGCTCGGCCCGATCCAGCACTTCTAGGAGAATGTAGCGCCCCTTGCGCTTTTCGCCGGCGCGAACAGCAAGAAACTGCGGGCGGCTTTTCAGCCGCCCGACAGTTATGGATGTCTTAAGTGACGTCATAAGCCCGGCGCTTTCATCGGGCCAACCCGGCCTTAAGCCGAAAGACGTGCGCGGCCGCGAGCGCGACGAGCACACAGAACCTTACGGCCACCCTTGGTTGCTATGCGAGCGCGAAAGCCGTGACGACGTGCGCGAACGAGCTTGGACGGTTGATAGGTACGCTTCATTTTTTTAAATACCGCGGTGTGCGGCCCTTCTTGGGTTTGCAACGAATTGCAAGAGCGTTAGGATTAAGGCAAGCATTACGGGCCCGCAGAACGGGAAACCTATGCAAGCCGCGCGGCTTATACGGAGGATAGAGGCGAGAGTCAATCTTGCCAGGGCTTTCCGGGGGTCAGAACTCTGGCAAAATCCGCCGGAACCGGGCGTTTTTTGCTTGTCGCCATTCAAGCGAACGACTGCAAGACCCACCATCATGCCTTACTTAAAATGCCAGGGCGAACCTGAATACACCATATTTGATGTATCGCGCCGGAACCGAAATCTTTGCTGCACCGCATTTTACCGGATGCATGAGGCATGGTATGCTGTGATCTAAATGATGCGGCACAGCTGGCAAACGGTACAGAAAACCAAAGTACCACCCGGCAAAATGAGGCTAGTCGATGGGCAGGCGAAAGGCACAGGACGCAAAGCAGGCGCAGGCAGCGTCGATGCCCAGCCGGTTGCGCGGCCTTTCCGGCAAGCTGCTGGTGTTGACTGTGGTTTTCGTCCTTGCGGCGCAGGTGCTGATTTTTGCGCCGTCGATTGCCACGATGCGCCTCAATTGGCTGAAAAACCATATCAACAAGGCCGCGGCCGCCGCAGTGGTGATCGATGGGCTACAGCCACCTGAACTTCCCAAGGACGTCCAGGCCGACACCCTGCTTGCCACCGGAACCAAGGCGATTGCGCTCACCAAGGATGGTACGACGCGGCTGCTGGCCATGGCGGACATGCCACAGGAAGTGGATGGTCAATATGACATTTCCGATGTGGGGACATTGACCGCCATCAAGGACGCAGTCGACACCCTGCTATTCGGCGGCAACAGATTGATCAGCGTTTCCGGTCCGATCGGCGATACGTCGATGCGGGTGGAAGTGGTGATGTCCGATGCGCCTCTGCATCGCGGATTATTGGCTTATGCAACGCGCATTGCCGTCGTGTCGTTGATCATTTCGGTGATCACCGGCCTCCTGCTGTTCGTGACGCTGAACCGGATGCTCATCAATCCGATTCGGCGCCTGAGCCGCAATATACAGGCATTTGCCAGCGACCCGGAAAATCCTGATAGGGTCATGGAAGTGGTCAGTGGTCGCGACGAATTGACCTTTGTCGCCCGCCATCTGGCCACGATGCAGGAGGATCTGCAAAAGACCCTGAGGCAGCAGAAAAGCCTGGCCGATCTCGGCCTTGCCGTTTCCAAGATCAATCATGACATGCGCAATATCCTTGCCTCTGCCCAGTTGATGTCCGACCGGTTGGTGGATGTCGACGATCCCATGGTGAAGAGCTTTGCGCCTAAACTGGTCCGCACGATCGACCGGGCCGTGGGCTATACGAGTGAAGTGCTTGCCTATGGACAGGCTTCGGAAGCCGAGCCCCGCCGGCGCCGGTTTGTGCTCTCCACGCTCAGCCAGGAAGTGCAGGATATCCTTGCCCTGGACAAGGGCATCGACTTTGTCGATCAGATTTCACCCGACATCGAAATCGACGCCGACAGCGAACAATTGTTCCGTGTCATTCATAATCTCTGCCGCAATGCTGCCCAGGCGCTTTCATCCGCCATGACGGAAATGACCACTGCAACACCCCGCATCTTGCTATCGGCTCACCGCATCGGCAGCGTTGTTGCAATCACCGTTGACGACAACGGCCCTGGCCTGCCGCGCAAGGCCCGCGAAAACCTGTTCACACCGTTTCGCGGCTCAGCCAGATCGGGCGGCACGGGCCTCGGCCTGGCCATCGCCCGCGAAATCGTGCTGGCGCATGGGGGAACGATCGCGCTTATGGAAAAACCCT
Source organism: Agrobacterium vitis (assembly GCF_014926405.1). Classification (NCBI taxonomy): domain Bacteria; kingdom Pseudomonadati; phylum Pseudomonadota; class Alphaproteobacteria; order Hyphomicrobiales; family Rhizobiaceae; genus Gillisella; species Gillisella vitis. The sequence goes on from NZ_JACXXJ020000005.1 coordinate 2,805,364, forward strand.
CCTCCGGCACACAGTTCCGGATCGAAATTCCAGACAGGCCGGTGGCGCTCGATACCTTCCGGCTTCGAGCATAATGAAGCCGGCTTCAAGAATGACGGCGAAAAGACAAATTTCTTCAGGCCGTTAGAGACAAACTGGAAATCAAACCGGATTTTTTTACCGATTCTGCTTGCAATCAAACACGTCTCGCTTTAGAGGATCGGCACGCCAACGGAAACGACGGCGTCAGACGCACCCGTAGCTCAGCTGGATAGAGCACCAGACTACGAATCTGGGGGTCAGGAGTTCGAATCTCTTCGGGTGCGCCATTTTCCTCTTAAAATGATTAGTTGCTTTAACGCTCGTGTGTTTATGAGCCCTGTAAGCGCGTCTCTAGATGCTCGCTCATCTGGAGCACAGGTGACCGGGCTCTCCGAAGCTTTTACTCAGTCTGGTAATGGGATCAATGAGGCTTTAAAATCAGCCCATCGAATTTTTGCTTTCAGTGACAATATGTCTCTCGCCGCGGCACAATCATAGGGCGTAAAATTTGCCTTCATATTCCTTATATTACCGATAACTTCATTTTTAATTTATCAATTTGGGTCAATCCTCAGGCAGCCAAATATTGGGATGCCAGCCTGGGGGGCATAGTGATGAGTTTGAGGATTTCAACGCGATTAATGGTCATGGCAGGGGCAGCACTGATGCTTGTCATCCTCCTCGGCCTGTTCAGCTACAAGCAGACGTCCGTGGTCTTTTCGGCAGCCTCCGATACGCGGCAGGTGTGGATGCCCCGGATGGCGAAACTGGATGGCATTCAGTTTACCATGTTGCGCTATCACACGACGACGATCCGCAAGACCATTGCCGTCGATCCCGCCGAAATCAAAGGGTTGGATGACGAATTCGTGGAAATGGATGCCTCCATTCCGAAATCCTATGCGGATTTCCGCGCAACCCTGCGCAACGATGCTGAGAAGAAATTGTGGGGCGATTTCGAAGCCAAGTGGACCCGCTATCTCGAATTTCAAAAGAAGATCATCAACGCCGTCGCCGCCAAGGATCAGGTTGCAGCAACCGCCGCAATCGCCCCAGCCCGTCAGCCGCTGGTCGACAGCTTCATTGCGCTTGGCGAAATCATCAAGCTCAACGATAGCGGTGCGGCAGCGTCAAGCACAGCTGCCGAGGCAGCCTATACGCAGTCCTCCTATGTCACCATTGGTGTCATTCTGTTCGGCGTGCTGTTGATGAGCATCTTGACCGGCTGGATCATCCTGGGCGTGTCACGCCCTGTGACCCGCATGGCAAAGGTGATGCTGCATATTGCCGATGGCAAGCTGGATGTCACGGTACCCGACGCCGACCGCAAGGACGAAATCGGGGAAATGGCTGGCGCCGTCGAAGTGATGCGCCAGTCGGCCCTGGCGAAAGTTCAGCTGGAAGCACAGACCGAACAGAACCGGCTCAATGCGGAGCAGGAACGCAAGGATGTCCAGCGCCGCGCCGAGGAAGATGCGGAACGCCGCCTGAACGAAGCAACGGGCGCACTGGCCGCTGGCCTGAAGCGGCTGGCCTCCTGCGACCTTCTCTGCGAAATCGATCAGCAGTTTGCTACCCAGTTCGAACCGCTTCGTCACGACTTCAATGCCTCGGTCAACCAGTTGCGCTCCGCACTCGTGGCTGTGGGCCAGGTCGGCAAGGGTGTCACCAATGGCAGCGGTGAAATTTCGCAGGCCTCCGACACGTTGGCCAAGCGCACTGAACAGCAGGCCGCCTCGCTAGAGGAAACCGCCGCCGCGCTGGAGCAGATCACTTCCAACGTCCAAGCAACATCCAAGCGGACTGGCGAAGCCCGCAATCTGGTGCGCAATGCCCGCCAGCATGCCGAACATTCGGCGACCGTGGTCAACAATGCCGTCTCCGCCATGGAGCGGATCGAGGATGCTTCGCGCAAGATCACCCAGATCATCAGCGTGATCGACGAGATCGCCTTCCAGACCAACCTTCTGGCCTTGAATGCGGGGGTCGAGGCTGCCCGCGCTGGTGAAGCAGGCAAGGGCTTTGCGGTCGTTGCCCAGGAAGTGCGCGAACTGGCGCAACGCTCCGCCAATGCCGCCAAGGAAATCAAGTCGCTGATCGGCAATTCGGAAGCGGCTGTCAGCGAAGGCGTTAAGCTGGTCAACGATACTGGCGAAGGCCTGACGACCATTTCCAAGGTGGTCGAGGACATGAACCAGCATATGGATGCCATTGCGACGGCCGCCCAGGAACAGGCCAGCGGTTTGGCGGAGGTCAATACCGCCGTCAACCATATGGACCAGGCGACTCAGCAGAATGCCGCCATGGTGGAAGAAATGAACGCGGCTGGGGCCGGTCTCAATCAGGAAAGCCGTCGCCTTTCGGATCTGCTCGCGCAATTTAGAACCGGAAACGATATCGCCCAGCCAGTGCGCTCGGCTCCGGCCTCGCCTGCGCCTGCTCCCAGAGCGCAGGCCCCACGCAGAGCCCAGCAGTCTGTTCCGGTCAGCCATGGCAACGCCGCCGTCAGCCGCGACAATTGGGAGGAGTTCTGATTTTCGCCAGTGATGCCAGGCTCTCTTCTGCCTGATCGATAGACTTATACCAAGAGCCATTGAAAATGGCAGTTGGTATTCCTTTTTCGAATATCTCAAGCCTTTGACGCATTTGAGATATTCGAAACTCTTGTCAGGCGAGGATGCCTTAGCATCTTCGAGCCTTGGTTATTAAAAAGCGCCGTGCGTTTCTGACGCACGGCGCTTTTCATTTAAGACCATATTGCATATCCGCACTTGGCTATCGAAGCGCAAGCAAACAGGACCATGCAAATCAGGCTCAGGCAATCAGGCCTAGGCAATCAAGGCAGAAGCGACGGTCCCTTCGGGAAGTCATCGGCCGAAATGAACCCATCCTTATTGGTATCCAGACGGGTGAACAGCTTATCGAGCGCCGCATCGGCTTCGGCCTTGCTGATCTGGCCGTTTTCATCGGTGTCGACCTTCTCCAGCAGGCGCATCGCACCCATTGGACCACCCATTGGCCCCATCGCCATCATCGGGCGATGGCCATGAGGACCACGGGGTCCACCCATTCGCTCGCCCTCAGGACCGCGTTCCTTCGCCCAACGTTCAGGCCCTGGACGATGCGGACCACAACCGGCCATGCCGTCATCAGACGGTCCCATGGCGTCGTCTTCAGCACCCAGGCCACCTGGCGGCGGCGGTGGTGGCTGATCCGTCGCCTCGTCAGGCTTTGGCCCATTAGGATCGGCTGGCGCGGCACCCTCAGGCCCCGGAGGTTTCGGCATCTCGGCACGCATGGCCTCCATGCGTGCTTCATGGAACTTGCGCAGTTCACCTGGCGTCAGAACGCCGTCCTTGTCGGTATCGATGGCCGTAAAGAGCTTGTCTTCAGCAGCCTTGGCCTCTTCCTTCGAAATCTTACCGTCCTTGTTGGTGTCGAATTGCTGGAGGGCAAAGATGAACATCGCTGCCGGTCCACGCATCATCATCGGCCGTGGACCGCAGGCGTCGCGCATCTCATCAGGCCGTGGCGGGGGTGGAGGTGGAGCCTTACCGTCTTTTGCAAATACGGCACCGGATGACGCGCTGACCAGCAGGGTAGCCGCCAGGGCCGCAATGGTCGTTTTCTTCGCACTCATGAAGTTTCCTTTCCTCGGTGCCACATCGTTTCAAGACCGGAAATCGGTTCTGTGATCGAACGATGCAGCCGTATCAACGTTGCAGAACACCGCCAGCCTAAGGCAGGCTGTGTTCTGCAATATCGAGAGGATAGGCACTCGCCCCTGCGGCGGCCACTTAAGGTTCTGTAATGCTAGTTACTTTTTCGTAATGTTGTACTTAATAACGATCTATGACCTGCCTGGCTCACTCTGAACCTGAAACTCTCCAGCTGCCAAAAGAGAGGCAAGAAAGCCAGCCAGATCGTCGGTGGCGTAATCGACATGCGCATGGCCTTCGTCGCTATCCATCCGCTCCCAGCTTTCCAGCACCACGGCTTCCAGATTGCGCGGCACGAGCAGTACGGTTTTCATGCCCAAGGCCTTCGGCACGACGAGATTGCGCGGCAGATCCTCGAACATCGCTGCCTGCCCGGCATCGATCTGCTTCAGCCGGGTGAATGTGTCATAGGTCTGGCTGGCCGGTTTCGGCAGATAGGCCGCAGCAACGATATCGAAAATGTCGTCGAAATGATCGAGAATGCCGAGCGCCCTCGCCGCCGCCTCGGCATGTTCCACCGTGCCATTGGTGAAAATAAACTTTCGTCCCGGCAGAGCCTTGATCGCCTCGCCCAGAGCCACATCCGGCAACAGGGCGGAATAATCGATGGCATGGGCCTTTTCCAGGAAATCATTAGGATCGACGCCATGACGGGCCATAAGGCCTGCCAATGTCGTACCATGCTCATGATAATAGCGCTTTTGAAGGATGCGCGCATCCTCCGTCTCCATCTGCAACAGATCCGCAACATAGGCGGTCATGTTGCGATCAATCTGGGCAAACAGATTGATGTGATGCGGATAAAGCGTGTTGTCGAGGTCGAAGACCCAATCACGGATATGGGTAAAATCGGCGGGCTCTGGTGACGTTTTCGGTGTGCTCATCTCTCAGATGTGCCACAGGCCCGGCCAAAAGAAAATGGCCGGACCAAGACACCAAAAAGGATAAAGAGGATTTGCACCAGGTTTAGAGGCGCGCCAACCGTTCCGTCAGCAAGGCAAAGAAGCCGTCAGCATCCACATCGCGCATCACCTTGGCATTGGGCGTACGACCGGTCACGCGCCACCAGTCCACCACCGTCATGCCGACCGTCAGTTCAGATTCAGTTTCGATTTCTACGTTGCAATCACGTCCGGAAAACAGCTCCGGCTGGAGAAGATAGGCAATCACGCTGGGATCATGCAGCGGTCCACCATCCGAACCGTATTTCTCGATATCGAAACGCTCGAAAAACTCCAGCCAGTCCACCATGACCTTGGCCACCCGTGTACCAATGGCGCCAATGCGGGCAACCCGGGCCTTGGTGGTCAAAAGCTGGTGGGTGACGTCCAGCGGCATCATCACGATCGGGATGCCTGAACCAAACACAATCCGGGATGCCTGCGGATCGACATAGACATTGAACTCCGCCGCAGGGGTAATATTGCCACCCTCGAAAAAGCCGCCACCCATCATCACAAGTTCACGAACACGCGGTGCAATATCCGGGGCCTTTTGCAGTGCCAGGGCAATATTGGTCTGCGGTCCGAGCGTGCAGAGCGTAATGGTGCCCGCTGGCTCGCGGCGAATGGTATCGATGATAAAATCGACCGCATGCTGGTCTTGAACCGGCATGACCGGCTCATCGACCTCGGCCCCGTCCAGCCCGGTCTTGCCATGCACATGTTCCGCCGTCACCTGGGGCCGCTCCAGAGGCTTCAGTGCGCCTTCATAGACCGGTAGGTCTAATCGGCCCGACAGTTCGCAGACGATACGGGCATTGCGGCTGGTCATCGACAGGGGAACATTTCCTGCAACCACCGTCAGGCCGAGGACGTCCAACTGATCGGGACTGGCAAGCGCCAGCATGATGGCTGCGGCATCGTCCTGACCGGGATCGGTATCGATGATGATTTTTCTGGGCTTTTCCATGCGGGCCTATCCTTGGATTGATAGGGTTTGATGGACGGGCAGCCGGGCTATTGTCAAGATCTATCGTGCCGGTCAAACGCTTGTTTCCCGCCCTCGGGGCTCCCATATCTTAACCAAAGTACAGACATGCCGACCACCGGAAACACAATCCCGCAACGACTGGCCCGCAAGGACCGACTTGTCGTCTGGCGGGGGGCCAGACGAGGACAGAATGCGACGGACAAAATCCATCACCACACCCCTGCTGCTGGGTTTCGACATTACCGATGCCGTGTTGAGTCAGTTGGCCCGGACCAGCGACGGCTATCCGCCCTATAATATCGAGCTTGTTCGCCGCACCAGCGACCATGAAGGGGACCGGTTGCGGATTACTCTTGCCGTGGCGGGCTTTTCCGAGAGCGATCTGGAGGTTCTGGTCGAGGGAAACCAGCTGATCATTCGAGGTTCCCAGACCGAACGCCCGGATGCCGATTATTTGTTTCGCGGCATAGCCGCACGGAACTTTCAGCGCAGTTTCCTGTTAACGGACGGAATGGACGTTTCGCGCGCACGGATGCGAAACGGCCTACTGGTGGTCGAACTAATTCGTCCTGATACGCAGCAAATGGTAAGGAAAATTAATATTTCCGCCTCAGACTAGGATCATGGCGCTTTTGCACAAGTTCCTTGGACCGGGTCGGTTTCAGGACCACATACTGCAAAAGATATAGGGTGTTACAGCAGATTTCGCGCGTCCTGGTGAAGGCTGTTGTGCCGCCCCTCCCTCAATGACGGAGATCCGGAATGTTGATTAAAGAAGCCACCTCCAAGCTCTCGAAAAATGAGCTGGCACATCTTGGCTCCGGCGAAGTGGGCTATATCCGCAAGATCCGTTACGACGAAGTGTCCCGCTGCTTTCCCGATGCCCCGGAAATCGACCCGCGCACGGATCTCTGGGCGCTATTTGCCGCTGACGGCACACCCATCCTGCTTACCGATAACCGCTCCTCCACCTTCTTCAAGGCCGCAGAAGACGAGTTGAAAACCGTCAGCCTACACTGAGCTTTCATCGATAACGATTGACTAAAAACACCCTGCGCCATGCATTGCGCAGGGTGTTTTGATTCGCACTTTAAGTGAAGATGAAAGCGTCTCCGCAGAGGCTTGAGCCTATAACAGGCCACGGCAAGACCTGCCTCAATCAAGCCTGAATATTTCAAAGCTTTTATGCAGTTGAGATACTCGAAATCTTTTCCAGTCAGGAAGACTCGCGGCTCTTCAAGAGCCTTGGATTAGGTCCTGCGGAAGGTCAAATAAGCCGATGAACGGCCCTCGCGACGGGCTTTGGCCTCATAGCGCGTGCCTGGCCAGCCCTCGTAGGGCGTCAGCCAATCGGCGGAGCTTTCGGCCAGCCAATCGAAACCGCCATGGTTGCGGCAATGCAGCAGCGTCCAGTTCACGTAGGTATCGATATCAGAGGCGAAGCAGAAATTTGCGCCTGGTTTCAACACCCGGTGAAACCGCTCCAGGTTGACCTGCGAGACGAAACGGCGCTTCCAATGCTTGCGCTTTGGCCAGGGGTCAGCGTAGAGAAGATCGATCTGATCGATCGATGACGCTGGCAGCCAGTCCAGCAATTGCGTGGCATCGTCGTCATAGACCCGGATATTGGGCAGACCCTCATCCTCAATTACGGCCAGCAGCTTGGCCATGGAATTGACGAAGGGCTCGACGCCAATAAAGCCGGTCGTGGCATCATGTCTGGCACGGTGGGCCAGATGTTCGCCCCCACCAAAGCCGATTTCCAGGCGTATGCGCTGCACCGGCACAGGAAACAGTGTCTTCAAATCGCCAGGCGCTGCCGACCCCAAGTCTAACTTGCGTTCGGGCAGGAGATGGGTCATCCGCTCGACTTGCTGGTCGCGGAGCGGCTTTCCCTTGCGACGACCGAAAAAGGCTTCGGTCGCCCGGCTACGGCGATCTGTGGTCATCGTATTCAGCCCTTCAAGGCTTCCTTGAGCGGCTTGACCAGATCAAGCTTCTCCCATGCGAAGGAGCCGTCACGGCCAGCCTTGCGGCCAAAATGGCCATAGGCAGAGGTCTTGGCATAGATTGGCTTGTTGAGATCGAGATGGCGGCGAATACCGGTCGGAGACAGATCCATCACGCAGCGGATTGCCGCCTCGATCTGGTCCTCGGTATATTTGCCGGTACCATGCAGATCGACATAGATCGACAAAGGCTGAGCAATGCCGATCGCATAGGCGATCTGGATGGTGCAGCGCTCCGCTAAGCCGGCTGCAACCACGTTCTTGGCCAGATAACGCGCTGCATAAGCAGCCGAGCGGTCGACCTTGGTGGTATCCTTGCCGGAAAATGCGCCACCGCCATGCGGGGCCGCGCCACCATAGGTGTCGACGATGATCTTGCGACCTGTCAGGCCTGCATCGCCATCGGGACCGCCGATCACGAATTTGCCGGTCGGGTTGATATACCACTTGCAGTCGTCAGCAACCTTCAGGTCGCCAAACGCTTCGAGAATATAGGGCTCAACGACCGAACGGACCTTGGCCGAATCCCAGCTTTCGTCGAGATGCTGCGTGGAAAGCACGATGGAGGCGACATCGGAAGGCTTGCCATCAACATAACGGACAGTGACCTGGCTCTTGGCATCGGGACCAAGTTTGCCCACGTCGCCCTCGCCCTTTTTACGGGCTGCCGAGAGAAGCTGAAGGATCTTGTGGGAATAATAGATCGGTGCAGGCATCAGGTCCGGCGTTTCGCCGCAGGCATAGCCGAACATAATGCCCTGGTCACCTGCGCCTTCGCCGCCTTCATGGTCGGCAGCCTTGTCGACGCCTTGGGCGATATGGGCCGACTGGGAATGCAGGAGAACGTCGATCTTGGCGGTCTTCCAATGGAAGCCGTCCTGTTCATAGCCGATGTCGCGGATTGCCTTGCGCGCCGCAGCCTTGAACTTGGCAGGGTTGATGACCTCATTGCCGTTCTTGTCGGTCTTCATCAGGCTCGGCGGCAGGCGAACCTCACCGGCGATGACAACACGATTGGTGGTCGCCAGCGTCTCGCAGGCGATGCGCACCGTCCAGGGATCCACCCCGGTCCGTGCCGCTTCACGATAGACCAGATCGACGATTTCGTCCGAAATTCGGTCGCAGACCTTGTCTGGATGACCTTCCGAAACGGACTCACTCGTAAACAGATAGTTTGAGCGCATGCGGGATTCCCCTCAATGAACCAGATGCTCCTGTGATAGAGGCTCCAAGCCTCAAAAACAAGGACACAACGACATAAATATATCTTTATGTCAGCAAGCCTTTCTCAAACGTGACCAAGACATAAAAAAAGCGGCTTAATCGCCGCTTTTTTTTCGAGCCCTGAAGGGTCCCGGTTATTCCGCGTCTGCGTCGGCGGCAAGCGCCTTGACCAGATCGACGACTTTACGGCGCACTTTCGGATCGTTGATCTTCACGAAAGCGCGGTTCAGCTGCAGGCCTTCGGAAGACGAGAGGAAGTCCACGACATAGTTGGAACTGGCCGCCTCGGAAAAGCCATTGGCGCCTGCTACAACCTGCTCACCCGGTGCATCCTCGAAAAAGAACGAGACGGGTACATTCAGAATGCTTGAAATATTCTGCAAGCGGCTGGCGCCGACACGATTTGTGCCTTTTTCGTACTTCTGAATTTGTTGAAACGTAATGCCGAGGCTTTCGCCCAGCTTTTCCTGGCTCATTCCGAGCATGGTGCGGCGAAGACGAATCCGGCTACCGACATGAATGTCGATGGGGTTAGGCTTCTTTTTGTTTTCGAGCATGTGACGATCCTGAAGACAGTTGAAATTGATCTTAACCCGTAGCGCTTGCAACTTCATATAACGTTACGTTGCACACGCCAGCGCTTCAAGCGCTGGATTACAAGCACTACCAAGCTACAGCACTATGCATTTTTAGGGGTTTTTCGTCAATTCACTCTCGATATTAAACCTAAACGAGAAATTACAGCCGCAGATAATAACAAAGCAGTTACCGCCCAAAAGTTGTATTTATTATGATTTACATTGGTTTCAGGCGCAACTGATAGCGTAAAAGTTGCATTTTCCACGCCTTCAGCGTTCAATCGCAAACCCGAAAACACGCGTCCCCGTCCGTCAATTAAGGCAGAAATGCCATTATTGGCGGCGCGAATAATTGGCAGCCCAGTCTCGACGGCGCGTAATCTTGCCTGTTGAAAATGCTGAAATGGACCTGGCGTATCTCCAAACCAGGCATCGTTGGTGACATTGATTATGGCATTGGCCCCGGATAATCCCTTAACCATTTCGTCAGGAAAAATGACCTCGTAACAGATCAACGGATAGAGCTTCAGCCCCCCCGGAAGGGTCATAAGGGACCGTGATGCACCTGGAGAAAAGCCTCCTGGCAGGTCGATAATGTTGGTAATACCGAGCTTCGACAGGATGTCCTGCCATGGGACATATTCCCCAAATGGCACAAGATGGACCTTGTCGGCGGCGGCAAGGATCTGCCCCTGACTGTCGATTGCATAGATCGAATTATAATAGCGCGGGGCAATTCCGGCACCCTGATCTTCCGAACGGACTGTGCCGGTGATCAGCACTTGGCCCTCCTGCAACGTCCCGGCAATCTGCCGCAAGGCGTCTGGATTTTCGGTGAGGATGAAGGGAATGGTGGTTTCCGGCCAGACAATCACATCCGGGCGTGGCTGATCGGCCGGTGTCGGCAACGCTGTCAGGCGAAGATGTTTCTCGAAAATCGCAACGCGGTCGGTATCGTCCATCTTCGCTGCCTGGTCTATATTCGGCTGGACCAGGCGCATTGTCACCTTCCGTCCGTCCGGCTCCGGCAGAGACAGCCGGTAAGCGCCATAGCCGAGATGGCCGCAGATCAATATTCCGGCCAGCGCCAGCCCGAGCTTTGCCCCACGGCGGGTTCCCAGAAGAGCCGGGGCGGCAAAGACGAAGACGGCAAGGGCCGAAACCCCGAAAAGACCCAGCACCGCAGCCGATTGCATCATCAATGGGATGGGCATGGCGCCATAGCCGATGGCATTCCAGGGAAAGCCCGTGGCAACAAAGCTGCGCAGCCATTCGGTTATACCGAACATCGCCGCCAGCGCGGCAATCCGGCCAAGGCCTTCGGACCAGAGCAGACGGGCGGCAAGGCAGGCCAAGCCATAAAACACCGCCAACACCGCCGGCAGGCCGAGCACCGCGAGCGGCAGTGCCCAGGCAAATTCGTCGGCCTCCACCATCAGCGCATTGCCCAACCACCAGAGCCCAGCAACGAAATAACCGAAGCCGAACAGCCAGCCGATCCAGAAGGCGGACCGCAGTCCCCGCGACCAGCTCCTGTCGGGATTGCCACTTACACCATCGAGCAGCCAGACAAGCATGGAGAAGGAGAAAAACAGAGCGGCAAAGAACCCTACCGGCGGCAACGCCAGCGCCCCGACCGCGCCTGAGGCAATGGCAAGAAGGGCACGTCGCCATCCCGCCAGAAGCATGATCCTTGCCGCCAACCGTTCCATCTTCGCCCCCAAGACCTTGCTATTGCATAATTTCAAAGACCTCAAATGCTTGAGATACTTGAAAACGGAATACGGGCTGCCCTTTTCAAGGCCAGTTCGTATAGCACTTCAAATTTACGACAAAGGGCAAGACACTGCCACAACCCTGCCTGCAAGAATCGAAGAGGCGGCAGTTCTTTTTAAAAACTGCCGCCTCGTCTTAAACCATAGGTGATGGGCTACATGCCCGCTACTTACCCTGCCCGGATCCGACTGTCTGCAAATCGGCGCCTTCCTGCAGGCGCTTGGCAATGGGCGCCATGCGGGTGATGCGGACCTTCTTCACTCTTCGCGGATCGGCATCGAGAATATGTAGCTCGAAGCCTGCCACCGCCTGCACCACTTCACCACGCTGCGGCACCCGGCCAATCGCGGTGGAGAGCAATCCGCCCAGAGTATCGACTTCATCGATTTCCGCACTGATATCGAAATCGGGACCGATCACCTCGGCGATTTCCTCAAGTTCGATGCGGGCATCGGCCAGATAGACATCCTGTGAGACGCGGGTGACCAGCGCCTCTTCCTTATCATGCTCATCTTCAATGTCGCCAACCACCATCTCGACGATGTCTTCATGCGAAACCAGGCCATCGGTGCCGCCATATTCGTCGATCACCAGCGCCATCTGGGTGCGGGCAGCCTGCATACGGGCCAGAAGGTCGGAGGCTTGCATGGACGGTGGCACGAACAGGATGGAGCGGATGATGCCAGCCTCCTCCAGCGTCACGCCAAGATCGACGCAGGCGAGGTCGAGGCCGTTGCCGTTCAGCGCCTTCAGGGTGATATAGGAGAGAAGATCGCGGATATGCACCATGCCGCGTGGATCATCCAGCGTGTCGCAATAGACCGGCATGCGCGAATGGCCGGTTTGCTGGAACAGGGTCATCAATTCGCCGATGCTGGTCTCGACATCGACAGCATGGATATCGGAGCGCGGCACCATGACATCTTCGACGCGCACTTCGCGAAAGCGCAGGATATTGTGCAACATCGCCCGCTCTTCGGCGGAAAAGGCCTCTTCAGCGGCCCTGTCGGACATCAGCGCGTCGGCGATATCCTCACGCAGGTTGCCGCCGGCGGGTTTCAAGATCCGGGCGGCACGCGCCCAGAAAGATGATTGCGGCTTGTGGGCCGCGGAACTTCGCTGCGGACTAGACCCCTCTTCGGAGGAGGAGCCGTCCTGCTCCTTCGTGGCCTCACTGGCCGATCGTGTCGAAAAATCGCTCATTTTACCGTTCTATCAAACCGGGACTTGACCCGCATAAGGATCAGATAAGCCAAGACCGGCCAAAATGCGAGTCTCCAGTCCCTCCATCTCCTCCGCCTCATCCTCGGTCATGTGATCATAACCGAAAAGGTGGAGGAATCCATGCACCATCAAATGCGTCAGATGGTCCGTAATCGTTTTCTCCAGCTCCGCCGCTTCCCGCTCCACGGTCTGGCGGGCAATGACGATATCGCCCAGCATCGGTCCCGGCTTATCGCCGGGCTCTATCGGATAAGCCGGAAAGGACAGAACATTGGTCGGCTTGTCCTGCCCCCGCCATTCGCTATTGATCGCCTGGATCTCGGTATCCCCGGTGAAGACCAGAGAGACCTCTGCAGGCATCGATGCAAAAGGCTGGCCTTCAGCAGCGATGAAATCCGCCGCATGGTCCAAAATCCGTGTGCTCAACGCCTCGAGTTCCGCCTCATCCGGCCAGCCATCGGTTTCGATAGCGATCTGAACGTCAAGTTTCTTCATCAATCACACGCACTCAACCAAGGACACAGCAACAGGTTATTCCGGCTTCTCGCCTTCGAGAGGCTGCGTATAGTGAGGCTCAGGCTGCGCATATTGGGCATCATAGGCCCTGACGATCCGCCCGACAAGCGGGTGACGCACAACATCGACATCCTTGAAGCGCACGAAAGAGACGCCTTCCACGCCAGCCAGAATATCCAAGGCCTCAACCAGACCGGATTTTACACCGCGCGGCAGGTCCACCTGGCTCGGGTCGCCGGTAATGATCATCCGGGAATTTTCGCCAAGCCGCGTCAGAAACATCTTCATCTGCATGGATGTGGTGTTCTGTGCTTCATCAAGAATGATGGCGGCATTGGCCAGCGTGCGCCCGCGCATGAAAGCCAGCGGGGCAATTTCGATTACGCCCGCGGTAATCGCCCGCTCCACCTTGTCGCCCAGCATCATATCATAGAGGGCATCGTAGAGCGGCCGCAGGTAAGGATCGACCTTTTCCTTCATATCGCCGGGCAGGAAGCCCAGCCGTTCACCCGCCTCGACCGCCGGGCGCGACAGGATGATCTTGTCGACGGCGCCACGTTCCAGCAATTGCGCGGCCTGCGCCACGGCCAGATAGGTCTTGCCGGTGCCAGCCGGGCCGGTGCCGAACACCAGTTCGGACCGCTCCAGCGCCCGCATATAGGCATCCTGGGTCGGTGTGCGGGCAACAATGGTTTTCTTGCGGGTAGAAATCTGCGCCATGCTGAGCTTGGCCTTGCGCTCCAGCGTCGGCAAGGTCAGCTGGTCATCGGCGGCCACCGCCATGCGAATCGCACCTTCCACGTCGGAAGCCTCGACGCTGCCGCCGCTTTGCAGCCTGGCATAGAGGAAATCCAGCGCCCGGCGCGCCTGGTTGGTGGCCATGATGTCGCCGGAGATGGAGACGGAATTGCCGCGCGCGCTGGCTTTGATATTCAGCCGCTGCTCCAGCAACTTCAGGTTTTGTTCGAACTGGCCGAAAAGCTCGCTGGCATGCCGGTTGTTCTCGAACGTCAAGATGAAGTGATTGGCGTCGGTCGCGGCGGTTTTGGTGTTGCGCGAGGGTGAGGTTACCACTTCTGGTGCGTTCAAGCGATCAGGCTCCCTATCGGAATTCAGTCCCTGCCCTCACTCTAACTCTCTGCCACCTCGGCAAACAAGCTGTTTGGGCCGATATCCGTGATTCGTACCTGAATAATGTCGCCTATTTGCGAAGGTTTTGCATCAACATTCACAGACTGCAACCACGGAGACCGGCCAATAATCTGTCCCGGCATCCGGCCCGGCTTTTCCAAAAGCAGGTCCATGGTCTGCCCCACCAGCGAGCGGGCAAAGTCATGCTGTTGTTTTAACAACAGTTCCTGCAATCGAGCCAGCCGTTCGGTCTTGACGTCCTCGGCCACATGGTCGGGCATGTCGGCACCGGGCGTGCCTGGACGTGGCGAATATTTGAACGAAAAGGCCTGTGCATAGCCGATCCGCTCGACCAATTTCATTGTGTCTTCGAAATCCGCGTCGGTTTCGCCGGGAAAACCGACGATGAAATCGCCTGATATGGCGATGTCTGGACGCGCCTCGCGGATACGATCGACGAGAGCGATGTAATCGGCAGCTTTATGCCGACGGTTCATCGCTTTCAGTATCCGGTCGGAACCCGACTGTACCGGCAGATGCAGATAGGGCATCAACATCCGCAGATCGCGATGTGCCTCGATCAGCCGCTCGTCCATGTCACGCGGATGGCTGGTCGTATAGCGCAGCCGGGCAAGGCCTGGAATTTCGGCGAGCTTGTAAAGAAGATCGCCCAGGCCCATCTCACGCCCGTCCGGTCCCTTGCCATGCCAGGCATTGACGTTCTGACCAAGCAGGGTGATTTCGCGCACACCGCTTTCCACCAGCCTCTGGGCTTCACCCAGCAATTGGGCAAGCGGACGGGAAACCTCGGACCCACGGGTATAGGGTACCACGCAGAAGGTGCAGAATTTATCACAGCCTTCCTGCACGGTCAGAAAAGCCGTGATCATCCGGCGCTTGCCGGCGATCTTCGTTGGATCGGGCAGGTGCTCGAACTTGTCTTCGACGGCATAATCGGTATCGACCACCCGCTCTCCGCTTCGCGCCCGTCTTAGGGCCTGCGGCAGGCGGTGATAGGTCTGCGGACCGACAACCACATCGACGCCCGGCTCACGGCGGACGATTTCCTCGCCCTCGGCCTGGGCGACGCAACCGGCCACGCCGATCATGAATTCCTCGCCTCTCGCAGCGCGGACCTTTTTCATTTCGCGCAGGCGCCCAAGCGCCGAATAAACCTTGTCGGCGGCCTTTTCGCGGATATGACAGGTATTGAGCAGCACGAGGCTGGCTTCCTCCATATCCTCGGTCGATTGATAGCCTTCAGCCACCAGCGCATCGGCCATGCGGCTGCTGTCATAGACATTCATCTGGCAGCCATAGGTCTTGATAAACACCTTCTTCTGCGGCGCAGGCTTTTGCTGGGCAGAGGTGTGGTCAACCATGGCGGACACCGGCTCTACCGATGCTGAAAGGCTTGAAATTTCCTGGGTCATGGCGCGCTTTTATACCAATGATCGGCATTAGCAAAGAGTGCCGCAACATCCCAATGAAAAGCGGCAGACAGTTCGTTGTTCTAGAGTCTGCTATTCGATAGTCCGGCCCAGTAGCTTTGACAGCAGCATGCGGCGGATCTCCGCTTCCACCTTAGCGCTCACCCGCTTGCGATTGCTATCCTTGGTATAGGCGACCGGCGCACCGAAGCAGACATCGACATCCACCGCAGCCACGTTGAGCAGACCGGCCAGATGCGGTCCAAGCGTGACATCGCCCGGCCAACTGACCAGTGGCCGATGGAAGCGGCCCATCGGCATGCCATGGATTCCCGTATAGGCGATGGCAACCGGCTGCACATAGACCACGCCCTCAGGAGCAAGCGGCACTGCCATGGCGGCAGCGCCAAACAGCGAGGATTTGACCGGCAGCAGCCGATTGCCGTCTGACGTCGTGCCCTCAGGAAACAGAACAACGATTTCACCATCCGCCATGCGGGCCGCAATATCATTGACCTGCTCACCGGAAGAACGCTTTTCCTCGCGGCGAATGAAAATGCTTTTTTGCAGCTTGGCCAGCGTCCCGAAAATCGGCCATTCCGACACTTCCATCTTGGCGATGAACACCACATCGGCAATGGAACTCAGCACCAGGATATCGGTCCAGGAACAGTGATTGACGGCCAGCATCAACGGCCTTTGCCGTTCCGGCAGGCCATGCAGCCGCACCCGGATACCGAGAACCAGACAGGCAATCCTATGCCAGTAGCGCGGCAACAGCCGTCGTATTTTCAGATCGAACGCCAGGCCAAGCAATTGCAGCGGCAACATAATCAGCGTGACGACGACAAGCAGCGTCAGCATGAAGACAGTTCGGATGGTGATGATCATGGCTGCCACGAACAGCCAAAGCTTGCCCTGCTCACGGCTCGTCCTTCGCCAATGGCACGCCATAGAGTTCCAGCCGGTGATCCACCAGCCGGAAGCCGTGTTCTCGAGCGATTCGCTCCTGGAGCGCCTCGATCTCGGGTGAGCGGAACTCGATGACCACGCCCGTCTTCAAATCGATCAGATGATCGTGATGTTCTTCCGGCACCGTTTCGTAACGGGAGCGCCCATCGCGAAAATCATGACGGGCGATAATCCCCGCATCCTCAAACAGCTTGACGGTGCGATAGACGGTCGAGATCGAAATTTTGGCGTCTATCGCCGAGGAGCGGCGGTACAGCTCCTCGACGTCAGGATGGTCGTCGCAGCCTTCCAGGATGCGCGCGATGATCCGCCGCTGTTCGGTCATGCGCATTCCACGCTCCGCGCAGAGCTCTTCAAGCGTTTTCGGCGTCTCCGTCATGATGGTCCGGTTGCTCGTGAATTTCGATAGTCACGAGTTAGCGAAGATCGCGCCGCATGACAAGCGCTGCACTGCGACGACCGTTGGCATCGGCGTAATAAGCGGGCCTTTCGCCAGCTTTTTCAAAGCCAAGCTTGCGGTAGAGATTGATGGCGGGATGATTGCCATCATCCACTTCGAGGAACATGATTTCGCCGCCGCGCACCCTGGATTCGCGCATCGCGCCCTGCATCAGCCGCCAGCCAAGGCCGTTTCGGGCGCCCTTTTCATGCACGGCAATCGTCAGGATTTCTGCTTCGCCCGCTGCTTCGCGGGCCAGCACGAAACCGCTGAGCTGCGGCTTGAACATCAGCGTATTGGTCTGGCGAATCACGAAACCGAAAACATTGGGCTGCAACAGCAGGCTTTCGAATGCGCCATCATTCCATGGCTGCGAAAACCGCTGGCCATGCAATTCCGACACGTCATGGCAATCGTCCAGCTCCATAGCGACGATTTCAAACTCGGCTTTACGGGCAAAAATTGTTTCAAGCATAAGACCCTCCCCAGAGTCAGGATAAAATATGTTTATTCCGACATGCTCACGGCACAGATTACCCGATAATTCCTAAGATCACCTGGGATTTATGGTGAAAATACGCAGCAGATTTAACTATATTGCGTTTATCGTCTACAAACCCACCAGCCCATCGTGCTCTAAAACAGGATCATGCCCGCGCCACGGCAAAACCTGCCTGCGGCTTGACATCCGGCCCCCGCAAGTAAAGCGGTTTTGGCTTGCCCGAGGCCTGCGCAACCGCTCCAAGCCTGGCAATATCCTCCATCGGAAAGTGATCTGCCTCCACTGTTGCAGCCTCTTCACTTTCCCCTGCCACGTTTTTCTCCAGCAGCCGGCATGCCGAACCGGTGACGCGTCCTGCGCCATGCCTGGCAAGCTCAGCCGCCATCGCCCGAAATTCGTCCACCGACAGCAATCGAGCGTCATCCAGCGCCACGGCATCAGGGCTGAAACTCTGGACATAGACCTCATCGCGCTTGGCATCCATCGCAGCAAGCACCGCAACCGCGCCACCCCGCCTGCGCTCTGCCGCCGCCAGAACGGCAAGCGTTGAAATGCCGACGATATCGACACCCAGCGCCAGAGCTAGCCCCCGCGCCGCCGACAGGCCGACGCGAATGCCGGTAAAGGAACCGGGACCAATGGTGACCGCAACCCGCTCGACACTGCTGAGCGCAAGTGACGCCTCGGTCAGGACCGCGTCGATCATGCCCATCAGCTTTTCGGCATGACCACGGCCAATCGTTTCGCTTCTGGCCGCCAGCATCCGGTCAAGATCGCTGTCATACAGGCCAACAGCGCAATCAACGCCGGCGGTGTCGATTGCCAAAAGGATCATGCCTGCTCGCTTTTCATTGCGTGACGTTTCACATTTATCGAAAGCGCGGCAACCTAAGGGACGCCGCGCCCAAACCGTATCAAACGGCTTCGACTTCCTGCACTTCGGGAATGAAATGGCGCAGCAGGTTCTGTACGCCATGCTTCAGTGTCGCGGTGGAGGATGGGCAACCCGCGCAAGAGCCCTTCATGTTAAGAAACACCTTGCCATCGCGGAAACCACGGAAAGTGATATCGCCGCCATCCTGGGCGACGGCCGGACGAACCCGGGTTTCCAGCAGTTCCTTGATGGTGGCAACGATGGTCTCGTCACCCTCGTTGAAGAACTCTTCGTCCGACGCCTCATCTCCTGCCACAGCGCTGCCCATGATCGGCGCGCCGCTCATGAAATGCTCCATGATCGAACCGAGTATGGCCGGCTTCAGATGCGGCCATTCGGCAGTATCCTTGGTCACGGTCACAAAGTCATAGCCAAAGAACACGGAGGTGACGCCGGGTATGGCAAACAGCTTTTCAGCCAGTGGCGAGGCCATGGCCGCCTCCCGGTCGCGGAATTCAGCCGTGCCATTGTCCATCACCACCTTGCCCGGCAGGAATTTCAAAGTAGCCGGATTGGGGGTGGATTCCGTCTGAATGAACATCACAAACTCCTTGCGAACCGGTCAAGCCGGGTCCGATTTAGAATGCTTCAAAAATAAACCTTCGCAGGTCCTGCTTCAAGCACTG
Organism: Agrobacterium vitis; assembly: GCF_014926405.1. Taxonomy (NCBI): domain Bacteria; kingdom Pseudomonadati; phylum Pseudomonadota; class Alphaproteobacteria; order Hyphomicrobiales; family Rhizobiaceae; genus Gillisella; species Gillisella vitis. Next base: position 2,824,397 of record NZ_JACXXJ020000005.1, read on the forward strand.
GCTGCAAATAAAGATCTTATACCACGGCTCGAAGATGCCGAGGCAGTCTTACCTTGAAGGCATGTCCAGCCTCACTTTTCAGCAAAGCGCGTCGATTTCTTCATTGCTCAGCGTATCCGGCAGCACAGTCACCGGAATAGGAAACGCCTGCGCCCGCCCGGCGATCATCGAGACCAGCGGGCCAGGCCCGTCCTTGGCCGAGCCTGCGGCTAGAACGAGGATGGCGATATCGCGATCTTCCTCAATCACCGCCTGGATCTGCTCGGCGGCACTGCCCTCGCGGATGACGATTTCCGGTTCAAGCCCAATGGTTTCACGCACCGTCTGGGCAGATTTCGCCATAACGGCTTCGGCAGCTTCCTGGGCCTCGGCCCGCATAATTTCCTCGACACCCAGCCATTGCTGGAAATCGCCCTCGGGAATCACATAGAGCAGAACCAGCCCGCCATTGGAATTCTTGGCGCGCCTGCCTGCATAATGGACGGCGCGGGAGCATTCCGGCGTATCGTCGATGACCGTCAGAAATTTCCGTCGGTGCCCGTCAAGACGCGATAGACGTTTCGATACCATGGCCTGCCCTGTTCGTCGGGCCGGATCGACCGGCCCCGATAACCGTTACCTGATGACGCGTGACACCTGCCACGCATCATCATAAAAGCTTAGCGCACGAAACCGATAATGTCGCGGATTTCCGTCATGGTTTTTTCGGCACGGACCCGCGCCCGCTCACCACCATCGCGCAACACGGCGTCGATATGAGCAGGGTCACCCATCAAACGGCGCATTTCACCAGTGATCGGCGACAGAACCTCGACAGCAAGTTCGATAAGAGCAGGCTTGAATACTGAGAACTGCTGCCCGCCGAATTCCGCCAGCACCTCGGCTTTGGTCTTGTCGGCAAGGGCTGCATAAATACCAACCAGATTATCGGCCTCCGGCCGTCCGGCCAGTCCATCCGTTTCGCTTGGCAAGGCGTCCGGATCGGTCTTGGCCTTGCGGATCTTCTTGGCAATCGCCTCGGCATCGTCCATCAGGTTGATGCGCGACAGATCCGAAGGATCGGACTTCGACATTTTCTTGGTGCCATCCTTCAGGCTCATCACCCTGGGGGCCGGACCGTCGATCAGCGGTTCGACCATCGGGAAATAGGCATGCACCGGTTCGTTGCCGACAGTGATATCGATGCCAAGTCCGGTCGGGCGGATCTGTTGGGCAAAATCCAGATTGAACTTCATGGCGATATCGCGGGTCAGTTCCAGATGCTGCTTCTGGTCATCGCCCACAGGCACATGGGTGGCGCGGTAGACCAGGATGTCGGCAGCCATCAGGCTCGGATAGGCAAACAGGCCAAGCGAGGCCTGCTCACGGTCCTTGCCCGCCTTGTCCTTGAACTGGGTCATCCGGTTCATCCAGCCGATGCGGGCGACACAGTTGAAGATCCAGGCCAGTTCGGCATGTTGTGGCACTTGGCTCTGGTTGAAAACGATATGCTTGACCGGGTCGATACCCGCCGCGAGAAAAGCCGCCGTGATCGACCGGATCTGACCGCGCATATCCTCATGCACCAGCTGCGCCGTCAGCGCATGCAGGTCAACGACGCAATACATGCAGTCGTTATTTTCCTGGAGCGCGACGAATTTGCGGATCGCGCCGAGGTAATTGCCAAGATGGAGATTGCCGGTGGGCTGAACGCCGGAAAAAACCAGCGGCTGAAATTCGCTCATGATTGACCTCAGCAGGCTTGTGGAGGGCCTGATACCTCGTGTGGATTTATAGCGCTTATGCACAGGCAGACGTTCCCGATCAAGCGGGGAACGGCTAAGGCGCGATTATAATTTGGGCTCGATCAGGTCCCAGCGATTGCCGTAGAGATCTTCGAACACGGCAACTGTGCCGTAGAGTTCGTAACGCGGCTCTTCCTGAAAGACGATGCCATCAGCGATAAACGCCGCATGATCACGGGCAAAGTCATCCGTTTCCAGAAAGAAGGCAACCCGGCCGCCTGTTTGGTTGCCGATTGTCGCCAGCTGTTTTTCTCCATCCGCCTGCGCCAGAAGCAGCCCGGCACCGTCTTCAGTGGGAGAGATAACCACCCAGCGCTTGCCATCGCCCAGGTCGATATCTGCTTTGCAGGCAAAGCCCAGCTTGCCGCAATAAAAGGCCAGCGCCCGATCATAATCATCAACCACAAGCGTTACGGTGGCGATGCGTTTTACCGGCCTATTCTGCGTCATCGGCGGCCTCGCTTGGCGTCGCGCGCGCCTTGCGCTTAAGATTGCGTCTCAGCATGCCGATATCCGCGCCGCCGATCAGGAAGGCCAGCGAGAAATAGATCAGCATCGCCAGGCCGATCTGGATGAACAGCACCAACACCTTGTGCAGGAAGGGCGAACCGGTGCCGATATAAGGCGCGAAAAAGCCCGACAGCGCCATCAGCGCCGCGCCCATGGCCAGCGCCGCCAGCAAAAGCCGCAGCGCCCGGGACACCAGCGCCCATTCCACCTGCAAATGTCCGCGCCGTACCAGCATGGTGAACAGCAGAACCGTGTTGATCGCGCCCGCCGTCGCTTCGGCAATGGCGATACCCCGCTCCTGCAACAGCGGAAACAGCGAAATGGCCAGCGCCGAATTGACCACCACCGAAATGCCGGTGAAGCGCATCGGGGTTTTTGTATCCTCGCGGGCGTAAAAACCGGGCTGCAGCGCCTTGATCATCACGAAACCGGGCAGGCCCAAGCCGTAATAGGCGAGGATTGCCCCGACAATGGCGGTATTGTGCGCGGTAAACGCGCCGCGCTCATAAAGCACCCGGATGATATCATCCGACAGCACCCACAGCCCGACCGCCGCTGGCAGGGTCAGGAACAGCACGAATTCAATCGACCGATTCTGAATGGTTGAAGCCTCGCGCTGGTGGTCGGATTTCAGCGCCCGCGCCAGCTCCGGCAAAAGCACCACGCCGACGGCAACGCCCACCACGCCCAAGGGCAATTGATAGATACGGTCGGCATATTGCAGGGCGGCAATCGCCCCATCCTTGGAGGAGGCAATGGCCTGGCCGATCAACTGGTTGATCTGGGTAATGCCGCCAGTCACCGCGGCAGGGACGGCGAGCACCAGCAACCGTTTCACGTTGGGGGTGATCTTCGGCCATTTGAAACCGAGCCTTATCCCCGCATGGCGCACGCCGATATAGACCACCAGCAACTGCAAAATCCCGGCCACCAGCACCGACCAGGAGAGATACCAGGCCGTTACGACAGGCTCGACGCCATGGTAGAGCGCATAAAACAGCGCACTGATCATCACCAGATTGAGAAAGATCGGCGCGACGGCGGCGGCGAAAAAGTGATGCAGCGAATTGAGCATGCCGCTCAGCATCGCCGTCAACGACATGCACATCAGATAGGGAAACATCACCACGGCGAGACGCACGGTCAGCGAAAACTTTTCCGCGTCATCGGCAAAACCCGGTGCGATGACAAACCGCACCAGGAGCGGCATGGAAAGCTCCATGGCGATGGTGATCAGCAACAGGACGGTAAAGAGGACGCCGAAGACTTCCTCGGAAAAACGCTTGGCGCCGTCCAGTCCGTTCGCCTCGATTTCCTTGGAAAACAGCGGCACGAAAGCAGCGTTGAAGGCGCCTTCGGCAAACAACCGGCGAAACAGGTTGGGAAAGCGGAAAGCCGCATAAAACACATCGGCCATCGGCCCAGTGCCAAGCGCTGCCGCCATCAGGGTTTCGCGGGCAAACCCGAACAATCGGCTGCCAAGCGTGGCGCCGCCAACGGTCATGAACTTCTTGACGAGGGACATATCAGACGCGGGCTTTCTTTTCAGCAGCCGGGGATTTCGTCGCGGCGGGCGCGATAATGCCCGATGGCATCTGCTCGCGCAATTCGTCGGGTTGCTCGCTCATCACCGCTTTCAGCCGGACCGAAATGGAGCCCTGCCGGTTTTCATTGGTGATCTTCTGGCCGACCAGATCGATGACGTAAAACGTATCGATGACCTTTTCACCAAAGGTGGTGATACGGGCCGAGTGAATATCGAGCGACAGATCGGCCAGGACCGCCGTGACCTCGGCCAGCAGACCAATGCGGTCGAGGCATTCGATCTCGATCACTGTAAACTTATTGGAAAGGCTGTTGGAAATCGTCACATGCGGCTTGACGGTGAAGGTCTTGTTGCGTTTGCGGCCCTTGGTGCGGGTGGCAATCACTTCCGGCAGGCGCTTCTTGCCCGCCAGCACGTCTTCGATCATCTTGCTAATCGTATTGGCCCGGCGCATCTCGTCCTCGTCAATGGGAAACTCCCTGTTGATGAGAATGGTATCGAGCGCCCGGCCATCCGAGGTGGTAAAAATCTGCGCATCGGCAATATTGGCGCCCGCCGCCGCACAGGCACCGGCAATGATCGACAACAGGCGCGGATGGTCAGGGGCAAGCACCGTGATCTCGGTGATCGCGTGGAAGGAATGGGTGCGGACCATGGTTGCCAACGCCTGATCGGCCTTGTCAGCCTGGCGGATAAAATGGGCATGGCGCACCTGGTCTTCCAAAGGCACCGTCAGCAAATAGGGTTGGTAATGCAGCTTGGTATAGGTTTTCTGGTCCTTCTGGCTCCAGTCCGACAGGGCCTCCGCCAATTGCTCGGCGGCCTGTTTGGCGCGCTCCTTGCGCGGGCTTTCGGAAAACCCGCCTGATAGCAGCAATTCGGTTTCATAATAGAGCGTGCGCAGCAATTGGCCTTTCCAGCCGTTCCAGACGCCCGGACCGACGGCGCGGATATCGCAGACCGTCAGCACCAGAAGCATGCGCAGCCTGTCAAGCGACTGCACCTTCTCGGCGAAATCGGTAATGGTCTTGCGGTCATGCAGATCGCGGGTCTGGGCGACCATCGACATCAGCAGATGCTGATCAATCAACCAGACCACCAATTCGGTCTGCTTGTCGTTCAAACCAAGACGCGGGCAGAGACGCCGGGCAACCTTGGCACCGGCAATCGAATGATCCTCCTGACGGCCCTTGGCGATGTCATGCAGCAGCACCGCGACGAACAGCACAGTGCGCTCCTCTATATTCGGCATCAGCTTGACGGCCAACGGATGGATGTCGGCATGCTGCCCCTGATCGACCTCGGCCAGAATGCCGACTGAGCGGATCAAATGCTCGTCCACGGTATAATGATGATACATGTTGAACTGCATCATCGAAACGATCCGCCCGAAATCCGGGATGAACTTGCCCAGAACGCCCGCTTCGTTCATCCGGGTCAGCATCAGCGCCGGGTCGCGTTTGGAGGTCAGGATGGAGAGGAACAGCCGGTTGGCCTCCTCGTTCTCGCGGAAATCATGATCGATCAGCGGCAGGCAGCGGGTAATCGCCTTGAGCGCATCGGGATGGAATTCCAGCCCATGCAGATCGGCGACATGGAAAAACCGCATGATATTGATCGGATCACGCTTGAAAATGTCCGGACCGGACAGAGCGATCCGGCCCCTGTCCTCGATGAACTCAGGCGTGCCGGGAATGCGCCGGGGCCGATGGGCAAAACGCCCGATGGCTGCGGTCAGTCCTGGAGCGGCCTTTGCCTGCTTATCCTCCAGGCTGGCACAGACGATCCGGGTCAGGTCGCCGACATTTTTGGCGACATGGAAGTAATGCTTCATGAAGCGTTCGACCTCCGAAAGGCCGGGACGGGCATTATAGCCGAGATTGCGGGCAATTTCCGGCTGAAGATCGAAAGACAGCCGCTCTTCCGGCTTGCCGGTGGCGAAATGCATATGGCAGCGCACCGCCCAGAGAAAATCGTCGGATTTCTGAAACATCCGCCATTCCTGGCGCGACAGAACACCAAGTTTGACCAGATCGGCCGGATCGGAAATCCGGTAATAATATTTGGCGATCCAGAACAGCGTGTGCAGATCGCGCAATCCGCCTTTGCCTTCCTTCACATTCGGCTCGACAAGATAACGGGTATCGCCCGCCTTGCGGTGCCGTTCATCACGTTCGGCCAGTTTGGCGGCAATGAATTCAGGCGCGGTCTTTTCAACCACCTCCGCATCGAACCGTTTCTGCAATTCGCCAACCAGCAGCGCTTCCCCGCAGATGAAACGGGTTTCGAGAATGGCGGTCCTGATGGTCATATCGGTGCGCGACAGCCGGATGCATTCCTCAACGAGGCGGGTGGCATGGCCGACCTTAAAACCCAGATCCCAGAGAATATAGAGCAGGAATTCCACCGCCTTGCGGGCATCCGCCCCGGCCTTGACTGAAAGCAGGAACAGGAGATCGATGTCGGAACCGGGAGCAAGGGTGCTGCGGCCATAACCGCCGACCGCAGCCACCGCAAATTCCTGCTGGGTGGTGGGGTAGACAGCCTGGGTGACCATGCGATGCACCAGCGTGATCAGATTGTCCTGGAGATTGGAAATCATCCCGGCGCATTCCAACCCGCTGCCATTGGTGGTCAGATGGCGCAGGGCCGCCTCCCGGCCATCAATGCTTGCTTTTTTCAACAAGGGGAGAATGGCGGCCCGTGTTTCCGGCACTTTGCCATTCTGGAGCACGATGGACATGCATTCCGCCTCCAATGCCTTGAAATCGGGGAGCGTTGCGTCTGATAGGTCGTGCTTTGCCATGATCGTCCGGTTATCTGTTCCCTGCCGCTTGGAATGAGGCGGCTTTTGTCTGTCACGGGTTTAGCGTTTTTAAGGCGCTGCGGGCAACAGGATAGCCGATAATTCCTAAAATCCGTTGACTGAGCCAAAACCAGAAAGCACAGAACCAAAAAGCAACACGATTCTGGATCAGGATTTCGCCAGAGTGGTTTTCAGATCGTAGAGCGCATCCATCGCTTGCCTTGGCGTCAAGTCATCCAGATTGAGGCTGCGCAATGCCTCTTCCACCGCCGACACCTGCGCCCCTGTCCCCGTCCGGCTCTCCCGCCTCTGACTGACCTGAAACAGCGGCAGGTCGTCAATCAACTGGCTGGCCGGATTTTTGCGATCGGCATCTTCGAGCTGCGACAACACTGCGCGGGCGCGCTCCACCACCATGCCCGGCAGCCCGGCCAGTCGCGCCACCTGGATGCCGTAGGAGCGGTCAGCGGCACCAGCCCCAACCTCATGCAGGAAAATTACCTCGCCATGCCATTCCTTGACTTTCATAGTGACGTTCGACAGCCGGACAAGCTTTTCAGACAGCGCCGTCAGCTCGTGAAAATGCGTGGCAAACAACGACCGGCAGCGATTGACCTCATGCAGATGCTCGACAGTCGCCCACGCAATCGACAGGCCGTCGAATGTCGCCGTACCACGGCCAATCTCATCGAGAATGACCAGAGACCGCTCGCCCGCCTGATTGAGAATGGCCGCCGTTTCCACCATCTCGACCATGAAGGTCGAACGGCCCCGCGCCAGATCGTCGGAGGCGCCAACGCGGGAAAACAGCCGATCGACAATACCGATATGCGCCGATCCGGCAGGTACGAAAGACCCCATCTGGGCGAGAATGGCGATCAGCGCATTCTGGCGCAGAAAGGTGGATTTACCGCCCATGTTCGGACCGGTCAGCATCCAGATCGCGCCGTGCTTCTGATCGCCTACTGGTGAAAGATCGCAATTATTGGCGATGAAAGGGCTGGCCGCCTGCTTGCGCAAGGCCTGCTCGACCACCGGATGACGCCCGGCGACAATGGAAAACATCCTGCTGTCATCGACCAGGGGCCTGCAATAGCCCTGCTCCTCGGCCAGCACGGCAAGACCGGCGGCCACATCGATCACTGCCAGCGCGCGCGCTGCTTTCTTGATGGCCTCGGCCTCGGTCACCACCGCCTGACGCATCCGCTCAAACGCCGCAAGCTCGATTTCCAGCGCCTGTCCCGCCGCATTGGCAATGCGGCTTTCGAGATCAGCCAGTTCGGTCGTGGTAAAGCGCATGGCATTGGCCATAGACTGGCGATGGATAAAGCGGGCCTTGGCTTCGCCCTCGATCAGCGGCCCGGCATTGCCGGCGGTGACTTCGATGAAATAGCCCAGCACATTGTTATGCTTGATCTTCAGCGACTTGACGCCGGTTTCTTCGGCATATTGCAATTGCAGCCCGGCGATCACCCGGCGCGACTGGTCACGCAGCGCCCGCACCTCGTCCAGCCCCTCATCGGCGCCCTCTCTCAAAAACCCGCCATCGCGTTTCAACAATGGCAGATCTTCCGCCAGTTGCGAGGCCAGCAGATTTTCGAGCGATGGTGATAGCATTTCGAGATCGATGAGCGCCGAGGCAAGCTCATCCGGCAGGACAGCCCCCCGCAGCAACCCAGCCACATCGCCTGATGTGGACAACCCATACCGGATCGCCGCCAGATCTCTTGGCCCGCCTCGGTCCAGCGCCAGCCGCGACAGGGCACGTGGCATATCCGGGGCGCGTTTCAAAAGGTCGCGCAGCCGCTCACACAGAAAACCGTCCGTCAACAAATAAGCAACCGCATCCTGCCGCTGCGCAATTGCCACAACCTCCGTCAAGGGCGACATCAGCCGTTCGGCCATCAGCCGCGCGCCGCCCCCGGTTACGGTTCGGTCAATGGTGTTGAGCAGGGAACCCTGTTTCTGGCCGGAAAGGGTCTTCACCAATTCCAGATTGGCGCGGGTGGCCGCGTCAATAAACAGCGTCGAGGACGAGGATTGCCGCTCAGGCAACCCAAGCGGCGGACGCTCGGACATCTGGGTTTTTTCCACATAGGCAATCGCCGCCGAAGCCGCAGCCATTTCTGGCCGTGAAAACCCGCCGAAACCGTCGAGCGTCTTGACGTTGAAATAGCGCGTGATGCGCCCCTCCGCCGAAGCGCTATCGAACAGCACCGATGGCTGCGGCACGACCACGCGGCCAAGCACATCAAAGGCCGGCTTCAGGTCCGGGTCCTGCATCAACGTTTCGGCGACGATCACTTCACGCGGATCGATGCGGAAAATATCGGCCAGCAGACGGGTGGGATTGGTTTCAGCCAGACGGAAGACGCCAGTGGAAATATCGATCCAGGCCAGCGCCAGTTCATCGCCGCTGCCGCGCACCCGTGCCAGCGCCATCAGATAATTGGTCTCCGACGGCGACAGCAGCTTTTCCTCCGTCAGCGTGCCGGGCGTGACCAGACGCACCACGTCACGCTTGACCACGGATTTGGAGCCGCGCTTCTTTGCCTCAGCCGGGTCTTCCACCTGTTCGCAAACGGCGACACGGAACCCGAGCGTGATCAGCTTTTGCAGATAATCGTCAGAGGCATGTACAGGGACACCGCACATCGGAATGTCTTGACCCAGATGCTGCCCGCGCTTGGTCAGGGTAATGCCGAGCGCCCGGGACGCCTCGACGGCGTCCTCGAAAAACAGCTCATAGAAATCGCCCATCCGGTAAAACAGCAGCGAACCGGGATTGTTCGCCTTGATTTCAATATACTGTTCCATCATCGGGGTTGCCGTTGCGCGGCTTTCTTGCGACGTCAGGGCGGCGGTGTTGAGCACATCCGGTTCGGCAGCTTTGTCGATGATCACAGGTTCACGCTTTGCAAAATTGAGGGTATCGGGACACGACCGCGTCCAGACGACATCTAACGATGTTCAAGCCACAATGACAACCGATGCAGCGGCAAGCCACCCGCCTGCCCACAAAAAGCTGCGGTCGCACAAAGATCAACCGCACTCGCCTTTCAGAAATGGGCCTTTCAGAAATGGGCTTTCCAGAAAAGGGCCGCCTAGAAAAGGAATTGCCTTGGCGAGACGGGTCATATCCTCGTGAAGCTCACCGCGCAGCCACCGCTTGAAGGCATCGACCTTGTCATTGCGGCGCGCGCCTTCTGGGCTGACGAAATAATGGGCAAGCCCTGTCGGCACTGCCGGCCCGAAGGGCGCCACCAACTGCCCCTGCTGTAATTGCTGGGAAGCAATCGTCTGCCAGGCCAGCAAGATGCCTTGCCCAGCCAGTGCAGCGTCCAGGCATAGAGAGGCTTCGCTAAAGACGTGCCGTGTGCGGACCGATCGCCCGGGAAGCCCTGCAGCGGCCAGCCATACATCCCAACTGAACATCGCCCGGCCATCTTCAACAATCGGCAAGTCCAGGAGATCGGCTGGTGATTGCAGACGCTTTGCCATGGCAGGTGTGCAGACCGGAAAAACCTTCTGCTCCAGCAGCAACTCGGCCCGTACACCGGGCCAGTCACCACGCCCGACCCGAATACACAGATCGACATCGGAGCTTGATGGATCGATTAACCGGTCGCTTGCCTCCATTCTAAGACGGATCGTCGGAAACCGTTCTGAAAACGCACCAATGCGATGCACCAACCAGCGTGCAGCAAAGACCGGCGCCACCGAAATCGTTAAAACCGTATCATCGCTCTTCAGCGCAAGCGCCACTGCCCCCGACAAATGCCGAAAGCCCGCACTCAAACGGTCAAGCACCGGCTCAGCCACATCTGTCGGCACCATGCCGCGGCTGGTTCGCTCGAATAATTGCAATTGCAACTGCTGCTCAGCCTTGATGACCTGCTGGCTGATGGCACCGATCGAAACGCCAAGTTCGCTGGCAGCCGCTTGCAGAGAGCCTAGCCGCCCGACAGCCTCCACGGCCCGCAATCCATTGAGATGCACCAAATTGAGTTTGCTCATCCAGGAAATCTATAGGCACCGCCCAAAAATCTCAATTGCCGATAGCAGAGAACTCTCTAGCCTTTGAAGGCCTGATACAGCACGGCAAAGGATGTAACCATGAAGATTATCTGGAGATTTTTCTCAAGGTCAGGATCTTCGGATGCCTGCAATTACGCCGCGAGCAAAGATCCACTTCTGCATCCAGATTTGGTGGGTCTATCGCAACGGCAATTGGCCGACCTCGTCATCCCGCCCGAGCAACCAATGGAAATGCAAAACGATGAACCGCTGGCAAAATCTGCAGCGTCCTGCGTTTCAGCAAACAGACACCTTCGACAGAAGGTGCCAGTTTCAACCTGAACCGGACAGTTCCCAGCTTTCTTTACTGAAAGCGATCTTTTCGAGAAAGCCGGGCTTCGGCTTTCCTGATATAGCCTAGCTCGCAAACCGCCCGGCATCGGCACCGTAATAATTCACGTAGCGATCGGAAATGCTGGTAATTGGCAGGACGATTAGCACATCGGTGGTGTTGAAGGCATGGTCGACCACGGCACCGGTACCGATCATCGCGCCGAGACGCAGATAACCCTTGACCAGCGGCGGCATGGCGGACAGCGCCTTGCGGGCATTGACGATTTCGGATGGCATCAAGTCCATGGGGCAGAACAGTTCCGGGCGGGCACGAACCGCCCATTCGCCGCGGGCTTCGGCATTCTGCGCCAGAAAGGACAGAGCCAGCGCATGCTGTTCCGGCTGCACGCCTGGAAAAGAGGCGCAGCCGATCATGGCGCTCATATTGTGGCGCAGCGCGTAGGCCCAGTTTCCCTGCCAGAGCAATTCTACCGTCCGCTTGGTGCGATAATTCGGCAGGACACAGGAACGGCCAAGCTCCATGAAGCGCTTGTCGGGATGTCGGGCGATGAGATCGTCCAGCGCAAATTCCGAGGCGGAATAGAAGCCGAAATTGGCCAGCGCCACTTCATGACGCAGCAGCCGATAGGTGCCGACGATCTGATCTTCCGGATCACCCTCAATGGCGTGGTCTAGAACCAGAAGATGATCGCAGATTTCATCGAACGCATCGATATCGCGCTTCTGCCGCATGGCATCGGGCGGCAGCATGGCATTCATCTCTTCGACGAATACCCGGTAGCGCACCGCCTGGGCCGCATCGATCTCACGTGCATTGCGGGCGAGCCTGGTTTCCAGCGTACCGATCCGGCCCAGGACATCGCCAGCAGGGCCGGACACTGCACCGGAGGAACGCTCCGTTTCAGGTGTGACTGCACGATCAAGGAGTTCGACTGTCATGGCGGTTCATCCGGCTCTGTTCAAACAAGACCTGTTAAACACGGATATGCGACAAGATGTTGACACAGGATACGCTGATTTCGATTTTTACGGCGGTTTTTCCCGTAAAATCAATGGATACTCCAAGATAATAATAGGAAATTTTCTCGGAATCTAGCCGTACAGTCTTGTACGATGTGTTTTCATCAGCGAGGCAATTTCATTCAGCAGGCGCTCGGGATTGACAGGCTTCTGCAAGACCAGATCCGCGCCGCTGGTCAGCGCCTCGGCCCGGGCGGCATCCCTGAGATCGCCGGTCAAGACCAGGATGGGGCAGCGCGGGCGGCGTTTCAATTGTTCGATCATCCGCACGTAGCGCAGAACTGAGCTGCCATCACCGCCAGGCATGCCGAGATCGGTAATGATAAGATCCAGTTTTACCGCCTCTTCCAAAGCCACTTCACGGCGTAGGGCATCGAAATCATTGACCACGCCAACCATATGACCGGCTTTCTGCAAGACGGCCCGCAACAGGGTTGCATTGACGAAATCGTCCTCTCCGACCAGAACATTGAGCACCTCGGGGACCTGTTTGCCCGGCTCCATGCCTTCTCCCGAAAGCAAGACACCTGCATGGGAGACATCGGTATCCTGTACATCGACATGGGCCGCATCCACACCACTCATCAGCCCCCGCAGCACATCGCTCAAGGTTTGCTCACGCAGCGGACGGATCAGCCAGGCATCGAAACCGGTCAGCGGCCGCACAGGCCGCTCTTCCGGATTGACCAGATAGATGCGCCGAATTTTTCCCAAACCGGACAGCCGTCTGGCGAGATTGGCATCGTAATCGGAAATGCAGCGATGATCGACGATCAGATCCGTCAGGTGAGCATCCTGCCTCTCGACCTGATCCAAAAGGTCAAGCGCCTCTTCGGTTTTCTTTGCCCAATGGCAAAACCCGCCAAGCGTACGAATGGTCATGGACGCGCCTTCAGCCGCCGGACCGTCGGGCGCCAGCAGCAGAACGCTGGACCCTGACAGCAGCGACTGCCGCTGGGAAACGGTCCGATCCTGCGCAATCGCCTTGGTTGGCAAGCGGATCTCGAAGGACGTTCCCCGTCCGCGCACGGTTTCAATAATCGACAGAGAACCGCCGAGCGCCATCATCAACCGCTGGGAAATGAACAGGCCGAGGCCCGTGCCACCACTGCGCTGCACCGGGTCTCCGCCTTGCGAAAACTCGACGAACAGCCGAGTGCGTTCCTCTTCCGTCATGCCAGGACCAGTGTCGCGGACCCGCACCACCAATTCGTCGCCAATGCAGCTGGCCGACACCAGCACACCACCCTCGACGGTGAATTTCACCGCATTGCCGATGACATTGAACAAAACCTGCCGCAGCCGAGCGACATCGATATCGACTTCCTCGGGAACCCCGGACTGTGTCGTCGCGGCGATCTCGATACCCTTGGCATGGGCGCGTGGCGACAACATCTCGACCACGCCTTCAATCAGACGCCTCGGCGACACACGTTGATTGTGAAGTTCGAAATGGCCAGTTTCAAGCGTCGTATAATCAAGAAGGTCGGCAATCAATTGTTGCAGGGATTCGCCCGCTTGCACGATGCCGGACAGATAGTTGCGCTGCTCTGGAGACAGATCGGTCCGGCCCAGCAAATGACTCATGCCGAGAATGCCGTTCAGCGGCGTGCGCATTTCATGACTGACAGTGGCAAGCAGACGGGTGCGAACGAGTTCCGCACTCGCGATGGATGGGAGGACAGGGCTCTGCGTCTTCGATAGCATCTGCGCCTACTCCGGCAACTGTCCGGCAAAGCCTTTCGGAAGAGGAGGATGAAACCCACCTTAGTTCGGTGTTTTTTCCATCGTCCGGTATCCGGCGCGCCCACCAAGATCACGACATTTATCTGGCCACACCACCAGGTCCCTGCAAGAAACGTCAGGTACGCTATGGTGCTTCAAATCCGCTGCATAACTCTCTCATTAAACCAAGGCCGATTTGATGAATTATGCAGTAGCAAAGCCCCGTCAATGTTTTGTTACGACCGGCACACCACGTTCAATCTCGGTAAACCGACCCTCAATGCTGCGTGAAAAAACCGCTTGGGGCGAGCGGCTCACGGCATGAAGCAATTCTGTTCCATGCCATGCTACACCTTTTGGGGAAAATTTCCATCACTAGTTCGACGTGGCCGAGCGGGAAATTTCGCCTCTACCCTTTTGAGCGGCGCAGAACCAGCAGTTCTTCCAGCAGGATGAAGCCCGCCCCTATTGTAATCAAGCTATCGGCCAGGTTGAAGACCGCAAACGACCATGTCTCGGTATGAAACAAGATATAGTCCACCACATAGCCATAGGTGAAGCGGTCGATGATATTACCGAAAGCGCCGGCAATGATCAGGCAATAGCCCAGATGCGCAAACTGGTGATCGCGGCTGGTCTGGCGCCAGAGCCAGGCGACAAAAGCGACGATGGCAAGCCGCATGACGACGATGACCCAGGCATCGAGATGCGAAAGCATGGAAAAGGCCACGCCGAGATTGTGGGTGCGAAACAGGCCAAGCATCGGCACAACAGGCACGAGTTCATGCATGGGCAAGCTGACCTCAACCGCATATTTGATCGCCTGGTCCAAAATCAGCAGCGACAGGATGAACAGGATGGCCGGAACCGGGCGACAAAACAAGGCAGCGGAACGGGTCATTTGGCCTCGTCGAGGGTGAGAAGATGGCGCCGGGCTTCAAACAGCATGACGCCAGTTGCCACAGCCAGATTAAGGGAATCGGCCAATCCGGCCTGAGGGATGCGCGCCAGCATGTCAGCCCGGCTGGCCAATTCCTCCGGCAGGCCGGATTGCTCATTGCCCATCAGCACCACGACCGGGCGGCGCTTGTAATCCACGGTACGGTAATCCACCGCGCCAGCCAGATGGGTGGCGACGACGCTGACGCCAGCCTTGGTCTTCCAGCCGAGAAAATCAGCAACGGTGGTCTTGACCAGCGGCAGCGCGAAAATCGACCCCATCGTAGCACGCACCGTCTCCATGGCGAAAGGATCGGTGCTGTCACCAATCAGCATGACACCAGAGGCACCCGCTGCATCGGCAGTGCGGATAATCGTGCCGAGATTGCCGGGATCGCGCACCCGGTCGAGCGCCACCCAGGTTTCCCGCTCCGTCAGGCTGACATCCTTCAGCGCCTTCCAGCGCTGATCGAACACACCCGCCACCATTTGCGGATTGTCTTTGCGGGTAATGGAGGCCATGACCTTTTCGCTGACCTCCAGCACCATGCCGCCATGGGCAACGGTGCGCGCCGCGATCCGTTCCACCTGCGGCTTGCCCTTGGCAGCCTTGGAATAGATCAGGTAGCGCAGGCTCCAGCCGAGCTCCACCGCATCGATCACCAGCTTCAGGCCTTCGGCCAGAAACGTCCGCGTCTCGTCGCGGGTCTTTTTCTGGGAAAGCGCCTTGATATCCTTGACGATCGGATTGGCGAGGCTGGTGACTTCCTTCACCTGCCCAACCTTGCCCTGCACGCCTCTTTCCGCGGAGCTAGCCGCAAAACCGGAAGCGCCATCCTTGAACCCGTTACTCATTTTGGAACCCATCTGCTGAACAGCGACGTGGACAAGGCCCGCCCAGGTGTCTTGCCATCCAGACCTGCTTCGCGCAGGACCAGTTCACCAGACTCGACCAGACCGCCCTTGCCGCGCATGGTCTCGCGCATCAATTCATGGATAGCGTAGAAGCTGGCGCGGATTGAATAGGCCGTCAGCACCAGGCCTTCGGCCTTGGGCGACAGGATTTCCCGGCACAGCGACAGCATCAGCGGCAAATGCTCGAACAGATGCCAGACCTCGCCATTCGGACCTCGGCCAAATTTTGGCGGGTCGGTGAGGATGATGTCATACTGGCTGCCGCGCCGCTCTTCCCGCTGGATAAATTTCATTGCGTCATCGCAGATCCAGCGGATCGGAGCCCGGTCGAGACGGCTGAGCGCCTGGTTTTCCCGCGCCCAACCGATTGCCTTCTTCGATGCATCCACATGGGTGACTTCGGCACCCGCCGCCGCCGCAACCAGTGAGGCGACGCCGGTATAGCCGAAAAGATTGAGCACTCTCAATGGCCGCTCTGCGTTCGCGATCTTTGCTTTCTCAACCCGGTCTTTCATCCAGGTCCAATGGGCGATCTGTTCGGGAAAGACGCCAACATGGCGAAAGGACGTGAAGCGCCCGAGAAAATCGACGCCCAACAGCGAAAGCGGCCAGGTTTCGCCCAGCGCCTCGCGGGGAAAGCGCCAGCGGCCCATGCCATCCTCGTCGGTATCGCCGGAAAACACCGCATCGGCTTTTTCCCAGACATGCGGAGCAAGGCCCGGCGGCCAGAGAGCCTGTGCTTCGGGGCGCACGATCCGATAGGGGCCGTATTGTTCGAGTTTCAGACCATGACCACTGTCGATCAGGTGAAAATCGCCAGCCCCCATCGATTCCAGAATGAGCGGCAGCTTCTCGCGGGGCAGCGGGCCTGGGCGAAGCGCCAATGGCGCATTGGCGGGTGTTGCCGAATCCTGCACAGGATCTTTTTCCATGCGGGGCGATGGTGCGGAAACCCTTGCCGTTTCCCTAGCATCTGCGCCTGCCTGGCTGCGCACCGGCTTTTGCCCGGTACCACGATAAGGGCTTCCCCCATTGCGATCGGGCTGAGACTTGGCTGGGAGAGATGCGGCGGGGCGAGAGGAAGAACGCCCCTTGCCGGCGGACGCCGTGCCGGGAGCGCTCTTGCTGGGTGGTCGGCGGGATTTGTCTTTCACAATCGGCTCGGCTTTCCGATGACAGCGCCCTGAACCCACGACGAGCCTGGAATTGCTCGCGCGGTTCTATGGTAACGCTTCATAACGACGTCATGGTCTCCTGGCCGTCTCCGGTTCAGGCATGGTATTGGCTATAGTCATAATTCCTCACATCGGGTCCGATCCAAGGAATTATGCGGTAGGTTGCCCGCGCAAATTATGCTCGAAATCGAAAACATAAATCCTGCGTGGCCAAGGCAGCGGGCCTTTATCATTCAAACGCCGCGGAGAAAAGGGTAGCGAGCAGCTTAAGTTCCGGCAACCGTCAAGGCGATGGCAACTGGCTCACGTGACCGGATGCCGCGATCTGCTCGGCTCGCTTCTTCTGCTGATCGGCCTCGCCACGCCATTTTACCGCAGCACGTGCCTCATGCCGGGCGCGCTTGCGGTGCTTGCCCTGGGTCAGCCAAGTGGCAAAACTGCCTGCCAAGGCGCCAAGCAAAAAAGTGATCAGCAGGAAGACGAAGAAGGGCGCGCCTGCCGACAGCATCTGATCATCAGGGCGGAATGGATTAAGCGCCAGCGTCACCCATTGCCGATTGGCAACGCACAGCACGATCAGCACCACCGCCAGCGGCACCAGAATGACGATATTGAAAATCTTTTTGACCACCATCACGCATCTCCTGCCGGATCTTGCCGCCGCCGGGTTTTATCGTTGCCGATTACTGTCATCACGACGAAAAACCGACAACCCTGCAACTCACAGTCCAACGGCCTCTTCACCACGAATTGCGTCATCATATGGAAAGGGGCCGGGCTCATGCAAGGCCGGCCCGGATAATTCGCCCGATATCATTTGCAGGGTCACGACACGCCGGAATGCAACGCCGAACGGCTGAAGATCCGATCAGTCGGCGTCGCCGTCATCCTCGTCGTCCATGCCGGGATTGAGGCGCTCGCGCAATTCCTTGCCGGTCTTGAAAAACGGCACCCATTTTTCCTCGACGAAAACCGTATCCCCCGTGCGGGGATTGCGTCCGGTCCGCGACGGGCGGTTTTTCACCGAAAAAGCGCCGAAGCCCCGCAATTCGACACGATTGCCGGACGCGAGCGCATCGGTGATTTCATCCAGAACGGCGTTGACGATGTTTTCCACGTCGCGGTGATAAAGATGCGGATTGCGGGCCGCAACGATTTGCACCAGCTCGGATTTGATCACGTTAACCCCCTGTTCGGTCTAGACAGTTCACTGAAAATCAGTTCGCGGGGCCCAGCCCGCCTTAAAAGCGGCAGAGCAACGGCCGCCAGCTTGTTCGGGTGTAAAACACCATAAAAAATTGGATTAATCAATCGCTTAAGCCCACATGTCGCTGACGATTTCATATCCACGGTCCAATGCGAGTCAATTCGGATTGTAAAATCGACAAATACAACCGAAAAATAACCTGTCATCATAGCATCCAGCATGCACGAGACAGATAGTGGCACGCAGTCTGCTGCGGGTCGAGCATTGACAAAAGACGAGGGATAGCACCGCTCCCCCACAAAAAGCCGCAGGCGGAAAGCTTGTAACAGACTTGAAAAAATCCATATTTCCAGCCAGTAACTGTCTTGAATGGTAGCTGGAAGCGGTTCACCCGGAAGACGGGTGACAAAATAACCGATCGGCTCTACGGATTATCGAGCATGCTCAAGCGTTTAGATAAAGGTGCCCTAGAGCCGCGCCCACCTGCCCCCGATACCTCCTATCGCAAGGCGGTCGGTCACTCGCATCGAGTCAGGCGGCTGCGCATCGCCTTGCCGGCTTTAGCGGTCGTGCTCTCGCTTGGCTTTGTTGCTGTCTCCGTCGTCAGGGCTTACCTGCCCGACAACATCAAGATCGAGGGCGCCAAGATCGAGGATGGCAAGGTCGTCATGGCCAAGCCAGCCATATCCGGACGCAATTCAAACGGCGCGCCCTATTCGATGAATGCCGTGCGGGCGCTGCAAGATATCAAGAACCCCAACCTCATCACGCTGGAAACGATTACAGCGACCATGCCGGTCAATGATGACACCTCCGCCGATATCAAGGCACAAAGGGGCACCTATGACCGCTCTTCCGACAAGATGGTGCTGGACAGGCCCTTCACGATCCATCTCTCCAGCGGTGTGGACGCAGAGTTTCAATCCGCCGATCTTGACGTGAAAGCGGGAAAGCTTAAGACAAATCAACCGGTCTCCATCAAGACGAAAGAGTCATCAATCGTTGCACAGTCGATGGATATGACCGATAAGGGACAGACAATCACGCTGACGGGCGCGGTCCGATTGAATATCGCACCGACCGCCCTGCAGAAACCGGGCAACTGAGAACAGATCATGACGCACAGCCACCGTCGCCTTTCCTTCCGCGTTGCTTGCGCCACGCTGACCGCAGGCCTTGTCGCGACCGCAGCCGCAACCGGCGCGTTTGCCCAGTCCGCTACCAGCAACATGAACAGTCTGAAACTGTCCGGCGACAAGCCGATCCAGATCGAAAGCGATGCATTGGAAGTGCATCAGCAAGAGAACAAAGCCAACTTCAACGGCAATGTGAAGGTGGTTCAGGGCACCACCACGATGCGTTCCGGCACGATGGTGGTGAAATACAAGGGCCAGGGCGCGGCTGTGACCAGCGGCGACGCCAAGATCGACACGATCGATGTGGCCGATAACGTCATTCTCAATACCGAAACCCAGCAGGCCACGGCCGACAAGGGCCATTTCGACATGAACACCCAGATCTTTACGCTGGATGGCGACAAGGTCGTGCTGTCGGAAGGCGGCAATGTGTTCGTCGGCTGCAAGCTCACCGTCCATATGACGACGGGCGAAGCCAAGCTCGACAGTTGTGGCAAGCGCGTGCAAATCCAGCTGGATCCCAAGTCCAAGCAGAAACCCTGATTGCGAACGCAGACGTGAAAGTTCCCGGTTTGACATCCAAGCAACAGGACGCGAATGCCGCCGCGCCATCAGACGCAGCACGCGAGAAGAACAGGTACGAAGGTACGCTGATCGCCCATGGGCTGACGAAAACCTATAATACCCGCCGCGTGGTCAATGGGGCTTCGCTCGTCGTGCGCAGGGGTGAGGCTGTCGGCCTTCTCGGACCGAATGGCGCTGGCAAGACCACCTGTTTCTACATGATTACCGGCCTCGTGCCGGTCGACATGGGCACGATCGCCATCAACGGCAATGACGTGACCTCAATGCCAATGTACCGCCGCTCCCGGCTGGGCGTCGGCTATCTGCCGCAGGAAGCCTCGATTTTCCGCGGCCTGTCGGTCGAGGACAATATCCGCGCCGTGCTGGAACTGCATGAAAGCGACAAGACCAAGCGCGAGCAAAAATTGAACGAACTTCTCGCCGAATTCAATATCGAGAAACTGCGCAAGGCGGCAGCCGTCTCCTTGTCGGGCGGCGAACGGCGGCGCCTGGAAATCGCCCGGGCGCTGGCAACCGATCCGACCTTCATGCTTCTGGATGAGCCTTTCGCCGGCGTCGACCCGATTTCCGTGTCTGATATCCAGAACCTCGTGCGGCATCTGACGGCACGCGGCATCGGTGTGCTGATCACCGATCATAACGTTCGAGAAACGCTGGGCCTGATCGACCGTGCCTATATCATCCACGCCGGTGAAGTGCTGACGCACGGGCGGGCCGACGACATCGTCAACAATCCCGATGTACGACGTCTCTATCTTGGCGAGAAATTCAGCCTCTAATACGCGCAATTCGATGGGATGCCGTATTGAAAACGGCATCCGTGCCGCAAAGAGCCTCGCGTTTTCAGGTTATTTGCGTCGGAAGCCGCTCTGCGGCTTGACCAAACCTTATAAAAAAGCAATTTTTGGGCCACTTGGAACTTCGGAAAATCCAAAACAGGAACAAAAGGGGTCCGAGAGGGAATAGTAGGGGAGTTTTTCGTCCGCCATGGCCCTATCAGCCAATCTTTTCCTTCGCCAAAACCAGTCGCTGGTGATGACGCCGCAGCTGATGCAATCGATTCAGCTGCTCCAAATGACCCATTTCGAGCTTGTGCAATTCATTGCGCAAGAGGTCGAGAAGAATCCACTGCTTGAATTTGCGCCAAATGACGAAGGAACAGGCAGCAGCGAACCAGGCACGGATAGCGAAGCCCCGCCAGCACCAGCCCCCTCCGATACATTGCAGAGTGACTGGTATGAACATGGTGGCGATGGCGATCTGAACGAGCGGCTGGACGCCAATTTCGGCACAGCCTTTTCCGATGATGGCGCCAACCCGAAGACCGATGCACCCGAAATGCTTGGCCAGTGGAAATCGATGCCCGGCGCCCAGGGAGATGGCGAGGGCTATGACCTGGACGATTTCGTGGCTGGCAAGGTTTCGTTGCGCGACCATCTCGGCCAGCAATTGCCTTTTGTGCTCTCGTCCGCATCAGATCGGATGATTGCGCTGGCCCTGATCGACCAGCTGGACGAGGCCGGATATCTGCGCGCCGACCTGGATGAGGTCGCCAAGCAGATGGGGGCGTCCCGAGACGATATGGAACGGATTCTGGCAGCCCTTCAGACCATGGAGCCCGCCGGCCTGTTTGCGCGCAATCTTGGCGAATGCCTGGCCATTCAACTGCGCCAGCGCGACCGGCTGGACCCGGCCATGGCCGCACTGATCGGCAATCTGGATTATCTGGCCAAGCGTGACTTTGCGAGCCTGAAGCGGTTATGCGGCGTGGATGAGGAAGACCTGCTCGATATGCTGGCCGAAATCCGCAAGCTTAATCCCAAGCCCGGCGCTGGTTTCGAAACCGATGCACTGGAAACAGTCGTGCCCGATATTCTGGTGGCGCCCTCGCTCGAAGGTGGCTGGCTGGTGGAGTTGAATGCGGAAACCCTGCCGCGCGTGCTGGTCAACAATGCCTATTTCACCGAGATCCGCCGCAGCAGCCTGCGGGAAGGCGCCATGAAGACTGCCAATGGCCAAAGTGGCAATGGCAAAACCGGCCAGAGCAAGGCCGAGGGCGAACAGGCCTTTTTGACGGATTGCCTGCAAACCGCCAATTGGCTGACCCGCAGCCTCGATCAGCGCGCCAAAACCATCATGAAGGTGGCGACCGAAATCATTCGCCAGCAGGACGCCTTCCTGCGCCATGGGGTCGACCATCTGCGTCCGCTGAACCTGAAGACGGTGGCCGACGCCATCAAAATGCACGAGTCCACCGTCAGCCGCGTCACATCCAACAAATATATGCTGACACCACGTGGGCTGTTCGAGCTGAAATATTTCTTCAGCGTCTCCATCGGCTCGGCAGAAGGCGGTGACAGCCATTCAGCTGAGGCGGTTCGTCATCGTATCCGCATGTTGATTGCTCAAGAAAGCCCCGAGAATATCCTCTCAGACGACGATATTGTCGAAAGCCTGAAAAACGGCGGTGTCGAGCTTGCCCGCCGCACGGTTGCCAAATATCGCGAAGCAATGAACATCGCCTCCTCCGTCCAGAGGCGCCGGGAAAAGCGCGCCCTGGCGCGGAACCCGGGCTGATGTCAGCTCTTTGCAATAATCCTTAACAAAACATTGACATTGGCGCCCGCGCCAATTAGAGGATACCGCCAAAACACGGGAACGATTTTGGGATAGTGACATGTACAAAATCAGAGACTTAGTCTTATCCTGCGCAATTTTTTCACCCCAGTCCGCCCTTGACATGCGGGTTGTTCCAGGCCTGAACGGACAGACGCTCCGCTTTGGCCCGGCCCGATAGGATAAATTGCCCCGGCATATGGCCGAGCTTTTATCTTGGACTATGGAAACGCTTGGATGCGCCCCGCGCTTGGCGTAAACTCACCCTGCAAATCACGATAAGAAGGGAAACTCCATGAGTGTACGCGTAACCGGCAAACATATGGAAATCGGCGAATCTTTCCGGCAACGGATAGAAGTCCAGATCACTGACGCCGTAAGCAAATACTTTGACGGAGGGTATTCCAGTCAGGTCACGGTGACAAAATCAGCCTCGCGGTTTTCCGCAGACTGCGCCCTGCACCTCGATACCGGTATAAACCTGCATGCAACCGGCACTGCCGTCGATCCGCAAGTCGCCTTCGACACCGCCGCAGAGCGGATCGAAAAGCGCCTGCGGCGCTACAAGCGCAAGCTGAAGGATCACCATATCCCAGCCAACAACTTCGAAATCAGCTATACGGTCATGGACCCGGTTTCAGAAGAAGACGAGGATGTGCCGGAGGATTTTGCCCCGACCATCGTGGCCGAAAGCACCAAGAAGGTCAAAACCATGTCTGTCGCCACCGCCGTCATGGCGCTGGATATGACGGATGAGCCCATTGTTCTGTTCCGCAGCCCTGGCAAGGACGAGTTGAACATTGTCTATCGCCGCAATGACGGTAATATTGGTTGGATCGATTCCGCCGCAATCAAGGGCTGACACGCCCTCGGAAAGCGGTGGCCGACCACCGCTTTCCCCTTCATGTGTCGGCGGAATAAGGATTTTTCGAAATGGCCTTGGCAGATTTGCTACAGCAAGATGCGATATTGCCCGTCCTCAGGGTCAATTCCAAAAAACAACTTCTCCAGGAACTGGCTGCCAAAGCCTCGAAACTGATCGGTATTCCCGAACGGGAAATCTTCGACGTCATCCTGCAACGGGAAAAGCTCGGCTCCACCGGCGTCGGCAATGGCATTGCCATTCCCCACGGCAAGCTGACCAGTATTTCCACCATTCAAGGCGTCTTCGCCCGTCTGGAAACCCCAATTGATTTCGAAGCGCTGGACGAACAGCCCGTGGATCTGGTCTTCCTGCTTCTGGCACCCGAAGGGGCCGGTGCCGATCATTTGAAAGCCTTGTCGCGCATCGCCCGCGTGCTTCGCGATCAGGACCTGGTTGCCAAGCTGCGCGCCAGCGACAGCGCCACCGCCATCTATACATTCCTGAACCAGGACCAGGCCTCGAACGCAGCCTGACCGCTTTCTATTTAACGTATGGTATTACGCAAAAAGCGCCGCGCATCACTGCGCAGCGCTTTTTCTTTTTCCAGTAAAAGAAAGGGTCAGGCCTTGCTTTCCGCATCGGAAGCCTGCGCCGCCTCTGCCTTAGGGCCACCCTTGGCAACGCCAACCATAGCCGGACGCAGGACCCGATCGCCAATCGTATAGCCGGGCTGCACGACCTGCACGACCGTATTGTTGGGGACTTGCGGATTGGGGATTTCGAACATCGCCTGATGGAAATTCGGATCGAATTTCTGACCTTCCGGCTCGATCTTGCGTACACCATGGCGCTCGAGCGTCGACAGCATCGCCCGCTCGGTCATCTCGACACCTTCGATCAATGCCGTCAGGCCGGCTTGCGCCTCCTCCTTGGCTTCATCAGGGACAGCGTCGATGGCGCGGCGCAGATTGTCGGACACGGCCAGCATGTCACGGGCAAAAGCGGTGACCGCATAGGACTTGGCATCCTTGACATCGCGCTCGGTGCGGCGGCGCAGATTGTCCATTTCAGCCGCCAGACGCAGGAAGCGATCACGCAACTCCGCATTTTCAGCCTGCAGGGCTGCTGTCGGGTCATTATCCTGCCCGGCATCCTCAGCGGTCGAATTGGTCTCTTCCTGTACCTGGGGTTCAATCTGCGCGTCTGCGGCAGCGTCAGGTCCGTTTTTAGCTGTTTCGTCGGTCATGACGTTCTCCGAAATACTGTTTCTCGTCCGGCCCCGATATCAGGGTTCGGCGGCAAAAAATCAAGGGTCGAGTGATGATCTCATGTGGTGTTGCTAAGGTCAGTGGCCGCTGCGGGTCATCTTGGCCATCACCTGGGCGGTATAATCCACCATCGGCACGATACGGGAATAGTTGAGGCGGGTCGGACCGATCACGCCGACGGCCCCGACAATCCTGTCGTCGCCGTCGCGGTAGGGCGCAACGATCAGCGACGACCCGGAAAGCGAAAACAGCTTGTTCTCCGAACCGATGAAAATTCTGACACCCGGCCCGCTTTCGGCCAGATTGAGGATCTCGATCAGACTTTCCTTACGCTCCAGATCATCAAACAGCAGCCGCAGCCGATCAACATCCTCGACGCCCGCCAGACCTTCCAGCAGATTGGCGCGGCCACGCACGATCAACCGGGTCGGTTTGTCGCCCTCGCCGCCGGACCAGACCGCCAGCCCACGCTGCACGAGATCCTGGGAGAGAACATCCAGCTCGCTGGCCACCTGATCCTTCAACTGGACCAGCTGGCCGCGCACTTCATGCAGCGTCTGGCCGGACAGATGCGCATTGAGGAAATTGGCCGCCTCGGTCAATTGCGAGGCTGTGATGCCCGCCGGGAGTTCGATGATCCGGTTTTCGACCTGGTTAAACTCACCGACCAGCACTGCCAGTGCCTTGGTCGGCTCCAGTCGGATGAATTCGACGTGTTTCAGCACCGGATCGGATTTCGCCGCCACCACCAGGCCCGCACCACGCGACAGGCCAGACAGCATACGGCTGGCCTCGTTATAGAGCGTTTCCATCGGCTGGTCTTCCGAGGAGCGCATCTGCCGTTCGATCGAGCCGCGATCTTGCTCCGACAAGCGACCGACCTGCATGAAAGCATCGACAAAAAAACGCAATCCCGTCTGGGTTGGCAAACGCCCAGCACTGATATGGGGGGAATAGATCAGGCCGAGCTCTTCCAGGTCGCTCATCACATTGCGCACCGAGGCGGGCGACAGCGACATCGGCAGAATGCGCGACAGATTGCGCGAGCCAAGCGGTTCACCGGATTCCAGATAGGTCTCGACAATGCGGCGAAAGATCTCCCTGGATCGCTCATCCAGTGCCATTGACACATCGCCTGCGGTAATTGGGTTTTTCCCCATTTCGCTCATGTTTGCTGCTGCACCTATCCTTAATATAGCTGCTGATTGACCAATCACAACGGCTTTTGGTGAGGAAGTCCCGGTTTGAGCGGACCATACCGGCTTTTCCTTTGCAAAACCGTCAAACCACTCGTAGAAGGCAGCCAGGACGCCAAGCAGGACTGGAAATGCCCCGGACAGATTTCCGGGCCAGATCTGCCCAGAACGGCCCAGACGGGCATTGAAACGAAAATAAGCGGACAGAGGTTGGTGTGCCAGCCAGTGACTGCTCGACCGAGGAGACGGAAATGCGACCTTCAGGCAGAAAAACCGACCAGATGCGCAAGATATCGTTCGAGCGCAATTTTTCCAAACATGCCGAAGGCTCCTGTCTCGTCAAGTTTGGCGATACCCATGTCCTGTGCACGGCAAGCCTCGAAGATCGCACTCCGCCCTGGCTGCGCAACACAGGCAAGGGCTGGGTGACAGCCGAATACGGCATGCTGCCGCGCGCCACCGGCGAGCGAATGAAGCGTGAAGCGTCCTCCGGCAAGCAGAGCGGTCGCACCCAGGAAATCCAACGGCTGATTGGTCGTTCACTGCGCGCCGTGGTCGATCTGGAAGCCCTAGGCGAACGGCAGATCTCGCTCGATTGCGATGTGATCCAGGCCGATGGCGGCACCCGCACAGCCTCGATTACCGGCGCATGGATTGCCTTGCACGATTGCCTGAAATGGATGGAATCGCGCAACATCATCAAGGTGGACCGGGTGCTGAAGGACCATGTCGCGGCGATTTCCTGCGGTATTTTCGCCGCCCAGCCGGTGATTGACCTGGATTACCTGGAGGACTCTGCCGCCGAAACCGATGCCAATTTCGTCATGACCGGCACAGGCGGCATTGTCGAGATCCAGGGCACCGCCGAAGGCAAGCCGTTCAGCCAGGAAGAATTCCTGACCCTTCTCGGCCTTGCCCAGACAGGCATTGCCGAATTGGTGGACCTGCAAAAACAGGCGATTGCCGGATAAAGAGAGCATCATAATGGCCACAAGCATTGAAGGCATTCTGGAAACCTCACTGTATGTCGATGATCTCGACGCGGCAGAGCGTTTCTATGCCGGCCTGCTCGGCCTTGAGGTGATCATCAGCCAGCCGGGGCGTCATGTGTTCCTGCGCTGTGGGCCGGGCGTTCTGCTGCTGTTTAATGCAGCCGAAACCATCAAGCCCGCAGAGCCCGACGCTCTGCCGGTGCCAGCCCATGGTGCCGTCGGGCCAGGTCATGCCTGCTTTCGGATGGACGGTGCGGCAATGGATGGTATGGCGTCACGGTTGTTGAGCCATGGCGTGGCCATCGAGGCGGATTTTCTCTGGCCGAATGGTGCGCGTTCGATTTATTTCCGCGACCCAGCGGGCAATAGTCTGGAATGCGCCGAAGCCCGGCTTTGGCAGATTGAATAGGATCGGATGATGCGCAAACTCGATACCAGAACCATTGTCGTCGCCAGCCACAATGCCGGCAAGATCGCTGAAATTGCCGACCTGATCGGCCCCTTCGGCTTTGCTGCCAAATCGGCCAAGGAACTCGGCTTCATCGAGCCGGACGAAACCGGCACGACATTCGAAGAAAACGCTGCCATCAAGGCCCTGGCTTCGGCAAAAGCCTCTGGCCTGCCGGCGCTGTCTGATGATTCCGGTCTGGTCATCGATGCCTTGGACGGCGCGCCGGGCGTCTATACCGCCAATTGGGCCGAGCGCGAGGATGGCAGCCGCGATTTTGCCATGGCCATGGAAAAGGTCGAGCATGCCTTGCAGGAAAAAGGCGCGGCAACACTTGAGAGCCGGACGGCTCGTTTTGTCAGCGTGCTGTGTCTGGGCTGGCCCGATGGCCATACCGAGTTTTTCCGAGGTGAAGTGGAAGGTGTGGTCGCCTGGCCGCCCCGCGGCACCTCCGGCTTTGGATACGATCCGATCTTCCAGCCAGAAGGATTTTCGACCACGTTTGGCGAAATGACCTCGGAAGAAAAACACGGCTGGAAGCCGGGCGATGCGCAAGCCCTGTCGCACCGGGCGCGCGCTTTCAAGCTCTTCGTCGAAACCTGCCTGAACGCCTGAGGATTTATGGCCGAGCCAACGTCGCTTCTCCTTCCAGACACCGGCGAACCGGGCTTTGGCATCTATATTCACTGGCCGTTCTGCGCGGCCAAATGCCCCTATTGTGACTTCAACAGCCATGTCCGCCACCAGAAGGTCGACCAGCCGCGCTTCACGGCAGCTTTCCTGAAGGAAATGGAGACGATGCGGGCCATGAGCGGCCCCAAGACCGTTACCAGCATCTTCCTCGGCGGCGGTACGCCTTCGCTGATGGACCCGGCCACGGTGGGTGCCATCCTGGACGGAATCGCCCGCTACTGGACCGTGCCGCGTGGCATCGAGATCACCATGGAAGCCAATCCGACCAGCGTCGAAGCCGAACGGTTTCGGGGCTATCGGTCAGCTGGCGTCAACCGGGTGTCGCTCGGCGTGCAAGCGCTCAATGATGCCGATCTGAAATTTCTGGGCCGGATGCATTCGGTGGAGGATGCACTGAAAGCCGTCCGGCTGGCACGCGAGATTTTCCCGCGCATGTCCTTCGACCTGATCTATGCCCGTCCCAATCAGACGATTGCCGATTGGGATGCCGAGTTGAAGCTGGCGATTTCCTATGCGGTGGACCATCTGTCGCTCTATCAGCTGACCATCGAGGAAGGCACGCCATTCTTCGGCCTGCACAAGGCTGGCAAGATCATTACACCCGATGAGGAACATGCGGCCCAGCTCTATGAGGCGACGCAGGAGATCACCGAGCGCGAAGGCCTGCCCGCCTATGAGGTTTCCAACCATGCGCGGCCCGGCGCCGAGAGCCGTCACAACCTGACCTATTGGCGCTATGGTGATTATGCCGGTATTGGCCCTGGCGCCCATGGACGGCTGACGCAGGGCCATGAAAAACTGGCGACCGCCACCGAAAAACACCCGGAAACCTGGCTTTCAGCGGTCGAACAGAACGGCCACGGCATGGTCATCCAGGACGCGCTGGGTTCCGAAGAACAGTCCGACGAATTGCTGCTGATGGGCCTCAGGCTGCGCGAAGGCGTCGATCTCGCCCGTTGGCAGCAATTGTCCGGTCGCGATCCGGACCCGGTCCGCGAACAATTTTTACTGGAACACGGATTTATCGAACGTCTCGGCAATTCCCGGCTGCGCTGCACGCCAAAAGGCATGCTGGTTCTGGATGCCGTCGTGGCAGATCTCGCCTGCTGAGCAATCATAAACAGACGCAAGGATAGAGGGAGAAGCGTCAATGCCCGTAGATGATGCCTTTGCGCTGCATGACATGGCCGTTTTCTATGACAGCTTCAACATTCATGGCGAAGACGGGGATTTCTACGACGCCTATCCAAAAACGCCCTGCCGAATTCTCGATATCGGCTGCGGCACAGGCTCGGTGACGCTCCGGCTGGCAAGACGCGGCCATCAGGTGACAGGGATCGATCCCGCGCCGGGCATGTTGGCTCTGGCAAAAGCCAAAGATAAGGAAGGGTTGGTGCGCTGGATTGCCGCCAATGCCTTCGATCTCAATCTCGATAGAGAGCAATTCGATCTGATCATCATGACCGGCCATGTCTTTCAGGTCTTTCTCGATGATGAAGAAACCCTTCTGGCGCTCACCAATGCCCGCCGCCATCTCTCGCCGGGTGGACAGATGATCATCGAGAGCCGCAACCCGCTGCTGCGCGCCTGGGAAGGATGGACCGAAGCCACAACCCGCAACACAGCGCAGGTGCCTGGTATCGGCTCTGTCGAGGTTTTCTATCAGGTCGACAGGACCGAAGGGGAGCATGTCACCTTTGACGCGACCTTCACGCTGCTGGAGACCGGTGAACAACGGATCAGTCGCAGTTGCCTGCGTTTCCCTGGTAGCGGCAAGATCGAACAGCTCTTCAAGGCAGCCGGGTTCAAGAGCATCGACATGCTCGGCTGGTGGGATGGCCGCCGCTTTGAGCCGACCAGCCCGGAAATCATTGCCATCGCCAGCGTCTGAGGCGACACGGCGCGTGCGGTCAGGCGACTGCCCGCCGGCGAAGCCGACGCCATAGCCTGCCATCGATGGCGGCAAGTCCGAGCGCGATCAAGACCATGCCGACCAGATGGCGGGGGGCGACCTGGTCTCCCAGCACCAAAGCCCCCAGCAGAATGGCGCTGGGGGGAATAAGGATGGTAACCAGCATCAGGTTGGTGGCACCAGCCGTCGACAATATCCGGAAAAACAGCACATAGCCGACAGCTGTTGACAGCAATGCCAGTCCCAGCAGAGCCGCAATGCTGTCGAGACCGGGAACGGGCAAGGTCCAGGGGGCGTCGACTATCAGCGTGATCGGCAGGAGCACCATCGTTGCCGCCGTCACCTGGCCCGCGGCGGGCAAGAGAGGGGCTAATCCCATCGCCTTGAAGCGCCGCCCGAAAAGACCGGCAAAGGCATAGGAAACTGCCGCCAGCATCACGGCCAACTCACCCCAGAGATCGGCACCGAGATGTCCGAGCACGGCGGGGCCGATCATAACCGCCACACCGGCAACCCCGATCAGCACACCGGCCAGCCGGTTGGCGGTCAGCTTCTCATCGGCGGTCAGAAAATGCGCGATGATCACGCCGAACAGCGGCGTCGTCGCGTTGAAAATCGCCGCCAACCCGACCGGAATATGGGTCTGGCCCCAGACGATCAGGGTGAAGGGAATAACATTGTTGAGAAGGCCCATGCCGAGAAAGGCAAGCCAAACCTTACCGCTGCGCGGAACCGACTGGCCCGACAGGTGGACGATGATCCACAGCGCCATTGCGGCAAGCGCAACACGGGCGGTGACGATGGTCAGCGGCGGCCAGACCTTTACCAGAATGCCGATGAACAGGAAGGAGCCGCCCCATAGCACCGAAAGCACCAGCAGCATCGCCCATTCCTGGGCACCCATCTGTTTTTGCATAACCGGCCTCTCACCATGTCTCTTTATCGGAGATGGTTATTGCTCTTTTGGAGCAGGGTCGCCACCCGTTTCTTGCGGATTTACAATCCATCTCCTCTGCCAATGACAAGAAAACAGCGCCATTTGTCCGTGAAGACAAATGGCGCTGTGATCTACAAAAAGCATAGGGAGGCCAAGCGAGGCGACGATCCGATTACTCGTTGATCAGGCGGCGCAGCAGCTCGATTTCCTGCGACAATTTCTGGTCGCCGGAGATCAGTTCCTCGATCTTGCGCACGGCATGCAGTACCGTGGTGTGATCGCGGCCACCGAAACGACGGCCAATTTCCGGGAAAGACCGGGGCGTCAGGGTCTTTGACAGATACATAGCGATCTGGCGCGGCTTGACGATGACACGAGTGCGGCGGTTGGACACCAATTCCTGGCGCGAGACATTGTAATGGCGTGCAACAACACGCTGAATGTCTTCGATGCGAACCCGCTTCTGCTCGGCAGCACCGACCAGATGGGCCAGCAGCTCATCGACGCGCTCAATGGTCATATTGGCTTCGAACGAACGGCGGAACAGCAGCTGGTTGAACGCACCTTCCAGATCACGGCCTGAGCTGGCGACATTGCGGGCCACATGGGCGATGATCTCGGCTGGAATTTCCAGGCTCGGATCTTCTTTCTTGGCCAGTGCCAACCTTGTCTTCAGCATGTCGAGGCGCATGTCGTAATCAGGCGCCTCCATCTCGATGGCAACGCCGCCTTGCAGGCGCGAGCGAACGCGCTGATCAAGCGATTCCAGCTCCCAGGGCGCGCGGTCGGCGGCCACGACCACCTGCTTGGCGCTGTCGAGCAGCATGTTCAGCAAATGGCAGAATTCATGCTGGATGGTTTTACCTTGGAGGAACTGCATGTCGTCAATGATCAACAGGTCGATATTGCGCAGCGAGTCCTTCAAAGTCAGAGCATCGTTGTCGCGGATGGCCGTGGCAAAGCGCCACATAAAATATTCCGCCGTCAGATAGACGACGCGCGGCGCACGAGGGCTATGGATTGCAGCATTGGCGATGGCCTGGAGCAGATGCGTCTTGCCCAGACCGACCGACGAATGAATGAACAACGGATTGAAGCGCACCGCACCTGCACCGGCCTCAGCAATGGTCTTGGCGGCGGCAACCGCAACTCGGTTGGACGCGCCTTCGACGAAACCGTCAAAGGTATAGCGGCTGTCGAGCGGCGAGCCGAACAACGGTCCCTGTACGGGAGCGCGCTGCGGTGCTGCGGCATTGGCGATGGCAGGTGCCATCTGGCCAATGCTTTGCGGCGCCTGACGCTTCTGGGAAGACGACAGGGAGGGTTCGACGGCACGGTCTTCGACAACCGGCGCCCGGCTATTGCGGCTGGCGCTCCGCACCAGGATTTCGATCTTCAGGATGCTGGCGTCTTCCGCCTGGAAAATCGAGGTAATCAGGTCGAGATAACGATTGTTGATCCAGGACTTCAGGAAGGTCGTCGGCACGCTGAGCCGGATAACGCTCTTTGAAGAGGAATGCAGTTTCAACCGACCAAACCAGCTGGCAAACACATCCGGGCCGACCTGGGCCCGCAGCCGGGCACTGAACCGCTCGAACAGCGCATCGTATCGAACTTCATCGCCTGCCACCGTATCGTCTACCACCGCATTCGGGCCGCCTGTCGCGTCAGGGCTAACGGCCTGATCTATCGTGCGCGCCTCGTCCCCACTGGCTGCTGCACTTGCCGTTACCATCTTCATCTGCATCTCGCCGCCTTCCAATTGTCCACATGTGCCGGCCAGTTGCCATTGCTGGCCGACGCTTCAAGTTCTTGCATTTGACTGCCTGAGACTTCCAACACCGACATCCCCTCGTAAGGACACCGGTCTCGTCAGGCATTCACCATCATGCATTCTCACAGCAGCATGCGTCTTAAAGAACGCAAACCATGCTGATCATCATATCTGCCAAATGGAGCTCCTCAATCCGCATTGCCTAATTTAATGCAGCAGGGAATGAGCATATGCCGTTATGACACAGGTATTTCGTTCAAGGCCCTTCATCCTCGTTTATGTCGGGCCAGTCTTTCCCTCTCTTATTCAGAAATTTAAATAGTATGCTTCCAACTTAAGCTGGACACACAAACTCCAACTCTCGTTTCCTGAAATGGAAACGAGTTCCGTATGAGAACCAATGTATGATGAAACGAAACTGAGCCGTTCCGCCCGGAGAGGATTTTCAGAAAAACCAGCTTTTGCAGCTTGTGTCTTTCCGACAGGAGCCAAGATCCGCACCTCTCTTGAAATGCATTTAGGCAGGATCGAATGCCGAGATCAACAATGAATTTTACCTAAAATTAACAGCGCGCCATTGACTCCGTCCCGGAAGTTTCCCGGAGCACAAAAGCCAAAAAAGAATCGCTTTTGAATCAAGGAGTTTGGCGGGCTCCATCATTGCAAGCCCTGATATTGCCTGAAAATAAAAAAATCACTTGACTCAAAATCGCACAGTCCTGCCGTAAAGGAAAGAACGATCAGGAGGGAGAACCTCCGGCAAGCCATTGATCTAAAAAGGAATATCGTGTCACTGGAGTGACATGAAACCGTAACGTGCAATAGTGATGAAATGAGAAAAATATCAAAACGCGAAAAGCCCGGCTAAAAAGCCAGGCTGATCAAAATGTTAATTTTCGACGAAAATTAGGCGGCGAGCGCCTTGACGCGGCTGGCAAGACGCGAAATCTTGCGCGACGCGGTATTGGCGTGAACAACGCCCTTGGAAGCAGCGCGGTGCAGTTCAGGCTGGGCAGCCTTCAATGCGGCTGCAGCCAGTGCCTGATCGCCAGAAGCGATGGCTTCTTCAACCTTGCGCACAAAGTTACGAACGCGCGTACGGCGGCTCTTGTTGATTGCGGTGCGGCGAGCGATCTTGCGGGTCGCCTTCTTCGCCGATGTAGTATTGGCCATGGATGCCTCTCTCGAATACGAACCAAAACTCCACCTTCGCCGCCAAGTCGTTGCGACCTGCAATACCAGCAATTCGGGAGCAATCGTGGAAAGCGATAAGCTTTCCTAACTGTGGCCGGGCATATAGCGGGAAAGAACGGCGTCGTCAACGCGCTTTCTCAACCTTTGTGCCGGCAGGCGCCCTTCGAACCGCCACATCATTTTCGCCAGAGGCCCGAAGGCGCTTCATCTCTGACACTGAGGGCAATGGAAGGTAGACCGCCCCGCCTGGGTCATGCGCTCGACCGTCCCTGTGCAGCCAGGGGTGCGGCAGGCTTCGCCTTCGCGGTCATAGACATTGAAACTGTGCTGGAAATAGCCAAGCGAGCCATCGGCCTGGATATGATCGCGCAGCGAGGAGCCGCCGGCCTCGATCGCCTCGGCGATGACCGTGCGAATGGCCTGCGTCAGGTCTTCCAGTGCCGCCACGGGCTTTCCTTGCGCAGTGACCAGCGCGCGTGCCGGTGTTTCCGGCGACAAATGCGCCCGCCACAAGGCTTCGCAGACATAGATATTGCCAAGACCGGCAATCACCTTCTGATCGAGAAGGGCGGTTTTCAAAGGCTGCGCCTTGCCCTTGAATCGCAAGGCCAGATAGTCGGCATCGAGCGCATTGCCGACCGGCTCCGGCCCCAGCCCGGCAAAGGCGGCATGACGATCCATGTGACGGCGCTCGACCATATCCATGAAGCCGAAGCGGCGTGGGTCATTATAGATCACCCTCAATGGGTCGCCCTCCGGCCCGCTCAGATGAAAGATCACATGGTCATGCTTTTCATCTCGCGAACGCGCCATATGAAACTGACCGGGCAGGCCGGTCTCATTTGCGGCTTCGATCCGATAGGAGCCGGACATGCCGAGATGGGAGACGACGGAGACACCGTCATCGAGATCGATCAGCAGATATTTTGCCCGCCGCGACAGGGAGACGATCAGCCGGCCTTGCGTCCTCGCCGCAAAATCGACCGGCAAAGGAAAGCGCAGATCCGGCCGCCGCAGTTCCAGACGGGTCAGCCGCCGCCCCTCCATGGATGGTGCCAGTCCCCGTTTTACGGTCTCCACCTCTGGTAATTCCGGCATGAAGGCTCCATGTTTCTATTCCAGTGGCAGGCATCATGGTTTAAGGACGAGACGGCCTGCCATGGCATTGCCCTGCCAATATCCCGCCACTATCCCGACGGGCAATTGCAATCGTGCCGCAGACATAGTGCAAGGGACCGGGCTTCGCCAAGGTCGCTGGTGTAGTTTTAGAGAGAATGGAGTTGAGCCGATGGTCGCAAGCCGCACCTCCGCCGATGGCGGCATGGAAACCTCCTACGGCTTCCGCGATGTGGCGGAAGGCGAAAAGCAGGGCCTTGTCAACGACGTGTTCCACAAGGTTGCCAAGCGCTACGACATCATGAACGACGTGATGTCGGCCGGCATGCACCGGGTTTGGAAGGATGCGCTGATTGCAGCCCTCAACCCGCGCAAGGATGCAGGCTACAAGGTGCTGGACGTGGCCGGCGGCACGGGCGATATCGCCTTTCGCATCGTTGAAGCCTCACGCAGGCTTGCCCATGCCACCGTGCTCGACATCAACGGCTCCATGCTGGGCGTCGGCCAGGAGCGGGCCCAGAAAAAAGGCCTCTCCGACAATCTCACCTTCGTCGAGGCCAATGCCGAGGCCCTGCCCTTCGAGGCCAATCAATTCGACGCCTATACCATCGCCTTCGGCATTCGCAATGTGCCCCGCATCGATGTGGCGCTGAGCGAGGCCTACCGCGTGCTGAAACGCGGCGGGCGGCTGCTGGTGCTGGAATTTTCCGAGGTGCAGATGCCGCTGCTGGATCGTTTTTACGATCAATGGTCATTCAAGGCGATCCCACGGTTTGGCAAGATGATCACCGGTGAGGCCGAGCCCTATCAGTATCTGGTGGAATCGATCCGCAAGTTCCCCAATCAGCAGGATTTTGCCGCGATGATCACCAAGGCGGGCTTTTCGAAGGTGTCCTTCACCAACTATACCGGCGGCATTGCTGCCCTTCATTCCGGCTGGAAGATCTGAACAATGCCTGACCGAAAGACCGCCGGATTGAAGATCGATTGATGAGCACAGTCAGCGCCTATTTCAGGTTGGCCCGTGTCGGCTGGATTCTCGTTCGCGAAGGCGTTGTCTCGGCGCTGCCGTCCGAAGGACTGCCGCCGAGCGTCGGCTTTGCAAAGAAAGTCGCCGCGGTCTTCGAGCGCAAGCGCGCCCGAGGCACATTGCGGTCCGACCGCCTGTCCCAAGCCGTCGAGCGGCTGGGGCCGTCCTATGCCAAAATCGGCCAGTTCCTGGCGACCCGGCCCGATGTGGTCGGCGCCGAACTTGCCTATGACCTGACCGGATTGCAGGACCGCATGGCCTTCTTTCCGACGGGGGAAGCCAAGGCATCGATTGAATTGTCGCTTGGGCGTCCGGTCGAGGAGCTTTATGCCAGTTTCGGCGAGCCGATTGCCGCAGCCTCTATCGCCCAGGTGCATCCCTGCATGGTGGAAACGCCTGTCGGCGTGAAACAGGTTGCCGTCAAGGTGATCCGTCCCGGTGTACGGCGCCGTTTCGCGGCCGATCTCGAAGTCATGTATCTCGTGTCGCATTTGCAGGAAATGCTGCTGCCGCAGACCCGCAGATTGCGCCCCGTCGAGGTGACGAAAACGCTTGAGCAGACCACGAAAGTGGAAATGGACCTGCGGCTCGAGGCCGCCGCTCTGTCGGAACTGGGCGAAAACACCGCCAGTGATCCCGGCTTCAGGGTTCCGCAGGTCGATTGGGAACGCACGGGCCGCGATGTCATCACCATGGAATGGATCGACGGCGTCAAGATGTCCGATGTCGAGGCGTTGAAAGCCGCCGGTCATGATCTCGATGCGCTGGCCGATACGTTGATCCAGTCCTTCCTGCGCCATACGCTGCGCGACGGCTTCTTCCATGCCGACATGCATCCGGGCAATCTGTTCGTCGATCCAACAGGCATGATCGTTGCCGTGGACATGGGCATTTGCGGACGGCTCGGCAAGAAAGAGCGGCGGTTTCTGGCGGAAATTCTCTATGGCTTCATCACCCGCGATTACATGCGGGTGGCGGAAGTGCATTTCGAAGCCGGCTATGTGCCATCTCATCACAATATGGCCAGCTTTGCCCAGGCGATCCGGGCGATCGGCGAGCCCATTCACGGCCAGCCGGCCGAGACCATTTCCATGGCACGGTTGCTGACGCTGCTGTTTGAAGTCACTGAACTGTTCGACATGCAGACAAGGCCGGAACTGGTGATGCTACAAAAAACCATGGTGGTGGTCGAAGGCGTCTCGCGGATGCTCAATCCACGGTTCAACATGTGGAAGGCATCAGAGCCTGTCGTCGCGGACTGGATCAAAGCCAATCTTGGTCCAAAACGCATCGTCACCGACATGAAGGACGGCATTCGCGCCGCAGTGCGGGTGGCGGAAGCCCTGCCGGAAATCGCAGCCAAAACCGAGAAATTCCATAGTGAATTGATGCAGATGAGCGAGCATGGACTGCGTTTCGACGAGAGCACCACCGATGCAATCGGCAGGGCGCAGGCACGCCACAGTCGCTCAGGCCGACTGGCCCTCTGGGTGATTGCGCTCTGCCTGCTGTTCATTGCGTTTCAACTGGGTCATGGCGGGTAGGATTGCATGTCGGCAACAAACGCAGGTTTCATCCGCTCCAGTCTGTTTGTGCTTGGCCTGGGCTGCCTCCTCCTGGTCAGCCTGATCGGCTCGACCCTGTGGCTGACCGGCAAGACTCGCGTCACCTTCGGAACTGTTGTCGAGGAGCGGGTCATTCGGCGCGCCAGCGCCGACCTGATGCAGACGCTGACTGATGCGGAAACAGGGCAGAGAGGCTATCTGATTACCCGCGATGTCGCTTTCCTGACCCCATACAGCCAGGCCATCGGCGATGTGACCACGGAAATGGACAGTCTCGTCCATCTGCTGGAGCCGCGCCCTGAGCATGCCCCGGATGTCGAGAAGCTGCGCGAATTGGTAAAGGCCAAGCTTGAAGAATTGGCCAGGACCGTCGAGCTGACCCGCAGCGGCGACATCCGCCAGGCCTACGAACTTGTCCGGGCCGGTTACGGCAAGCAGCTGATGGACCAGATCCGCACCGTGCTTGACGAGGTCCGCGACGAATCCGACAACAGGATAGACCAGGGAATTGCCAGTCAGCTCCTGGCCATCGGCTGGTTGCAGGTCTTTACCATTGGCGGGGCCGTGGCCATCGTGATCGTGATCGGCGGCGCGATCCTGATCATCATCCAGCACGTGCGCGATCTGTTGAAGGCCCGCCAGGAGGTGGAGGTCCTCAATGCGGGGCTGGAAGAACGTGTGCAGGAGCGAACCGAAGACCTGATGCAGGCCAACCAGGAAATCCAGCGCTTCGCCTATATCATCACCCACGACCTGCGCGCCCCCCTCGTCAATATCATGGGCTTTACCGCCGAACTGGACAGCGCGCTCCAGATATTGAAGACCTATGTTCTGGCTGATGGACAACCCTTGACGCCGCAACAGATTGAGGATGCGCGGCTTGCCGCCTCCGAGGACCTGCCGGAAGCGATTTCCTTCATCCGCTCCTCGACCCGCAAGATGGACGGGCTGATCAACGCCATCCTGAAAATCTCACGCGACGGACGCCGCCAGCTCAAGCCGGAAGAGCTGGATCTGAAGCCGCTGATCGAGACAACGGCCGCCAGCGTCCACCACCAGATCAGCGAGAGCGGCGGGCATACCGAAATTTCAACCGACGTTGCCAGCATCATATCCGACAGGTTGTCCCTGGAGCAAATTCTCGGTAACCTTTTTGACAACGCTATCAAATATAAGTCCCCAGATCGCCCGGTCGTTCTTTCTATCCGGGCGGTCTCGGATGGACGGCACTTCATTCGCCTGGAAATAGAGGATAACGGCCGCGGCATCGCTGAGCAGGATCATGAACGGATTTTCGAGCTTTTCCGCCGCTCGGGACAGCAGAACCAGGTGGGTGAAGGCATTGGCCTTGCCCATGTGCGCTCATTGACGCGCAACCTGGGAGGTGAAATTACCGTACGCTCCAAGATCGGCGTCGGCTCGACATTTATTTTGCGCTTGCCGCGCGACCTTTCGAAACTGGTAGGGACCTGAGCATGAAAGCAGTGGCCAAGGAAGTGACCATCGTCATGGTCGAAGACGACGAGGGACATGCACGCCTGATCGAAAAAAATGTCCGCCGGGCCGGGGTCAACAATGAGATCGTGCCGTTTACCAATGGCACCGACGCGCTGGATTATATCCTGGGTACGGACCGTTCCGGCGAAACCTCGGCAGATCGATACCTGCTAATTTTACTCGATCTTAACTTGCCGGATATGTCGGGCACCGATATACTCGAACAAGTTAAGACCAATCAGCACACACGTCGGCTGCCGGTCGTCATTCTCACCACAACGGATGATCAACGGGAAATTCAGCGCTGCTACGATCTTGGTGCGAATGTCTACATCACCAAACCGGTGGATTATGACAATTTCGCCAATGCCATTCGTCAGCTCGGGCTGTTCTTTTCCGTGATGCAGATTCCGTAACGAGCCGACCGCCCCATGAATGTCCGAATTCTTTATCTCGATGACGACCCGGCCATCGTGCGACTGGTGCAGAAAGCACTCGGGCGCAACGGACATTCCGTCACCCATGCCGAAGATCTGGAGCGGGCGCTGGGCTTTCTGGCGTCTGAAAACTTCGACGTTATTGTTCTCGATCATTATCTCAGCAATATGACCGGTCACGATGTGCTGGCGCATTTGCGTGGACGGCATATCATGACGCCGGTGGTCTATGTGACCGGTTCCAACGAAGCCCGTATCGCCATAGACGCGATCAAGGCAGGCGCCTCCGATTACGTCATCAAGACGACCAGCGAGGATTTCCTGTCGCTGCTGGAAAGCGCCATCCGACAATCGGTCGAAAATGCCCGGCTGCGCGAAGCCAAGGTCAAAGCGGACGAGGAAATCCGCCTTGCCAAGGAAAGGGCGGAAGCGCTGCTCAGCGAGGTCAACCACCGCGTTGCCAACAGTCTGGCATTGGTGGCAAGCCTACTGCGGCTTCAGATCGCCAATGCCCGCAGCGATGAGGTCAAGGCCGAGCTGACAGAGACCCAGGCTCGCATTACCGCCATTGCCGGCATGCATCGCAGCCTCTACACGTCAGACGATGTCAGCCGGGTCGATATGGACATTTATATCGCCAATCTGGTACGGGAAATCGGCGGTTCGCTTGCCAATCCCGACAAGCCGATCACCCTGACAGTCGATGCCGAGCCGATTTCTCTCACCGCTGACCGCGCCGTCTCCATCGGCATGATCGTCACCGAACTGGTGACCAATGCGATCAAATATGCCTATCCCGACCGTAAGGACGGCGAAATCCGCGTGCGGCTGTGTCATGCGCAGCCCGGCCATGCGCTGTTGACGGTGGAGGATGACGGCATCGGCATCAGTCCTGGCGCTGCCCCGAAGGGCACTGGCCTCGGCAGCCGGATCATCAAATCCATGGCCGCAACGCTGGGCGAAGGGCTCTTCTACCAGGAGATCGCGGCGGGAACGATTGCCTGCGTGCCGATAGACCTAGCCCGATAGAGGATTGGATCGATTCCGTATCTTATCGTTTCTCCTTTCAGGCGCTTATGCGGTAATGTCCGGTTCGCACCGATAATTTCATGGCAGGCTTTTCATGACGCTGACGGATAAGCGTATTCTCCTGATCATCAGCGGCGGCATTGCCGCCTATAAAAGCCTGGAACTGATCCGGCGGCTGCGCGAGCGAGGTGCCTCGGTGCGCCCGATCATGACGCGGGCCGCACAGGAATTCATTACGCCGCTCGCGGTCGGCGCGCTCTCGGCCTCCCATGTCTATACCGACCTGTTTTCCCGCGAGGACGAACAGGATGTCGGCCATATCCGGCTGGCGCGTGAGTGCGACCTGATCCTCGTTGCGCCCGTGACCGCCGACCTGATGGCGAAAATGGCGCACGGGCTGGCTGATGACCTGGCCTCGGCGGTGCTGCTTGCCGCCGACCGGCCCGTGCTGATCGCACCGGCCATGAACCCGAAAATGTGGGCGCATCCCGCCACCCTGCGCAATGTCGCACAGCTCAAGGCCGATGGCATCCAATTCATCGGGCCAATGGCCGGCGAAATGGCCGAAAGTGGGGAAGCCGGTCTTGGCCGCATGGCCGAGCCGCTGGAGATCGTTACCAAGGTCGAAGCCTGTCTTGACGCCTCCTTCAAGCCGTTGGCGGGCAAAAAGGCCATTGTCACCTCCGGCCCGACCCATGAGCCGATCGATCCGGTGCGCTATATCGCCAACCGATCCTCCGGCAAGCAGGGCCATGCCATTGCCAGCGCGCTTGCCCGGCTGGGTGCCGAGGTGACGCTGGTATCCGGCCCGGTCAGCCTTGCCGACCCCAAAGGCGTTAAAACGATCCATGTGGAGCGGGCCGAGGAGATGCGGGACGCCGTACTCACACACCTGCCCGCCGATATCGCCGTGATGGTCGCGGCTGTGGCCGACTGGCGGGTCGAGATGGCATCAGAGCACAAGATCAAGAAACAGCCAGGCAATGCCGCTCCGATGCTGGCACTGACCGAAAATCCGGACATTCTGAAGACGGTCGGACACCATGAAAAACGCCCGGCACTGGTGATCGGCTTTGCGGCGGAAACCCGCGATATCGCCGACAATGGCCGTGCCAAACTGGAGCGCAAAGGCGCTGACCTGATCGTTGCCAACGACGTTTCACCGCAGACCGGCATTATGGGTGGGGACCGAAATCGCGTAACCCTGATTTACAAGGATCGCACCGAGGACTGGCCGGATATGGACAAGGATGCCGTTGCCGAGCGGCTTGCAGAGACCATTGCGGGGATGCTCGGCGTCAAATCTCCCTAAATAAAGATCAGGCCGATCAGCGCACCGCTGCCGAGCGCGATCAGCGGGTGAACCTTGGTCATGGCGGTCAGCACCGCACAGCCAGCTGCAATGCCAATGAGAATTGGGCTGGTTGCCGAGGCCTTGGTGATAACAGCGGCGCTGGAGGTGACGAGGCCTGCCGTCATCGGCGCAAGCCCGGCCTGGACGATGCGCCGCCAGGGCCGGTCCTTGAAGCGCTCCCAGAGGGTGACGGCACCGGCAGTGATCAGCGAGGACGGACCGAATTTGGCGATGGACGTGACGACCACCCCGGCAAAGCCCGCCACATGCCAGCCGACCAGCGGCACCACCATCATATTCGGCCCCGGAGCCGCCTGGGCCAGCGCAAACAGCGCGCTGAATTCGCTGGCGCTCATCCAATGCTGAACCTCCACCACCCGGCGCTGCATTTCCGGCAGGATGGCATTGCCGCCACCAAAGGCGATCAGCGACAATTCCGTAAAAATCAGCGCAAGAGAAATCAGGGTGGCAATCATTTCGACAATTTCCAGCTCAGAACAATGGAGACCGGCGCCAGAACCAACATGGTGGCGAAAAGCGGCAAGCGGAAAACCGCAATGGCAACGAAGCACAGGGCAACGATGGCCAGCGCCCACAGCTTGTGTTTCAGCGGTTGCAGGACTTTCCAGGCCAGCGAGATCAGCAGGCCAGAAGCCGCCGCCGCCAGACCCGCAAACAGATGCTCGACCTGCGGATTGTCGCGGTAACGGTCGTAAATATAACCGAGACAGATAACGATGGCCGTCGGTGCGGCAATCAGGCCGAAGGCGGCGGCCAGCGCACCCCTCCAGCCCTGGAACTTCAACCCAACCGCCACCGACATATTGATGATATTGCCACCCGGCAGGAACTGGCAGAGGCCAAGCAGATCCATGAATTCGCCAGGGGAGAGCCAGCGCCGGTCCTCCACCATCATCCGCCGTGCCATCGGCAACACACCGCCAAACCCCATCAGGCCGAGCCCAAGAAACCCGGTAAACAATTCGGCAATGCCGGGATGATGGTGCGGGGTCTC
Organism: Agrobacterium vitis; assembly: GCF_014926405.1. Classification (NCBI taxonomy): domain Bacteria; kingdom Pseudomonadati; phylum Pseudomonadota; class Alphaproteobacteria; order Hyphomicrobiales; family Rhizobiaceae; genus Gillisella; species Gillisella vitis. Next base: position 2,867,054 of record NZ_JACXXJ020000005.1, read on the forward strand.
TGTCTCGACTGTCTCTGCCATGATGCTCATTCCAGTGGCGTATACTTCTCAATATGCCGCGGGATTCACGATGTCCAATAATTAGGATAGGCCATCTTCTATCTATCAAAGCGAGCCACAATCACGCTGCGCGTCGATTTTGATGTCATCATCAACCGTCTCCTTGATCTAACCGATGGAGAAGCGGAACGATTGAGCCGTTTGATAAAGGCAGTACCAATCATTTAGAAATCAACTTCGAAAATATTTTTAACCTAATTGCCAAATTAGCCTAAGAGGTGTATTTAATAATGACAGAAAAGAAGATAGCGCATTACCCATTGGAAGACGTTGGCGCGTGCATTGATGCCAACACAGTTCGGGCAACGATGAGTGCGTATGACGGGGCTGATGAGTTAGGGATCGAAACGCTTGCTGCGATGTGTGCGGTCATCAAAAGGCTGACTGTCAAAGATTTTTATAAATCCATGACAACGCACAAGGATCATACGATATGGCAAGACGTATACAGGCCATTCATCGATGATGAAACGCAAGCCTATATCAAATTGACCATCACCAATGGACTATTGATCGTATCGTTCAAGGAGAAGTGACGATGAAATGCCCTGTATGCGGCGGCGCAGAACTGACCCATGAAACGCGGGAGATTCCCTACACCTACAAAGGCAAAACGATAACAATCAAAGGCATTGAGGGCGATTTCTGCCATGCCTGCAACGAAGTTATCTTAGATCGCCTGAACGGCGATGAGTACGCCACCAAAATCCGCGCTTTCAAGCGACAGGTTAATGAAGAAGCCGGTATCGATCCGGATTTCATCGCCAAAGTCCGTAAAAAGCTCGATCTCGACCAAAAAGAGGCGGGTCGCGTCTTCGGCGGTGGTGACAATGCGTTTTCACGCTATGAACGCGGACGTGCGAAACCGCCCGTTTCCCTTGTGAAGTTGTTGACGATCCTCGACAAGCACCCGGAGCTTATGGCTGAGGTCAAGTAGCCGTATTAAAAATGGGTTTAATCTCAACAAGGCTATCAATGAAACGAGACGCGTACGACGAAGATTGAGAGGGCACGAGAAAAGCAACAGTTCGCGTCATTATGTATGGACTGATTGTCTGTAATGTCCGGTCGTTTTCCTAAACCGCCATTTCCGTCACCCGAGCAGGCGCGCCGCCGATTTCCGGCTCAAAACCCATGACATTCAGACCCTCATCATTGAGGATCACGGCGCTGCCAGGCGGGATCTCTACCCAGGTTTCCGTGTCATCGTTGAGCGGTTCGGACACCAGGCAATGCCCGCCCTTACTCCCCATCGGCCCGGCATACAGCGTCGGGGCAAAGGCGTCGGTGGAATAGCGCACCGCATACAGCGCCTCGCCATCAGAGAAGGCGGCGGTGAAACGCACCCGGGTCGTGCCAATGATCTCTGCGCTCAGCCTTTCGGCAAAACCGATGGCCTCAGCCATCGCCGCAATCGGGCGATGCTTCATGCCGAATTGCATGGCCAGCAAAAACAGCAGTTCGGAATCGGTCGAGCCGGTGCGGGCGTTGAAATATTCGTCGTCCAGCATGCTTTCCATGGCGCGGCGGATACGGTCGAAATGATCGATCTGGCCGTTATGCATGAAAGACCAGTTGCCATACACAAACGGGTGGCAATTGTCGCGCCGGGTCGCGCCATGGGTTGCGGCGCGCACATGCGCCAGAAACAGCGGCGAGCGGATCTGCCGGGCAATGCTTTTCAGGTTACAGTCCGACCAGGCAGGCAGAACATCGCGAAAACGGCCCGGCTCCGGCCGGTCACCGTACCAGGCAAGGCCAAAACCGTCCGCGTTGGTGGATGTCTTGGCGCGGGTGGCGCAGACGGATTGCTCGATCAGCGAATGGGCGGGTGACGATACCAACTCCTCGATAAAGAGCGGTTCTCCCCGATAGGCTGCCCAACGACACATGGCATTCATGCTCCGGCAAGACCGGTCCTCATTTGTCCCGGCAAAGCCAATCTTGAAGGAAGGTGTATAATGAAGCGTAAAGCTCGGCTTTCTTCATGTCAGATTCGTGACGAAAGCAGTAATCACATTTTGCAGTGCGGCATTGTGTTTTGTGAAGATCGGATGGGTTTCCGTGAAGAACTGCTTCTGTGAACACTGCGTTGCGCTTGATGCCCTTCGCCTGCGTTTGAAAAGCCTTATATTGGCTGCAAATCATATTCCGCTCGAAAGGAGCCAGACCGATGTCCATTCGCCCCGTCAAACACGAAAGTCGCGCCACGCCCACCATGGAAGGGGCCGGTGTCAAGCTGCACCGCGTCTTCGGCTTCGGCGATCCCTCGATGACTGATCCGTTCCTGATGATGGACGATTTTCGCAATGATGATCCGCAGGATTATATCCGCGGCTTTCCCTGGCATCCGCATCGCGGCATTGAAACCATCACCTATGTTCTGGCCGGAACGGTGGACCATGGCGACAGCCTCGGCAATCATGGCCAGCTTGGCGCAGGCGACCTTCAGTGGATGACGGCAGGTAGCGGCATCATGCATCAGGAAATGCCGAAGGGCGATTTTTCCGGCAAGATGCACGGCTTCCAGCTCTGGGCCAACCTGCCCTCCTCGCTGAAAATGACCGCACCGCGCTATCAGGACATCAAATCTGCCGACATTCCTGTCGTGGTCGATGACGATGGCACGGCGGTGCGGGTGATCAGCGGCGATTTCTGGGGCAAATCCGGCCCGGTCGATGGCATTGCCGCAGAGCCTGTTTATCTCGATATCTCCGTTCCACCCGGCAAGACCAAGCGTTTTCCTGTCGATACCTATCGGTCGGCCTTTGCCTATATTTTCGCGGGCTCCGGCTCGTTCCGCGATGCCTCCAAGCCGTTCGGTGTCAAAGTCGAGAAAGAATTTCAGGGCGAAGAACTGAATATCCGTGACCTCTCCGGCAATCGCACGCTGGTGGTCTTTGATACCGGCGACGAAATCACCGTTCAGGCTGGTGAAAAGGGTATCCGCTTCCTGCTGGTGACCGGCAAGCCGATCAAGGAGCCAGTGGCCTGGCATGGACCGATCGTCATGAACAGCCGGGAAGAGCTGATGGAGGCCATGCGCGAATTGAAGAACGGCACCTTCATCAAGGCCGATCATTGATCACTGCGTATTGACGACACTGTGATGATAGGACGCGGCAGGTGGTCGCGTCTTTCAGTTCGATGTCAGGTTCGGCTTTTACAGGGTGGATGGTTATTTGATCCGACCCTGTGTGAGCCCATGTCCATCCTGCTGGCGAAAGCCGTCCGCTACACCGCCCTTGCCTGCCTGACCGGTCTGCTGTCCTGCGGCGCTTACCTTGGCTATCTCCGCCTGACAGGCAATTTCCACGAGGTCATTCCAGGCGAATTCTATCGCTCCGCCCAACCGAGTGCCGCCGATATCAAGGACTATGCCGGGCGCTACGGCATCAAGACCATCGTCAATCTTCGCGGCCCCTCCCCTTCCCCCTGGTATGCGCAGGAAGTCGCAACCGCCCGGGAACTTGGTATCGACCACATCGATTTTCGCATGTCGGCTGGCAAGGGCCTGACCATCGACAAGGCCGAGCAACTGGTCGCTCTGCTGAAATCCGCACCAAAGCCCATCCTTATCCATTGCGAGGGCGGTGCAGACCGCAGCGGTCTCGCCTCCGTGCTCTACCTGCAACAGATCGCCGGGGTGCAGGAGGACACAGCAGAGCAACAACTCTGGCCGGTGATCTATGGCCATGTTGGCATCCCCTATGTCACCAAGGCCTATGCCATGGACCGCAGTTGGCTGGATTTTGAAAAGGCCATGGGGATCGAAAGCTGAGCCTTATGCATTATAGTCCCCTAGAATGCGTCGCGGGAGGCTCAGAACATGCAGATTGATGGACAGTGCCATTGTGGCAATGTGACCTATCGTGCCGAAATCGACCCTGAGAATGTCGGCATTTGCCATTGCACCGATTGCCAACGCCTGACAGGTTCACCATTCCGGGTCACGGTTTCAACCCCGCGCGACAAACTGCATCTAACGGGAAGTCCACCGAAATCCTATGTGAAATACGGCGACAATGGTCGCATGCGCTATCAGTTCTTCTGCCCGGACTGCGGCACGCCCGTGCTGACATCAGGCGAAGGCACGGATGCCGATACCTGGGGCATCCGCTGGGGTAGCATCAACCAACGGGACGCCCTGCTGCCAAAACATCAAAGCTGGCGCCGGTCCTCCGTCCTCTGGCTTGACAGCATCGGCGCCCTCCCAGGGTCAGAGACGGAATAACATTCTGTCGGCTACTTCGGCCATGTCTGGTAAAAATGATGAACGGGTCCGTGGCCGGAACCAACGCTCAATTGTCCGGCGGACCGGACTGCGCCAGCCAGCCAGGCCTTTGCCACCGTGACCGCTTTTGCCAAAGCATCGTCTGTTCCACTGTCCTTCGTCCCTTGGTTCATGGCCTTAGCAAGCTCGGCGGCAATCGCGCTGGACAGCGAGCAACCGGTACCATGAGTGTTGGCGGTGGCAATCCTTTTGCCTTCCAGCCACAGGGTCAGCGTTGGCGTGACCAGCAGATCGGGGCTCTCGTTACCGGGCAAATGCCCACCCTTCAAAAGCACCGCCTTGGCACCCAGTCCCAACAAGGCCCTGGCCTGTGCCTCCATGCCGTCGCGCTCCACGGCCTCGGCCACACGCAGAAGTGCGGCAGCCTCCGGCAGGTTGGGGGTGATCAGGCGGACCCGCGGCAAGAGCTGCCCGACCAGCGCGCCAACCGCCTTGTCATCCAGCAGCGCGGCCCCGCCCTTGGCAACCATGACCGGGTCAAGAATAACCGGCACTGCCGTGTGTCCGGCCAGCACAGCGGCCACCGCGCCGACGATATCGGCATTGGCCAGCATGCCGATTTTCACCGCATCGACCCGGATATCGGCAAAAACCGTCTCAACCTGTCTTGCAACGAACATGGGATCCAGCAATTCGACAGCTGCCACCCCTTGGGTATTCTGGGCCGTCAGCGCCGTCAGCGCCGCCATGCCATAGACACCCAAAGCCGAAAATACCTTCAGGTCCGCCTGAATACCCGCTCCGCCAGACGGATCGGAACCGGCAATCGACAAGACATTGGCGATGCGAGGCAGAGGCGTTTCATCGTTTGTTTGAACGGTCATGATCGTCCTCGTCGAAGTCAATAGTCTCCAACACCTCGGCTCCTGTTGATGGAAAAGGTGGGCGGCGGGGCAGATCTATCGCAGTTTTCCATGCTCCTGTCACGGTCCCGCCAATTATGCTGCATTGCGCAATTACCTGCATTTTGCGGGAACCAAACTGGACACCCGTCGTTATCCTGGCGTCAACAGGTCGTGTGAAACGAGGCGGGATATGGAAAACCAGCAATCGGCAATCAAGCGATCGCCAGCTCGAACCGAACAAAAAGACGCAGCAGCGCTGCTGTTTGATCTTCTTCAGGCCGAGCCTCACCGCTACGCATTGTTTCTCGATATTGATGGTACCTTGCTGGATCTTGCCGAGAGCCCGGATGGAATCCGTGTGCCGGTTGGTCTGGCAGACGATCTGGCCGCCCTGTCAGGACGCATGGGCGGGGCACTTGCTCTCGTGACCGGGCGGGCCTTGGCCTACGCTGACCGGCTGTTTGCGCCAAAGCACTTCCCGATTGCCGGATTGCACGGCACCGAGCGGCGTACGGTTAAAGGCACGGTGATCCGCAGTGAGCCAAGTGCGGCTTTCCTAGCGGTTAAGCAAGGCCTTCCAAAGCTCGAACAGGCCTGGCCGGGCGTGCTGGTCGAGGACAAGGGTGCCGCCATCGCCGTTCACTATCGCCAAGCGCCCGCCTGCGCCGACGTGGTGGAAAAAGCGATAGTGGAGGCCTTTCAGGCAGCGGGTCCCGGCTATGAGCTGCAACGCGGCAAGATGGTCGTCGAAATCCGCCCCGACAGCGCCGACAAAGGCCGGGCCTTGCAGTCCTATCTGGCCGAGCCGCCCTTCACCGACCGGGTTGCCATCGCCATTGGTGACGACGTGACTGACGAGGCAATGTTTGAATGCGTCAACCGCTTGGGCGGCCTGTCGATCCGCGTCGGCGATCTCGAAGGAAGCGTGGCCAGCCAGTCTCTGGCGAGCCCGCAGCTCCTGCGTGACACGCTGGCCAGATTCGCCCGCTAAAGCTGAACAACGATAAGAAGGATAATGATATGAGCAGACTTGTTGTGGTTTCCAACCGTGTTCCCGTACCCGACAAGACCAATAAGGCGCCGGCGGGAGGTTTGGCCGTCGCGTTGCGGGCTGCCCTTGAGGACAAGGGCGGCATCTGGATGGGCTGGTCGGGCGTCTCCAGCGGCGAGGAAGAAGCCGGTGAGCTTGCGATGATCGAGGATGGCAAGATCACTTACGCCCTGACGGATCTAACCGACCGCGATGTCGATGAATATTATCACGGCTTTGCCAACCGCGTGCTGTGGCCAACGTTTCACTACCGCCTTGACCTGACCGATTATGCCCGCAAGGACATGACCGGCTATTTCCGGGTTAACCGGTTTTTCGCCGAGCGGCTCGTGCCGCTGCTGAAGCCTGACGATACGATCTGGGTCCAGGATTATCACCTGATCCCGCTGGCCAAGGAATTGCGGCAGATGGGGGTGAAGAACCGGATCGGTTTCTTCCTGCACATCCCGCTTCCGCCCGCCGATGTGCTGTTTGCCATGCCGGTCTATGAAACACTGATCGAAAGTCTGGCCCATTACGATCTGGTCGGCTTCCAGACTGATTTCGACCATGCCAATTTCGTCGGAGCTCTTGTACGCGAGGGGATTGGCGAGGCGATCGCGGGCAACAAGATCAAATCCCATGATCGGACGTTCAAGGCGGGCCATTATCCGATTGGCATTGAGACAGCGGCCTTTGCCGCCTATGCGCGTCGCGCCGTGCGAAACGTCATGGTGAAGCGCGCTGCGCAAAGCATTGAAGGCAAGGCATTGGTAATCGGCGTAGACCGGCTGGATTATTCCAAGGGCCTGACCCAGCGGCTGGATGCCTATGAGCATTTCATCAATGCCAATCCGAACTATCAGGGCAAAGTCACCTATTTGCAGATCACCCCGAAATCCCGCTCTGAAGTGCCGGAATATGAGGCCATGCAGCGCACCGTGGCCGAACAGGCCGGGCGCGTGAATGGCGCGCTGGGCACGGTGGATTGGGTGCCGATCCGCTATATGACCCGCTCGGTGGCACGTCCGGTGCTGGCTGGGCTCTATCGGCTGGCCAAGGTCGGGCTGGTGACGCCGATGCGTGACGGCATGAACCTGGTTGCCAAGGAATATGTTGCCGCCCAGGACCCCGATGATCCCGGCGTTCTCGTCCTGTCACGCTTTGCCGGGGCGGCCCGCGAATTGAAGGGGGCCTTGCTGGTCAATCCATACGATACGGAAGGCACAGCCCAGGCCATTGCCCGCGCCCTCGATATGCCGCTTGCCGAGCGTCAGCAACGCTGGAAAGGCATGATGGACCATCTGCTGGTCAACGATGTCAACCATTGGTGTGACACGTTCCTCTCGGATCTGATGGAAATGCCGAGGGAAAAGTCCGCCGAAGCGGCGTAAAAACAGTCTGAGACCGCATCACGATCTTTCAATCGTGATGCGGTCTCAAGCTTTTCAACAATGATCATGCCGCCTTGGCGACGTGATATTCCTTGATCGCCACCATCTTGATCGCCGGATAACGTTCTGCCTCATAGCGCAGCGAAAACGCATCCTGCGCCATGAACACCGGGTCGCCGTCCAGATCCCGGCAGATGTCACCGCGCCGCGCCGTCATGAACTTGTCGAGTTCGCCGGGTTGATCTGACGAAATCCAGCGGCAGACGGAAAAGCGCGACATTTCAAACGACACCGGCAGGGTATATTCACCCGAAAGCCGTTCCTTCAGCACATCGAGCTGCAAGGCCCCGACCACGCCGACAATGGCGGGCGAACCGTCTTCCGGCGAAAACAGCTGCACGACGCCCTCTTCGGCCATTTGCTGCAAGGCTTCCTTCAGCTTCTTGGCCTTCATCGCATCTTCGAGCCGCACGCGGCGCAGGATTTCCGGCGAAAAGTTCGGCACACCCTGAAACACCAGCGCTTCACCTTCGGTCAGCGTATCGCCGATGCGCAGCGTGCCGTGGTTGGGAATGCCCACCACGTCACCAGCAAAGGCGGTATCGGCCAATTGCCGCTGCGAAGCAAAGAAGAATTGCGGCGCCGTCAGGCCCATCAGCTTGCCGGTACGCGCCAGCCGCGCCTTCATGCCGCGCTCCAGCTTGCCAGAGCAGATCCGCGCAAAGGCGATGCGGTCGCGGTGATTGGGGTCCATATTGGCCTGGATCTTGAAGACGAAGGCGGTCATCTTGTCTTCCGCCGCATGCACCTTGCGGATATCGGCCATCTGGTCACGTGGCGGCGGGGCGAAATCGCCCAGCGCATTGATCAGGTCGCGCACGCCAAAATTTCGGAGCGCCGAACCGAAGAACACAGGCGTCATATGGCCTTCCAGAAAGGCCTGCCGGTCGAAGGGGCGGCAGGCTTCCTGCGCCAGCTCCAGCTCGTCGATAAAGGTCTGACGCTCGTTTTCCGGCAGGTTTTCCGCGACATTCTTCGGGCTATTGACCGGCAAAGCCTCGACCTGCTTATCGGAACCACGGAAGGTGTTATCGACCAGATTATAGGAGCCGCAGAAGCTTTTCGAACGACCGACCGGCCAGGTAATCGGGGCGGTGTCCAGCGCCAGCTTTTCTTCTACTTCATCCAGAACCTCGAAAATATCCCGGCTTTCACGGTCCATCTTGTTGACGAAGGTGATGATCGGAATATCGCGCATCCGGCAGACTTCGAACAATTTCAGCGTGCGCGGCTCGATACCCTTGGCAGCATCGATGACCATGACGGCAGCATCCACCGCCGTCAGCGTGCGATACGTATCGTCGGCGAAATCTTCATGGCCGGGCGTATCGAGAATATTGAAGACATTGCCCTCATATTCGAAGGTCATCACCGAGGTGACGACGGAAATGCCGCGCTCACGCTCGATCTTCATCCAGTCCGAACGGGTCTGTATCCGGTCTTTCTTGGCTTTCACCTCACCGGCCAGCTGGATCGCGCCGCCGAACAGCAGCAGCTTTTCGGTCAGCGTGGTTTTACCAGCATCCGGGTGAGCGATAATAGCGAAGGTGCGGCGGCGGGAGACCGCCTCTGCGAGCGTTTCGGCCATGTGAGGAATTCCTTTTAACTGGCCGGTTATCTAGCGTTTTGGCGTTCAATATGCAATTGACCCCGACAAACAAAGGATACCCCCATGCACGATACGTCCGCGCCACGCCTTCATCTCAAGCGTCTATCCCATGGTGAAGGGCTGGAATTGCCCGCCTATGAGACGGCGGGTGCGGCTGGCATGGACCTGCGCGCAGCCGTAACCGAGGCCGAGCCGCTGACCCTTGCCCCCGGAAAACGCGCTCTGGTGCCAACCGGGCTGATTATGGAAATCCCCCAAGGTTTCGAAGCGCAGATCCGCCCCCGCTCCGGCCTCGCCTTCAAAAACGGCATCACCTGCCTCAACACCCCCGGCACCATCGACAGCGATTACCGCGGAGAAGTAAAAGTGCTGCTGATCAATCTTGGAGACGAGGATTTCACCATCACTCGTGGCATGCGCGTGGCCCAGATGGTGATTGCGCCGGTAACGCAGGCGCAGATGATTGAGATAACAGAAACATCGGATACGGTGCGGGGTACGGGCGGATTTGGCTCGACGGGGGTATGATACCTCACCGCTGCGCCTGTGTCGCCATCCTCACCGCCAGCACGGCCAGTACCGTCCCCATCAACCAGCGCTGCACCATGATCCATAGCGGGCGGCGGCTGAGAAACAGGGCGATGGAGCCAGCCATCAGCGCGATCATCCCATTGATCGTGGTGCCGATGGCGATCTGGGTGAGGCCGAGAAACAGCGATTGCATGAAAACGCTGCCATTGGCCGGATCGATGAATTGCGGAAGCAACGACAGATAGAGAACGGCCACCTTCGGATTGAGGAGATTGGTCACGAGGCCCATGGCAAACAGCCGTCTCGGGCTGTCCTTGGGCAGGTCGCGCACCTGAAACGGCGAACGACCGCCCGGCCTGACCGCCTGCCAGGCCAGATAAGCGAGATAGGCTGCACCGGCCAGTTTCAACGCCTCATAGGCATAGGGCACGGCCATCAGCAACACCGTAATCCCCAGCACCGACATCAGCATGTAGATCAGGAAGCCAAAGGCAACACCGCCGAGCGAGACCAGTCCGGCCATCGGCCCCTGACAGATGGAGCGAGACACAAGATAGACCATATTCGGGCCGGGTGTCAGCGCCATGCCAAGGCAAATCAGGGCAAAGGCAAGAAGTGAAGTCGTCGTGGGCATGGCGTGTCCTTGGTGACGTGCTGTAAAATCAGAAAAAGCAGAAAGCATCCCATCAGGCAATTTCAATCGTGTCACCGTTGCAAGTTGCAGCCGGGCGGATTAGCAATACGGCGTTGAAGGAGATGCACCATGACACTTGCCAGCCTGCTTGCCTATGCCGGAGCCCTGTTCATTGCCGCCGCCATTCCCGGCCCTGGCATGACGGCGATTGTGGCGCGGGCGCTCGGCTCCGGTTTTCGCCCAACCTTTTTCATGGGGCTGGGCCTGATTCTGGGTGATCTCTGCTATCTGACCGCCGTCATTCTGGGCCTTGCCTATATTGCCCAGACCTTCGTGACGCCGTTCCTGATTATCAAATTCGCAGGCACGCTCTACCTGGCCTATATCGCCTGGAAGCTCTGGACGGCAGGGCTTTTGCCGCAGAATATCGAGGCGCGCAAAACTGCGGGCGTGATGGCATCCTTCCTGTCCGGCCTGTTCGTGACGCTCGGCAACCCGAAGACCATGCTGTTCTACGTCGCCCTGGTGCCGACCCTCATTCCGCTCGAGGCCATTGGCCCGGCGGATTACGGGCTATTGGTCGGCACGACATTCGTGGTGCTGATGGCCGTGCTCATTCCCTATATTCTTCTGGCTGCCAAGGCGCGGCTGCTGCTGAAGCAGCCCTCCGCGTTGAAACTGCTCAACCGGGCCGCCGCCAGCATCCTGGCCGGAACCGCCGCCTATATCGCCACAAAGGCGGCGTGAAATAAACATTTGTTTTCGCTGGTTTTGCAGCGGGTTTTTTCTCCCCGGAACCACGGCGATAGGCAAAGGGTTCTGGTCGCTTGGGTGATTTGATCCTATTGTCGCTGCAAAGCGCGTTATTCTGGAGGATCACACATGTCTGAAGCAAAGAAGCCTGGCCGTGGCCGCATCTATGGCTCGATCACCGAGACCATCGGCGATACGCCCATCGTGCGGCTGGACAAGCTGGCGAAGGAAAAGGGCGTCAAGGCGCATCTTCTGGCCAAGCTGGAATTCTTCAACCCGATTGCCTCCGTCAAGGACCGCATCGGTGTGGCGATGATCGAGAGCCTGGAAACCCAGGGGACGATCACACCTGGCAAGACCGTTCTGGTCGAGCCGACCTCCGGCAATACCGGCATTGCGCTGGCCTTTGCCGCTGCTGCCAAAGGCTATCGCCTGATCCTGACCATGCCGGAAACCATGTCCATCGAGCGTCGCAAGATGCTGGCGCTGTTGGGCGCAGAACTGGTGTTGACCGAAGGGCCGAAAGGCATGAAGGGCGCGATTGCCAAGGCCGAGGAACTGGCCGCGACCATTCCCGACGCCATCATCCCGCAGCAGTTTGAAAACCCGGCCAATCCGGAAATCCACCGCAAGACCACCGCGGAAGAGATCTGGAACGACACCAATGGCGAAGTAGACATTTTCGTTTCCGGCATCGGCACTGGCGGCACAATTACCGGCACCGGCCAGGTGCTGAAAGCCAAGAAACCGTCTGTTCAGGTGATCGCCGTGGAACCTGCCGACAGCCCGGTTCTGTCGGGTGGCAATCCCGGCCCCCACAAGATCCAGGGCATCGGCGCTGGTTTCGCCCCGAAGATCCTCGATACCGGGATCTACGACGAAGTTGTCACCGTCACCAATGACGAAGCATTTGAACTGGCCCGGCTGGTCGCCCGGCTGGAAGGGGTGCCAGTCGGCATTTCCTCAGGTGCCGCCCTCACCGCCGCCATCAAGGTTGGACAGCGCCCGGAGAATGCCGGAAAGACCATCGTGGTGATCATTCCTTCCTTTGCCGAACGCTATCTCTCGACGGCACTGTTTGCAGGCCTTGGCGAATAATCGCAGTCAATGCGCTGATCCATACGATTGGCGAGCATCAAGCAATGAAGACGAGGGCTACAGCAACAGGTGTAGCCCTCAATTTATTGGCAAACCTCGATCTCGGCATTTCGTAATCCTCGGGCTTGCCCCGAGGATCTGTTGTGGCTGAATAAGCCATTGACGTTGTTACTTCAATTGACGCGCTTACAGCGCCGTGCGTCCTATATGGCGCACAAAGGTTCGCTGTCGCTGTTTATATCTGCTGCATCATTTTCTCTTTAAACCGATTCCGGCTTAAAGAATTATGCAGTAGATGCTCGGCACAAGGCCGAGCATGACGTCGAGGATAAATGCAGCCTTTGTTAGCAGTTTGAGGGCTACAGCAGCAGGTGCAGTCCTGTTTCGTTATGCAGCAGCCGTCAGGCGTTCCGAGGGAATACGATAGGAAATCGCCTCGGCTAGATGAATCCGGCCAAGCGCCTCCGAGCCATCCAGATCGGCCAAGGTCCTCGCCACTTTTAACACCCGATGATAGGCGCGCGCCGAAAACTTGAACTTCTCCGCCGCATCCCGCAATAACTGCAAGCCAGCAGCATCCGGTGCGGCCAGCTTTTCGATCAGCGCCGTAGAGCACCGCGCATTCATGCGGATCTCAGGCACGCCTGCCTCGATAAACCGTTCCGTTTGCCGCTGTCGCGCCACCGCGACGCGGCGAGCGACATCGGCGCTTTTTTCCGCGGCCATCGGCTTGATCAGGTCCATGGCCGAGACAGCGGGGACATCGATGCGAATATCGATCCGGTCCAGCAGCGGCCCGGAGATCCGGCCCTGATATTCGGTCAGGCAGCGAATGCCGCGTGCGCAGGTATGGCCCGGCTCACCCGCCATGCCGCAACGGCAAGGGTTCATCGCGGCAATCAACTGGAAACTGGCCGGATAGGTAACGCGGTGATTGGCGCGAGCGATGACGCATTCGCCACTTTCCAGCGGTTGGCGCAGGGCATCCAGCACCTGCGGCGAAAATTCCGGAAATTCGTCAAGAAATAACACACCGTTATGGGCAAGCGAGGCCTCGCCCGGCCGGGCGCGCAAGCCGCCGCCGACCAGCGCCGCCATGGTGGCGGAATGATGCGGCGTGCGAAATGGTCTGCGGTCTGACAATTTGCCACCGGCCAATTGCCCAGCCATGGAATGGATCATCGAAACATCCAGAAGCTCCGGTGCCGACAACACCGGCAGGATGGACGGCAGGCGGGCCGCCAGCATGGATTTCCCCGATCCCGGCGGGCCGACCATCAGCAGGTTGTGGCCCCCGGCAGCGGCCACTTCCAACGCCCGCTTGGCGCTTTCCTGACCGCGAATATCGGCGAGGTCAGGCAGGTTGCCCGGCAGCGCCCGGCTGGCCGGGTTCGGGCGCGTCAGAACCTGGGTGCCACGAAAATGATTGGCCAAAGCGATCAGACTGCGGGGGGCGAGAATATCCATGTCTGAGCCCGCCCAGGCTGCCTCCGGGCCGCTATCCGCCGGGCAGATCAGCCCTTTGCCAAGCGCATTGGCTGCCATGGCCGCTGGCAAAGCACCGGCAACGGCAGCAATCGTGCCATCCAGGTTCAACTCACCAACCACAAGATAATCGCCCAGCACATCGGCGGGAATGGCGCCCAGCGCCGCCATCAGGCCAAGGGCGATGGCCAGATCGAAATGCGACCCTTCCTTGGGCAGATCCGCAGGCGCCAGATTGATGGTGACCCGCTTGGGCGGCAGCGCCAGTCCAGAAGCATGCAGGGCCGCCTGAACCCGTTCCCGGCTTTCGGCCACCGCCTTGTCCGGCAGGCCGACAATCTGCACGCCGATCTTGCCGGGTGCGACCATGACCTGCACATCAACGGGTACGCCATCTATTCCCTGAAACGCAACCGTGCCCACCCGTGCAACCATATCCCAGCCCCCTTGCCAGCAGCGGTCCATCTGCCCCTACGCAATTTCATGGATTTCGCCGGACGAAAAAGAGAAAATGCGTTTAAAATCAATTTTTTAAATCAAGTCATCGAGCAAAGCCCGAAGCGGGCAAGCTGCAATTTCCTGCAACCATAGTTTTGCATGAAAAACAAAGGACGACAAGAACAATAAATGAACAAAGACCCGTTTCGAGGGCAAAATGGTTGTATTTGGTTGCGCTTTCAGAACAAAGGGGAACGCTTATGGCACCCCGCAACATCAAAGGTTTTATCAAACCCAACGTGGCGGGGCGCAGAAAACACTCTCCGATCTATTATTGAGCGGATCAGGACCGCTTTTTCTCGATGGCGTTCCAGAGCAGGCTGGCGATATCGGCACCGCCGAAATTCTTCACCTCGCGGATACCGGTTGGCGAAGTGACGTTGATCTCGGTCATATAATCGCCGATCACGTCAATGCCGACCAGCAGGAAGCCGCGTTCGCGCAGCGCAGGCCCGATCCGGGCGCAGATTTCACGCTCGCGAGTCGTCAGTTCCGTTGGTTCCGGCTTGCCTCCCGCATGCATGTTGGAGCGCGCATCATGCTCGGCAGGCACCCGGTTAATCGCGCCGACGGGTTCACCGTCCACCAGGATGATCCGCTTGTCGCCCTTGCGCACGGCAGGCAAATAGCCCTGGGCGATAAAGGGTTCGCGGAACATCTGGCCGAACATTTCCATCAGCGAGGAGAAATTGCGGTCGTCACGGGTGGAATGGAACACCCCTGCCCCACCATTGCCGTAGAGCGGCTTCAGGATAATATCGCCCTGTTCGGCCCGGAAAGCGGCAATTTCCGCCGGGTCGCGGGTGATCAGCGTTGGCGGCATCAGGTCGGCATATTCGGTGACGAAGATCTTTTCCGGCGAATTGCGCACCCAGGCCGGATCGTTGACAACAAGCGTCTTCGGATGAATGCGTTCCAGCATATGCGTGGCGGTGATATAAGCCATGTCGAATGGCGGGTCCTGGCGCAGCAGCACCACATCCATCGTCGACAGATCGACGCGCTCCGGGCTGCCGAGGGTGAAGTGATCGCCCTTCACATCCCGCAGTTCCATCGGCTCAACCGTCGCATAGACGCGGCCATCGCGCATGGTCAGCCGGTCGGGCGTATAGTGGAACAGCTTATAGCCCCGCGCTTGAGCCTCCAGGCTCATGGCGAAGGTGGAATCCCCTGAAATATTGATGGAGGATACATGGTCCATCTGGACGGCGACATTGCGGATCTGGGCCATAATCTTTCTCGCGTTGCATTTGGAGGAAGATTTAGGACGCGGCGACCACGAACGCAACGTCCGGCAGAGGCCAAATTTTCAACCGCTCAAATCGGGGCGCGCGATCCGCTCCGCAGGGCATTTCGAAGTCGGTAAAGCGTCGCGATTGGCTCCGGAAAAGGTTTACGCAGAAATGCGATCTTGCGCACATAGGTCTCGATGCGCCAGGTGGCCCAGGTCCCACCCTTGAAATAGGCGATGTCACCGGTCTTCAGCAACCGCTCGGTGCCATCCTGCGCGGTCACATGCACTTCGCCCTCCTGGATCACCACGGTCTCGTCCCAGCCGAAATACCAGCGGAAACTACCGGCGGTACAATCCCAGACGGCTGTCGAACTTGCTTCATCAGGACTTTGTGAGTGATTGGCCAGCCGGGCCTGCGGATCGCCCTCAAGAACCCAGTCCGGATTGATTGGCGCTGGTTGCAGGCTCAAATGATCGGCATTGGCGGCCACCAGCGGTGGCGTGTCTTCCGCTCTAAACCGTGGCAAAGCCATGGCTGCCCCGGCCATGGCTGCAAACAAAAGCTTGACTGGCATCGATGTCCCCCATGATGTCCCCGAATTTTATGGGAACCCTATCAAATTCGGGTTAATCCAGTCACATGCATTTTAGCGTTTGCCCAAGAAAGCGGTGAAGGGAAACGTGACAATCGGCTCTCGCTGGCAATGGCGTGAGCCGACCGGCTTTTCAGGCCTCTACCGTCTCAGCCTGAGCCCCGAAGGTCATCTGTGCGGTGGCAAAGGGCAGAGCAAGGCGGCGGCCTTCCCGGTCGAAGAAGTGGAATTTCTGTGGATCGACCCCCAGCCGCATCTCGTTTGACAGCACAGTCGAAACCGGCAGCGAGGCGCAAAGAGCCTGATCGCCGACAAAACCATGCACGAGGCGGACAGCCCCCAATTCTTCCACATAATCGACACGGAATGGCACATAGGGCTGACCAGGGGCTGCAACCGTCAGATCCTCCGCCCGAAGGCCGATCGTGACTTCGCCGCGATAATCGGTCTCGCCCTCAAAGGTGAAGCTGACCGGCCAAAGCGACAGACGATTGCCGTCCAGGCGGCCGGTAATCAGGTTCATGGCTGGCGAGCCGATGAAGCTGGCGACAAAGGTCGAGGCAGGCGCGTGATAAACTTCAAGCGGCGTACCGATCTGCTCGATCCGGCCACCGTTCAGCACCACCAGCCGGTCGGCCAGCGTCATCGCTTCCAGCTGGTCGTGCGTGACATAGATCGATGTCGTGCCAAGCCGGCGTTGGAGCTTGCGGATCTCGACGCGCATGGAGACGCGCAGCTTGGCATCGAGATTGGACAGCGGCTCGTCAAACAGGAAAACGGCCGGCTTGCGCACGATGGCACGGCCCATGGCAACGCGCTGGCGCTGGCCACCGGACAATGCCTTGGGCTTGCGGTCCAGATAGGGTTGCAGTTCCAGCATCCGGGCGGCCTCGGCCACGCGGGCCTCAATCTCGTCCTTAGGGGTTTTGCGGTTTTTCAGGCCATAGGCCAGGTTCTGCCGCACCGTCATATGCGGGTAGAGCGCGTAATTCTGGAACACCATGGCGATGTCGCGGTCTGCCGGTTCAACCTGATTAACGGCGCGATCACCAATGCGCACCACGCCTTCTGAAATGCTTTCCAGCCCGGCCACCATGCGCAAAAGCGTGGATTTGCCGCAGCCGGAGGGGCCAACCAGCACGATGAATTCGCCGTCGTTGATCTGGATGTCCACGCTGTTCACAGCACGCACACCGCCGTCATAGATCTTGGAGACCTGATTGATATCGATGGAAGCCATTGGACTGTCCTTTACTTGTCGGTTTCGGTGAGGCCCTTGATGAACCAGCTCTGGAACACCACCACGATGATGACAGGGGGCAGAATAGCGAGCACGGCCATGGCAAAGGCTTCGTTATAATCGGGAATTTGCGCACCCACCCAGACCTGAAGGATCTGCTTGATACCGCGCATCAGTGTGTAAAAGCTCTCATCCGTGGTCATCAGCATGGGCCAGAGATACTGGTTCCAACCATAGACGAACATGATGATGAACACCGCCGCAATCATCGTGCGCGACAGCGGGATCAAAATATCAATCAGGAACTTGAATGGACCGGCACCGTCGATACGGGCCGCTTCCAACAGCTCTTCCGGCACGGATTTAAAGAATTGCCGGAAAAAGAAAGTGCCGGTGGCAGACGCCAGCAGCGGCAGGATCAGGCCGGTATAGGAATTCAAAAGCCCCAGATCACTCGCCACCTTGTAGGACGGCATGATGCGCACTTCCAGCGGCAACAGCAGCGTGGTGAAGATGATCCAGAAGGCCAGCGTGGCAAAGCGGAAGCGGAAATAGACAATCGCATAGGCTGCCATCATCGACAGCACGATCTTGCCGATGGCAAAGCCAAGGCCGAGGATCAGCGAATTGAGCAGCATGCTGAGACCCGTGACCTTGCCGTTAAAGCCGGTCTGGGCAAACAGCACCTTGTTATAGGTCTCGCCAAGATGTCCGCCCATGGAGAGCATCAGGCCCTTTTGGTGGATTTCGGCTGCCGTATGCGATGAGGTGGTGAAGGCCACAACCAGCGGGCCGAGCATCACAAGAACACCGAGCAGCAAGATCACATGGTCGAAGAGTTTGGTTTTATACATGGTCTTCTCCTCAACCGTAATGGACGCGCCGCTCGATGAAGCGGAACTGGATCATTGTCAAAACCAGCACGACGACCATCAGGATCACCGACTGCGCGGAAGAAGAGCCGATGTCATTGCTCCGGAAGCCATCGGTATAAACCTTGTAAACCAAGGTGATCGGGTTATCGGCGGGCTTATCCTTGACGATCACGTCAATCACACCAAACGTATCGAACAGCGAATAGGTCATGTTGACCACCAGCAGGAAAAACGCGGTCGGCGTCAAAAGCGGCATGGTCACGGTCCAGAACCGGCGCGTGCCGGAGCGGCAATCCAGCGTGGCGGCTTCGCGCACCGAGGCCGGAATGCCCTGAAGGCCTGAGAGAATGAAGATGAAATTGTAGGGAATCTGGTTCCAGACCGCGATTGTCACCATGGCAAAGGCGGTGTCAAAATAGTTCAGACCCACCTTCATGTCCCAGCCAAACAGGGCGACGAATTTCACGAAGGGACCGATGTGCTGATCAAAGAACATCATGCCGATCAGGCCAGCCACAGGCGGCGCGATGGCGTAGACAACGATCAGCAGGGTCTTGTAGGCCGATTGTCCGCGGATCACAGCATCAGCCTTGACGGCGAGCACGGTTCCGATGGACAGCACCAAAAACGTCACCACCACGCTGAAGCACAGCGTAAACAGCGCGATTTTGCGATATTCAGACGAGCTGAACATATCGATATAATTGGCCAGCCCCACGAAGGTTGAGCCAAAGCCGAACGGGTCCTCAATATAGAAGGACGACTGAATGGCCTGCACCGCCGGCCAATAGAAGAAGATCGCCACAATGCACAATTGCGGAGCCAAAAAGACATAAGGCAGAAATCGCGAGTTGAACTGAACGCGCTTCATCGCGGCAACCTTTCAAAGCAAGTCCCGGAGGCGATAGATCGCCTCCGGGAGAGATCAGATCTCAATTGTCAGGGTTCAGCCTGCGGTCTTGGCAAAGCGTGCCAGGATTTCGTCAGCTTCCTTCTTGATGGTTTCCATCGCAGCCTTTGGCGTGGTTTCACCAGAGAAGATCTTGTTGTATTCGCGTTCCATCACAGAGCGGATCTGTGGGTAGAAACCAAGGCGATAGCCCTTGTCCCATTCGCCGCCTGGAAGCTGAAGCTGCTTGATGCCCACTTCGGCAACAGGAGCCTTTTCGTAATAGCCTTCCTTCTTGGCCAACTCGTAAGCCGCCGTGGTGATGGCAACATAACCGGTGGCCTGATGGTAGAATTTCTGGATTTCAGGCTGAGTCAGGAAGTTGAAGAAAGCGGCTGTGCACTTGTTTTCAGCTTCCGTCTTGCCGGACATGGCATAAAGGGCAGCGCCGCCGATGAAGCTATGCACGCCCGCACCCTTGATCGAGCCCCAGTAGGGCAGGAAGGTTGCCGAAAACGGCATGGAGGCGGTCTTCTGCAAGCCACCGAACGAGCCGGAAGAGCCAACCCAAAGCGCAACCTTACCCTCTTCAAAAGGCTTCTGGTTGTCGTTCCAGCCTGCGCCGTAATAGGCGAAGTAACCCTCGTCCTTCCAGGCCTTCAACTTGTCATACATCATCACGTGGTTTGGATCGGTCACGTTGATGGTGGTCCCTGCAAGACCATCATACCCATTGTTGTTCGAAGCAAACTGGATGTTGTTGCGCGAGAAGAAATTCTCGGTGAATTCCCAGGTCAACTGCGACTGAACCAGCGGAATATAACCGGCAGCCTTCAGCTTTGGGGCAATGGCTTCAAACTCTTCCCAGGTCTTTGGCGCTTCAACGCCAGCCTTTTTCAGGGCTTCTGTGTTGATATAGAGAATAGGCGCCGAGGAGTTGAACGGCATGCCGACGAACTTGCCGGTCTTATCGGCGTAGAAGTAGCGCACACCTTCGATGAAAGCACTGCGGTCAAACTTGTAACCGGCCTTCAACAGCAGATCTTCTGCTGGAATAGTGGCACCCTTGGCATTGATGATCGTCGCAGAACCGGCATCGAACACCTGAAGAATGTTTGGCTGATCATGCGAACGGAATGCCGCGATGCCAGCCGCCAGCGCTTCTTCGTAGGAGCCCTTCGACACCGGCGTCAGAACGCATTCGCTCTGGGCAGCGTTGAACTTCTGCGACAATTCATTGATGACTTCGCCGTTGCGGCCACCCATGCCGTGCCACCAGCTGATGTTGGTTGCGGCAAATGATGATGTGGTCGATACGGTCACGGCCAGCGCCGCCATCGAAAGCTTCTTGAACATGGTAGATCCTCTCCGCCAATCTGGGGTGAGCATGCCCTTAGTGAGCCAAGATGACAGAGAATTGAATATTTTGTGACAGCACAGTCATATTGGCAGTGAAAATGAATTCCTGCCAAAATATCCAATGTAAATGCTTACTATAAATACTCGGTATACTCTGGGGTAGTGGATTATCAAAAAGCACCAGAAAAGTGCCTGGGCCAGCGCCAGGGCAAGACCGCGACAATGTCGCAGCGGATCGACAGGCGGCTGGCATCCGGCTGACGGCACAGCCAGAGATCTCCGGCAGCGCGAATGCGGCGCTGGCTCTCAAAACTCACAGCATCGACGGCCGATTGCTGCGTGGCACGCGCCTTGACCTCAACCAGCACGACCAGATCGCCGCGCCGAACGATAAGGTCGATTTCACCTGAGCGGGTTTTGTAACGCAAGGCGACGATCCGGTACCCCTTCGACAGCAGATAGGCAGCCGCCAGATATTCCGACCAACGGCCACGCCGCTCGGCTCGCTTGCGCGCTGCGCCGGATGGGTCTTTCGGCCTTTTGTCCTGAACCCTCACCCGGCCTTCAACTCCAGCAGGCGCTGATAGAGATCCTTGCGCGGCAGGCCGGTCTGGCGGGCGGCCTCAGTAGCCGCCCCCGCCGTCGGCAGGGTTTGCGCGAGCTGTACCAGCAACCGGTCCACATCGGCGGCATCCGGGGGACCAGAGGGAAGCGGCGGCCCGACCACCAGCACGACCTCACCTTTGACCTGGCGTTCGTCATCATACCAGTCGGATAATTCTGCCAGAGTGCCGCGTCGGAATTCCTCGAATGTCTTCGTCAGTTCGCGGCAGACGCAGGCGCTGCGCTCGGCGCCCAATACCTCGGCAGCTGCGGCAAGAGTCGCACCGATGCGATGCGGCGATTCAAAGAAGATCAGCGTGGCCGGTGTTGCCGCCCATTGCGCAAGCCGGTCGCGGCGGGCCTTGTCCTTGGTGGGCAGGAAACCCGCAAACAGGAAGGCATCATTGGGCAGGCCGGAGCCGACCAGTGCTGCAAGCGGCGCCGACGGCCCCGGCAAAGGCACGACCCGCAGCCCCGCCTCAATGGCAAGCTTCGCCAGCCGATATCCCGGATCGGAGACCAGCGGTGTCCCCGCATCGGAAACCAGCGCCACGGATTTGCCTGACGCAAGCGCCTCGATCAGCTTCGGTCCGACCTCTTCGGCATTATATTCGTGATAGGCATAGGGACGGGTGGTGATACCATAGCGGTCCAGAAGAACACGGGTGACGCGGGTATCCTCGCAGGCCAGAACATCGGCCCCGGCCAGCACTTCCAAAGCCCGCAGCGTGATGTCGGAGAGGTTGCCGATCGGGGTTGCCACCAGATAGAGCGCCGGCTCGATTGGCCGGGCCGTGACCGGGCGATCATGCAGCCGGAAACTTTTCTGCCCGTCATTCGGCGTGTTCACAGTCTCTGCCACGGCACTCATCCCATTCTCTCTTCATTCGGATAGTCCTTGGCCGGACCAGTCCACTCAGGCGCATGACATGCATGGCCTGCCCTTGTTATGGGCGAGGCAGGCCGCCCCCGCAAGCGCCCCTGCACGCCAAGGAGCGTGATCTGTGGTGGAAAGCCTCGGCCAAGACGTGCCAAAAGACGGCAGGCCCTTGCATTTTGATCGTCTTTGCTGCCATTTTGCCCGTCCGAATAAAGCCGGGCACAATCGCCCGGATCAAGGCAAGCCGATCCCGAATGCCGGATCGCACAGGTCGAAAGTGGCAGCGTCGATGCGTATTACTCTTGAACGGTCCAATCTTCTCAAGTCCCTGAACCATGTTCACCGGGTGGTCGAACGGCGCAATACCATTCCGATCCTGTCCAACGTGCTGCTGCGCGCCGAAGGCCAGAGCCTGTCGATGAAGGCAACCGACCTCGATCTGGAAGTGACCGAAGCAACCCCGGCCAATATCGAGCAGGCCGGTGCGACCACGGTTCCCGCGCATCTGCTCTATGAAATCGTCCGCAAATTGTCTGACGGTGCCGAGGTGCTGCTCTCGACCAATCCGGATGGCGCCAGCATGACGGTTGCCTCCGGTCGTTCGAAATTCTCGCTGCAATGCCTGCCGGAGCAGGATTTTCCCGACCTGACCACCGGCAGCTTCAGCCATTCCTTCAAGCTGAAGGCCTCCGACCTCAAAATGCTGATCGATCGCACCCAGTTCGCGATCTCAACGGAAGAAACCCGCTATTATCTGAACGGCATTTACCTCCACACCATAGAAGCCGATGGCAAGTTGAAGCTGCGCGCCGTCGCAACCGATGGCCACCGGCTGGCCCGCGCCGATGTGGAAGCACCTTCGGGTTCGGAAGGCATGCCGGGTATCATCATTCCGCGCAAAACGGTTGGCGAGTTGCAGAAGCTGGTCGATAACCCCGATCTCACCGTGTCGCTCGAAGTGTCGGATGCCAAGATCCGCTTCAATATCGGCGAGATCGTCATGACCTCGAAGCTGATCGACGGCACCTTCCCCGATTATCAACGGGTCATTCCCCAGGCCAATGACAAGGAAATGCGGGTCGATTGCCAGACCTTCGCCCGCGCCGTCGACCGTGTCTCCACCATTTCGTCGGAACGTGGCCGGGCGGTGAAGCTGGCCATCGGCGACGGCCATCTGATGCTGACGGTCAACAACCCGGATTCGGGCAGCGCCACCGAGGAAGTCGCCGTCGGCTACGAAAGCGACGCGATGGAAATCGGCTTCAACGCCAAATATCTGCTCGACATCACCGCGCAACTGTCCGGCGAAGAGGCGATTTTCCTTCTGGCCGATGCCGGATCGCCGACCCTGATCCGCGATACCGCCGGTGACGATGCGCTTTACGTGCTGATGCCGATGCGCGTTTAGGTTCTCCGTCTCTGCCATCAATCAATAACGCCGTCTCGTGCGCAAGCCGGGGCGGCGTTATTGTTTTGTCTGGCCCGGAAAGGGCTGGCTGAATTGCGTCTTTTTCAACACCGTCCAACTTGGGTCAGACACAAAATTTTCACATGCGCGCCATTTTGTCTTGTTTTCGCGACAAATCGCATCAACATGCCGATTATGCGCCCATGATCGGCGCAGCATATCTTTTTAGGAGATGACTGCGAATGAAGCTCAACCTGAAGCAACGGCTGGAAAAGAAGTTCGACGAGGAAATCCGTTTCTTCAAGGGCATGATGCAGGGGCCGAAGCTGGTGGGCGCCATCGTGCCGACCTCCACCATTACTGCCCGGCGCATGGCCAGCATCATCACGCCGGAAAGCGGGTTGCCGGTGCTGGAACTGGGACCGGGAACCGGCGTGATCACCAAGGCGATCCTGGCGCGCGGCATCAAGCCGGAGAAACTGGTATCCGTCGAATATTCCGCCGACTTCCACCGGCACCTGACCCAGACGATCCCCGGCGTCAATTTTGTCCACGGTGACGCCTTCAACCTGGAAAAGACGCTGGGCCCGCTGTCCGGCCTGTCCTTTGACTGCGTGATTTCCGCCATGCCGCTCCTGAACTTCCCGATGCAGGAGCGCATCCGGCTGCTGGAGGACCTTTTGGACCGCATGCCGCATGGACGGCCCGTCATGCAGATTTCCTACGGACCGATGTCGCCGATCATCGCCAAGGGCGGCAGCTATTTCATCCAGCATTTCGATTTCGTGGTCCGCAATATTCCACCAGCCCAGCTCTGGATCTATCGCCGCCGCTAAAGAGACCCAAGACATGTTTGCCGTCTACATCACCCATCCGCAGGTCCGGATCGACCCGGACGTGCCGGTGCCGCAATGGGGACTGTCCGACATGGGACAGGAACGGACCCGCAGGACGGCTGAGGCCGCCTGGGTGCGCCAGCTTGGCCGCATCGTCAGCAGCGCCGAGACCAAGGCCGTGGAAACAGCGGCGATCCTGGCGGGTGCGGCCACTATCGGTGTCGAACAGATCGAGACCATGCATGAAAACGACCGCTCCGCGACCGGCTTTCTGACCCCGCCGGAGTTTGAAAAGGCGGCGGACTGGTTCTTTGCCCATCCTGAGGACAGTTTTTGCGGCTGGGAACGGGCCATCGATGCGCAGGCCCGGATTGTCGGAGCGATTCAGGATGTTCTTGGCAGCCACGATCCGGCTGTTCCTATCGCCTTCATCGGTCACGGCGGCGTCGGAACCCTGTTGAAATGTCACCTGCAAGGCCAGCCGATTAGCCGAAGCGGCGATCAACCGCCGGGCGGCGGCAATCTCTTCTGCTTCACTCTTGCGGATCTGACCGTCACATGCGACTGGACCGCCATGGAAACCTGGCAGGGAGATCGTTGATGGATGCGCGCAATCGTTTGATCGTGGGGCTTGACGTCGCCACCGTCGCTGAGGCGGAAAAACTGGTCTCGACGCTGGCCGAAGACGTGACCTTCTACAAGATCGGCTATCAACTGGCCTTCGCAGGCGGGCTGGAATTTGCCCGAGACCTCGCCCAAAGCGGCAAGAAGGTCTTCCTGGATATGAAACTGCTCGATATCGACAATACCGTCGCCTCGGCGGTGGAGAATATTGTCCGGATGGGCATGACCATGCTGACGCTGCATGCCTATCCTAAAGCCATGCAGGCAGCCGTGGAAGCAGCGCAAGGGTCAGGTCTCTGCCTGCTCGGCGTGACGGTCTTAACCTCAATGGATGACCAGGATCTCACCGATGCCGGTTATCAGGGCGATGCCCGGTCACTGGTCCTGAAGCGAGCCGCCCAGGCAAAAGAAAAAGGCATGGGCGGTATCGTCTGCTCGGCGCAGGAAGCCCAGGCTGTGCGCGCCATTCTCGGCTCCGACATGGCCATTGTCACGCCCGGCATCCGCCCCGCTGGCAGTGATGCCGGTGACCAGAAACGGGTGATGACACCGGCAGACGCCATCCATGCCGGTTCCAGCCATTTGGTTGTCGGCCGCCCGATCGTCAAGGCAGACGATCCGAGAGCCGCAACCCAGGTCATTCTCGCCGAAATGCAGGCCGCTTTCACCTGACGTCTATGAGGAGTTGTCCTCAAGGCTTGATGCCATTGCCGCTCAGCACATTGTTTTGGCCATTGTCGCGGATCAGGTCGGCGTCCCCACCAATGATTTGGTTGCCACTGACGGTGTTGAAATCGGCAAAGCTGTGATTGTCGGCACCGCTACCGAAAGGGGCGGGCGGGTCCTGGTAGCAATAGAGATTGCGCCAGGCCTCGCGGGCATTCAGCCAGATGGCCGGGCGCGGGCGAAAAACGTCCTGGTAGGTGAATTTATTATCGGCGATCCGGTTATGCTGCGGGGTCTGGTGGCGGATGGTGCCGCCCTCGCCGCAATTGCGGTAGAGAAAAATACCGCCATGCTGCGCGTTGGCGAAGCTATTGGCTTCGATGACATTATGCGCCGATCCGTCCACCGCGATCATTTCGCGGCTTCGCGTCGCCAGTTCGAAACTATTGCCTGAAATGGTGTTATGCGCGGTCTCCGCATCGAGATAGATCGCCGATCCCTTGGTCTGCCCCTGGATGGTCGAGTGCGACAGGGTCACATGGGTGACACCGGGGGCGACATAAAGCGGGATAGGACCATCAGCGACAATCGACAGAGTGTCCAGCACGATGCCGGACGGTGCGACCGACTGGGCATATTCGGTATGATTGCGATTGAGCGAGGATTGCCGCACCAGCTCCGCCTCGCCATTGGCGCCAAGCCCCATGATGTGGATGGAACCGTAGATCTTGCAATTGCGGATCACGATATCGTGCGGAACGCTCCAACTGCCGTCATCCTTGCGCAGCGACGCAATGCGGATGGTGGGCGGCGCGCCCTTCGGCACACTTCCCGGCAGGCCAATAACACCGCCATGGCAATCGATGCTGACACCGCTGGCATCGGCCCCCAGCAATTCCAGGTTTTGCATCACCAGATCGTCATGGGTCAACTCGACCTTGCAGGCCAACCGCAAGACACTTTCGGCCTCAAGCGGCGTGTCGCGCAGCGCATCATAAACCGAGGGAGCGCAGGGCTTGGCAAGCGCGCCATGGCTGGCAGCAGGCGCGGAGGCCGCGAACGCACTGCCTTCCATCAGCGAGACGGTGGCAAAGGGGACCGGCAGCAAAGGAACGGACAATAGGAAAAACAACAGGACCGGCGTGAGCTTTGGAAGCCTGTTCATCTCCCTGCTCATTTCATTGTGTATCAGGTTGCGGATATTGACCACCTTGACCCCGTCTCCGATTGGTACCCCAGACGGGCTGGCCGTCGCGCTGAATTTGACAATGCCTCACTCTTGCGGCCAAAGCCAAGGCCACAAAACATCGCACAAGCGCCCTTTCCATCCTTCAAACCATTGGCCGCCCATATTGGCCGCCCGTACTGGCCCACTTGACCTTGCAGCAAAATTCACCGATCACCAAAGAGAAACCGAAAGAGGTGATTTGATGGCAAAGGGATATTGGATCGCGCGCGTCGATGTGCGTGATGCGGAACGCTACAAGGATTACGTCTCGACGGCAAAGCCGGCTTTTGAGCGTTTCGGTGCTGTCTTTCTGGCCCGTGGCGGCAAGACGGATGCCGTGGAAGGCCAAAGCCGGGCCCGCAACGTGGTCATCGAGTTTCCGTCCTTTCAGGCCGCTTATGATTGCTATCACTCACCGGAATATCAGGCCGCCGTCAAGATCCGCCAGGAAGTCGCCGACGGCGAGATTGTCTTGGTCGAAGGCAATCTTTGATCCCAGTTTCAAAGCGGTTCCATTAACTCTGGTCCCAGACATTTACTCTTGTCCAAGACATGGGACAGCATGATTCTGCTTCACCTCGCTGCGCATTAGCGATATGAGACAGCAGATGAATTGGTCTGATATTCCGATCCGCAGGAGCACTCTATGACGTTCGCAAATCTTCCGCCGCTCGTTACCGTTTTCGGAGGCTCCGGATTCGTGGGCAGGCATGTGGTGCGGGTGCTGGCCCAACGCGGTTATCGGGTGCGCGTCGCGGTACGCCGCCCCGATCTGGCGGGTTTCGTGCTGCCATTCGGCAATGTCGGACAGATTTCGCTGTCCCAGGCCAATCTGCGCTACCGCGACAGCGTCGCAAAGGCTGTTGAAGGCGCATCGGTTGTCGTCAATTGCGTCGGCATCCTGCTGGAATCAGGCCGCAACAAGTTCGACGCCGTGCAGGATTTCGGTGCCCGTGCCGTGGCTGAAGCAGCAACCGCTGCAGGTGCCAGGCTGGTGCATATCTCGGCCATCGGCGCCGATGCGAAATCCGCCTCCAGCTACGCAGCCAGCAAGGGCCGTGGCGAAGATGCCATCCGCCAGGTCGCGCCGGGCGCGGTCATCCTTCGGCCATCCATCGTTTTCGGCCCCGAGGACAGCTTCTTCAACAAGTTTGCCGCAATGGCCCGCCTGTCGCCCGTCCTGCCCTTGATCGGCGGCGGCAAGACGAAATTCCAGCCGGTCTTCGTCGAAGACGTGGCCGAAGCCGTGGCCAAAGCCGTCGATGGCAAGGTGGCTGCCGGTCTCTTTGAGCTGGGCGGACCGGAAGTTCTGACCTTCCGGCAATGTCTTGAGGAAATGCTGCGGGTTATCGACCGCACCAATCCGCTGGTGTCGCTGCCCTTCGGTATCGCTTCGCTGCTTGCCTCCGTCGCCTCGGCTATTCCGCTGATCACACCGCCGCTGACCAATGATCAGCTGACGCTGCTGAAAAGTGATAACGTGGTCTCCGAAGCCGCCAAAAAGGAAGGCAGGACGCTCACAGCCCTTGGTATTACGCCGACAGCTGTTGCCGCCGTGCTGCCCTCCTATCTCATCCATTTCCGTCCGCATGGACAATATAGCCGCTCCGGCAAGGCAGCCTGATCGGCATCGGATTGAGAATCACTCTTTAGAATCGTTCATGCGCCCCATACGGCGCATGAAAAGAGGCTTGTTTTGATCCAGGAAAAGCGAAACCCAGCTTTACCGCAATGGCAAGCTTAGTCTCCAGTGCGGCGCGGGCCATGTGTCGGCGTTGCACAAAAGACGCAGAAATTAATTAGTTTCATTAACTGCCAATTCAGCACATTCCGCTATTGATGTTGAGGTGGGCCATGCGTAAAGACGGATCAATGCATGGGCCAGCGTTCTTCGCACCCGCCATTTCACATTCTTCTGAGGTACTGATTTCATGGGCAAATCTATCGCACTGTTTTTTGCGTGTGCGGCATTGGTTGTCATCGCAGGTTCCTTCGTCGCTCCCTCGACGGTCGCAGCTCGTAAGGGCAATTGCGCACCCGCCTACGGTGTTGACCCTTGCAGCACGGGCTCGATCGCCCGCTGAGACCTGCGGGTCATCCTGTTCCCCGTCACAGACCCTTTCCGGGAACCGTAAAAAGCGGTTTTCAATCAGGGTATGCGTAAAACAACGAGATAGTTTCTCTCGTTTACGTTTCTGGAAGCGCGTTTCCATTTTTCTCTGAAAAACACTAGGGCGCCGTGCGTTCATAAAACGCGCGGCGCTGTAGGAATTCATGTGCGTCACGCCGCCAATCGTTTGACGACGCGCCACAGGATGGGCAGGCCCCTCAAAGCAAAGGGGCCCCTTGGGTTTGTCTTATCCCCAGACCAGAAGGCCAATCAGGCCCACGACGCCGACGGCAATCCGCCACCAGGCAAAGGGTGCATAGCCGCGGCGAGAGACGAAATCGAGCAGTCCACGCACCACAAACAGCGCCGAAATGAAAGCTGCAAGGAAACCGACGCCAATCAGCAGGCCGTCATCCATGCTGAGCGCATTGCGGTTCTTGTAGAGATCCAGCACGAAGGCCCCCAGCATGGTCGGCATCGCCAGGAAAAACGAAAATTCGGCGGCCGAACGCTTATCTGTGCCCATCAGCAGCGAGCCGACAATGGTTGCGCCCGACCGCGATGTGCCGGGAATCATCGCCAGGCACTGAAACAGACCGATCTTCAGAGCCAGTGACAGCGGATAATCCATCACGTCGGTATAGCGGGGCTTGAACGTCATCCGATCAACCCACAGAAGAATCACCCCGCCCAGGATCAGCATCACGCAGATCAGCATCGGGGTTTCAAACAGCACGGACTTGATGAAGTCGTGGGCCAGCGCGCCAATGATGGCCGCGGGCAGGAAAGCCACCAGCACAGCCAGGACGAAATGGCGGCTTTTGGGATTGCTGGGCAAAGACAGCGCAATCCCCAGCAATTTCTGGATATAGACAGCCAAAATAGCAAGAATGGCACCGAGCTGAATCAGCACTGCAAAGGTGTTTCCGGGCGATTTGAAGCCGAGAAAATGGCCGGCCAACAGCACATGCGCCGTCGAAGACACCGGGATGAATTCCGTAAGGCCCTCGATAAGACCGAGAAGAAGGGCGCTGACGATCGATTGATCTTCCATGGATTGTCCTTTGATAGGCGTGACAAGGAAAGCGATTCGCTTGTATGACGGAATGAAATTCCTATAGACGCAAGGTTGGCCCCCTGGCCAGATGTTATGGCCAGATGGAATGGCCAGCCAAGAGAAACCAGACAGCCCCGATCATCGCCCCCAACCGGAACAGTGCCCCATCAATGCCCACTTTGTATCACCATCCGATGTCAACCACGTCCCGCTTTGTCCGATTGATCCTGTCGGAATACGGTTTTCAGGCAGATCTGGTCGAAGAACAGACCTGGGAAAAGCGCCGGGAATTTCTCACCCTCAATCCCGCTGGCACCCTGCCCGTCTATGTCGATGACAATATGCGTACGCTCTGTGGCTGCACGGTCATATCGGAATTCCTGGACGAAACCCATGGCGTGTTGAAGAGGGACCGTCGGCTTTTGGCCGAAGACCCCTTCCAGCGCGCCGAAATCCGCCGGCTGGTCGATTGGTTCCTGCAAAAGATGGAACAGGACGTCACCCGGCCATTGGCCCGCGAGCGGGTGTTCAAATTGCAGATCCCCAACGGTCTTGGTGGTGGCGCGCCGGATTCCAAGGTGCTGCGCACCGCCCGTGGCAATATTCGCCAGCACATGAAATATCTGAGCTGGCTGGCTGGCTCGCGCACCTGGCTGGCGGGCGACCGGCTCAGCTATGGCGATCTTGCTGCCGGTGCGGCGATATCGGTGCTGGATTATCTCGGCGAGATCGACTGGGCGGAATCACCGATTGCCAAGGACTGGTATCAGCGGCTGAAATCGCGCCCGTCGTTCCGACCGCTGCTGGCCGAGCGGGTGCGCGGCCTCACCCCTGTTTCCCACTATGCGGATCTGGATTTCTGACGGAAAAAGCCATGGTCAAGGAAAGCAACCCCGAGCGGACGGCGGAAAAGGCCAAGGCCCGGGCCGCGAAGCTTTCCGCCTTCATTCGTCAGGAAGCGGCTGACAAGGGTTTCGACCTCTGTCGGATCACCGGGCCGGAGAGCATTCCCCAGGCCCCTGCCCGGTTGCTGGAGTTCGTGGACGCTGGCTATCACGGCACCATGGCCTGGATGGAGGAGACGCGCGAGCGGCGCGGCGATCCAAAAGTGCTGTGGGCACAGGTCCGCTCCATCGTGATGTTCGGCCTGAATTACGGCCCTGAGATCGATCCGCGCCACTTACAGGCGCAGCCCGACAAGGCAGCGATCTCTGTCTACGCCCGCAACCGCGACTATCACGACATCATCAAGGGCAAGCTGAAGGAGATTGCCACGCGCTTTGCCGCCCGGGCTGGTGAGGATGTGAAAGTTTTCGTCGATACAGCCCCTGTCATGGAAAAGCCGCTGGCCGCCGCCGCCGGGCTTGGCTGGCAGGGCAAGCATACCAATCTGGTCAGCCGCGATTACGGCTCCTGGCTGTTTCTCGGCAGCCTGTTCACCACAGCAGAGCTGGAACTGGACGCAGCGGAGCGCGACCATTGCGGCTCCTGCCGCGCCTGTCTCGATGCCTGCCCGACATCGGCCTTTCCGGCCCCCTACCAGATCGATGCCCGCCGCTGCATCTCTTATCTGACCATCGAGCATAAGGGCGTGATCGACCGCGACCTGCGCCCGGCTTTCGGCAACCGGATCTATGGCTGCGACGATTGTCTGGCCGCCTGTCCCTGGAACAAGTTCGCAGCGCAGGCGCGGGAGATCAAGCTTCAGGCCCGCGAAGACCTGATGGCACCTGACATCGCCTTTTTCCTCACCCTTGACGATCCAGGCTTCCGCAGCCATTTCAGTGGCTCGCCGGTCAAGCGGATCGGACGTGACAGGTTTGTGCGCAATGTGCTGATCGCGGCTGGCAATTCGGGACTGTCAACGCTGATCACGCCCTGCCTGGACCTGCTCGCCGATGCCTCACCGGATGTGCGTGGCATGGCGGTCTGGGCGCTGTCGCGCCTGATGCCGCCGCAGGCGTTTCGCGCTCTCGCACATTATAGAGAGAATGAGCCCGATAGCGATGTCAGGGCGGAATGGATAGCAGCCGGAGTGACCCCATGAGAGTGATGATTTTTGGCGCCGGATATTCCGGCAAGGCGATTGGCCAGCACTTTATCCAGCAGGGCATTCCCGTCAGTGGCACGACGCGCTCACCGGCCAAGGCCAAGGCTTTGAGCGATCTCGGCATCGAACCGCTGGTTTTCGATGGCCAACGTCTCTCGGATGAGATCATTCAGGCCATGGCCTGCGCCACCCATGTTGTCCAATCGATTGCTCCGGGCAGCGATGGCGACCCGCTGCTGCGGCTGACGGAGGGCGCGCTGAAGACATGGATGCCCAAAGTGCAATGGCTGGCCTATCTGTCGACCGTCGGCGTCTATGGCGACCACCAGGGCGCATGGGTGGATGAAGACACGGTCTGCAAACCTGTCTCGGTGCGCTCCGTGGAGCGGGTGGAGGCAGAACAGGCCTGGGAGAGAGCCGCGCTTGCAGCAGGTGTGCCGCTCTCGACACTGCGGCTGTCAGGCATTTACGGGCCGGGTCGCAATGGTCTTGTCAACATGGCCGAAGGCACGGCCCGGCGTCTGGTGAAAAAGGATCAGGTGTTCAACCGGATCCGCGTCGAAGATATTGCCGCCGCGACCTGGTTTCTGGCCGTGCGAAACGAGCAGGGGATCTTCAATATCACCGACCACGAACCCGCCCCGCCACAGGATGTGGTGGCAGAGGCCGCAAGGTTGATGGGGATCGAGCCGCCGCCGGAACAAGCGTTCGAAACGGCCGAGCTGTCGCCGATGGCGCGGTCCTTTTACGGTGAGAATAAGCGGGTAATGAATGCCAAGGTCCGGGCGCTGGGCTTTGCCTTTGCCTATCCCGACTACCGGGTTTCTCTCAGCCAACTCTGGGCTTCAGGCCGCTGGCGGGGGTAAGCAAGCACATTCATTCCTGAATTGCGCCCTATTTCGCTCAAAAATTGCGCCAATTTCGCCATATTTGCTGACTTACCCCTGCGTTTGATGTGTAATTTTTCGAGACAAGGGAAAAATATTTTGTGATCGATTCAAAATCACATAGCTCGCAATATTATTGCGTTTTTAGGCTGTTTTTAAACAGTTTTTCTAAATTCCTACCAAAAAGTAAATTTCGCTTCATCATCACGAATATATCTTAACGTAACATTCCGTGATCGACTGAGGCACTTTTTTGCCATTTTTGACCACCTTTAAGCCTCCCTACGCAAATTTCATCTCAGAAATAGCAACGGGAAACGAAAACTTGGTGCCTCTCAGTCGGTCAGTCCTCATCGCAGCAGCTATTACCTCTCTTGTTGCTTTCAGCCCTCTCCAGGCCTTTGCAGCAAATGGTTGCGGTGGCGCTTCCTGGTATGCGCTATACTCGCGCACTGCTTCTGGCGAACGGATGAACCCTACGACCTTTACAGCCGCTCACAAGTCATTGCCCTTCGGCTCCAAGGTCAAGGTCACCAACCGCAACAACGGCAAGACAGTCGTGGTGCGGATCAATGATCGCGGTCCGTTCATCAAGGGCCGGGTTCTGGATCTCTCGAAGGCTGCCGCCGCCGATATCGGCATGGTCGGCAGCGGCACAGCCAAGGTCTGCTACGAGCTGATCGGCTAGGATTTGTTGATATTCAGGCCTGGTCGGGCTGAAAACGGCGCATGAGTTAAACCTCCACAAAAGTACCTATTATCCTGATGCGTATTGCTTCTATCGAAAATCTGCCCCCACTTTTTGGTAGTCTTCAGTAACGCAGCTTGCCCCAACGGCATTTCATCGCTACCACGCAAGGTCTGATGGATCACCAAGGAGAAGACCATGCGTTTGGGCGGACGGCTAGCCGGGGCAATCGAAGTTCTGAGCGATATCGAGACACGCCGCAGGCCAGTGGCCGACGCCCTGAAGGATTGGGGCCTAGCGCATCGCTTCGCCGGATCCGGTGATCGCGCCGCCATCGGCAATATCGTTTATGACGCGCTGCGCATGAAGCTTTCCCACGCCTACATGATGGATGACGACAGCCCTGCAGCCCTCGGCTATGCCGTATTGCTGCGACAATGGGGAATGGCCCCCGAAAGCCTTGCAGCGGACCTTGATGGCGACAGCTTTGCCCCTGCCCCGCTGACACAGGCACAGACGGAGGCCTTTTCCAGCCGCACGCTGGAGGACGCACCGCAGTTTGTCCAGGGCGATATCCCGGAATGGGTGGTGCCTAGCTTCGAAGCCGTGTTCGGAGCCGACTGGCTGCGCGAGGCACAGGCGCTGGCCGTGCGTCCCAGCCTCGATCTGCGCGTCAACACGCTGAAGGCCAATCGCGACAAGGTCCTCAAGGCGCTGTCGCATACGCAGGCAAGGCCTGCCACTATTTCTCCCATCGGCATCCGCATCGAGCCGGGTGAAGGCCCGTCACGCCTGCCGAATGTCACCGCCGAGCTTGGCTTCCAGAAGGGCTGGTTCGAGGTTCAGGATGAGGGGTCGCAGATCGTCTCGGCGCTGGTCGAACCGAGAGAAGGTCACCAGGTGTTGGATTTCTGCGCAGGCGGCGGTGGCAAGACGCTGGCCATGGCCGCCGCCATGGGCAACAAGGGCCAGGTGCATGCCTATGATAGCGACCGCAAGCGGCTGGCGCCGATCATCGAGCGGCTGAAACGGGCAGGCACCCATAATATTCAGGTCCATGACCGGATCGCCGCCCTGCAATCTTTGACTGGACGGTTCGACAAGGTCTTGGTCGATGCCCCCTGCACCGGCACCGGCACCTGGCGGCGCAGGCCCGACACCAAATGGCGGCTGACCGACCGCAATTTGCAGGAGCGGATCGAACAGCAGCAACAAGCGCTGACTGAGGCTGCTACCTATGTCCGGTCCGGCGGCGAGCTGATCTACGTTACCTGCTCGGTGCTGCCAGAGGAAAACGACCGGCAGATCGAAGCCTTCACCGCCGCCCATCCGCAATTTTCGCCGATGCCGATGCTGGAGCGCTGGACGGGGCTGTTTGGCGCGTCTGTCGCCAAGCCCATCTCCGCCAATGGCAAAAGCCTGACCTTAAGCCCTGCCGCAACCGACACGGATGGGTTTTTCTTCTGCCGGATGGTCAAGGCTTGAGATCGGGATGCACCCTAAATACTTAGGGCTATTCCTGATTGTTTGACACTAGTTTAATTTTGTTCCATGACATGCCACAGACCACAAGCGGCGCTAAAGGCGCCAGAGGAGAGGGCATGTCTCGACCATTCATGATCGGCGCCGGACTGGCGCTTTTCATCGCTTCGACCAGCTTTGCCGCTCCGGCAGCGAAAGCGCCGGAAGCAGATGCAGTGCTGAAGCATTATGCAGAGCTGGCGGAGGCGAAATACCAGGATTCGCTCACCACAGCCAAGACGCTGGATGCCGCCGTTGACGCGCTGCTTGCCAAGCCCAGCAAGTCAACGCTCAACAAGGCCCGCTCCGCCTGGATCAAGGCGCGTGTGCCCTATCAGCAGTCGGAAGTCTATCGCTTCGGCAACAAGATTGTTGATGACTGGGAAGGCAAGGTCAATGCCTGGCCGCTGGACGAAGGCCTGATCGACTATGTCGATAAATCCTACGGCACGGAAAGCGATACCAATGCGCTGTACACCGCCAATGTGATTGCCAATACCAAGATCAAGATCAACGGCGAAGAGGTGGATGCCACCAATCTGACACCGGATTTCCTGGCCAACAAGCTCCAGGAAGCCGGTGGCGTCGAGGCCAATGTGGCAACCGGCTACCATGCCATCGAATTTCTGCTCTGGGGCCAGGATCTGAACGGCACCGGCCCAGGCGCTGGCAACCGTCCTTTTACCGATTACGACCTGAAGAATTGCACCGGCGGCCATTGCGACCGACGCGCCCAATATCTGAAGTCGGCCTCGACCCTGCTGGTGTCCGATCTTCAGGAAATGGTCGATGCCTGGAAGCCGGAAGGCGAAGCAACCAAGACCTTGCTGGCCGATCCAACCTCTGGCCTCAAAGCTATTTTGACCGGCATGGGCTCACTGTCCTACGGCGAACTGGCTGGTGAGCGCATGAAGCTTGGGCTGCTGCTGCACGATCCGGAAGAAGAGCATGACTGCTTCTCCGACAACACCCACAATTCACATTATTACGACGCACTCGGCATCCGCTCGGCCTATACCGGCAAATATACCCGCGTCGATGGCACCAAGATGACTGGCCCGTCCCTGTCGGATCTGGTTGCTGCCAAGGACAAGGCGCTGGACAAGGAAATGAAGTCCAAGCTGAACACGACGATGAAGGCGATGACTGCTCTGGTGAAGCGTGCCAAGACCGTCGAGCACTATGACCAGATGATTGCCGAGAACAACAAGGACGGCAATGCCACCGTTCAGGCTGGCATCGACGGCCTGATCGACCAGACCAAGTCGATCCAGCGCGTCGTGGCTGCCCTCGATCTCGGCGAAGTCAAGCTGGAAGGCTCCGACAGCCTCGACAACCCCAGCGCCGTCTTCAAGTAAAATATCATTGAAAACAGATGGCCGCTGCCCAGCACCGGGCGGCGGCCATTCTCATAGGGATGCCGAACGTGCGGCTGAAGACAGCGACGATAATCCTGCTTGGCGGCGCCCTCCTGATGGGAAGCCTGCTCGAAAGCAGCCTGATAGCAGGCGCCTTTGCAGCGGAGCTGCGCCCGGATCTCACACCGGCCGATCGCATCAAGGTCAATGCCGTTACAGTCCCCGCCAACGACTTTTCAAAAGCTGAAGCCTTTGAGGCGATGACGGCGGGCGCTGCGAGTTCTACTGGTCCCGCCGATGCCAAGGCCTTTACCCATCCGCTCGCCACCTTGAGTTTCGAGCAGCAGCAGCAGTTTTCGCTTGGCGAAGCGCTTTTTCAGAAATTCTGGGTCTCCGCTCCCTCCTCCACCCAGGCCTCGGACGGGTTGGGGCCGCTGTTCAATGCCCGCTCCTGCGAAAGCTGCCATCAGCGCGGCGGTCGTGGCCATCCACCCGGACCGGATGGCGATGCCACCTCGATGTTTCTAAGGCTGGCACGTCCGGCGCATACCGACGAGGAAAAGGCCGCGATTGCCGCCTTGAAGGCGCTGAATTTTGGCGATGACACCTATGGCCGGCAATTGCAGGACCGCGCCGTACCCGGTCTTGCCGCCGAAGGGCGGCTGGCCGTGACCTATCAACCGAAGACCGTGACGCTTGCCGGTGGTGAAACGGAGACGCTGCGGGTTCCCACCTATAGCATCGACGCGCTCGGTTATGGTCCGCTTGGAGCCGACACCACACTATCACCGCGCATCGCCAATCCAATGATCGGCATGGGCCTGATCGAGGCGATTGCCGACGAGGATATTCTGGCGAATGCCGAACGGCAGGCCAAAGACGGCAATGGCATTTCGGGAACCGTTGCCAAGGTGCGCGATCACCTGAGCGGCGACATCAAGATCGGACGCTTCGGCTGGAAGGCGGAAAACGCCACGGTCCGCGATCAGGCGGCGAGCGCCTTGGCCGGGGACATCGGCATCTCCTCTCCCGACGATCCGCGTCATGCAGGCGATTGCACGGCAAACCAGCCGCAATGCCTCGCGTTACCCAATGGCGTGCAGGCAAGGCTTGGCCCAGTCGAGGCACCGCCCCCGGTGCTGGATCTGATGACCTTCTATAGCGAAACGCTGGCCCCTCCCAAGCGCCGCGACGTGACAAAGCCCGAAGTTTTGGCCGGCAAAGAGCTGTTTTATGCATCCGGTTGCGCCAGCTGCCACCAGCCGAAATATGTGACGCGGCGCAATGCCGCCTACCCGGCCCTTTCCTTCCAGCTGATCTGGCCCTATTCCGATTTCCTGCTGCATGATATGGGTCCCGATCTGGCCGATGGGCAACAGGTCGGCTTGGCCAGCGGCCAGCAATGGCGCACGCCGCCGCTCTGGGGCATGGGTCTCACGGCCACAGTCGGCGGTCGCCAGGCCTATCTGCATGACGGGCGCGCCACCTCCCTGCCGCAAGCCATTCTCTGGCACGGCGGCGAGGCGGAAAACGCCCGCAACGCCTTTGCATCCATGACGCCGGGCGACCGCAAGGCGTTGATTACATTTCTGGAGTCACTCTGATGCCCAATGCTCGATGCCGGATTTTGACCCTCGCCCTGGCACTATCCCTCTTCCCGCTCCAGGCCTTGCCCGTTTTGGCGCAGGACGCCACCCCCCATGCAACAGCCCTGCAAACCGCAGCGGTGCCGGACGTGATGGCAAAGACGGTAGATGGCTTTATCCGCCCCGGCTATCGCAATTTTCTCGACAAGGCCAAGGCCCTGCATGCCGGGATGAATACTCTTTGCGCCACCCCTTCCGAGCAAACCGTCAAAGCGGCCAAGGATGGCTTTGAGCAGGCCGTGCGCGCCTGGGCGCGGATCGAGATTGTCCGGGTTGGGCCGGTGATTGAGGAAAATCGCTTTGAGCACATCCTGTTTTACCCGGACCGCAAGGGGCTGGCACTGAAGCAGATCCAGGGTGCCATCGCTTCCAATGACGACAGCTTTACAAAGCCCGAAGCCCTGCATGAGAAAAGCGTGGCAATCCAGGGGCTTGGCGCGTTGGAATATGTGCTCTACGGTATCGGCTCCGAGACTTTGAACCAGCCAGATGGTGCGTTCCGCTGCCGCTATGGCGCGGCGATTGCTGGCAATATCGAAAACATGGCGGGTGAACTTTCCAGCCTCTGGGAAGCGCCCGGCGGCATCCAGACCGCCTGGAAACAGCCCGGCCCGGACAATGATGTCTTTCGCACCCCATCGGAGGCCGTCACCGGCCTGCTCGGCATTCTCGTCCACGGCACCGAGACCGTGCGCGACGAGCGGATCGAGACATTTTTCAAAGGTGCAGGCGGGCGGATCGCGCCCAAGCAGGCGATTTTCTGGCGCTCCGGCCTGACCTTTGTCAGCATGCAGGAAAACCTGACCGGTCTCAAACAGCTTCTCAACGACACAGGCGCTGCAAACCTGTTGCCGGAGGGCAAGCGGGGCGTCATCCCCGCCATCAATACGCTGGCCGACCGTCTGATCCAGACCACCCAATCCATGACGCCGGATGTGGAGGCGGCCGTTGGCCAACCCGACAACCGCAAGAAACTGGTCAGCCTGCTGGATGACAGCCGCAGCATGATCACCGATCTCAGCGACGGGCTGGGCGGCGGCGTCGGCCTCAGCGCCGGTTTTTCCTTCGCGGACGGGGATTGATCCCGATGCGCGGCGCGTTGATGGACAGGCGACACTTTCTGAAAGCCGCAGGCGCCGTTTATCTGGCCGGACTGACAGCGGCGCAGGCGCAAGCGCTGACGGCAACCGATGCCGTCTATGCCTCCGCCTTTCGCGCCCAGGATGGATCATTTGACGCTGCCTTGCTGAGCGAAGATGGCCGGATCGTTGCGCGCGTCGCTCTGCCAGGCCGCGCCCACGGTCTTGCGGCCAGCGCCAGTAAGGTGGCCGCCTTTGCGAGGCGACCCGGTACATTCATCTTCATCTTCGACCGGCAACAGCAGGTGGCGCCTGTCGTCGTCAACGCCCCGGCGGGCCGTCATTTCTACGGCCACGGGCATTTTTCGCCCGATGGCAAGCTGCTCTATGC
The DNA here is from genome assembly GCF_014926405.1 of Agrobacterium vitis. NCBI lineage: Bacteria > Pseudomonadati > Pseudomonadota > Alphaproteobacteria > Hyphomicrobiales > Rhizobiaceae > Gillisella > Gillisella vitis. Next base: position 2,906,567 of record NZ_JACXXJ020000005.1, read on the forward strand.
CAGCGAGAACGATTTTGACAACAATCGCGGCCTGATCGGGCTTTACGATGCGACAGACGGATTTCGCCGGATCGGCGAATTTTCCGCCCATGGCATCGGCACCCATGACATGAGCGTCAGCGATGACGGCAGCCTGCTGATCATCGCCAATGGCGGTATCGAGACCAATCCCGATTTCGGCCGCACCAAGCTCAATCTCGACCATATGCAGCCATCTCTGGTGCTGGCCGATGCCAGGACCGGCGCATTGATTGAAAAACACGCGCTGCCCGAAGCCCTGCGCCAGCTTTCGACCCGGCATATCGATCTCGATGCGCGTGGCCGGATCTGGTTTGCCTGTCAGTATGAAGGCCCCCGCCGCGACCTGCCGCCACTGGTCGGCCATTTCAGGCGCGGCGAAGCGCTACACTGGCTCGACCTGCCTCCCGATATCACCCGTGGGCTTGCAAATTATGTCGGGGCGATTGCGGTTAACCGTCGCGAGGGATTGGTCGGCATCACCTCACCGAATGGCGGTCTCTCGGTAACGCTGGATGCCGACAGCGGCAAGGTGCTGAACACCGCCAGCCTGAGCGAGGCGGCTGGTATTGCGCCTGCCGCCCATGGCTTTGCGACATCCTCCTATGATGGCAGGTTCCTGGACAGGTCCGAGGCCGTGAACTGGGACCAGCACATCATTCGCATCGGATGATGGCTTATCCCCTTCCATCCAGGGCTTGATGCTATAGGTAGTCACGTTATGCGTAACGCTCTCACCAATCTCATCTTCATGGCCGCCGTCACCGGTATCGGCACAATGATCGGGCTGACCAATCTGCCGGGCGACTGGTATGACGGGCTGGAAAAGCCTTTCTTCAATCCGCCGGGCTGGATCTTCGGCCCGGTCTGGACCGTGCTTTACGTGCTGATCGGCCTTGCGGGCGCTCGGATCTGGCAGCGGATGCGGCAATCGCGCGGCGTATCACGTGCCATGGCGCTGTGGTTTGGCCAGATGCTGCTGAATTTTCTCTGGTCTCCGGCTTTCTTCGGCGCTCACAGTACCGGTCTCGGGTTGATCGTCATTCTGCCGATGCTGGCGCTGATCCTCGCCTTCGTCTGGCAGGTCCGGCGCCTGGATCGGGTGGCGATGCTATGCTTCATCCCCTATGCCGCCTGGGTTGCCTTTGCCACCGTGCTGAACGGCGCGCTTTTCCTGCTGAATTAACCACTGCCGCAAAACCGTCGCGCCCAAACCCCATCAACAGGCCAAACCCCATCAACAGGCTTGCCGAACCGGTTCTGTCATGCCAAATGGCAGGCAGACGAGAGGGAAAGAGGCGGCAGCCACATGGACGCGGATATCCAGCAGCGGATCACGGCAAGCTTTGCACGGCAGGGCGCCATGCAGACCATTGGCGCGGAACTGACCCGCATCAGCCATAAAATGGTGGAAATCGAGCTGGCGTTTCACGACAAGCTCACCCAACAACATGGCTTCATGCATGCAGGCGTAATTTCCGCCGCCCTCGACGCGGCTTGCAGCTACGCCGCCTATACGGTGATCGCGCCGGAGACCTCGCTGCTGACCATCGAATTCAAGGTCAATATGATGTCGCCGGGGCGCGGCGACCGTTTTCTGTTTCGCGGCGAGATCACCAAGCCCGGCTCCACCATTATCGTCGCCGATGGCCGTGGCTATGCCATCTCCGACGGCCCAGCCAAATTAATTGCCTCGATGACCAGCACACTGATGGTGATGCGAGGCCGTGAGGATATCAGGGAATGACATTTGAACTGAAATCGGTTTGCAGCAAGTCCATTCTGTTCGTCATGGCAGTCGATGCTGAATATGGCCCGCTCCTGCGCCTGCGCATCCAACCGCTGATGACCGGGGTCGGTCCGGTGGAAAGCGCCATTGTCACCACCAATGCCCTAAGAGACCTCCAGGCAGCAGGAACGCTTCCAGATCTCGTCGTCTCGCTGGGTTCGGCGGGCTCGGCACGGCTGGAACAGACCGAGGTCTATCAGGTCTCCTCGGTCGCCTACCGGGATATGGACGCCTCGCCGCTTGGTTTCGAGAAAGGCTGTACGCCGTTCCTCGATCTGCCTGCTACGGTGGACCTGCCGCTGCGCATTCCCGGCGTTGCCGTGGCCAGCCTGTCGACCGGCGGCAATATCGTCTCAGGCCCGGTGTATGACAGCATCGCCGCTGACATGGTCGATATGGAAACCTATGCGGTGCTGCGCGCCTGTCAGGCCTTCAACCTGCCGCTGATCGGCCTTCGCGGCATTTCCGATGGCAAGGCGGAGCTGAAACATGTCGGCGACTGGACGGAGTATCTGCATGTCGTTGACCGCAACCTGGCCCAGGCGGTGGACGCGCTGGTCAAGGCGGTGGAAGACGGCACCTTCTGGTTCTGATCCGGCCCAGCCGAACACGAGATTTTTTGCCATGCCGGCATTTCCCGGATTGCCACGGACACTGCTTTTCATTAAAGGCTCGACATGACCCAGACAGCACATCCCGACAGCGTTCTCATCATCGATTTCGGCAGCCAGGTAACGCAGCTGATTGCGCGGCGCGTTCGTGAAACCGGCGTGTACTGCGAAATCGTCCCTTTCCAGTCATCCGAAGAGGGCTTCGCGCGGTTGAAGCCGAAAGCGGTTATCCTGTCTGGAAGCCCGGCCTCTGCATTGGATGAAGGCAGCCCACGCGTTCCCCAGGTGATTTTCGACAGCGGCCTGCCGATCTTCGGTATCTGCTATGGCCAGCAAACCATCTGCGCCCAGCTGGGTGGCAAGGTGGAAGCCGGACATCACCGCGAATTCGGTCGTGCCTTCCTCGAAATCGAGCAGGATTGCAAGTTGTTCGAAGGTCTCTGGTCGGTTGGCTCACGTCATCAGGTCTGGATGTCGCATGGCGACCGCGTTACCGCGATCCCGCCGGGCTTTCGGGTTCTGGCCACCTCGTCCAATGCGCCCTTCGCGTTCATTGCCGATGAGGCCCGCAAATATTACGCCGTGCAGTTCCACCCGGAAGTGGTCCATACGCCTGACGGCGCCAAGCTGATCCAGAATTTCGTCCATAATATCGCTGGCATTACCGGCGACTGGAGCATGTCTGCCTACCGCGCCAAGGCCGTGGAACAGATCCGCGCCCAGGTCGGTGACAAGCGGGTGATTTGCGCCTTGTCCGGCGGCGTCGATAGTTCGGTCGCAGCCCTGCTGATCCATGAGGCGGTTGGCGACCAGCTGACCTGCATCCTGGTTGACCACGGCCTGATGCGCAAGAACGAGGCGGCGGATGTCGTTGCCATGTTCAAGGAACATTACAATCTCCATCTGATCCATGTCGATGCCATTGACCGCTTCGTCGGCGAGCTGGAAGGCGTGTCCGACCCGGAAACCAAGCGCAAGATCATTGGCCGCCTGTTCATCGAGACCTTCGAGGAAGAAGCCAAGAAGCTCGGCGGCGCAGACTTCCTCGGCCAGGGCACCCTCTATCCAGACGTCATCGAAAGCGTTTCATTCTCCGGCGGCCCGTCTGTCACTATCAAGAGCCATCACAATGTCGGCGGTCTTCCAGACCGGATGAACATGAAGCTGGTGGAACCGCTGCGCGAATTGTTCAAGGACGAAGTGCGGGTGCTCGGCAAGGAGCTTGGCCTGCCCGACTCGTTCATTGGCCGTCACCCCTTCCCAGGCCCCGGCCTTGCCATTCGCTGCCCCGGCGGCGTGACCCGCGAAAAGCTCGACATCCTGCGCGAAGCCGACGCCATCTATCTGGACGAAATCCGCAAGGCCGGCCTTTATGACGCTATCTGGCAGGCCTTCGCCGTGTTGCTGCCGGTCCAGACCGTTGGCGTGATGGGCGATGGCCGCACCTATGAATTCGTCTGCGCGCTGCGCGCCGTCACCTCCGTTGATGGCATGACCGCGGATTTCTACCACTATGACATGGAATTCCTCGGCCGCGCCGCTACCCGCATCATCAACGAAGTCCGCGGCATCAACCGCGTCGTCTATGACGTGACATCCAAGCCGCCCGGCACCATCGAGTGGGAATGATGTAAAGCCGGGATGGGACCAGTTTCCGTCCCCTTTTGCCCAGATCCTTGATGCTCTCGCGGATCGTTAGAGCAGCGTGCAGAAAATTGGAACCAGCCCGGTTGTCTGATTTTTTGTGTGCGCATTGGATTTATCCGAGAACCGGTTCCCACTTTTCGGTCCGATGCTCTAGCAATTCAGCCAGCAAGGTGTTTGGAAAACGCCGCTTCTGAATAATGGCGTAAAAACTCTCCGTCACTTCGGGAATACGGCAATGCTCAATGAGCAAGCCAGCCTCCAACTCATCCCGCACCACGATTGGCGGCACCAGCGTGACACCTTCGCGCTCGCGTGCCAGAAGGCGCAGCATCGCCATATCATCGACCTCGGCCAGAATGACAGGTCTTATTCCGGCCATTTCGAGAATCCGGTCAAAGGCCACGCGGATATCGCTATCGAGGCTGGGCAAGAGCAACGGCTCGGTGCGCAGGTCGTCGGGAAATTTAAAACTCTGCCCATCAGGCCGGGGTCGCCCGACCAGGCTGACCGGCTGCTCGTTCAGCAGATGATTGCGCAGCAGTGAGCGTGCATCACGCGGGGCAGCGCTGTTTGCCAGCACCACATCGACGGCATGGGCTTCGAGTTGCGCTAAGAGATCGCGCATATTGCCGGAGCGCACGATCAGCTCCACGTCGGAGCGACCGACCAGCGGGCGCAGGAATTCCAGCTGGAAGTTGCGCGACAGCGTCGTCAGCGCCCCGACCCGCAGCACTTGGCGGCTGGCGGTCGGGCGGCCACTGAGCGTGCTCATCAATTCGTCACCGGCCTTGAACACCGTGTCGGCATAATCAAGCGCGATCTGTCCGGCCTCTGTCAGCACGAGCTTCTTGCCAACGCGCTCAAACAGCGCATGACCCATCTGATGTTCGAGCTTCTGGATCTGAACCGAAAGCGCCGATTGCGACAGGTTCATGTGTTGAGCGGCCCGTGTCAGGCTGCCTTCATGCGCGACCGCCCAGAAATAGCGGAGATGATTAAAATTTAGATCTCTCATATCGTTCTTTTAAAACGAACGATATCGACAAAACAATGAATTTTTCTTGGGCTCAGGGCTTGGATAAGAGTGGTCTCCGAAGCGATCTTGCCTGAAGGGAATACCTCCGTGTCCATCCAGTTCCTGCCCTTGCTGGCACCCCTTGTCCTGCTTGCGAGCGCCGCCATCAGCTTTGTCCAAACACAGCAAAGGCCCCGATATAGCCCTCGGCTGGCGCAGGCCGCAGCGCTGCTGGCACTTGCAATCGCACTTGCCTCAGTCATCGTGCTGATCCTGCTTGGCCCCGGCAGCAGTCGGTTGATCGGTTTTGCAAGGGCGGGTCTATCGGTTCGGCTGGATGCCATCAGCGCCACCATGCTGGTTCTGGTGACATTCATCGGCTGGGTGGTCACACGCTATGCCGCCACCTATCTGGATGGCGAGGACCGGCAGGGGCCGTTTACCGGCTGGCTCTGCGCCACACTTGCCTCGGTGCTGTTGCTGGTCACGGCAGGCAACCTGCTGCAACTGGTGCTCGCCTGGATCGCTACCAGCCTGTTTCTGCATAAATTGCTGCTGTTTTATCCAGGGCGGGTGGCGGCCCAGCGCGCCGCACGCAAGAAATTCATCACCGCCCGCCTCGGCGATGCAGCGCTGGCCGGTGCGGCCGCTTTGCTGGCAATGGCGTATGGAACCGCCGATATCGGCGCAATCCTCAATGCGGCCCGTGCCGAATATGACGCAGGACAGAGCGGAGGCCTTGTTCTTGCCGCAGCAAGCCTGCTGGCGCTGGCAGCCGCGCTTAAATCCGCACAGTTTCCCACCCATGGCTGGCTGACCGAGGTGATGGAAACACCAACCCCTGTTTCCGCACTTTTGCATGCGGGGGTGATCAATGCCGGTGGCTTTCTGCTGATCCGTTTTGCCGATATCATGCTGCTTGCCCCCGGCGTGCTGGCGGCGCTGGTCATACTGGGCGGCTTCACGGCCCTGTTCGGCAGTCTGGTGATGCTGACCCAACCAGCGGTCAAAACCTCGCTCGCCTGGTCTACCGTGGCGCAGATGGGCTTCATGATCTTCGAATGCGGCCTGGGGCTGTTTGCGCTGGCCCTGCTGCATATCGTGGCGCATTCACTCTACAAAGCCCATTCCTTTCTCGCCTCTGGTGGTGCGGTGGAACGGGTCGCAGCACTGCCCCGGCCCGGCCCCGTAGCCGTACCCGATGCGGGCGCGGTCGGGCGAGCTTTTCTGTCGGCCCTTGCCATCTACTGTGTCGTGGGCTTGTGTTTCGGGTTGACGCATAAATCGCCACAAGCCATTGCGCTTGGAGCCATCCTGATTTTCGGTGTCGCCTATATGCTCGCCCAAGGCTTTGCCGATGCTGCCCCCAAGGCATTGACCCGGCGCACGGCGATCTATGCCATCACCACTTCGATCGGCTATTTCGCCCTGCAAATGGCTGCGACCCTGATGACATCAGGGGTCTTGCCCCCCACGCCTACGCCGGAACCGCTGGAATGGGCGCTGATCATGCTGGCCGTCGTCAGCTTCGGCCTGGTCGCCGTTGTACAGGCCATGTTCCCGCTCTGGGCCTATCATCCGGCAGCGGCGGGCCTGCGCGTCCATCTTTCCAACGGTTTCTACGTCAATGCCATCTTCGACCGTCTGGTCGGCGGCTGGTCGATCCGCAGCCTGTCTTGATGAAATCGGAGTTTTGACCATGTTGCATAGCCCTATCCCAATCAAAGCCGATCCGATGATCTTCGAGACGGCGGCAGACCGTGCCGCACGGGCCATTCCTCCCGTCTGGCCGTTGATGTCGAGTGTCGCCGTCAATCCTTTTCTGGGGCAAGCGGGTGAAACCCTTGCCAAGGCAGGTGCCCGGCTGGCGCGGGTGGCGGGCATCGCCATCACCATGCCGCGCCACTGGTACCAGCAGAAAATTGACACGGGTGAGATTTCCGATGCGGATCTGCTCGCGGCCTTGGCCTGCGCGCCTGCCGATCTGCGGCCAACCGATCTCGCTGCCCTGAAGGCCGCCGCCGCTCTCAACCCGCCAAGACCACAGGCACTGGCCTCGGTGGCGGATCTAGCGGCGCAGGCCTCAGGGGTGGATTGGCCGGGTCTGCTGACCGAGCGGCTTGGTGCCTGGATGGCGGGCTATTTCGATGAGGGTCAGGCGCTTTGGGCCGCGCCACGCGGCAAGAGCGCCTATGGTGCCTGGCGGGCCGTGGCAACCCATGACCTGACGCCGGAAATCGCCGGTCTGCGCGGTTTTGCACGGCATGTCTCAGAGGCACCTGAAACAGCAATGGCGGTTATCGCCCGTGTCTGCATCCGTCTCGGTCTGCCTGTCGAGGCGCTGGAGACCTATTTTCACCAGATGCTGATGTCATTGGGTGGCTGGGGGCAATATGCACGCTACAAGCTCTGGCAGGCGGAACTGGCCGGTGGATCCGACCAAACGATCACGGACCTTCTGGCAATCCGCCTGATCTGGGAAGAGGCGCTGTTTCTGCGCTATGGCGACCAAATCGACGAAGCCTGGGCGCATGTGCGGGTTGCCCATGCGGCACCGGTCGTGGCGACGCCAGATCTGGTGATCGACGCCATCCTTCAAGATGCCGCCGAACGCGCAGCACAGCGGGAACTGGCGCGGACTCTTATACAGGCGCAGGCAAAAACCGCCCCGCAGATCCACGAGACCCGGCCTCTGGTTCAGGCCGCCTTCTGTATCGATGTGCGCTCCGAAGTGTTTCGCCGTGCGCTTGAGAGCCTCAATCCACAGATCCAGACGCTCGGCTTTGCAGGCTTTTTCGGTCTGGCCGCGTCGCATCGCCGTTTCGCCTCCGATGTCGCGGAATCGCGGTTTCCGGTCCTGCTCAATCCTGCACTCAAATCCCGCGCTGGCGGGCCTTACAGGGCAGAGGATGCCGAGCCGCAGCGGGTCAAGGCCCGGGCAAAGCGGGCCTGGGGCCGGTTCAAGCTGGCGGCTGTCTCTTCCTTCGCTTTCGTCGAGGCGACGGGGCCGATCTATGTCGGCAAGCTGCTGAGTGATGCACTCGGCCTCCCCCACGCTTCAGCCCCGAATGACCCCGCACCACAACTCGATCCGGCGCTCGATCTGGCGAGCCGGGTCAAGGCAGCCGGGGCGGTGCTACGCGCCATGTCGCTGACCACGGGCTTTGCACGGCTGGTGCTTCTGGCGGGACATGGCGCCAATACTGTCAACAATCCCCATGCCAGCGGCCTGCATTGCGGCGCCTGCGGCGGCTATTCGGGCGAGGTCAATGCCCGTCTGCTGGCGGCCTTGCTGAATGACCCTGAGGTCCGGGCCGGACTGACCGAGATCGGTATCGAGATCCCGCAGGATACACTGTTCCTGGCGGCCCTGCATGATACGACCACCGACCGGGTGATGCTCTATGCGGATGATCATCCCTGCCAAACCCATGAGGCCGATATCGCACAGGCCAGAACCTGGCTTGCCGATGCAGGCAGGCTTGCAAGGGGCGAGCGCGCGCTTCGCCTGCCGCGCGCAGCAGATGAGGCCTCCCTCTCAAAACGCAGCAGCGACTGGTCAGAGACCCGGCCCGAATGGGCGCTGGCCGGCTGCCGGGCCTTTATCGCCGCCCCCAGATCACGCACCGCCACTAAAAACCTCGAAGGACGAGCCTTCCTGCATGATTATGATTGGACACAGGACAAGAGCTTCAGCACGTTGGAGCTGATCCTGACCGCTCCGGTCATCGTTGCAAGCTGGATCAGCCTGCAATATTACGGCTCAACCGTGGCACCTGAGGCTTTCGGTGGTGGCAACAAGCTTCTGCACAATGTGACGGGTGGTATCGGCGTGGTGGAAGGCAATGGCGGGCTTTTGCGGGCCGGTCTTCCCTGGCAATCGGTCCATGACGGGCAGAATTATATGCACGAACCGCTGCGCCTGTCGGTCTGCCTTGAGGCACCCGTCGCGGCAATCAGTGAGGTACTGGGCCGCCATGATGGGGTGCGCACCCTGTTTGACAATGGCTGGCTACATCTTTTTACCCTCAATGAGGAGGGCAGCATAGCCTGGCGATACAATGGCGGTCTGCAATGGGTGCCGATGGATGACACAGAGGACGTCGAACAGAGGTCAAAGCTCAAGGTTGCCGTGTAATCGGGACTGGCGGCTGAAACAGGAATTCAATGAGCGCGGTCTGGGGTGGGCATCCCGTCGGTGATGATCCCAATCTGGCATCACAATTATGCCCATCACATCTGCGTATTTCCTATTTAAGGAATATTTTTAACGGCTATTTCACAGTGATTGTGCTTTCGTCATGACTGGCAAACGGGGTTGACCGTAGCCGGGGAGATCGACAGCGTGAAGATGGCATCTATATTTCGAAACAAGCCAATAAAAGACGGCGCTATATTGCTGAGCGTCGGGGCTGCGATATGGGCCATTGCTATCCAATTCGACTTCCATGAGCATCTCGATGCCTTCCTGCATCGCAATGAAGCCTGGCAACTCGATGAATTTTTCAACGTCGTGACGATTACCGGACTGCTCAGTCTGATCTTCGCCGCGAGGCGCATTGGCGAGCTGAAAGCAGAGATCCGGCTGAGAAACGCCGCCGAAAACAATATGGACTGGCTGGCCCATCACGACGCCCTGACCGGGCTGCCCAATCGTCGGGCCCTGTCCGATCGGCAGGCTGAGATGGAAGCCTTGCAGGATGGACGCCACTGGGTGATCTACTCCATAGATCTCGACGGGTTCAAGAAGGTCAACGACCTCGTGGGCCATCAGGGCGGCGACCTGCTTTTGCGGGAAGTGGCGCAGCGCTTAACGCATGCCTTGCCCAATGCCGATGTCTATCGGATGGGCGGCGATGAATTCCTGTTGGTCAGCCCTCGCCCGGCGAATATGGATTATCGCCATGCGGGCCAGCATATCGCCAGGCTTTTGTGCAATCCTTACGATATTGGCGGCATGACCAGCGAAATCGGTGCCAGTGTTGGTTTTGCGCTGTTTCCGGAAGACAGCGACGACTTCAAGGATGCCACGCACTGCGCCGATGTGGCGATGTATGTCGCCAAGAAAGCCGGGCAGAACAGCGTCTATGGCTTCGAGCGAATCATGGAAGACCGGGTCATGCGGCGGGCCGAAACCGAAATGGCGCTGAAGCGTGCGATCCGTGACAACCTGATCGTTCCCTATTATCAACCTTTGATCGACCTCAAGTCCGGTGAATTGCGTGGATTCGAGGCGTTGGCACGATGGAAAACCGGCCCTAACCACTATGTTCCCCCCAGTGATTTCATCGAATTGGCGGAAACTGCCGGGCTGATTGTCGAGCTGTCGGATAGTCTGTTTCGCCAGGCTTGTCTTGACGCGCTGCAATGGCCCGACACTGTACGGCTGGCCTTCAACATCTCGCCAACGCAATTCATCGACCGCCAGTTGAGCCTGCGGATCATGTCGATCCTGATGGAGACAGGATTTCCACCCAGCCGACTGGAGATCGAGATCACCGAGACAGCGCTGGTGCATGATATCGAACTGGCAACCCAGATCCTGGCGGATCTCCGGCAGAGCGGCATTCGGATTGCCTTGGACGATTTTGGCACGGGCTATTCCAGCCTGTCGCAATTGTCGAAATTCACCTTCGACAAGATCAAGATCGATCGGAGTTTTGTCATGAGCTACGATGTTGACAAAAAACAGGAAGATATCATGCGCGCCATTCTGGGCCTCGGCCAGGGTCTTGGCATTGCCACTACCGCCGAGGGTATCGAGGACGAGAACCAGTTGGCATTTCTGAAAAGCATCGGCTGCGATTTCGGCCAGGGCTTTTTGTTCAGCAAGGCGCTGCCAGCAGAAGAGGCGCTCTCATTAACGACCAAGGATGCCACAATAAAGCCAGATTCGGCAACCGTGGCACGATAGAAACTGAGCTCGATAGCCGGCGGGGCCATTCAGGCCGGCAATTTTATCTTTCCTGAACGCCAAAATTCGCTAAGAGCTTATCGTAATATCAATGGACGGATTCAGCCTCCCATGACGCAATTTGACGTGCTCACCATCGGCAACGCTATCGTTGACATCATCTCCCGCTGTGAGGATCAGTTCCTGGAAGAAAACGGCATCGTCAAAGGCGCCATGAACCTGATCGATGCGGAGCGCGCCACACGGCTCTACAGCTTGATGGGGCCAGCCATCGAGGCCTCCGGCGGCAGTGCGGGCAATACGGCGGCAGGCATTGCGAGTTTTGGCGGCAAGGCGGCCTATTTCGGCAAGGTAGCCGAAGACGAATTGGGTGAAATTTTCGCCCATGACATTCGCGCCCAGGGCGTTCATTACCAGACCACGGCCAAGGGCCAGCATCCGCCAACCGCTCGCTGCATGATTTTCGTCACCGAAGACGGCGAGCGCTCGATGAACACCTATCTCGGCGCTTGCGTGGAGTTCGGTCCTGAAGATGTCGAGCCGGAGGTGGTGAAACAGGCCAAGGTCACCTATTTCGAAGGCTATCTCTGGGACCCGCCGCGTGCCAAGCAGGCGATTGTCGATTGCGCCCGCATTGCCCATGAGCATGGACGGGAGATGTCGATGACCCTGTCCGACAGTTTCTGCGTGCATCGCTACCGCGCCGAATTCCTCGACCTGATGCGCTCAGGCACCGTCGACATCGTGTTTGCCAATCGGCAGGAAGCGCTTGCCCTCTATGAGACGGAGGATTTCGACGCAGCGCTAGAGCAGATCGCCAAGGATTGCAAACTGGCCGCCGTGACCATGAGCGAAGAGGGAGCGATGATCGTCCGCGGCAGCGAGCGCATCCATGTGCCTGCCACCACCATCGCCGAACTGGTCGACACGACCGGTGCTGGCGATCTGTTCGCCTCCGGTTTTCTCTACGGCTATACGCAGGGGCGATCTCTGGAAGAGTGTGGCAAGCTCGGTTGCCTGGCAGCCGGTCTGGTCATCCAGCAGATGGGACCGCGACCGCTGGCCTCGCTGCAAGAAGCAGCCGCCGAAGCAGGGCTTATTTAAAAGGCCCGCTTATGGGAAGCCTTACGTTATCTAGAGGCTCCCCTTATTTGAAGGCTTCTCTTACTTGAAGGCCTCTCCGGGATAGGCGCCCCAGACTTCCCCCTGGGCGACCCATCCTTTGGTGCCGTCCACTTCGGCGCGGCACCAATTGCCATTGCATTCCAGCAGCTTCATCAGCACGCCGGGTTGAAGCTTGGCGACCACGCCCGCCCCGGCCTGCCCATCGCGGCGCATATTGACATAGATATCGTCGCCCTTGCCCTTCATCCACGGTGCTGCAAGCGCACTGCGTTCGCCGGACAGCAATGTCTGGTTCACCCAGCCTTCGGTGCCATCGGCGTCGCGAATGCGCCGCCAATTGTCATATTCCTGAATGATTTCAACCGGCAATCCTGACCGTGTATACATCCAGGACGTGGCATAATCCGTGCTGGGGCCAATGCGCAGATTGACCCTTGCCGATTTCAACGTCACGAAACGCGGCAGAGGCAGACCGCTCATGCCCTTGGTTGGACCTTGCGCGACGGCGGCGCCTGCCCATATGACACAGAGAGCGGCGATGAAAGGAATGAGACAGGAGCGTTTGAACCCGTTGGGCATGGCATTTCCGTTGATCGATCGATAAAACGAAACCCGAAGCCCCCGCCAGCGGTTCCGTCGCTTGTATGTGATCCTTAACGGCGAAGATATAATTGTCTTCCCGAACAGGTTTGATAGAAATAAGCCGGACTGCGCAATATCTCTCTCGACCATAATGGCTCGAGAATAATAGTGCGGAGCTGGCGAAACCTCTTGAAACATCCGTCCCGCGCCAGCGACGCGCGACGACTGGCCGGAATCATCGCCTGTGTTGGTTAAGGACCTGTTTACAAAGCATCGAAAGTCTTCATGACCCAGCGGAAAAAGACCAAGGTTTACATCACGCGCAAACTGCCGGACGCAGTGGAAACCCGCATGCGGGAATTGTTCGAGGCAGAGTTGAACATTGACGACACGCCGCGCAGCCGGGACGCCCTGATGGATGCGGTGAAAACCTGTGATGTTCTGGTGCCGACCGTGACCGACCGAATCGATGCCGGATTGATCGAGGCGGCTGGCCCGCAACTGAAACTGATTGCCAGTTTTTCCAACGGCACCGACCATATCGATGTCGATGCCGCGGCCCGCAAGGGCATTACCGTGACCAATACGCCGAATGTGCTGAGCGAAGATACCGCCGACATGACCATGGCGCTGATTCTCGCCGGCCCACGGCGCCTGGCGGAAGGCTCGCGCATTCTGACCGACCAGCCCGGCGAATGGGCCGGATGGTCGCCGACCTGGATGCTGGGACGGCGGATCTGGGGCAAGCGGATCGGCATTGTCGGCATGGGCCGGATCGGCACCGCGGTCGCCAGGCGGGCCAAGGCGTTCGGACTTGCTATCCACTATCACAACCGCAAACGGGTCAGCCCGCAGACGGAAGATGAGCTGGAGGCAACCTATTGGGACAGTCTGGACCAGATGCTGGCGCGGGTCGACATCGTCTCGGTCAATTGTCCATCCACACCGGCCACCTACCATCTGCTTTCGGCCCGGCGCTTGGCGCTGATGCAACCAACCAGCTATATCGTCAATACCGCCCGGGGCGGCATTATCGACGAGAGTGCCCTCATTCAATGCATCCGTGACGGCAAGATCGCGGGCGCAGGTCTGGATGTGTTCGAGAATGAACCGGCGGTCAATCCGAAGCTGCTGAAGCTGGCGGAAGACGGCAAGGTCGTGTTGCTGCCGCATATGGGATCGGCGACGATTGAAGGCCGGATCGATATGGGTGACAAGGTGATCATCAATATCCGCACCTATTTCGATGGCCACAGGCCACCGAACCGGGTTTTGCCGGGGCGCGACTGATCACAGATGCTTTCATAAAAGGCTTGAGATAGTCGAAACCGAAATACGAACAGCCATGTTCAATGGCTGTTCGTATCAATCAGACGAGTGGCTTTTCCATCAGAACGAACGTCGCCCGGTCATAACCGGGATGGCTTTTTTCCCCGACAACATGGAAGCCCCATTTTTCGAAGCGCTTGTGATTGTTATCAAGCTCGATACGGGTTTCCAATTGCAAGTGCCTGACACCACAGGCATGAGCAACACCTTCTGCCGCTTTCAGCATGGCGCGGCCAATCCCTTGCCCTTGAAGGCCCGGAAGAACGGCGACTTTGCCGACATAGAGCCTGTCTGCCTCGCTCTGGCGGCAGAACAGACAGCCGACCAGCTTGCCATCGATCAGGGCGGCATAACCGATTTCCTCATGCGCCTTGGCTTTCAGGGCTTCCGCCGTCAGCTTCAACGCCGAAGACGGCGGATCGATCAGCGGATGCATGTAGTCGAAAGCTTCCAGCACCAGGGCCAGAAGATCATCCCAATTTTCAAAATGCTCGTCGATCTGAATGATCTCGACCATGGTCAGCCTTTCCTGTTCCTGTCATCGCTCTGGCCTGTTTTGTCATGGCGCGGACCTGTTGCTGTCACGACGCCGGTAGCGCACCGTGTCGAACCGAGCGGACAGGGCATCATACATTAGCAGACGTCCTACTAACGGTTCCCCAATGCCGGTAATAAGTTTGATCGCTTCCATGGCCATCAAGGTGCCGATCACCCCGGTCAGCGCACCGATAATGCCGGTCTCGGCGCAGGTGGGAATGAGACCGGCAGGCGGCTTTTCCGGAAAAAGATCGCGGTAACCAGGATAGAGCACCCCATCCGGTCCAGTCTCATAGGGTTTCAGCACTGTCAGCGAGCCTTCAAAACGCCCCACAGCACCCGTCACCAATGGGCGGCAATGCTGTTGTCCGGCATCGGCGGCGGCATAGCGGCTGTCGAAATTGTCCGAACCGTCGATCAGCAGATCGAACCGGGGCAGATGCGTTGCCGCAAAATCCGCATCGAAGCGCTGCTCGAACCGCATCACCCGCACATGTGGATTGAGCCTGGCAATGGCCTTTGCCGCGCTCTCCGTCTTCAGATCGTTCAGCGTGCCGCTGTCATGGATCACCTGCCGTTGCAGGTTGGAGAGCGAGACGTGGTCGTCATCGGCAATACCCAGCGTGCCGATACCGGCTGCGGCCAGATATTGCAGCACGGGCGCACCAAGCCCGCCTGCGCCAATCACCAGCACGCGGGCGGCTTTCAGCTTCTGCTGGCCTGCCCCGCCGATTTCCGGCAACAGGATGTGGCGTTGATAACGCTGGATTTCTTCGGGTGAAAGCGGCTCCATGGCCTGTTGTCGCATGTCTTTGGCTTTCCGAACAGTCACAATGACAGATGGCCGTCATCCACTGTGACGAATTGTGCCCGATCGCCCAGACTTGCAAACATCTGCGCATCGGTGCCGGTCATGAAGGCCTGGCCGCCAAGCACATCGATCCGGTCGAACAGGGCAGCGCGGCGGCCCTCGTCGAGATGGGCGGCAATTTCATCCAAAAGCAGGATCGGCGCAAAGCCGGTCATCGTCGCCACCAGTTCGGCATGGGCAAGAATCAGGCCGATCAGCAGAGCCTTCTGCTCGCCGGTCGAGCAACGCTCGGCTTCCATGTCCTTTTCCCGGTGACGGACCAGAAGATCGCTGCGATGCGGCCCCTCCAGCGTGCGGCCTGCCGCTGCATCCCTGCCCCTGGAACCGGCCAGACTGTCGCGATAGGTGTCTTCGAGATCGATAGCCACCGTGCCTGCATGGTCATCCATGAAGCCCGACAGCATCAGGTCTGCCCCCGGAAAAGTTTCAGGCTCCCGTCGCTGCTCGATAAGAGCGGCCAGCAACCGCATCATTTCCTGACGGGCGAGCGCCATGGCAATGCCGAGCGCCGCCATCTGCTGCTCGATCCCGGCAAGCCAGCTGGCATCAAAACGACCTTCGGAGAGCAGTTTGTTGCGGCTGCGCATGGCGCGCTCAAAGTCGCTGGCGCGACGGCCATGCTGTGGATCGATCGACAGGACCAGCCGATCCAGAAACCGGCGCCGCTCGGAAGAGGAGCCGGTAAAGAGACCGTCCATGGCGGGCGTCAGCCACAGGACGCGCAGATGATCGGTCAATTCATCGACGGAGCGCACCGAGGCGCCATTGATGCGCAGACGCCGCACCGCCGTCTCGTCCAGAACCTCCGAACCGGTGCCAAGCTCCACGTCTCCGGCCATGCCCTCCAGGCTGGCAAAAATCGAAAATCCGCTTGCCGCACCGGCCCGCGCCACATCGGACAGCACCGCCCGGCGCAGCCCGCGCCCCGGCGACAGAAAGGAAACCGCTTCCATCAAATTGGTCTTGCCGGAACCATTATTGCCGGTCAGCACCACATGGCGGCCATCGAGCCGCAAGGAGGCGGAGCCGTAATTGCGGAAATCTGTCAGCTGCAGCCGGTTGATGAAGGTTTTTTCAGCCATACATTCCCATATCAAATCGTCTCACGGGACAAAGCTGTAGTGTCATATGTAAGACACGAAAAAAGCTGTATCATTTTATTGTCCGCATCAAGCCCAAAGCAATTCCGTTTCAGGCAATTATGCAGTAGCTCGTCCTGACGAAGACAATGGCAGGAGTACAGCATGGCTAGCGCGAAAGACGCCGACGCAGAAGACCGCCTGATCCGGCTTGAGGAAACGGTTGCCTATCAGGCCAAGACCATCGAAGAGCTTTCAGATCAGTTGACCGAGCAGTGGAAAGTGGTGGAGCAGACGCGGGCCAAGCTTGATCGGCTGACGGAACGGTTTCTCAGCCTCGAAGACCAAGCAGCGGACAGTGTACCGATCACCAAGCCTCCACATTATTGACCGTGGAAAAGGCCGATGCGAAGCGCACCGGCCTTTTTTCATCAACCCTCGAAGAACTCTTTCATCCGGGCGAAAAATCCAGTCGATTCTGGATTGTTCTCCTTGGACGAGATCTGGTCGAATTCCTGCAGCAACTCGCGTTGGCGCTTGGTGAGCTTCTGCGGCGTCTCGATCTGGATCTGTATGTAGAGATCACCCATCTGCGCCGAGCGCAGCACCGGCATGCCCTTGCCCTTCAAACGGAACTGCTTGCCGGGTTGCGTACCTTCCGGCACGGTGACCCGCGACTTGGTTCCATCCAGCGTGGTCACGTCGAACGTGCCGCCGAGTGCAGCGGTTGTCATCGAGATCGGCACGGAGCAGTAGAGATCGGCACCTTCGCGCTGGAAGAACTGGTGCGGCTTGACCGACAGGAAAATATAGAGATCGCCTGACGGCCCACCTCGCAAGCCCGCTTCGCCCTCGCCCTGAAGACGAATGCGTGTCCCATCCTCGATACCGGACGGAATGGAAACGGACAGCTGACGCTCTTCCGTGACGCGGCCCTGGCCATGGCATTTGCCGCAGGGATCGCTGATCGTCTGGCCCCGGCCCTGACAGGTCGGGCAGGTCCGCTCAATGGAAAAGAAGCCCTGGGCAGCCCGCACCCGTCCAGACCCCTGGCAGGTGGCGCAGGTGGTCGGCTTGGTGCCGGGCTTGGCGCCCGAACCGGAACAGACTTCGCAGGTAATCGAGGTCGGAACCCGGATTTGCGCCGTCTTGCCAGTAAAGGCTTCTTCCAGCGAAATTTCCATATTGTAGCGCAGGTCGGCACCACGTTCACGGCCGCCGGTGGAGCGTCCACGCGCGTTGCCGCCACGACCGCCGCCCATCATCTCGCCAAAGATGTCCTCGAAAATATCCGAGAATCCACCGCCGGCAAAACCACCGCCGCCGCCAGCGCTGCCCATGCCACCCTGCTCAAAGGCAGCGTGGCCGAAACGGTCATAAGCGGCCCGTTTTTGCGGGTCCTTCAGCGTTTCATAGGCCTCGTTAATTTCCTTGAACTTCCGCTCGGATTCGGCATCACCAGGATTTTTGTCCGGGTGAAACTTCATCGCCAGCTTGCGGAAGGCGCTTTTCAGCTCTTTTTCATCTGCGGTTTTGGAGACACCGAGGGTCTCGTAGAAATCTGCTTTTGCCATCGTCCTACAAAGCTCTCAAAGCTTTTTCCACACCCGCGTGGTTGCTTGTCTTCTGTCCCACCTGCGCGTCGCAGGCAGACATGTCCCTGTTAAAATCTGCCGCCGCCTGGCGGGCATCATCCATCAGCATTTTTCGCGCCGCGCCCTTTTGCGTGACCGCCTCCGACAGCGACATGCCGGCAAAGCCCAAGGAGTGGGCCGCCAGATCGCAGGAAGAGACCTGCCCACCGGACTTCTTGCGCTTCAAGGCATCCTCGATCAGCGGACCGAGACCACCAACGGTTCGCCGCAAAAGCGCCGTATCCCGTTTGGCAATCGCCTGGAGGATAGACGCTTCGGCAGCACTGACTTTCTGGTGAACATCGGCGCCCGCTGCCGCATGCGCGGCGAGGCACCCTGCCAAAGCAAACGCGGCTGGCCCGAAGGCCAGCCATCTCACAAAGGTATGACGCCGCGAATTCCGCATCAAGCAGACTTCTTCGTGTTGTCGTCCTTCACTTCTTCATAGTCGGCATCGACGATGCCGTCATCATGGTGACCACTTGGCCCACCCTCGGCACCGCCTTCGGCCTGCTGGGACTCGTAGATCGCCTGACCAAGCTTCATGGACACTTCCATCAAGGTCTGGGTCTTGGTCTGAATGTCCTCGGCATTCGGTTCCGAGGTTTCAATCGAAGACTTCAGGGCAGCAATAGCATCCTCGATCGCCTTCCGGTCGTCTGCGGAGACCTTGTCGCCATAATCCTTCACCGACTTCTCGGTGGAATGGATCAAGCTTTCAGCCTGGTTCTTGGCTTCGACCACAGCGCGACGATTCTTGTCGGCCTCAGCATTGGCTTCGGCGTCCTTGACCATCTTCTCAATATCAGCATCCGACAGACCACCGGAGGCCTGAATGCGGATCTGCTGTTCCTTGCCAGTGCCCTTGTCCTTGGCGGATACCTGCACAATACCGTTGGCGTCGATATCGAAGGTCACTTCGATCTGTGGAACGCCGCGGGGTGATGGTGGCAGACCAACCAGGTCGAACTGGCCGAGCAGCTTGTTGTCCTGCGCCATTTCGCGCTCGCCCTGCGATACGCGGATGGTCACGGCCTGCTGGTTGTCGTCAGCGGTCGAGAACACCTGGCTCTTCTTGGTCGGGATCGTCGTGTTACGGTCGATCAGACGAGTGAAGACACCGCCGAGGGTTTCAATGCCGAGCGACAGCGGGGTCACGTCGAGCAACAACACGTCCTTAACGTCGCCCTGCAGAACGCCAGCCTGAATGGCAGCACCCATGGCAACCACTTCGTCCGGGTTCACACCCTTGTGTGGTTCCTTGCCGAACAGCTGCTTCACAACTTCCTGCACCTTTGGCATACGGCTCATGCCGCCAACCAGAACAACTTCATCAATGTCAGCGGCGGTGACGCCAGCGTCCTTGAGGGCTGCCTTGCACGGTGCAACAGTGCGCTGAACCAGATCGTCCACCAGGTTTTCAAACTTGGCGCGGGTCAGCTTCATGGTCAAATGCTTTGGACCAGAAGCGTCAGCCGTGATGAACGGCAGGTTGATTTCGGTCTGCTGCGACGAGGACAGTTCGATCTTGGCCTTTTCAGCGGCTTCCTTCAGGCGCTGCAGAGCGAGCTTGTCGTTCTTGAGCTCAATGCCCTGTTCCTTCTTGAACTCAGCAGCCAAATATTCAACCAGACGCATGTCAAAGTCTTCACCACCGAGGAAGGTGTCACCGTTGGTGGACTTCACTTCGAACACGCCATCACCGATTTCCAGAACGGAAATATCGAACGTACCACCGCCCAAGTCGTAAACGGCAATGGTCTTGCCTTCGGTCTTGTCGAGGCCATAAGCCAAGGCAGCAGCCGTTGGCTCGTTGATGATGCGCAGAACTTCGAGACCAGCGATGCGGCCTGCATCTTTGGTGGCCTGACGCTGAGCGTCATTGAAGTAAGCGGGAACGGTGATAACGGCCTTTTCGACCTTTTCGCCGAGATAGGCTTCTGCGGTTTCCTTCATCTTCTGCAGGATCATCGCAGAAATCTGGGCAGGCGAATAGCCTTTGCCCTGAGCTTCGACCCAAGCATCACCATTGTCGCCCTTGATGATCGGAAACGGCACGAGGCCCTTGTCCTTTTCAACGGTCGGATCTTCGTAGCGGCGGCCAATCAGGCGCTTGACAGCGAAGAGCGTGTTGGTGGGGTTTGTCACCGCCTGGCGCTTGGCCGGCTGGCCGACAAGGCGCTCACCATCGTCCGAAAAAGCCACCATGGACGGCGTGGTCCGCGCGCCCTCTGAATTTTCAATGACCTTCGCATCCTTGCCGTCCATGACAGAAACGCAGGAATTGGTCGTTCCAAGGTCGATACCGATTACTTTTGCCATTTTATTCTCTCCTTGAAGCAGGCTGTCCGAACCCCGACAGGCATTCCAGTGACAGCCCCTCGACGTGGATTGTGGTCTACGGGATTGCGCAGCGACGCTGCCTTATGCGGGCTATATAAGAACCGAAATTTACGACTGCAAGGCACCAAATTCACACCAACCACCAAGTTTACGCATTTCCCGCAAAACAAGGTATTGCGGATGGTGCCAAGGTGAACAAGCCATACAACCGGGAGCCAAATCCCATCAGATGTGGCAGGCATTGCTTGCCTGGAGCCTACGGCACGATCAAGGCGTCATAGCACATATAAAATCCAGCCGTTACCGTCCCATGATCACATCCAGCAGCGTGGTCTTTCCATCGCCATGGCTCTGCGCGCGGGGCTGTTGTCCTTCACCGACATCGGCCGGAGGCGCATAGCCGCCATCAGCACCATAAGGATTACTGTCCGGATCTTCACCCGGATAGCCATCCTCAGCCATGGGATCGTTGCGACGCAAAGCACCCGGCGGGACCCGACCTTCCAGAACGGCACCATCGCGTGGATTGACCGGCGGACGAGGTTGCACGGGGGCCTGACCCGGGATTTGACCCTGGTTCTGGCTTGGCATCTGGCGCGCCTGGGGCGGATAAGCCGGGCTGACATTATCGGGCGCATTGCCGGACAGCGGACCCGGCGTGTTGGCAGGCGCTGGTGGCGCCGGCGGATAGCTGTTTTCCTGATCAGCAGGGGCAGGCGTGGACGGCGTGCCGGACAGGACCTGCTGGATCATCGTCGTCAGCGACGGACTTTCCTCGGTCTGTGGCGTCGGATCGCCAAACAACGGCACGGGTGTTAGCCCTTTATGGGCAACCGTCATGAAATCCTTCCAGGTCTTGGCAGGAAGACCGCCGCCGGTCACCTTCTTCATCGGCGCCCCGTCGTCATTGCCGAACCACACGCCGGTGGTGAGATTGCTGGTAAAGCCGACAAACAGCGCGTCGCGGAACGACTGTGTCGTTCCGGTCTTGCCAGCCGCTTGCCAGTTCTTGAGCTTGGCGGCCTTGCCGGTGCCCTCGGTCATCACAGATTCCATCATTCGGGTCATCTGCCCAACAACCTGCTGATTGAGCACCCGCGGCGGCTCGCCGTAGTCGGCTGTATAAAGCACCTTGCCATCGGCATCGGCAATCTGGCTGATCACATGCGGGGTTGCCTTGTAGCCGCCATTCATGAAGGGCGCATAGGCTGCCGTCAGCTCCAGCAGCGACACTTCCGAGGTGCCGAGCGCAATCGACGCATTGCTTTGCAGATCCGATTCGACACCGAGCCGGTGGGCAAGCTTGATCACTTGATCCGGGCCAACCTCCATGACCAGCTGGGCGGCAATGGTGTTGAGCGAATGGGCGAGCGCGTAGGAAAGCGTCACCGGTCCATTGTATTTCTGCTCGTAGTTTTCAGGGGTCCAATTGCCAATCTTCACCGGACCGTCATTGCGGACAGTGCTGGGCGTATCGCCGATTTCCATGGCGGCGGCATAAACGAAGGGCTTGAAAGCCGAACCGGGCTGGCGCTTGGCCGTCACGGCCCGATTGAACTGACTGGTCGCATAATCCCGACCACCGACCAAAGCACGCACCGCGCCATTGCCATCGATGGCGACAAGAGCCGCTTGCGAGGCATTGGATTTCTTGCCGTCCTTGTCCAGCGTGGCAGCAATTGCGGCCTGCGCCGCATCCTCCAGCGTCGGATCGATGGTCGTGGTGACGACAATGTCCTGTTTGACCTCGCCGATCAGCCCTTTCAACTGGCCCGCCACCATGTCGGCCACATATTGGCCTGCACCATCGGCCTGCCGCTTGGCGTGGTCCGGGGACTGTTTCATGGCGCGGTCGAAGTCGCTGTCCGTGATGTAGCCCTGTTCGCGCATGGCGCCCAGCACGACCTTGGCCCGATCCTGGGCCGGCTTTGGATCGTTGACCGGCGACAGCCGCGACGGCGCCTGAACCAACCCGGCCAAAAGCGCCGCTTCGCCCAGATTGACGTCACGCGCGGAGGTATTGAAATAGCGCCGCGATGCCGCTTCGACGCCATAGGCATTGTCACCAAAATAGACCCGGTTCAGATACATGGCCAGGATCTGATCCTTGGTATATTTCTGCTCCAGCCACAGCGATAGCAGCACTTCCTGTACTTTGCGCTCAAAGGTCTTCTTGGGCGACAGAAACAGGTTTCGGGCCAATTGCTGGGTGATGGTCGATCCGCCCTGAGCCTTATGGCCCAGCAGAATATTGGTGACGAAGGCGCGGCCAACCCCGATGAAATCGACACCGAAATGGTGGTAAAACCGCTTGTCCTCAATCGCCACGATCGCTTCCGGCAGATAGGGCGACATTTCATCGATGGACAAGGCTTCGCCACCGGTGACACCGCGATTGGCGATCAATGCGCCATCGACAGAGACAATCTTGATATTCGGCGCGCGGGCCGGCACGGTCCAGGAACTGGCGCTTGGCATCTGGGCGGCAAAATAGATGACCAGGCCAACGACGCCGATCGTTCCCCATATACCCAGCACCACGCACCAGTAGAACAGCCTGCGGATACCACCAAAGAGGCCGCCGGACTGAACTTTCTCACGTTTCGGGCGCGGATCGGCAACCTCTCTCGACCGTTTGGAACTGGTGGCTGGCATTTTTTTCCCACCCGAGGCCGTGCGTCCGCCGAGCACGCGATCATTGCTGTCGAGCCTGATCTCGTCACCATCCTCATTCTCAGCGTCGCCAAGCCTGGGCTCAATGCGGTTTCGTGACTTTTTCATGCCTGCCATGGCGCGAGGGCCGTTCTCCAGAAGGGTGCCAGAAAGGTAATCATAGGGGCTGCTTCAATCCCTGCTTATAATGTCTTGGGCATGGATGGAAGACGGATGGGACGAGCAATGCATGTCCGTTGATTCCATCCCATTGCGTTCTTTTCGAGAACCGAATGGAACCAAAGCGGCATGGAACCGTTATTTTCACGAAAACACAACAGGGAGTTACCCATGGCTGATACGACGCGTATGCAAGCTGAAATGCGTGAGCTTCAGGCTCAGATCGCGCAATTGAAGGACAAGTTGGCTGAGCAGGGTCATTCTGTGGCCGATCAGGTTCGCGGAACCACATCTCATGCGCTGAGCAACGCTGCCCGCAGCGCGCAGGACGTGGCACGCTATGCCAAGGATGAGGCAACATCGGTTGCTGGTATCGTGCGCGAGCATCCGACTGCAACATCGACCGCTCTGCTCGGCATTGCTCTGGTGGGTGCGTTCATTGGTTATCTGGTGGCAAGCCAGTCCACGCCAGAACCCCGCCGTCGTTGGTACTAAGGCACTGATCTAAAACTGCCATGCAGTTTCGGAAAATAGGCATTCGTCGTTTTATGGCGAGGAGGAAAGGCGGCGCAGGGTGCGCCGCCTTTTTTGTATTCGATCACTGATATCAATGACCCTTTATCTTATTGGCAGACATCGACCCATTCCGCCCCGGTTAGATCGACTATGCGTTGCGGCGCAATCTTGACGGCGGAATTGGTGGCTCCGGCGGCTGGGACGACGATGTCGAAACGCTGCAACGACATATCGCAAAACACAGGAAGCGGCGTTGCCAGCCCGAAAGGACAAACACCGCCCACTGGATGGCCGGTCAGCGCCACGACCTCTTCCGCTCCCAGCATACGGGGTTTGCCCCCGAACCGCTCCTTGAATTTCTTGTTGTCCAGCCTTCGCTCGCCTGCGGCAACCACCAGCATGGTGATGTCCCCAACCCGCAAACACAGGGTCTTGGCAATTTGGTCCGGCTCAACGCCATGCGCCAAGGCGGCCAAAGGCACGGTGGCCGAGCTTTGCTCGGTTTCAATCACGGTGATATCCGGCGCATGGGCCGAAAAGAAATCTTGAACGGATGTAAGGCTCATAGTCTTTTCATAAAAGGACCAGCGCCGACCTGCAAGAGCTTGCAGACATCGGATGATCTTGCAGACATCGGATGATCTTGCAGACATCGGATGATCTTGCAGACATCGGATGATCTTGCAGACATCGGGATGATCAACAAAATAACTGGCAAGAAAATCAACTGGAGCCCTTGAAAAGCCGCAATGAGATGCCATTTATGATGAAGACGTGAAGGACGGGGCATTGCTGCCGAGGTCGCTTGACGATGCTTAACACAAGTTTAGGCATTTGGCGCGATACTCATGAAAAGGCAGCAAACAGGGTGAGAACCCGGTCCTCCTTCAGGTTGAAGCCTCGCGCTTCGTTGACCACGGATGTACTGGCAACGATAAGAGCGAGTTTTGGAAAGGTCGGGTTTACTCCCCGGCCTTTTTGCTTTTCTGGCCCCTTATCATTTTTCCACGCCACGATACGCGATCCAAATGAAAACGCCCGGAATTCGTCCGGGCGTCGTCGCAATCGCGTGTTTGGTATCAGTGCGCCAGCGCATCCAGAATACGGATCCAGGACCGGATACCCTTGTGGAAAGATTCCAGCTCGTATTTTTCATTGGGCGAATGGATGCGGTCATCCACCAGGCCAAAGCCGACCAGCAGCGAATCCATGCCCAGCATGGTCTGGAAATCCCCGACAATCGGGATAGAGCCGCCCATGCCGATCACTTCAGCGGGCTTTGGCCATTCATCCGACAGAGCGGATTTAGCCTTGGTCAGGAAGGGCGAATCATAGGGAAGCTGGATGGCTGGCGATGCCCCATGCTCGTGGAATTCAACCGAGCAATCGCCGGGAATGCGCGCCTTGACGAAAGCCCGGAAGTTTTCGCGGATTTTCGCCGGGTCCTGCTCACCGACCAGACGGAAAGACACTTTCGCTGACGCCTTGGAGGCGATCACGGTCTTGAAGCCTTCGCCGGTATAGCCACCGGTAATGCCGTTGACTTCGGCGGTCGGACGCGCCCAGGTCAATTCCAGGACGCTGCGGCCTGTTTCGCCTGATGGGATCGACAGGCCGACATCATTGAGAAATTTGTCGGCAGTGCGGCCCAGCTTTTCCCAGGAGGCCTTGATGTTGACTGGTGTCTCCTCGACACCCTCGTAGAAACCATCAATGGTGACCCGGCCCGTCTCGTCATGCAGGTCGGCCAGCACCTTGGCGAGAATGTGGATCGGATTGGCCGCAGCCCCGCCGAACAGGCCGGAATGCAGATCACGATCCGCCGCCGTCACCGTCACTTCCTCGCCGACAAGGCCGCGCAGGGCTGCCGCAATCGCCGGGGTCTCTCGGTCCCACATGCCGGTGTCGCAGACCAGGGCGAAATCGCATTTCAGCTCACCCGCATTGGCCGCAAGAAATGGCTTCAGCGATGGCGAGCCGGATTCCTCTTCGCCCTCGAACAGGATGGTGATCTTGATGGGCAGGCCGCCATGCACGGCCTTATAGGCCCGGCAGGCCTCGACGAAGGTCATCAATTGGCCCTTGTCATCGGAGGTGCCGCGTCCGGTGATCACCTTACGGCCCGGCTCGATTTCCTTGATAGCAGGCTCGAACGGATCGTTTTCCCAAAGATTGAGCGGATCGACCGGCTGCACATCGTAATGGCCGTAAAACAGCACATGCGGCGCATCCGGGCGGTCAGCATCGTGATGACCAACGACCATCGGGTGACCGGGCGTGTCGCGCACGGAGGCATTGAAGCCTAGACCCTTCAGCTCCTGCGCCAGCCATTCCGCTGCCTTACGGCAATCGGCCTTATAGGCCGGATCGGTGGAAATCGAGGGAATGCGGACAAGGTCGAAAAGCCGATCAAGGCTTTGTGGCAGCGCCTTGTCGGCCTCGGCGAGAATGGGAGCTAGATCGGTCATGGGCATGTCCTGGACTGTTCAAATCAGCCGGGACGATAGACCATGAGCCCGACAGTTTCGAGACAAACAGCGTCAAATATTTGAGCTTTTGTCGCTGCTGCGGGCATTTTCCAGGGCCTGACGAATGAATTCCAGCATCAATTCCTTCTCGAAACGCCGAAACCCATGGAAAAGAGCGTCATCCGCCTCGCAGGCGGCAGAAATCGCCTGATCCCGCAGCCCCTCCCCCTTGGCGGTCAGGAAAACCAGTTGCGCACGTCGATCGCTAGGATGGGGCTTTCGCTCGATCAATCCGTCACGCTCCATGCGAGACAGGGTATTGGCCATGGTCGCCTGTTCCACAGCCACCCGCTCCAGCAATTGCTTCTGGGTCAGGCCTTGCTCTTCCCAAAGCTCCAGCAGGATTGGAAACTGACCGGCGGAAAAGCCCAGCCCCTCGGCCCGAACCTGCAAGGCACGGGCAAATTCCTTGGCGAGCTGGCTCACGAGATAGGTTGGCGATTGCCGACGATCAAACAGCATGGTGTCGATGATAGGCCGGTTTCAAAGCCGAGGCAATGTGGCCACCTCTATAGCAGAAATGCCAGGCACAAACAAAAAAGTCGTCACGGCTGGAGGCGGCGCCGTGACGACTTTTCGTAACAGGGGACAAAGGCCCGGAGAGGGGGGATAAGGCCTTTGTCCTGAAGTCTGAAGCGGCGGGGGACGAGCCAACTTTCAGACTGCGGTGCTAATCATGCGCCGCTGACTAGTAAATGCGCGGCCAAATGTGTTTTTTCAAGGGAAGGAATGATTACAAAGCGGTAAGCTTTTCGTGATGACACAGAAAAATCGTCACTTCACTCTGTAAACGGTTTTGGCGTGATGTGGCATGGACCTTTTTGAGCCGCCGCGCTATCCCTTGGCGCATGAAAAAAGGCGATCATCTCTTTCTTGTCGACGGCTCCGGCTTCATCTTCCGGGCCTTCCATGCGCTTCCGGCGCTGACCCGCAAATCGGACGGGCTGCCGGTCGGCGCGGTCTCGGGCTTTTGCAATATGATGTGGAAGCTGCTGACCGAAGCACGCGACACGTCAGTCGGCGTCACACCCACCCACCTTGCTGTGATTTTCGACTATTCGTCAAAAACCTTCCGCAAGGATCTCTATCC
The DNA here is from genome assembly GCF_014926405.1 of Agrobacterium vitis. Lineage (NCBI taxonomy): Bacteria > Pseudomonadati > Pseudomonadota > Alphaproteobacteria > Hyphomicrobiales > Rhizobiaceae > Gillisella > Gillisella vitis. The sequence goes on from NZ_JACXXJ020000005.1 coordinate 2,934,027, forward strand.
CGAATACAAGGCCAATCGCTCCGCCCCGCCGGAAGATCTCGTGCCACAATTCGGACTGATCCGCCAGGCGACGCGGGCTTTCAACCTGCCCTGCATCGAAACCGAAGGCTTCGAGGCCGATGACATTATCGCCACCTATGCGCGGGCCGCCGAAGCCATCGGAGCGGATGTCACCATCGTCTCTTCCGACAAGGACCTGATGCAGTTGGTGACCACCAATGTCCATATGTATGACAGCATGAAGGACAAGCAGATTGGCATTCCCGATGTCATCGAGAAATGGGGCGTGCCGCCGGAAAAGATGATCGACCTGCAATCGCTGACCGGCGACAGCACCGATAATATTCCCGGCATTCCCGGCATCGGCCCGAAGACGGCGGCGCAATTGCTGGAGGAATATGGCGATCTGGACACGCTGATGGCTCGGGCCTCCGAAATCAAGCAGAACAAGCGGCGCGAAAACATTCTGGCAGGCGCCGAACTGGTCAAGCTGTCACGGCAACTGGTGACGCTGCGCACCGACGTGCCGCTGGACATGCCGCTGGATGCGCTGATGCTGGAAAAGCAGGACGGACCAAAGCTGGTCGCCTTCCTGAAGGCCATGGAATTCACCTCGCTGACACGGCGCGTCGCCGACAATTGCGATTGTGATGCCGGCGCCATCGAACCCGCCACGATCTCGGTGGAATGGGGTTCGGCAGCCCGTGGCCCGGACCTCGACGCTGGTGCCACAGCTCAAACGCCCGCCTCCGGCCAAGAAGCCGGACCTTCGGCACAATCCGCCAAGGCCGAGGGCGCGACGCCTGCCGATCTCGCCGCGGCCCGGCAATCGGCTTTTGGCGGTCAGCCCATCGACCGGTCCGCCTATGTGACCATTCGCGATCTTCCCACCCTGGAAGGCTGGATTGCCTCGGCGCGGGAGGCCGGGTTTGTCGCCTTCGATACGGAAACCACCTCGCTTGATCCGATGCAAGCCGATCTGGTCGGTGTTTCGCTGGCCCTTCAGGACAATACGAAATCGCCGGGCGCAGCAACCATTCGCGCCGCCTATGTGCCGCTTGGCCATAAGACCGGGCGAGATGACCTGTTCAGCGACGGCCTGAAACTGGCAGAAAACCAGATCCCAATGGATGCGGCACTCGCCGCCCTGAAGGGCCTGCTGGAAGATGCTTCGGTTCTGAAAGTGGCGCAAAACCTGAAATACGATTACCTTGTCATGAAGCGGCACGGCATTGTGATCAGGGGCTTCGACGATACCATGCTGCTGTCCTATGTGCTGGAAGCTGGCGTCGGCGCGCATGGCATGGACAGCCTGTCGGAGCGGTGGCTCGGACATACGCCCATCCCCTATAAGGAGGTCGCTGGCTCCGGCAAATCGCTTGTCACCTTCGATCTCGTCGATATCGACAAGGCGACCGCCTACGCCGCCGAGGATGCCGACGTCACGCTGCGTCTCTGGCTGGTGCTGAAACCACGGCTTGCCGCCGTCGGCTTGACGCGGGTCTACGAGCGGCTGGAGCGGCCCCTGGTGCCGGTCCTGGCTAACATGGAAGAGCGCGGCATCACCATCGACCGGCAGATCCTCTCGCGGCTATCAGGCGAGTTGGCGCAGAAGGCTGCCGCCTTTGAAGACGAAATTTACGAACTGGCTGGTGAGCGCTTCAATGTCGGCTCGCCCAAACAGCTTGGGGATATCCTGTTTGGCAGAATGAACCTGCCCGGCGGCTCAAAAACCAAGACCGGTCAATGGTCCACATCTGCGCAGGTGCTGGAAGATCTGGCCGCCCAGGGTGAGCCCCTGCCCCGCAAGATCGTTGATTGGCGCCAGCTGACCAAGCTGAAATCCACCTATACCGACGCCCTGCCCGGCTATGTCCACCCGCAGACCAAGCGGGTCCACACATCCTATTCGATGGCGGCCACCACCACCGGTCGCCTGTCGTCATCCGAGCCGAACCTGCAAAACATCCCGGTGCGCACGGCAGAAGGCCGCAAGATCCGCACCGCCTTCATTTCTACCCCAGGCCATAAGCTGCTGTCTGCCGACTATAGCCAGATCGAGCTGCGGGTACTGGCCCATGTGGCGGACATTCCGCAATTGCGTCAGGCCTTTGCCGATGGGGTCGATATTCATGCGATGACGGCCTCTGAAATGTTCGGCGTGCCGGTGGATGGCATGCCGTCTGAAGTGCGCCGCCGCGCCAAGGCGATCAATTTCGGAATCATCTACGGTATTTCCGCCTTCGGTCTTGCCAACCAGCTCAACATTGAGCGGTCGGAGGCGGGCGAGTACATCAAGAAATATTTCGAGCGATTCCCCGGCATCAAGGACTATATGGAAAGCACCAAGGCTTTCGTGCGTGAGCATGGCTATGTCGAAACCATTTTCGGACGGCGCGCCCATTACCCGGAGATCAAATCCTCCAACCCGTCAATGCGGGCCTTCAACGAGCGGGCAGCCATCAACGCGCCAATCCAGGGTTCCGCCGCCGATGTCATCCGCCGCGCCATGGTGCAGGTGGAACCGGCGCTGGCCAAGGCCGGGCTTGGCGAGAAAACCCGGATGTTGCTCCAGGTGCATGACGAACTGATCTTCGAAGTCGAGGATGAGGCCATCGAGGCTGCCTTGCCGGTGATCGTCTCCACCATGGAAAATGCCGCCATGCCCGCCATCGCCATGCGCGTCCCACTCAAAGTCGATGCCCGCGCCGCCAACAATTGGGACGAAGCGCATTGACAGGCTTCTCCTGATTGGATTGGCTAGAGCATTTCCGCGTTTCATAGAAACGCATAAATACTCTAACTCTTTGTTTTAACGCATTTCCGGACGCAAAACCGCTACACACTTTTGCTGGAAATGCTCTAGGCGATCCGTTCCGGGCGGCGATAGCCGGTCGGCTGCTGGTAGAGCCAGCCGATCCGGGCGATGGCGGCGTCCACGTCTTCGCGGGCGACGCTCATTGTGTGGCCATTGGCATGCAGCAGGGTGCGCTCATCTTCCATGATACCGGCATGGCCTTTCCAGAAGATCAGGTCGCCCCGGCGAAGATCACTCCGCTCAATCGGGTTGCCGAGGCCCGCCGCCTGCATGTCGCTGTCGCGCGGAGCGCTCAGCCCGCACATCTGCATGGAGAGCTGGACGAGGCCGGAGCAATCAATGCCAAGCCCGCTGCGTCCGCCCCAGAGATAGGGTGTTTCCAGAAAACGGGCGGCGATGGCTACATAATCCTCGCCCGCTGGCGTACCGAGGGAGCGGCAATGATCGGCAATCACCGCATGACCATCACTCAGCAGAAAGTAGCGGGTGCCACGGGTCTCGGCCTCGCCGGTGACCGTTACCCGGCTCCCCATCGAGATTGCCTGCGCATTGGGATAGCGCAGGTCCGGGCCGGTATAGAGAAAACTGCGTGGCACTGTTACCCAATGCGTGGGCGGCGCCTCGATAGCGGCAATCGCCGTTTCCGGCAGATAACCGACATAACCATCCAGATCGCCCTTCACCCAGGCCCAGCCATCGGTCCGGTCAAACACCGTAACCTCTTCGCCCAGCAGCACCTCCGTATCGATTCCGCAGGCAAAATCCGGGCGCGGACGCAAGGCGATAACCGGCACGGCAATGCGCGCCGGGGTTCCGCTGACATAACGCTCGGCCTCCACCTGGCCACGCAGGGCCGCATCGGCCAGATCAGGTCGATAGGCGTTCAGCCGGCGGTCCAGTTGCATGTTCACGTCCTCATGCCACGCGCCTGCTCAATGATCAGGTCGCCGAATTTTTCCAGATAAAGCGCGCCTGCCACAGTGCGCTTGATGATGACATTGCGCTTGTCCATATCATCGCGCACCCGATCAACAAACCCCATGCCACCCATGGTATCGAGTGCGCGGGTAATGACCGGCTTGGTAACCTTAAGGGTGGCGGCAAGCCCCCGCACGGTATGCGGCGGCGGAACCAGATAGATATGCAGCAGGATGGAGAGCTGGCGAAGCGTCAGGTCGCGGCCATCCTCCTGCACCTGTCGCAAAGTCACGTGATGCCAAAGCCCTAGCGCCGCCGTTGCGGTCAGTTCCAGGCTCATCGTCTGCTCCGCTCTCGTTTCGCACCCGTTATATATCACATGACAAAGCCCGGCACTGCAAGAGGCCGGACCTGTGATGGATGGATACGATCAGGAGCCGGTCTTCGTCGCATTCACCACAATGTTCACATTGATGGATTTCGACACCCATTCCGCCGATGGGTCGGAAAACATCCCAAGATTGAGCGCGGCGCGATCCAGTTCCAATGCGCCTTCCACCTGCGCCTTGTTGCCTTCCATTTTCAAGCTGAAGGGCAGGACAACCGGCAGAGGCTTGTTCTTGATGCTCAGGGTGCCCCGCGCCTCATAGCGATCACCTCCCAAGGCGCGAAATTCCGTGGTTTCGAACCTGGCCTCTGGAAACCGGGTGGAATTGAGCCATTCGCCATTCTTCAACGAACCTTCCTGGGTCGCATCGCCGGTTTTGGCAGAGGCCGTTTTCACCAGAATCATCGCTTTCGAACCAGCAAGATTGGCAGGATCGAAGCGTATGTCGCCACTCCACTCTTCAAACCGGCCATTGAAGGCATTGCCAGCATGGGTGCCACCAAAGCCGATGCTGGACGATGCCATATCGATTGCCCAGGCAGGAGCGGTTGCCGCCTGGACTGGCGCGGCTTGCACCGGTGTAGCTTGAGCATCGGTTTGTGCAGGATTGGCCTGGCTGACATTTGCGGATGACTGAGGCGCCACCGCAGGCGGTTCAGCTTGCGCCTCCACCGCCGATGGCTGCTCGGCAAGCGGCGGCGGCAGATGCATGACCCAACCGATAGCAGCAGCCATAACCACAAGCGCCAAGCCGAAACCATGCGACAGGCCACTGGTCTTCCCTTTGCCAGACGCGCTGTGCGCGACTTTACCGGTCCGCAGGAAAGGCACCATCTGCGCCAAAACACCATCCCGCTCGATAAAGTGATGCTTCAAGGCCGCTGCGACATGCAGAACGATCAGCGCCGCACCGCCGTAAGCCATATAGCTATGGGCACCCATCGCGCCGAAGGCGAGGTTGCGATTTCCCTCAAGACCCGGAAGGTGCGGGATTGGAAACAGGCCAAACCAGGAGGTGGCCACATCCAGCGGGCGATCCGTTGCAATCGCCCAGCCGGAAGACACGTAGATCCAACCAGTCAATGGCAGGATCAACATCATGCCGTAGAAAGCGATATGCGTGGCATTGGCCAGAAACCGTTCCCAGAGCTTCATGCCAGATGGCAAAGCGGGCGGCTTATGGGTTGCCCGCCAGATGATGCGCAGCACGGTCAAAGCCAGAATGGCAAAGCCGATGGATTTGTGGATCTGAAACAGTTGATAGGCCAGTTGCTGGGTCTCAGGCTTTTTCAAGGCCCGCACCATCCACCATCCCATCGGGATCATCGACAGGATCATCAGCGCGATCGCCCAATGCAGCGCGATGGCAACGCCGGTATAGCGTACCGCAGCCCGCGGTACTGTCTGGTGCTGAAACGCCGTGTTCATGGCTCTTAAAACCTATATTTATCAATGATAAAATTTGGAAAATTCTGCGAGCCGAATGCCCGCTGCGGCGCAGGCTCTGGGCCGATTAAGGGTGCAGATATCGCGTCCAAACCCAATCGGCCCAAAGGCATTTTACGCAGAGGCCTGTGCCTCACGCGCTGCTTTCAGCATCACGTCAAATCCACCATCACTTGGATGGAGACGCTGCCGGGTCCTGGATGAACTCACCGTCAAAGCGGATCATCACATCCTTGCCGACGTAACCGACAGGTTGGCCAAACGCCGTTCTGTCAAACGTCCCTTCCGCAGCAAATCCAATGGCCGGAACACCTGCAAATGGATGGCTGTCAATGGACCCGTTCAGCGTTGCATTCAGCGTCACCGGCTTGGTGACACCCAGGAATGTCAAGTTGCCGAGGATTTCGGCCGTCTTGTCACCGGTCTTCTTCACGCTGGTCGATGTGAAGGTGATCTTCGGGAAAGCGTCACTGTTGAGTTTTTTGGGATCCTTGCTGATCTCCTCAGGCCAGGTCGCATAAGGCGATTTGGCGTGGGTGGCCTTATAATCGGCGGGATAGGGCACATCCACCGATGTCGGATCAATCGTCACCTCGATCTTGGAGGCTTCGATTTTCGCTGGGTCGAGAGAAAGCGTGGCTTCCAGCTTGCCAAAGCGAGCCGTGTAATTGGAAATCGTATTGTGCTTGACCGTCCATGTCAGGTTCGCATGGGTCGGATCCAGTTTATAGACCCCGGCGGGTGGGGCCGTCTGGGCATCCTGCGCCGAAGCCGTTGCCACGCCGCCAATGGTCAGGCCGCTAAAGCCCGTTGCCATTCCTATAAATGCTGAATTTATAACGATTTTTCTCACATTAAAATTCATTAAATCAATCTCCTTTTTTCCGTTCCATGCGCCCGAAACGTGTGGAGCGGAGATGCCAATGTAAAATAAAAAAAATTTGAATTTTCTAACTCTTGAAATTTAACACGCAAAAATTGAAATGCCGAATAATTATTTTAATTCATATAAAAATCGCTTCAACCCCTGTCTCGTTTGCGCTTTGGTGCGACATCAGCTGCCTCCAGAAATCCTGCAATTCATTGTAAGTAAATAATTTTTCTATTATTAGACTGCGTTTCCCTGATGACAGCTCGGCGTCAACAGGAAGGAGATCTTACAGCTGGCCTTAAGAAATATCCGGCTCTTGGAGCTCAAAACACGACCATCATAGTCAAAATAAAAAATGAACGATAGCCTCCATGTCGTCAACAAATATTGAACAGTCTGTCAAACGTCACGGTAGTACCAAGGCCTGATAGCCCCAATCGGCATCAGCTCCTGCAAATGAGAAATGATGGGGACAGCGGCTTTAAGGAACGACCATTGAAGAGAGACTGCCGAATTTCAGATCTCGGCACACCTTTATCCTCGAGAGATTTTCAAACCTCTCGAGGATAAAGACAGCATCGTGAACGCCTTCGCTTATTTGAGCGCGGCGATATAGCGGTAGAGGGCGCGAATTGCCTGCGCCTCACCACCAACGGGGCTATGGGGCCGCTCTTGCGACGCCCAGCCGAAAATGTCGAAATGCGCCCAGCTTGTCGTTCGGGTGACAAAGCGCTTCAGGAACAGGGCAGCGGTGATTGCCCCCGCCATGCCGCCCGCAGGTGCATTGGTGAGGTCGGCAATCTGCGAGCGGACCATTTTTTCGTAACCAGGGAAAAGCGGCAGGCGCCAGATAGGGTCGTCAGTTTCAAGGCTTGAATCTGTCAGCTCATAGGCAAGCGCATCGTCATTGGAGAAGAAGGCCGGCACATCCGGACCGAGCGCCACACGGGCAGCCCCCGTCAACGTCGCCATGTCGATCAGCAGGTCGGGTTCCTCTTCGTCGGCATAGGTCAGGGCATCGGCCAGGATCAACCGTCCCTCGGCATCGGTATTGTCGATCTGAACGGTCAGGCCCTGACGGCTTGTATAAATGTCACCGGGCCGGAACGCATTGCCGGCTATGGAATTTTCCACGGCAGGCACGATGACGCGCAGATCCACTTTCAGCTTGGCATCCATGATCATCAGAGCAAGGCCCAGCACATTGGCCGCACCGCCCATGTCCTTTTTCATCAGCAACATGGATGAAGACGGCTTGATATCCAACCCGCCGGTATCAAAACAAACGCCCTTACCGACCAGGGTGATCTTCTTGTGACCCTTCTTGCCCCAACGCATTTCCAGAAGCCTCGGCGCCTGGGCGCTGGCCCGGCCCACGGTGTGAACCAGCGGGAAATTCCGGTGCAGCAGTTCATCGCCGATCACCACGCTGACCTCTGCCTTATAATGGTCAGCCAGTGCCCGGAAGGTTTTTTCCAGATCTGCCGGTCCCATGTCGTTGGTGGGCGTGTTGATCAGGTCGCGAGCCAGGAAAACGCCGGCCAACTGACGGGCAATGTCGCTGGCATCCGCATCCTGAGGCATCAGCAGTTTGGGATGATCCGAACGGTCGGCCTTATAGCGCTCGAAACGATAGCTGCCCAGACCATAGCCCAGAACCAACCGGTTGGCCGTCAATGGCGCGGTCTCGATATGCCAGTCGCCAGCCGGCAATGCCCGCGCCAGCTTGCCCGCCAGAAACGGATTTTCTCCTGGCGCGCTGCCCAGACCAAACAGCGCTCCGCCCAATTGTCCATCGCTGGTGGGGATCAGCAGCAGCGAACCCACATCCGCCTTGTAGCCTGCCTTCTTCGCCCAATCGAGCGCAAGAGGATCAATCGCACCGGTTTCGATATGGGCGGGCGTCACCGCGAAAATCGGCAGGGACTTTCCGCCCTTGGTCAGAAACGGGGTGGGTCTTTCAATATATTGATAGGGTGCCATGATTGCCCTTTTGCTGCTCCATCACTTCGCGGTCAGCTTTACCGCAAAATTCCTTAGAATCGGTTCCTTCGTGGACGTTTTATCTTTCAAGAGGACCGGGCTCGAATTTTCTCGAAAATATATGGCTGACGAAAATGTCAAACGCCGGGCGTTCTCGCAGACCAAAGGCATTTTAACATTCCATTAGGGTTAACAGATTATTGCTTTTCCATGGTTGCAGGGCTGATGGCGGTGATTCGTCTGCCTGTGAATTCAGGGCTATGGGGATAGAGTGATGGCTGTTTGGCGTTCATCCATTCAGATTTGCGCGGCACTGCCCGCTCTTTCGGTGTTGGCACTGGCGCTGGCGCTGACGGGCTGCGCCACCACCTCCAATACCGACAAAATGTCGACCGGCTCGATTCCGAGAATGACCAAGCCCGTTGATCAGATGACGCCCGGCGAAATTGCCATGGCAACGGACAGCATGGGCCGGGCCTACGAGAAAAATCGCAAGAACGCGCAGGTCGGAGTGGCCTATGCCAATCTGTTGCAGATGGGCGGCCGCGCGCCGCAGGCTTTGTCTGTCATGCAGCAGGTCGTTATCGCCAATCCAAATGACCGCCAAGTGCTTGCCGCCTATGGTAAGGCGCAGGCCGCTGCCGGCCAGCTGGAACAGGCCTTGACGACGATTGGCCGTGCCCAGACCCCGGATCGGCCCGATTGGCGGCTTTATTCGGCCCAGGGCGCGGTTCTCGACCAGCTCGGACGCACCCAGGAGGCGCGTGCCGCCTATCAGCAGGCCTTGCAGATCCAGCCCAACGAGCCTTCGATCCTGTCGAATATGGGCATGTCCTATCTGCTCGGCGGCGACCTGAAAACCGCTGAAACCTACCTGCGCAGCGCATCCCAGCAACCCGGCGCCGATAGCCGGGTTCGCCAGAACCTGGCCCTTGTCGTCGGCCTTCAAGGCCGTTTCGACGAGGCCGACAGGATTGCCAGAGCCGAACTTTCACCCGACCAGGCTGAGGCGAATGTGGCCTATCTGCGCACCATGTTGAACCAGCAGAACACCTGGAAACAATTGGCGTCCAAGGATACAGCTCAGAATCCCGTCAGGAAACCTGCCCAGACCCCTGCTAAGGATCAGACGCCCGTCAAGGATACGAGCCTGGCGGCAACCCCTCTTCGGTAAAGGTGTCAGGGCCGCGCGCCCTCGAACACAAGGCGAAGTCCAAGTCCACCCAGAACCAAAGCGGCCAGACGATCCAGCGGTTTCTTGGCTGAGAGATAGACGCGCCGGGGTATCGGCGCGGAAAAGACCAGCGCCACCAGTGAATACCAGCCCGCTTCCACCAGAAAGACCACGCCTGGCAGCATGATGAACAGCAGGCTATCCGGCCGGGGTGGCAGCAGAGCCGCGAAAATACTGGCATAGACAATCGCGGTTTTTGGATTGCTGACCTGTGTTAAAAAGGCGCTGAGATAAATCCTGCTGAAAGATTTTGGTGCAACACCGGCCTGCTCCATATTGACCGGTTGGGCCGCACCACGCCACAGTTTCCATGCGATATAAGCGAGGTAGAGGCCACCCGCGACCTGCAAAACCCTATGAAGCCAAGCAAACTGGGTTATCAGGGCAGCCAATCCGGCAAGGGCCAGAACGGCGAAGATCAACCCGCCGGTCCCCATGCCGAGCGCCGTTACCAAACCGGCGGCTCTGGAGCGGGTCATGGATGTGTGGCTGACCAAAAGAAAACTTGGACCGGGACTGGCCGCGCCAATCAACAAGGCGAAGGCTATGGCAAATAAAGGGGCAAACATCGTCATGCGGCATCTCCAAAGTGAAAGGAAATTGCCCAGGCGCACGGCGCGGATGATCCGCTGATCGCTCATCTCCAGAAAGATAAGCACCGCGCTTCCCGATGGTACTCCATCTTCAAGAGCTTAAGGAGGCTAATGCAATCCTTTGCTTTGCCATCCTGCCGATTACGCTCTTATCGCCAGTAACGCGGATTAGTTGTTTAACACATTTTATAGCGCCGTTTCAATCGTCTCGATGAAACGCCTGCCCGCCTCGTCCAGCGGGCCGGAATTGTCGATGGTCACGACAGGATAATCACCGCAAATTTCGGGTGGGCTTCGTTGTAGCCGTTGGAGAATGTCCTCGCGGCTTTCCCTGCCCCTCGCCTCCAGCCGGTCGGCCAGAACCTCGGGCCGGGCCGTGACATTCACCACCAGCATTCGCGGAAAAACCTGTGCGAACCGGGGAAGTACCGAGCGTGAGCCGTTGGCGATCACCACGCTGCCATTCGATAGCCAGCGATGCACATCGTCAGGAATGCCATAGCTTAGGCCATGCGCATCCCAATCGACCGCAAAACAGCCAACGGCCTTCAGATCATCAAACTCGGAAGGACTGGCCGGGCGATGATCCTCCCCGCCCGCATCGGCGGCCCTTGTGATGACCCGCTGGACGAAATGTACGGGGCAGCGCTCAGCGTCAGTCTGTTCGATAAAATACCGCTTGGCATAGGCAATCAGACTATCCTTGCCCGCTCCGCTTGGGCCGACAACGACGATCATCCGGCCCTTGTCCCCAGACGTGTCGCCCGGATCATCAGGCATGATGGAATGCGGCACCATCACGCCACCCTTCTGCCCTGACGCCAGACGGAGCGTACCACAGGCACGCCACCGTGATTTTCGCTGTAGCGGACGCGCACCAGATCGGCGCGCAGGCCAGGGGCAATCCGGCCCCGGTCTTCCAGCCCGACGGTGCGGGCGGGTGTCGAGGTCACCATGGCCAGCGCCTGCGGCAGGCTGATCGCCTCAAAGCGATGGGCGAGCACGAAAGGCGCGTGCAGCAGGCTGAGCGGGATATAATCGGAAGACAGCACGTCGAGCACGCCGCGCTCGGCCAGATCCGTGGCGGCAATATTGCCGGAATGGGAGCCACCGCGCACCACGTTCGGCGCGCCCATCAGCACGCTCATCCCCGCCTGATGCGAGGCATCGGCGGCCTCAAGACTGGTCGGAAACTCGGCCAGACGCACGCCATGGCCCTTGGCCTCTTCCACATGGGCAAGCGTTGCATCGTCATGGCTGGCAACGGTAATGCCGCGCACGGCGCAGATGCGGGCCAGCGCATCACGGTGCTGGGCAGAATAGGCCGCCGATGCCTCTAGCCGCTTTTCGACGAAGCGGGCGAAGGCTTCCTCGCTCAAGCCCTTCTTGGTCTTATAATAGAGCGTGTACTGGTCCATGGTCTGGAACTGCCGCTGGCCCGGGGAATGGTCCATCAGCGACACCAGCCGCACATGCGGGTCCTGCTCGAAATCGGCGAAATGGTCGAGGACATTGTCGGATGCCACTTCGCAACGCAGATGCAGCAGATGCTCGGCGCGGAGACGGTCATCCTTTTCGGCGGCCTGGATGGCATCGGCCATATCGCGCATTTCACCCTTCTCAAACCCGCCATCCTCGTCCGACCCCATCCGCAGACAATCGAACACGGTGGTAATGCCTGAGGTGACGACCTGCGCATCATGGGCCTGAATGGCTGCGGTCTTGTTCCAGCGCACACCGGGGCGTGGCGAATAATGCGATTCCAGATGATCGGTATGCAGTTCGACCAGCCCGGGGATCAGATAATCGCCGCCGAAATCCTCGCCGATGCGGCTGTTGCCTTCTGAAATTTCGGCAATCAGGCCATCGCGAATGACCACAGCGCCCTTCAGAAGCAGCCCACTTTCCAGCACCACAGTCGCATTGGACAGCACGGTTTCATTCGACATCACAGACTTCCTTCAGCCCCGGCAAGGGGCAACCAGCGGTGAACGGTAAAGGGCGCATTGCGGCTCGGCTCGACAAACAGGCCAAGCCCGCCAATCGGCAGCGCCCGGTTGGTAAAATCAGCAAACCGGTTCTCCAGCACAGCGCGCATCGCATCGCTACGCTCGGCGTCCACAGGTCCGGTCAGGGTCATGTGAAACCGGAATTCCTCCAGGACATAGGGATAGCCCCAGGTTTCCAGCAGGGCTCGCTTGCGCTCGGACAGATTTTCCGGCTTGCGCCTGATAAGATCGGCCTCGCTCAAGGGCGCGCGAAACGGCTCGAAAACTTCGACAACCGAAGCGGCAAAATCCTGCAAGGGTTGATGGATATCTTCAGGAACCACGGCAAAGAACGGCCCAAGCTGATTGACCACGACCTTCGGGATCTCAAAGGCGGGCGTCGCCTTGCAAAACCGCGAAAACATCTCCAGCAGCGCTGCTTCGCTCTCACCTTCTTTTAGGGAAAACGGCGCTTTCAGCGTGGCATGAAAGCCGTAGCGACGGGGATCGGCGGTCAGGGCGGTGATCTCATCGCCTGAAAACCCTTCGACCGGCTGCCGATCAAGATCCGCGCCGTTGAAGGCATCACGGCCAAGCCAAAGTGCGGCGGCAAGAGACAAGGGATCGTCTTTGGGCGGTGTAAAATAAAGGGCGTAACGCACGGCAATCCTATCCCGGGAATCAGCTTGGAAGAGCCTGTATCTGACCCGTCTCAAGCGATGGAAGCAAGCTTTGTCTGGCCGATCACAACACCGAAACGGCACCAGAGGAAGATCATTTTTGCGCGCCGATCAGTTTTGAGCGCAGCAGGTTGGACACGGCATCGAAGATAAACACCACCAGCAAGATCAACAGCACCATATAACAGACATTTTCCCAATTCTGGTTGGTGCGCATCGCTTCCCAAAGCTTCAGGCCAATGCCACCCGCCCCGACCGCGCCGATAATGGTGGCTGAGCGGGTATTGGATTCCCAGAAATACAAAGCCTGCGATGCAAAAACCGGCAGAACCTGCGGCAACACGCCGAAGCGTTGCACGGCGAGCGGCGAAGCGCCGACCGATTTCACCCCTTCGCGCTGCTTGTCATCGATATTCTCAAGCGCTTCGGAATAGAGCTTGCCAAGCGTGCCCGTGTCGGTGAAGAAAATCGCCGAGATCCCGGCCAGCGGCCCCGGCCCGAAGGCGCGGGTGAAAAACAGCGCCCAGATCAGCATATCCACGGAGCGCAGGAAATCGAAGAACCGTTTGGTCAGTTGGTTGACCGGACGGTTGCGGGTAATGTTGCGCGCCGCGATGAAAGACAGCGGAAAGGCGATCAGCGAGGCAAACACCGTGCCGACAAAGGCCATGACCAGCGTTTGCGCCAGCTTGGTCCAGACATCCAGATGCTGCCAGGATGGATTGTAGAGAATATCGTTCCAGGCCAACGACAGATTGGAACGGTCGGGATCGAGCCTTGCACCGGTTGCGATCAAGCTCACCACTTCGGTTGCGGACCTGCCGAAAAATGCAGAATTGGTATCGAACAGGAAATTGGCCCAGCCGAAAAACCGGTTGCGTACCCTGACCCGGTCGGCGCTGATATCAGCCCAACCCTGAAGGCCGAAATAGGCCATGACCCTGCCGCCACGCTCGCGCTGCTCGACCCAGGCAGGCAGCGTGCCATCAGCAAGCACGGTGCCGGCCTTGCGGTCAAGCATCAGGGTAACGCTCTCAGTTCCCCGGTTCAGCACCACGCTTTCAGGGCTGACCAGCAGCGAAGCGCTGGAGCCGAGATTGACATCGGCCTCTCTTATCACCTCTTCCTGGCGCGTGACGGGTGCCGCTTGCGCCGCGACCGGTGCCTGTTGCGGGGCTGCTGCCATGAAGTTGAAGCTCGAGGCTTTTGGCGCTGACGTCACTGGCGCGGGCGCATCGGCTACGCCACTCGTGCGCGTCATCATTTCTTTCTTCGTCACCAGCCAATCCGGGTTGGGGTTGGGACCAATCGGGTCGAAGCGCGAATAGGCGATGGAAATCGCCCCATCGGGGGCAATATTGATTTCCGGCCGGATCTCATAGGACACCCAATCGGCCAGATAATTGCCAGCAATGCCCCAGCTGGCGGTGGAGACCACTTTTCCAACCGCAAAGAACCACCAGGAAAAGGTGAAATACAGCGCAAGCAGGACAATGGTCAGCGGCACGCGGTAGCGCTGCCAAAAGCTGCGGCGGAAGATGTCCGGATGACGGGCAGCGATCAGGTCCATTTGGGTGGCGTCGAGATGTGTCATGGCCGGACCTCAGGAAACAGCATGGAAGGCTTGCTCACCGACCAGTTTGCGGCGCAACCAGGCCGAAAATTGATCGACGGCAATCACCGTGGTCAGCAGCAGGATGACGATGGCAACGGTTTTTGCCGCATGGCCCTGGCTGATCGACAGGCGCAAGGGTTCGCCAATGCCGCCACCGCCGACCGCGCCGATAATTGTCGACGCGCGCACATTGATTTCCATGCGCAGCAGGGCATAGCTGATGAAATTCGGCATGACCTGCGGCACCATGCCGAACCACAGCCGCTCCAGCCAATTGCCGCCAACGGCGCGCAGGCCTTCGTCCGGCTTCATATCGGCATTTTCCACCACTTCGAAAAACAGCTTGCCGAGTGCGCCGACCGTATGGACCGAAACCGCAATCATCGCCGGGATCGGGCCAATCGACAGTATGGCCAGGAAAAACCCGGCCAGCACCACTTCCGGGAACGCCCGCAGCAGCTCCATAAAACGGCGTACCGGCCAGCGGATGAACCGGTTTGGCATCATGTTGCGGGCCGCCATGAAGGAAAAACAAAAGCCCAACATGCCACCCAACAGGGTCGAGACCAGCGCGATGTTCAGCGTCTCGATCATCTTGTAGAAATATTCCGGGATATAAAGCGTCTGGGTGAGATAGTAGCGCCCTTCCGGATAATTGTATTTCAGGCTGCCATCATCATAGGGCGATGGCAGGTCAAACATCGCCCGCCAGATCTCATTGCCATCGCGTGGAATGAGCGTTTCGACGAAATCGAACAGATGCGGCAGACGGTCGAAAAACTTGCCCGAATTGGTATCATTAGCAAACCACAGCGATCCTGCCAGCGCCAGAAACAACACGGCAAGACCGGCTACCGTGTACAGGCGGCGGGTCTTGGCCAACGCATTCCAGTGGCTCTCGATCACACGCCCCTGCTCGCTCAGCAAGGACAATCTGGCGGTATGGCTCATCTGGCACTTTCCAAAATGGACAAATGGGGAAGCCGCCGGTCGTTTATCCCGGCGGCTTTGATATTTCAGGCTGCGATCAGCCGCCGATGGTTGCCTTGCGGGCGTCGATGACCGGCTTGTAGAAATCGACATTCACAGCCGCAAAGCCCTTGAAATCGCCGCCTTCGATGGCGGAGAAGCAGGCGGCGTCGGTCTTCGGCAGGTCCATCATGAAGGCCTTGACCTTGGTCTTCATGTCGTCGTTCATCGAGGAGCGGATGACGATCGGGCCGTTCGGGATCAGCGGCGACTTCCACAGTTCCACCAGGTCGTCCATGTTGAGGACGCCCTTGTCGACCATCTTGCGCAGGTTGCCTGACGTGTAGCCGTCCTTGAAATTGCCAACGCCTGAGCCGAAGGTGGTGCCGGCATCGAACGTGCCCTTCAGCACTTCGAGAACCAGGTTTTCATGGCCGCCGCCAAAACCAGTGGAACCGACATATTCCTTGACCGGCTTGCCGCCGAGCGCGTCGGGCAGGGTCACGGTCGGGATCAGGTAGCCGGATGTGCTGTCAGGATCGGCAAAACCGAGCTTCTTGCCCTTGATGTCGGTGACTTTGGTCATGCCGCTGTCCTTGCGGGCCACCATGATCGAGTAATAGCCCATCGAGCCATCGGTCTGCACCGTGGTCAGGATCGGCTCGACTGCCTTCGGGTTGGCCAGATAGGCCTTGGCATAGCCGGAAGCGCCAAGCTCGGCATAATCAAGCGTGCCACCCAGAAGACCCTGGATAACGCCGTCATAGTCCGAGGCCGGGAACAGCGAGACCTTGGTGAAGCCGAATTCCTTCTTCAGGTGATCGGACAGGCAGTTGTAATTGCGCAACCGGTCGGCTTCGTTCTCGCCGCCGAGAATGCCGATGCGGAATTCCTTCAGGTCTTCGGCAGCAGCCACGCCAGCCAGCGACAGAAGCGTCACGGAGGCAAGCAGAATTTTCTTCAACATGGTCTCTCTCCTGGTTTTCCGGTCTGGTTTTCCCGAGGGACCGGATCTGTCTCATGAACGTAAGAAAGGTGCCTTTGACGCGGGCAAGCGAAGGCGCTGCCATCGGGCTGGATGCCGCGACAGAAATGCTATTTTTTCAGGACATAAATTGCGGGCTCAACTGGCCGTGGCCGCCACCATCGGCACAGACAGGGCCAAGTCCGACTTCGGCAAACGGATCGCGGTCGATGTCATGCTCTCGTCAATGCCATTGCCATCCTGGCCAGTGCCATAGATCGCCTGCACCGCCTGCGCTGTCAGCGCATCCGGCGGCCCATCGAACACCACCTTGCCCGCCGCCATGCCGATGATCCGCTCGCAATAGGCCCGCGCCGTATCCAGCGTGTGCAGATTGGTGATCACGGTGATGCCTTCGCGCTCGTTGATGTCGCGTAGCGCATCCATGACGATCTTGGCGTTCAAAGGGTCGAGCGAGGCAATCGGCTCGTCGGCCAGGAGCATTTTCGGCGCCTGCATCAGCGCGCGGGCAATGGCAACCCGCTGCTGCTGACCACCGGACAGTGTGCCAGCCGGCTGCAGCGCCGTCTGCTCGATGCCCAGCCGCTCCAAAGCGGCAATCGCCATGATCCGCTCTTCGCGCGTAAAAATATTGAGGATGCTCAGCGCCGTGGAGCGATGATTGAGGCGTCCCAGCATGACATTGGTCAGAACATCCAGACGCGGAACCAGGTTGAATTGCTGAAAAATCATCGCGCAATCGCGCTGCCAGCTGCGCAAAGCTGATCCCTTGAGGCGCGTCACCTCCTGATCGCCGAACCGCATCGACCCGGAGGTCGGATCGGCCAAGCGGTTGATCATTCGCAGCAAAGTGGATTTTCCCGCACCGGACCGACCGATAATGCCGACCATCTGCCCATGCGGAATGGACAGGGTCACGGCTTCCACGGCAATCTTCTTGCCAAAACGCCGTGTCACCTCGGTCAGTTCGAAATCCATGCGCGTCTTCCAATATCATGTCCAAATCCAGAGCGAGCTATAGTTCAGGTCGGTGAAGCGCCCATGTCAGTTTCATGACATTTCTGTTAAAATCAGAGGGTAGCAGAGCCTATACTTCAGGCTAAGACTTCATGCCGGGCCAGAAAATCTTCGGCGGAAAGCGTGCGGAAGTCGGCAAGGGCCGCGTGAAGCCGCTCATGCTGCCAATCCCACCAGGCAAGTCTGTCCATGCGCGCGCCGATACCTGGTCCAAACCGGGGCTTGATCGGCTTGGCTGGCACCCCGCCGACAATGGTATAGGGTTCCACCGGCTTGGAAACGACCGCGCCTGCACCGACGACCGCGCCATTGCCGATGGTGACGCCGGGCAGGATGGTAGCACCATGGCCGATCCAGACATCATGACCGATCACCACTCGGTTTTCCCGCCGCCAGTCGAAGAAATCCGTCTCCAGATCCGCCCCTTCGAAATAATCGACGGCGCGGTAGGTGAAATGATGCAGCGTGGCGCGCCATGTCGGATGATTGGGGGCATTGATGCGGGCACTAGCGGCGATATTGGCAAATTTGCCGATGGTGGCGCACCAGATGGAAACATCCTGCATCACATAGGAATAGTCCCCCATCTCAACCTCATCGAGACGGCAGCGCTCGGCCACTTCGGTGTAACGCCCAAGGGTGCTGTTCGTGACGCTGGCGGTCGGGTTGATTTGGGGCTCAAGCCCAAGACGGGTGCTCATGCGGCGATGCTCCTAGAGTTTGTCAGGGAAAAGTGGGTACCGTTTTCCCGAAAAGACAAACGAAAACAAGAAAGCTAGAGGATGGCTGGTTCAATCTGAACCTGACGGCCTCTAGGTGAGAATTGCGAGACATCGAGAATGGTGTCGGCAACCGCTTCGCGCACTTCCTCGTCGTGGAAAATGCCGAGCATGGCGACGCCCTCAGCCTTTTTGCCAGCAATCAGCTCGATGACCACGGCACGATTTTGCGCGTCGAGCGAGGCTGTCGGCTCATCCAGCAGCAGAATTTTATGATCGGTGATGAAGCCGCGGGCAATGTTGACACGCTGCTGTTCGCCGCCGGAAAAGGTGGCAGGCGGCAATTGCCAGAGCGCCTTGGGCAGGTTCAGCCTGGCCAAGAGATCGCTTGCCACCGATCTTGCTTCGTCGATGGCCACACCGCGCGCCGTCAGCGGTTGGGCCACGACGTCCAGCGCCGACACTCTTGGAACCGTGCGCAGAAACTGGCTGACATAGCCCATCGTATCGCGGCGGATATCCAGCACCATGCGCGGCATGGCGGACGCCAGATCCACCACCGTATCGTGATGGCGCACCAGGATCTGGCCGCTATCGACGGCGTAATTGCCATAGAGCATTTTCAGGATCGAGCTTTTGCCAATGCCGGACGGGCCGCCCAGCACGGAGCAGGAGCCGCTTTCCACGGAAAAGCTGACATTGCGCACCACCGGCAAGATAAGCCCGTCGCGCAGGTGCATGGTGAAGCTCTTGGCGACATCGGAAACGATAAGAGGCGTGGGCATCTGATGATCCAATCACACTTGAAGAATCGAGGAGACGAGCAATTGCGTATAAGGCTCGCGCGGGTCGTCCAGTACCCGGTCGGTCAGGCCCTGCTCGATCACATGGCCGTCCTTCATCACCATCATCCGATGCGACAGCAGCCTTGCAACAGCGAGGTCATGGGTAACGACGATGACCGACAGACCAAGGTCAGCCACCAACCCACGCACCAGATCCAGCAGCCTTGCCTGCACCGAGACATCCAGCCCGCCGGTCGGCTCGTCCATGAACACCAGACGCGGATTGGTGACGAGATTGCGGGCGATCTGCAAGCGCTGACGCATGCCGCCGGAAAAAGCACGCGGCTGGTCGTCAATCCGGTCGGCGGCAATTTCCACCCTGTCCAGCCAATCGGTGGCGGTGGCGCGGATATTGCCATAATGCCGTTCGCCGACCGCCATCAGCCGCTCGCCGACATTGGCCCCGGCTGAAACGGTCATGCGCAGGCCATCGGCGGGGTTCTGGTGAACGAAGCCCCAGTCGGTGCGCATCAGAAAGCGCCGCTCGGCCTCGCTCATGTGATAAAGTTCGCGGTAAGCGCCGTCGCGCATCCGGTAATCGACACTGCCGGTGGTCGGCATCAGCCGGGTGGACAGGCAGGACAACAGCGTCGTCTTGCCGGAACCGGATTCACCGACCACAGCCAGCACTTCACCCGGCCAGAGATCGAAGGAAACATTGGCGCAGCCGATCCGCCGTCCGTAGAATTTCGACAGGTCGCGGACCTTCAAAAGCGGTTGCTGTGTCATTGGGCAGCCTCCTCCTGCTGTGTTTCGGCCAGCATCTCACCCCGATGACCTTTGGCGCGGCGATCCTCGCAATGGTCAGTGTCGGAGCAGACGAACATTCGCCCGCCCTTGTCGTCGAGGATCACTTCGTCGAGATAGACATGCTCGGCACCGCAAAGCGCGCAGGGCTTGTCGAAGCTTTGCACCGTGAAAGGATGATCCTCGAAATCCAGGCTGACGACATCGGTATAGGGCGGCACGGCATAGATCCGCTTTTCGCGGCCCGCGCCAAACAATTGCAGGGCCTCTGACCGGTGCATTTTCGGATTGTCGAATTTCGGTGTCGGAGAGGGGTCCATCACATAGCGGCCCGCCACCTTGACCGGATAGGCATAGGTGGTGGCAATCCGGCCATTGCGGGCAATGTCTTCATAAAGCTTCACATGCATCAGCCCGTATTCTTCCAACGCATGCATCTTGCGGGTCTCGGTCTCGCGCGGCTCCAGAAAGCGCAGAGGCTCCGGGATCGGCACCTGATAGACCAGCACCTGGCCCGCCCGCAGCTTTTCCTCGGGAATCCGGTGGCGGGTCTGGATGATGGTGGCCTCGCCCGTATGGGTGGTGACTGCCACATTGGCGACCTTCTGAAAGAAGGCCCGGATCGACACCGCATTGGTGGTGTCGTCAGCGCCCTGATCGATCACCTTCAGCACATCTTCCGGCCCAAGGATTGCCGCCGTCACCTGGACGCCGCCAGTGCCCCAGCCATAGGGCATTGGCATTTCACGCGACGCAAACGGCACCTGATAGCCGGGGATGGCAATGGCCTTCAGGATCGCCCGGCGGATCATCCGCTTGGTCTGCTCATCGAGATAGGCAAAATTATAAGTGGCAATTTCGTCCGCTAATGAAACTTCCGTAATCATTGTGCGTTACCCTTCCAGAAATTCGCAAACAGGGAGCAATGAGCATGGAAATCGAAATGATGTTCGCCGTCTTCGTGACCCTCATGCTGGGCGTCTCGACGCTTTGCGCCGCCTGGTATGCCGATCACGACTGATAGACTGGTCATTCCGCTGCCTCGCTCAGGTCCAGCCCTTGCTGGCGGGCCTGTTCGTGTTCGGAGCGCATACGCCGCACCAGATCGAGTTCGGCCTGGAAATCCACGTAATGCGGCAGCTTCAGATGTTCGACAAACCCTGTTGCCTGCACATTGTCACAATGGGACAAGACAAATTCCTGATCCTGAGCAGGGGCGGTAATATCCTCGCCCAGCTCTTCGGCGCGCAGTGACCGATCCACCAGCGACATGGCCATCGCCTTTCGCTCGCTCTGACCGAAGACGAGGCCATAGCCTCGCGTGAATTGCGGCGGGGCCTTTGACGAGCCCTTGAACTGGTTGACCATCTGGCATTCCGTCACTTGGATACGTCCAAGCGATACGGCAAAGCAAAGCTCCGGCACATCCAACTCTACCTCGACCTCGCCTAAGCGGATTTCGCCGGCAAAAGGATGGCTGCGGCCATAGCCGCGCTGGGTGGAATAGGCGAGGGCCAGAAGGAAGCCTTCATCGCCACGGGCCAGCGATTGCAGTCTCAGATCGCGCGCCATCGGAAATTCGATGGGCTGGCGGGTGATATCACCCGCCAGATGATCCTCCGGCATGTCGCCATCGGGTTCGATCAATCCTTCCTCACGCAGGATATCGGAGACCCGCATGGCTGGTTCGCTGGTTGGCGTTTTCTGGACCGGAGGTTCCACCTCGCCTTCTTCCAGCAGGGACGGATCGAGCAGACGGTGGGTATAATCGAACGTCGGCCCCAGCAACTGGCCGCCGGGCAGATCTTTATAGGTGGCGGAAATCCGCCGCTCGATCCGCATCGCTCCGGTATCGACCGGCTCTGACAGACCAAAGCGCGGCAGCGTGGTGCGATAGGCGCGCAGCAGGAAAATCGCCTCGATCATATCGCCCCGCGCCTGCTTGATGGCCAGCGCCGCAAGCTTGCGATCATAAAGCGAGGCCTCGGCCATGACGCGGCCAACCGCCAGCGCCAATTGCTCGACAATCTGATCGACGGTCATTGTCGGCAGGCTTCGATCACCCCGGCGACGGTCGGCCAGCAGGCTGTGGGCATTGGCAATGGCGGTCTCGCCGCCTTTTACAGCAACATACATTCACGCCTCCCCGGATAGTATCGCGCAGCTGCGCGGCAGGCAGAGAAAATCCCGACCGGCGGTGAAAATCACATCGACGCCGCGCGGAAACAGGGCATGATTGTCCTGCCAATGGCGCAGGAAACCGTCCGGCAAGCCCACCGGGGCGATCATTGTCCGGTCTTGGATGCCCGGTCCCCTCAGAGTAAGCGGTTGCCCGCCGTCAAGACTGGCGACTTCATAGACAAGTGTCACCGAGCGGTCGGGATAGTCCTGCGTGCCGGTAGAAAATTGCGCGAATGCCGCAAGTGGGCTGCCTGCTTCGAAAAACGCAAACTGCGCTTCGGCCTTGTCGGCTGTTGTCACCGCGCCGGCGTGAAAGCTTAGCCAGGCGGGCGCGGCACTTTTACCAAGCCCGCCGCTCAGCCAAATGCGGGTATCGGCATCGCACAGTGTCAGGGCGATGGCCGCCTGCGCCAGACCGAAAGGGGCGGGCGGGTGCAGCGACAGGGTGACGATCTGCCGTGTGCCGGGCCGGGCCATACCGTCCATAACGGCACGAAACACACTTTGCGCTTCAAATACCGGCTGAGCGAACCCGCCAGTCAGGCTTTCCGCTTCGAGCATCAGTCTTCTCCTCTGACCATGGTGAAGAAATCCACCTTCGTTGCCGCAACCTGTTCCGCCTTGACGCGGTCGCCGTCATTCACGCGCCGCTCCACAGCCGCCAACAACGGCTCAATCTGGGCGCGATGCGCCTCATCCTGCCAGAGCGCATCGAAAATCGCTGAGAGCCGGGCCTTTTCCTTTGACGTGCCAAGCGCCTGCGCATGCCCGACCTGGCCGGAGGCCAGCCTGCATGTCGCCCGCGTCACCGTCACTTCACCCAGATTGAAGGACGCGCCACCACCACCGATACGGCCGCGCACCATCACCAGACCAGTCTCCGGTCCGCGCAGGAAATGTGCTTCCGGCGCAAACGGCAGCGCGCTCCACAGCGCCTTTAATTCGTCCAGATGGGCCGCCGCCAAAAGGTCGACAACTCTTTTTCGATGTACATCATCTGGATTTGCACTTTTTGCTCGTGCGTCCATTGCCAAATCTCCATTTGTCTATTAATATAGACAACCATACAACTTATCTTTACAAATATTCCTCCGGGATGACAAGCGTGTGACATGACGGTGCAGAAAGTGGCGGGACAAAAAGCAATCGAAAGACAGACCGGCGTGGCGCTTTGGCGGCAGATTGCTGATCGAATCCGGGTATCGATCAGCGATGGCACCTATGACACCACTGGCATGGTGCCGCCGGAAACGATTCTGGCTGGAGAATTTGGCGTCAACAGACATACGGTGCGCAGCGCGCTGGCGGCCCTTGCCCAGGAGGGGATCGTGCGCGCCGTTCAGGGACGCGGCACGCTGATCGAGCGACGAGATCGGATCAGTTTTCCGATTTCAAAACGCACCCGTTTCACGCCCGGCATCGGCGATCAGGCCCGGGCACTGGAGGGCCTGTTGCTGGCAAGCGCCGTCGAGACCCCCAGTGCGGACCTGATGGAGAGCTTGCAATTGGAAAAGGGCGACCATGTGATCCGGCTGGAAGTGCTGCGCAAAGCGGATGGCCGGGCCGTGTCACGCTCCACCAGTTGGTTTCCCCTGCCCCGTTTCGAAGGGATCGATGTGGCCTATCGGCAGAGCGGCTCAATCACCGCCGCCTTCGCCGCTTGCGGCCTTGCCGATTATCTACGCGTGCGCACGGACATCAGCGCCGTCCATGCCGATCCTTCCGACCGGGACGAACTCGGCCTGTCACCCGGTGCCATCGTGATGATCACCAAAGCCCTGAACACCGATCTGGACGGCGTGCCGGTGCAATATGCCGTAACGCGCTTTCCCGCCGACAGGGTGCAGTTCACGATTGAGAGTTGAGCCGTTCAACCACCGCAGGTCCCGGCACCAGCGCTTCATCGCCGATGGCAAAGCTTGCCGCGATGACCTGCGCGGCACGGGTGCCGCTGGCTTCATCGGCGGCATGGACCACGGCCAGAACGTCGCCTTTGGTAACAGCGGTCCCCACCGGCAGGAAGCCGCTGAAGCCAACCGAATGGTCAATCCTGTCTGAAGCGCGGCGGCGACCTCCGCCAAGGTCGATCACCGCAAGGCCGATATCGCGGGTGGCGACCGTGGAAATGAAGCCGGATTGGGTAGCAAGAACCGGAATATCCAGCACCGCCTTGGGCAGATATTGGCCGGCCCTATCGATGAAATCCACCGGCCCGCCCAGCCCATGCACCATGCGTCCGAAAATCTCGGCAGCTCGACCGCTTTCCAGGGCGTGGCGACACCTGATGTCAGCAGCCTCCCGATCCGGCTCAACCCCGGCATTGACCAGCATCTCGGCACCGAGCGCCAATGTCACGGTCTCCAGCCGGGTTCCCGCCTTATCCCCTCTCAGGAAGGCGACCGCATTGGCTATTTCCACGGCATTGCCTGCACAATCCGCCAGAGGCTCGTTCATATCGGTCAGCAGTGCCGAGGTTCTGGTGCCCGCGCCATTGGCGACGGCCACCAGCGAGCGCGCCAGCGCCCGCGCCTCTTCGACCTGCCCCATGAAGGCGCCATTGCCGAACTTTACATCCATCACCAGGCTCTCCAGCCCGCTGGCGAGCTTCTTGGACAGAATCGAGGCCGTGATCAACGGCACGGATTCCACCGTCGCCGTCACATCGCGAACCGCGTAAAGCCGTTTGTCGGCGGGAGCGAGGTCTGCGGTCTGGCCGATGATGGCACAACCAATCTCCTCCACCAAGGCACGGAAGACCGAGGCATCGGGCGCAATATCATAGCCGGGTATCGATTCCAGCTTATCCAGCGTTCCGCCGGTATGGCCAAGTCCCCGCCCGGAAATCATCGGCACAGCCAACCCGCAGGCGGCCATCATCGGTACCAGCATCAGCGAGACATTATCGCCGACGCCGCCGGTGGAATGCTTGTCGGCCACCGGACGGCCCGCCGTCTTCCAGGACAGAACCGTGCCGCTGTCACGCATCGCCAAGGTCAGCGCCACCGTCTCGGCATCGCTCATGCCCCGCAGGAAGACCGCCATGGCAAAGGCAGCGATCTGCCCTTCCGACACCTCATCCCGGCTCAGGGCGCGGATAAAGGTCTGGAGATCGGCACTGGAAAGCGCCTCTCCGTCGCGTTTGCGGCGAATGATCTCCACAGCCAGCATATCAATAGCCGCTGGCTGGGCCTGAGGATTTTTCGCCCGACAGGATCGCCAGGATATCATTCAACAGGCCGGATGCGCCGAAGCGGAAGGTGGAGGGCATCACCCAATCCTCACCCATGATCGCGCTGGCGTGGCGGAAATACAGGCTGGCATCCTTGACTGTGGAAATGCCACCCGCCGGCTTGAAGCCGACCTTGCGGCCGCTGTCGCGGATTTCCTGGAGCATGATATCGGCTGCCTCAAGGGTGGCGTTGACCGCGACCTTACCAGTCGATGTCTTGATGAAATCGGCTCCTTCCGCAATCGCGATCTGTGAGGCACGACGGGTCAGGGCCGCGCTTTTCAACTCGCCGGTTTCCAGAATGACCTTGAGAATTACGGGCGAGGCGATCACCGCCCTGACAGCCCGAATCATCTCCATCACTGCCGTTTCATCGCCTTGCAACAAAGCATGGTAGGGGATGACCAGATCGATCTCGTCGGCACCATCGGCCAGAGCCGCTTCGGTTTCCGCGACAACCGTCGCAATATCAAGATCGCCCGAGGGGAAATTGACCACCGTTGCGATTTTCAATTGGCCGTCATGGCCAAGCAGGCCACGCGCCTGGGCGACAAAGCGCGGCCAGATGCAGATCGCCGCCGTATGACCGAATGGCGTGACGGCACGGGCGCACAGGTCATCGATTTCTTCGGGTCTGCAATCGTCTTTCAGATTGGTCAGATCCAGCACCGACAGGGCAACGGCAGCGCATTCGCGCAGTTCACGGCTATCCAAGATCTGCTCCTCCATCAACGATCATTCGCTTGAGGATGGCGACAAGCCGTCTCCCACCAATCGGAGCCATGTCCTTGGTCTCCTCGTGGCTGAGTTCGGCACCCGTCATCCCTGCCCCATAATTGGTGATAACCGACGCGGCCGCAACCTTCAGGCCAAAAAAACCGTGCCAGAATGACTTCCGGCACGGTGGACATGCCGACCGCATCGGCACCCAGCGTCCGCGCCATGCGAATTTCCGCTGGCGTCTCAAAACTTGGTCCAGAAAACCACATATAGACGCCGGATGACAGGGAAATGTCTTCAGCGTCTGCCGCCCGGCGCATGGCCTCGGCCAATTCGCCGTCATAGGCCTGGGTCATGCCGACAAACCGGCCATCCCCCGTCTCGCCGATCAGCGGATTACGGCCAGAAAAATTAATGTGGTCAATCAACTGCATGACCGAACCGGGCGGCATGTCGGCCCGCAAGGAACCGGCGGCATTGGTCAGGATCAGCGTCGTGACGCCAAGCGCTGCCAGCGTCTCGATGGGCAACCGCATGGCTGCGGCATCGCCCTCTTCGTAATAATGCACCCTGCCCGCCAGCATGATAATCGGCTGACCGGCGAAAAACCCGGCCACCAACTCCTTGGCATGGCCGGAAACCCCGCCCTGCGGAAAACCCGGTATGTCGGCAAAGGGAATGCGAACCGCATTCTCCACTTCGTCAACAAATCCGCCAAGGCCAGAACCCAGCACGATAGCAATGCGTGGCAGAAGCCCATTCAGCCTGTCGATGAGCAGATCGACCGCCGGGGTCATCCGAGTGTATCCGTCTCGAAGCTGAAGGGCAGCAATTCGTCCATGCTCATCACCTTTTGCACGCCCACGTCGTCGCAGAGATAGATTTTCGTCTCAGCCGAAGCAAATTCCCGGATTTTCTGACGGCAGCCACCGCAAGGTGGGCAAAGCGCCAGCTTTTCAGCGATGACGGCGATCTCGACGATCTTCCGTCCGCCGCCCATGATCATACAGCCGATGGCCGTCGGCTCGGCGCACCAGCCTTGAGGAAAAGACAAGTTCTCGATATTGGCACCAGCATAGATCTTGCCATCATCGGCGCGAATCGCAGCGCCAACCGGAAATTTCGAATAGGGCGCATGGGCATGGAGCATGGCATCGCGGGCCGCCTCGAACAGGTCGTGAGACATATTACCGTTCCTTCACATAGGGCACGCCGCCCGCCTTCGGACCATTGGCCGCTCCGATAAAGCCAGCCAGCAGAATACAGGTAAGAATATAGGGCAGAGCCTGGAAAATCTGTACTGGCACTTCACCAATGCCCGGCACCGCCTTGCCCTGCATGAAATTGGACATGGCATCGAGAAAGCCGAACAGCAGGCAGGCAAACATCACAGGCACCGGCTTCCATTTGGCAAAGATCAGCGCGGCAAGCGCGATATAGCCCTTGCCCGCCGACATATCGCGGATGAAGGCCGCTGATTGAGCAATAGCAAGATAGGCTCCGGCAAAACCGCAGAGAAAGCCTGCAACGATCACCGCCCGGTAGCGCAGCCAGGCCACGGAAATCCCTGCCGTATCGACCGCACCGGGATTTTCGCCCACGGCCCGCAGCCTGAGGCCAAAACGGGTGCGATACAGCACCCACCAGCTCAGCGGCACGGCCAGAAAGGCCAGATAGGTCAAGGCATTGTTGCCGGAAACCACATTGGCATAGAGAGGACCGAGAAACGGCACGTCACGCAGGGCATCAGTGCCTGGAAGCGCAATCGGCTGAAAGCGCGCATCACCCGGCAGCTGCGGGGTGCGTCCGCCCTGGCTGAACCAGGCCTGTCCCAAGACCGCCGTCAAACCGGCTGCGACGAAATTCAGCGCCACGCCGGAAATGATCTGATTGCCGCGATTGGTGATCGAGGCAAAGCCATGGATCAGCGAAAAGCCGATGGACACGGCAATGCCGCCTGCAAGCCCAGCCCAGGCCGACCCGGTGAGATAGGCAACACAGGCCGCCGCGAAAGCGCCGGCCAGCATCTTGCCTTCCAACCCGATATCGAAAACCCCGGCCCGTTCGGAAAACAGTCCGGCCAGCGCGGTGAAAATCAACGGGATCGACAGACGCACCGTGGAGCCCAGGATGCTGACGATCATATCGAAATTGTCCATATCGTCAGATCCTCACTTGTTTGATGTGGCGGGGCGGGCAGCCGGGCGGGCAATCGTCTGATAGAAACGCACCAGCGCCGGTCTAAACATAAACTCCAGCGCCCCGGCAAACAGGATCACCAGACCCTGGATGACGACGATCATGTCGCGAGTAATATTGGGCATGTCGAAGGACAGTTCCGCGCCGCCCTGGTAGAGCACGCCGAACAGGATAGCCGCGATAACGATGCCGAGCGGATGGCTACGGCCCATCAGGCTGACGGCAATGCCGACAAAGCCCGCGCCGCCGACGAATTCCACCTGGAGGCGAGCGGAAGCGCCCATCACCGTATTCAGCGACATCATACCGGCCAGGCCACCTGATATCAGCATGGTGATGATAACGATCTTCACATAGGGAATGCCCGCATAGGCGGCCGCAGACCGGCTGATGCCCAGCGTGCGCATTTCATAGCCAAGCTTGGTGCGCCAGATCAGCACCCAGACGGCGAAAGCCATGACCAGGGCGATGAGGAAGGACACATTGAAGGGTGCCGGACCGAGCTTCAGGCCAAACAGCGCCATCAACCAATCCAGCTTCGGCAATTGCCCGCCCTCCAGAAAGGTTCGGGTTTCCGGCGCCATCTTGCCCGGCACGATCAGCACATGCACCAGCAGATAGACCATCAGCGCCGCGCCGATGAAGTTGAACATGATGGTGGTGATGACGATATGGCTGCCGCGCTTTGCCTGCAACCAGGCCGGGATCAATGCCCAGGCAGCCCCAAACAGAGCCGCCCCGATCACCGCAAATGGCATGGTGACATACCAGGGACAATAATGGTCCAATGCCAAGGCCACCAGAGCCGCCCCAAGTCCGCCGACATAGGCTTGGCCTTCGGAGCCGATATTGAACAGCCCGGCATGATAGGCAACGGCAACCGACAGGCCGGTAAAGATGAAATTGGTGGCATAATAGAGCGTAAAACCAATGCCTTCACCGCGGCCCAGCGCGCCCTGGAGCATGAGGACCAGCGCGTCCCAGGGATTTTCGCCGATGATCCACACGACCAGGCCGGAAATCAAAAAAGCCAGCAGCAGGTTGATCAAAGGCAAAAGCCCGTAGGTGATCCAGTTCGGCAGCGGAATGGAAGCGGTACTCATCAAAACCTCAAGCGGCAATGCCGGCCATCATCAGGCCCAGCGTCTGTTCATCGGCATCTGCCGTCTTTTCTCCCACCACCTTGCCGGCAAACATCACCAGGATGCGGTCGGACAAGGAGCGGATTTCATCCAGTTCCACCGACACCAGCAGCAGCGCCTTGCCCTTGTCACGGGTTTCGACGATGCGCCGGTGAATGAATTCAATGGCACCGATATCGACGCCACGGGTCGGCTGGCCGATGATCAGCACGTTCGGATCGCGCTCGATCTCGCGGGCAACGACGATCTTCTGCTGATTGCCGCCGGAAAAATTGGCAGTCTTCAATCGGGGATTGGGTGGTCGGATATCATATTTGGCAATCTCGACCTCGGCAGCGGCGCGGATCGCCTTCGGATCGAGAAACATGCCTTTTCCATAGCGCTCGTCACGATGATAGCCGAGAATAGCGTTCTGGCTTTCCTCAAAGGGCAGGACGAGGCCCATATGGTGGCGATCTTCAGGGATATGGGCAAGCCCAAGATCTCTCAATCGAGCCGGATCATAACCGGTCACCAATTTGCCAGCGATGAGGATCTCGCCCGACATCGGCTTGCGAATGCCGGTGATCGCTTCCAGCAATTCGCTTTGGCCATTGCCAGCCACGCCGGCAATGCCGACAATCTCACCTTCGCGCACATCGAAGGACACATCATCGACCATGATGACGCCGCGACTATCCTTGACGGTCAGGTTGCGCACCGACAGCAGAACGTCTCGCGGCTGTGCAGGCTGCTTGTCGACCCGCAGCAGCACCCGGCGGCCAACCATCAGCTCCGCCAATTCCTCCACTGATGTCTCCGCCGTCTTGCGGGTGGCAACGATTTCGCCGCGCCGCATGACGGAAACCGTATCGGTGATCGCCATGATTTCCCGCAGTTTGTGGGTAATCAGAATAACCGTTTTGCCCTGGTCGCGCAGCACACGCAGGATCTTGAACAGATGATCGGCCTCAGCGGGCGTCAGCACCCCTGTCGGCTCGTCGAGAATGAGAATATCGGCGCCGCGATACAGCGCTTTCAGAATTTCAACCCGCTGCTGACGACCAACCGGCAATTCCTCGACCACGGCATCGGGATCGACATCCAGCCCGTAATCCGTTTCCAGCTGCTTCAGGGAGGCGCGGGCCGCTGCCGTTCCCTTGGCCAGCAAAGCGCCGCCTTCGGCACCCAGCATGACATTTTCCAGCACGGTAAAATTTTCGACCAGCATGAAATGCTGATGCACCATGCCGATGCCGCTGGAAATGGCCGCCTGGCTGTCCTTAATGACCGTGGACTGGCCACCGATTTTAATCTCGCCGCTATCTGCCTGGTAAAATCCATAGAGGATCGACATCAGCGTCGATTTCCCGGCACCGTTCTCACCGATAATGCCATGGATCGAGCCTTTGGCCACTGTCAGGTTGATATTCTTGTTGGCATGAACCGGACCGAACTTCTTGTCGATCCCGATGAGTTCAATCGCAGGGGTTTGGGCCACGTGCAAAACTCCGGATAGAGTATTTCCAGCAAAGGTGCGAAGCAGTTTTGCGTCCGGAAATGCAAAAAGAGAGAGAATTTTCGCTGTTCGGCGAAAAGCGAAAACGCTCTAACGGACATGAAAAGGGCGCGAGGCGGAATGCCGCTCGCGCCCTCGTTTCAGATCACTTCGGGCAGGAATTGTCTGCCATGTAATCATGAACCTTGACTGTGCCAGCAATGATATCGGCGCGTGCCTTTTCGACAGCCGCCTTCATTTCCGGTGTAATCAACGCCTTGTTGTTGTCGTCGAGCGCTGCCATTACGCCGTCTTCCTTGACGCCAAGCACTTCGAGGCCAGGCTTGAACTTGTCAGCCTTGGCATCGGCATAGGCGTTATAGACAGCAAGATCGACGCGCTTGACCATCGAGGTCAGCACGGAACCCGGATGCAGATGGTTCTGGTTGGAATCGACGCCGATCGACAGCTTCTTGGCATCGGCTGCCGTCTGCAATACGCCCATGCCGGATGCACCAGCCGCTGCATAGATCACGTCGGAGCCCTGGTCCATCTGGTTCTTGGTCAACTCGCCAGCGCGGACCGGATCGTTCCAGGCCGCACCTGTCGTGCCAACCATGTTCTGCAACACTTGGATCTTCGGATTGGCAGCGCGTGCGCCCTGCTCATAGCCGCATTCGAATTTGCGGATCAGCGGAATGTCCATGCCGCCGACAAAGCTGACTTTGCCGGTTTTGGAGGCCATGCCGGCCAGCAGACCAACCAGATAGGAGCCCTCTTCTTCCTTGAAGACCACCGAGCGAACATTCGGCTTCTCCACGACCGAATCGACAATCACGAATTTGGTGTCGGGAAATTCGGTCGCGACCTTTTCCATGGCCGAGGTCCAGGCGAAGGATACGGCGACAATCGGGCTGAAGCCCTTGGAGGCAAAGTTGCGGATCGCCTGCTCGCCCTGGGTATCGCTGGTCGGTTCAAAATCCCGGAACTTGATGCCGGTTTCCTTCTCGAACTTGTCCGCGCCGTTGAATGCTGCCTCGTTGAAGGATTTGTCGAACTTGCCGCCGGTGCCATAGACGAGCGCCGGCTTGATGTCGGCAGCGAGCGCCGAGGCCGACATGGCGGCCATGGCAAACAGCGTGATTAGGGATTTCTTCATTGTGCAGCCCTGATGTTGCTTGTGTTGTTCTTTATAGGCTTTCCATACACGCCGGATATTGCGACGTGACAAGACCAGCCCGCCCCCTCTTAGGTTCGGCTGGGGCGCATCCTTGCACGGCTTTCCAAAAAATTCACCAGATTTTTTTCAACTGGTAAATATTAACAGGATTGCTGTTTTTTGGAGCTGAAAGACGAAAAACAAGCCGCATCAACGGCTTGTTTGCTCTATTTTTAGCCGACAGGCGGCTCGCACCTGTATAGCATAGCCCGTTTTAACCACAGGCGTTGTTTGGCAGACAGCGCTGATGGTCGTCCTCGGCGTCATAAAACGGACCCGCCCGAAGAGTTTTTACGGCAAACGGCTCTCGGCAACCAGCATTTTACAGCTCTAAATCCACATGACGTCAGAATACACCACGGAGCGATAGGTATTACCGACGTCATAGACCGGGAGTGTGCCTTACAGCGCCGCGCGTTTTATAAAACGCACAAAGGACGCTGTAACACTTTAAATCTACTGCATAATTCCTTAAATCGATTCCGATTTAAGGAATTATGCAGTAGATGGGAATATCAGGCTGCGAACCGTCCGGCAGGCGACCGCCGTTTATAGCCGGCGATCCACAGCAAAAGAGCCATGCTGAGAAAAACCGCAAAAGCCGGTTGCTGCAATATGCCTTTATCCGCAAGCTGCAAAGCGTCGCTGCTGATGTGAGCGGTGATTGCCTGCTTGACCACGGCAAGGCTTGCCGGGCCGATATCGGCCCAAAGCGAACCGAAACCCGTCGTCACGACATCAGAGGAAGCGACGGACTCTATGGCATCGGTCGTCCCCGCTACGATGGCAAGGACCAGCATGATGAAGCTGAGAATGCGCAGTAAAAACCGGATCATCACCTTCCACTTCCCCTTCCATCTCACTCGCTCCCGCTTTTACAGGACCGCTCGTCTACTGCATAATTTTCTCCTTAAACCGGAATCGGTTTAAAGAGAAAATTATGCAACAGATTTAAACAGCGACAGCGAAGCTTTGTGCGCCATATAGGGCGCTCCGCGCTGTAAGCCCAAGGACGCAATCTGGGGCCTGACAAAAGATTTCCGAGGCTTTGTCGAAAAACTGTCAGATTTGGGTTGATCGCCGCCGAATCCTTGATATATGTCCCGCCCGAACGGTCAAGCTGCCCAGCAGCAAGCTTTTCGAAAAACGGACAGGTGGCCGAGTGGTTTAAGGCGCACGCCTGGAACGCGTGTGTGCGTGAAAGCGTACCGAGGGTTCGAATCCCTCCCTGTCCGCCATCAACTTCCACAACACGTTGATTTTCCATCTTATTAGCCTTTCGTTTGTCCAACTTTTTCGACAGGTTGGACAGAATTTGTTCGCTTTTTCTTCCCCGCGATGGCCTTGAGGCCCTTCTCTGCTAGCGCTGCTTGATTGGCGGCGGCGGTGTAGACGGAGACTTGTTTTAGGTCCGTGTGGCCGGTCACTGCCTTTATGATGTCCCCGCTCATTCCGCCTTCTGCCATGCGGCGGGCGGCGGCTTTGCGCAGGCCGTGGGCGGTGCAGTTTTCCAGGCCCGCCTCATTGCAGCGGTCGCGGAACCAGTTTCCGAAGCCGGCCGGGGTGAATGGCTTGCCGAAAGCGGTCGTGAGGAAGGTCGGTTTGTCGCGTGGCAGGTCTTGGATGGCCTCCAGCAGGGCCGGGAGCATGAACAAGTCCAGTTCGGCGTCGGTCTTCACCTGTTTGACGGCGATATAGCGGCCGTTGATCTTCTCCCAGCCCATGGCCACCACGTCGCTGCGGCGTTGGGCGGTATAGAGAAGCAGGGCCAGCGCCAGGCGGGCCTGGGAGCCTTTCGGGTGCCGGGCTTCGAAGGCCGCGATTTCGGCTTCCGTCCAGGTGTGAAAGCCCTTGGTTTTCTTCGAAAAGCCCTTGAGGGCTTGGGCCGGATTGGCGGAAATCCAGCCGATATCCAGCGCATGGCCCAGCATGATCTTGAGAAGCGACAGCAGGCGGTTTGCCGCCTGGGGCTTGTCGACCATCGAACCGATCAGCGCCTTGATGTGTTCGCGGCGCAGATCGCGGATCATCCGCTTGCCGTGAGCCTCGCGAAACCGTTCGATAATCCGGCGATAGGTCTGTTTCGTGCTGTCGCGCAGGCCGGCGAATTCCGGCGAGCGGTAATAGGAGACGGTGAGCGCGTCGAAAGAGCCGGGCTTTGTGCGGCTGATGCCGACGTTTGCGCGCCATTCCGTCACGCCGGCCAGGGCTTGCGCATAGGCGGCCTCGAATTCCGCGCCCAGCGGCGGATAGGGCAGATAGGTGTCCACGCCCTTTGCCCGAAAGCGAATGCGCCGCTTTTTATGGCGGTCGATCACCAGGGAGCAATGCGCGGGCAAACCGTTGCGGCGCTTCTTCTTCATCTCAAGACGTCATCCCATGTGTTTTTGTTGTCGGGATTGGCGGCGCTGTCCGTCAGCGATGCGCTGGCTTCAATGCGTCCATCCGGGTGAACCGTGATCCTTGCTGCGGCGAAGCCCGCCTCCAGGGCCGCCTTGAACAGGCGCTTGGCGTCCACTTGTTTGATAGCTGCGTATTTACCGGCCATTAGACCCCCTCCCCTTCCGGCTGGCGTTCGCCAAGCGTGGTCATGTTGAGCGGCGAGAGATATTCGTCGCCGCCATCGATCGATGGCAGGTTTTCCCAGCCGCGAATTTCGTTTGGAGATAGCCAGCCCCAGTTCCGGCCAATCTGATAGGCCTCGTAACGGGCCTTCATGTCGCCGCGCAGCAGGCCGGCCAGATCGTGTTCGATGAACAGGCTCTTACGGGTTTCTGTGGTCAGCAGGGCGGCATTCATAGCCTGCTCTATACGTCGGGCCATCGGTGCCAGGCAGCGCACGACAAGGGCGCGGCTTTCCTGATCGCTGTTCGAATAGGTGGCATTATCGACAATGCCGACCGACGTCGGCGGCACATTCCAGATGCGGCAAATGTCGAGATTGGCGAGCTTGCGGCTATCCAGAAACTCGGCATCCTTGGACGAGAATGAGAAGGATTTGAAATCCGTGCCGCCGTCCAGCACCAGAATGCCGGCGGTGGAGAGATCGGAATTCAGCTTGCTTTCCAGCTTGTCGAGAATGGCGTTGCGCTGGTCCTTGCCGATCACCTGCGGAAAGACCAAGGCCCCCTCTTCGCGAAAGCTCTTGCCTGCCTGCTTTGCCGCCTGTTCCTGTTGGGTCAGGGCAAGGTTGAAGGTTTCGCGGGCAATCTGGATCGGCGACAGGCCCATGACGCCACAGCGGCCAAGCCGGTAGCGAAGGTGCAGCATTTCCTCTTGCAGGTAGACGCGGGAGCCGACACGGTAGCGCAGCCGGCCGCTGTCCAGCCGCTCCACCGCCACTTGCGCAGCGTCCAGCGGATAGAGTGCAGCCACCTGTCCCCGGCCATTGTATTCGAGCCGGGCAAATGCATTGCCGGCTATCATAATCGAGGCAATCAGCGCCTCGCGGGCCTCATAGGCGGTCATGGCCGGATTGGCCATGTCGTGTAGCACGGTATAGAGCGGGTGATCGGTCGCCCGGTCGCGGCCGCCGTTGTCGCTGCGGCGGTAGAGGTTGAGCGGCATGGCGGCGAGGTTCTGGCTGACAATGGCGATGCAGGCATGAGCCACGGCGATGCCGGAGGCCCGGCCGGGATCGACATGGCCGCCGATACCGCCGCGAAACCCGAAAAACTCACCGAGATAGGGATCGTCGGTTTTGATGGCGGCGCGGGTCTCACGCCGCCGGAAGCGGTCAAACAGGCTCATTTGGAGATCTCCAGAAGGCGCAAGGCCCGCTCGGCATAAGCGCGGAACGGGCTAGAGAGGGTGAGAGAACGGGCCTGGATGACGGTCCCGTCATAGGCCGGCCAGGCCATGACCACGCTAATTTCATGAAGCTCCACGGCGCGGAGTTCGCGGCGGTCGCCGTCGCGCTGTTCGTCCAGAGCGGTAAAGCCAAAGGACATGCCGCCAAGGTCGCCGCGCTCGGCCAAGGCCAGCACGTCGCGGCCGGCCACGGTGTCCGGCAGGTCGAGATCGAAGGCCAGGCCCCGGCTGTCTTCGGAAAGCCGCAGCGAGCCGGAGCGAGTGCGACCCAGAACCCGGCTCGGATCGTGATCCACCAGCGCCAGAATATCGGCGCTGGAACGCAGCGAGCCGGAGAAAGCCCCCGGCGCGATGGTTTCAATGAAGCGCCCGCCGATATCGGCAGAGCGGCCAAAGGTGGCGGCATAGCCTTCCAGGCGGCGGCCCTTGGCGCGAAGCTCGACAGCGAGGCCGCGCCGCTCAAACGCGCTCATAGGCCCTGCTCCCGGTACGGTGCGATAAGCCGGTCCACGCCAAATTCAATGGCCTGGTTGGTGCCTGACGTGGTTGCTTCCATATGGCCGTAGAAATGGCCGATCAGCAGCATTTGCGCCTGCACGACGGCAGGCGGCAGGGGATCGGCGTCCATGTTGACGCCAATCGATTTCAGGTGATCGCCCGCCGCCGCAATGAGGCGTTCGATCACCGCGTCGTCATAGTCGGTATCAATATGCAGATTGGCTTTTGCGTCAGCGAGCGAGATCATCGGCCTCAAATCTCCGCGTAGGCGAAGGCCTTGGGATGGCGGGCGGCAATGTCCGCATCCAGGAAGGCATGGAGAAGCGCGCCGCCATTGCTGGCCACGTCGGGGTGGTAGGGGTTGATGAGAATATCCACCGCCGACCAGTAGCCGAGGTAAAGCTCGCCCCACTGGCCATAGATCAGCGCCGATTTGTCCTTGTTTGCCCCAAGCGCCGCCGTAACCTGGGTGGAGGTTTCCACCCGGCCATTGTGGAATAGCTCGGCCAGCGGCATCACATGGCCGTCGGCATCCTTCATCTTGCGCACCGCCTTCATGACGGTGGGATTGGTGAGGAAAGCCGCCGTGCCGGTCACGTCATCCAGTTCCAACTCGGCAATCAGATTGGCCGTGGTGTCGGAAACGCAGCTTCGGTGGTGACTTTGGCGACGCCTGCGGTGGCCAGCAGACCCTTGGGTTCGGCATCCGCGCCTGACCCGCTGATGGCGGCCAAGTCGAGGCCCTGCGCCAGCAGAAAGCCGAGATCGCGGCGAAGAATGTCTTCAATCGCGGCGCTGGATTGCAACATCAGGCGGCGCGACAGGCGGTATTCGCCGGTCACGGTCTTTGGTGCCATGGACACTTTGTCGAAAGCGGCGCTGGAGCGGCTGGCATTGCCATCTTCCGCCACCCAGCTTGCCGTGCCTGAGGTGGCGAGGTTCGGCAGGTCGAGAAAGCCGGTGAGGCCGCGCAGCACGGTTGCGCCCATGCTTTCCACCTTCAAGGCCGGGCGGAAACGATCCACCACAGCGGCAAGATTGGTGGCGACGGTATAGCCGCCCGCCGTTGCCGTGCCCACCGTCTGCGACCGCTGCTCGCCGCCACCCAGCAGGATTTCCGAGGGAACGGCCAAGTGAATGCCAGACGCGCCCGAGCGGCTTTCACGGCCGCGCTTCAATTCCTGATCCACTTCCGCCTCGCGGCCCGTGAGCCGGCCAGCCAAAGCGCCGTTGATGGCATTGGCCAGGGAATAGGAGCGCAATTCGCGGGAAAAGGCGCTGTCGCCGGAGACGGTTTCGGCCCGCTGTTCCTCCCGCTCGAAAGCGGCCATGCGCTCTTCGCGGGCAATTTGGCCATCGATCTCGCTCACGTCGCTTTCCAGCGCCTTGAAGCGCTGTTCTTCATTGGCCTCCAGCCTGTCCTTGGCATAGAGGGCGCGCATTTCGTTGAGCTTGGCAGCCCGCTTTTCGCGCAATTCGATCAATATTTTCACGTTTTGTTCCTTTCGGGAGTAAGAAGCCTGTCGGGAACCAAGTTCATAAGTCAGGTTAAACCGTTGGTTTGAAATGCCGTTTCGGCGGAAATGGTGCCAGCGCACAGCCCTTGTCCGGTGGTTCTTCCTGTCCCGCGCCCCGGAGGGCTGCTTGTCGATATTGGCCCGCTGGCAGGGCCTCATATGAACGGCGCGGGGAAGCTGAAAGCGTCTTACGAGGCGGGATAGGACTGCTCGTAGACCGCTTCGGGATGGTAGCCCAAAGCACCAACCACGCGGTCAAAGAGGTCATTGGTATCAAGAACGGTGAAAGCGATAGGACGGCCAAGCTCATTGCGGATGACCGCCATCACATCGGTTCCAGGCTGCCAGAATGCGATGTGATGCCTTTCGCCGCTAACGCAGAGAAGTGTGCGCCCGTAGATCGCATGGCGAGTGTCGCACGGCATGCCTGGTTCACGCTGCGGGCTACCGGGTAGAGGACCGTCGCCCGTATGCGAAAACGTGGCGGCCGCTTTGAAGGCCAAAGCGAGATCAGTGACGCCACAATCCAGCAATGCCTTTGCGACGGCAATTTCCATGACGTTGAAGTAAGAAAAGCGCCGGTGAAGGCCGGGAGAACCGCCGCCCTCAATGTCCGACTTGCCCTTATGGCCGATGATGACGCCGCGTTTCAACCAGCTTTGCAGGGTGTGGTTCGAGACGCCAGTCGCCTTGATGACCTGCCCGGTCGAAAACTTTTCGTTCCAGATATCCATGATGAGTTCCATAGGTTGGCATTTGCCCACTTATCGCATGCAGCAAGCATGTTGGCAACCGCCAACTTCAATTTTTTGGATATTCGGCGCGTCTTTTTCAGCCTGACCATT
The DNA here is from genome assembly GCF_014926405.1 of Agrobacterium vitis. Lineage (NCBI taxonomy): Bacteria > Pseudomonadati > Pseudomonadota > Alphaproteobacteria > Hyphomicrobiales > Rhizobiaceae > Gillisella > Gillisella vitis. Next base: position 2,972,680 of record NZ_JACXXJ020000005.1, read on the forward strand.
TTGCGGGCTTTCGGCGTAACGGTGGAAAATCCGGGGGTGTTTTTCTGGGAAGTGCTTTGATTGCCTGGTTTTTTGCGATCACGCCTTCCACGGGGCGGTGGCGGAAGGCGGAAAGGGCTCGCCGCTCGCGTCATCATCCGGGCGTTCGTCGCCGTCGAACTGGTCAAGCAGGGATAGGAGATAGTCAACCGTCGCCTCGATCCGGCGGCGCAAAGCGGGGGTTAGCTCGACAATGCAGACATAGCTTTCCTGTTCGCGAAAATGGGTCGCCATCGCGTTGCTCCTGATTTTTCGATGTGGTATCAACAATTATTGTTGATAGAACACGACGGCCAAGCCGTCAACAAAAAATGTTGATCCATGATTCCCGCTCAATGCCGCGCCGCTCGCGCCCTGATAAATTGGACACAGCTAAAGCTTGCAGAAGCCGCAGGCCTCGGCTTATCTACTGTTGTGGATTTCGAGAAAGAACGCCGGAAGGTTTCGCCAGAGGCCGAGAATGCAATGCAAGCGGCCCTCGAATCAGCCGGAGTAATTTTTGTGGCAGAGAATGGCCTGGGAGCGGGTGTGAGGTTGAGAAAGATCTGAGATGAATAATTCTAGCAAAACGACGGGAACAAAATCTAAGTCAACCTCTCCACGACAAAATTCCTTTTTTGACAGTTTTTCCATAGAGACAATAAGAAGGTTTTCTGTACCAACACCAGAGAAATTATACCACTATACGAGTTCAGAAGGCTTAATCAGTATTACGAAACACCATTCCCTGCGGTTCTCAGACGTACGATTTCTTAATGATGCGTCCGAATTTCAATATGGCGTCAAAATCGCAAATCATGTCCTAAATAACCAGAAAAAACCTTCTTTGAAACATAGTGATGAAGTAATTGAAAAAATTATTAATAATCTAAGAGAGGCAAGCTTCCACTTCACGCCAATAATATTCTGCATGAGTGCCACCGACAATCTCCTTAATCAGTGGAGAGACTATGGAAAAGATGTGGTCCCATATTCTATAGAGTTCCACGTGCCGGAAATTTTGAAATTAGGCGCGTATAATTTTCCTTTTTTATTATGCAACATTGAATACGATGAAGAAATACAACACAGCATGATGATGGACGTAATTGACCGCCTATCTCAAAAGGCCGTTGAGATTATTGAAAAAGACCACTTGGATGAGGCGCAGCTCGAAGAACTATATCGTGCCTACGCGGTGGAGCTCCTAATTATCGCAAGCAGACTCAAACATCCGTCATTTTCAGCGGAAAATGAATGGCGAATGATCTGCTTTAAAAAAAATATCGATGAATTAGGTGTTAAACGTGAATATCGATCTAGCGCCTTGGGCGCAATACCTTACTATACTTGGGGAAGAAAAGATAATGGGAAGTTACCAATCACGAATGTGACTATAGGACCGTCTGTTTATCCGATAATCTCAGAGATTGCATTGAAGGGTTTACTTCAAGATCATGGATACAGCCCCAACACCAAATACTCAATTATTCCGATACGTAGGTAGTGAACTTACACCGCGTCCAGAACTCAAGCCGGAAGTACCTCGGGCTAGTGACGCCACTGATCTGTAGAGCCATCGCCAAGGCCACCAGCCTGTCAATGCGGCCGGTGGCCTTGTCTTATCCAATCAGCGGCTTCCGGCCGGATCGCGGGCTGATTCTTATGTCTAATTTCGATAGGACCACATGACTGAAACCGACGCTGAAAAGCTCCGTATTACAATTCACAACGAACGGCTTAAGCTTCTGGCCACATTTTTGAACGGTATCGGTGTGGCCGTGTTTGCCGTTGGCGGCCTTGCGCCGGTGTTTTCCAGCCTCTACGGGCAGAATGGGCCGACACTGTTTCTGATGCTTGTCAGCACGATTTGTTTTTTAACCGCATGTGCATTACATTACTCGGCAAGCACGGTTCTAAAAAGGTTGAAGCCATGACCACGCTGGAAATGATTTCGCTGCTGATGATGCCAGCCGCCAGCTTGATTATCGCTGGAACGGCTCTTTACATCGTCAACCACCGTAAATCCTGATTGATCGGGACCTTTATGTCTCGACCTCCCGAAAGGGGCTTGCGGGCCTGCCCAATGCGAAAGCTAGGGTGGGCCTCAATCATTTTAATCACCCACCGCATCCAGAACCCAAGCCGGAAGCACCTCCGGCTCATGACGCCCACTGACCTGTAACGCCATCGCCAAGGCCACTAGCCCATCAATGCGGCCGGTGGCCTTGCTCTTGTCCAGCTTCCGGCTTCCGGCCGGATCACGGGTAACGACGGCATTGGACGAACACATGTTCAGCACCGGATTGCCGCTATGGCGCAAAAGCTGTTCGGCCACATTGCGCTCCAGCGTATCCACGGCCGGCGACATATCCTTATAGCCCTGCCCGAAGGGCTCCAGCGGCACGGTGCCGCCAAACAGGCCAAGCTCGCGCTTCAAATCCTCGATCCGCCAACGGTCATAGGCGACCGTGCGCAGATCATAGGTTTGCGCCGCCTGCATGATGGCTTGCGCGACAAAGCCGGGATCGATGGTGGAGCCGGGAATAAGCGTGATGAAGCCTTGCCGCGCCCAGAGATCGTAAGGCACGCGGTCTTCATTGGAGCGCTCGACAATATTGGCTTCCGGCATGAAGAACTGGCAAACCACATCGAAGCGCCGCCCCTCCTGCGGAAACACCAGCACAAAGGCCGTGAGATCGCGGGAGCCGGAGAGATCAAGCCCGCCGTAGCATTCGCGACCAGTGAGGCCGGCGAGGTCCACCGCGCCATTGCAGTGGTCCCATTCGGCCTTATGGATAAAGCGCGACACGGCGGACACCCGCTGATTGAGGATCAGGTTGCGAAAGGCGCTTTCCTTTGACGGCACAAGCCGGGCTTGGGAGGCTTGGCGCTCCACGTCTTCCAGGGAGCGGAAATCGGCCAGCGCCGGGTTGGCAGCGATCCAGGCCTCGCGGCTCCAGGGATCGGCATCAGCAGGCGCGGCGTACAGCGTCAGGTGAAAGCTCGGATCATCGATATCGCCGGAATTGACGCGGGTGCCGTAGTCGATCAGCTCGGAAAATACATGATGGTCGGCGGCGGCCTGGGTGGAAATGCAGATCATTAGCGGGTTGTCGCGCGCCCCCGTGGCCGTATCCAGCGCGTCAAACAGGTCGCGGTTTGGCGCGCTTCCAAGCTCATCATAGACCACGAAGGACGGTGACAGGCCCATTTTAGACCCGGCATCCGCCGACAGCGCCGCATAGATCGACCCCGCGCCGTCGCCGGTCAGCACCTCGATCTGCTTGTTGAACTGGATGATATTGGCGCGGTCATCCAGTTCCGGGTGCTCGTTAAGAATGGCGCGCATTTCCTGAAACAGCTTGGCGGCCTGATCCCGCGTCAGGGCTGCGGAATAAACCTCGCCACGCGGCTCCGCTTCCGGCCCCATCAGGTGGCAAAGGGCGAGGCCAGCCGCAAGCTGGGTCTTGCCGTTCTTGCGGGCCATGGACAGCACCGCTGTGCGGATCGGGCGGCGGCCTTCGCCGTTCTCGGCATAGACCGCCTCGATAAATTCGCACTGCCAGGACCGCAACGTCATTTTCGACCCGGCCAGTTTGCCCGCCGTGATCGGCAAGTCTTCCAGAAAGGCAATCACCCGGCCCGCACGGGACAAGCCCGGCGCATTCCAGGGCAAGACTTCGCGCACTTCGACCTTGCCGCGCTGAGAAAGCGCCTTCGCTCCAATACCCCGAGTAGCCATTATGAAAATCCTATTTCGTCATTTTTTTCAGAGGCTTGCTCCTCCGAAACTAAGTATATTCCCATCTGGGACGTCGGTCCGGGCGCGGTCTCGTTCTGGCGATTTGATCCGCCCCCACCCCTATGCCAGGCGTCCGAACGATCAACCGGATTGCCCGATGCATCGAACCCTTTGACCTTCCGAGCGAACGGCTTCCGGTGTTTGCGGTCATTCGCCGCCGTCTTCTCGTTGTGGCAACGCTCACACATCGAGGCCAGGCCATCGAGCGGTGGGAACGGATCGCCACCAGCATTGATCGGCGTCACATGGTCCACCGCCTTGGCAATGGTGACTTGCCCGCGCAGGCCGCACGGCTCGCACGTTGGCACGGCCGTCAGCTTCGCCAGGCGCAGCTTTTGCCATTGGGTAGTGTTGTAGGGCCATTTAGCCATTGCCGCGCCCTCGGTGGCCGTTGTTGCCCGCTACAGGGCTGCTCTCTCCCTCTCCCAAGCCCATGCAGCGCTTGCGGCTAGCGCCGTCCTGTCGGCTCTTGCACTGCCGAGAGTTATTGATTTTATCTTGGTTCTTCGTGGGGTGGAAATCTTTGAACCCTGTCTGTCTGGCCAGCGAAGGCCCGCGCTTAAGCCAGGTCATCCATTCAGCCGAGACGATCCGCACAAGGTTGGTGAGGTTCTTCTGTCCCTTGCGTGGTCGCGGCTCCACAGAGAGGTGTCCAAGGGCGCGGGCTTCCCTGATAGCGTTCTGCACGGTGGTACGGCTCACGCCCGCCACAGCGGCGATACGGTCAAGCGCAAGATCACACAGCCCGTGGTGCTTCACCTCGCCGGCAATCACCGTCAGCGCGGCGCGTTCGCCTTCCGTATAGTGATGGCGGATGGTGTCGGGCATCCCGCTTGATCCGCCTAGCTTGCGCTTGCGGCCCATCGAGGCGGCCCGATCAGGCGACCGTTGCCACTTGCGGCCGACAAGGCGCTGCATCCTGCGAAGATGCGGGCTTAGGAGATTGACGGTCGTCGGCTGCTTGGAGGCCGGTTGCGTCGGCATGGTGCCCGTCAGATAGCCATTCATGATGGCGATATCAGATGGCGACATTTTCGGACGGCTGGCAAGATTGCGGGCAAGCGCCGCCGAAATCGGAAACGCTTCACTCATGGGCGGCCACCATAGGCCAGCGCATGCGCCCGCTTTCCCGCGTCTATAGCCTCAAGATTGCCGAGAGAGAAACGGTCTTTGAGGACCGCAATAACGTTGCTTCCTAGCTCGTGGCGATGCTGAGAAAGCCAGAGTGCGGCCGTCTCGATCCGGTTAGGAATTGCGCCGTTTTCTTCAATATTTTCAATAGCACCGGTCGGCAGGGTGGACGGGTTAGCGGATTGATTTTGCGCTGTATCCGCATAACCTCCCTGTCCGCCATTGTCACTCCATGTTCATTGCTAGGACGCTCGTCAATGAGCCTCTTTTGGTGAAACTGGATGATAGTCCCAATCAGGGATCGATCACCGGCTCTTCCTTCACGGCATCTGCAAACTTCCGTGTCAATCGCACGAGATCTTCGATATCTCGCTCTTCCCAGGTGGCGAAAATGGCGTGGCCGATTTTTTCGCGGGCTGTGTCGACAAGGTCGGTCATTGCCTTGCCTTTCGCAGTAATAACAGCCTCGCGTATGCGGCGATCGGCTGTACTGGCGCGACGCTCCACAAGGCCGAGGTTTTCAAGCTTGGCCACCTGCCTGCTGACGGTGGTATAATCGCGCCCATTGCGGTCGGCAAGCTCCACCACACCGATAGGGCCGAATCTCTCTATATTGACAAGCAATGGAAACAGCGCCCGATCCAGAGGGATGCCAGCTGCCTTGATCAGGATTTCATCGCGCTGCGGGCGGTTCATCACAGCCACGATATCGAGCAGGGACATATGAAGCGTACGAAGGCGCTCATCATTGTGTGTATTTTGCACGCTTTTTATTGACATCGATGAGATCTCCATTTATGTGCATATTACACATTAAATCTCCCATGAAAAGGAAGAGACCGTGAAAGCCGCTATTGTATACGGAGCCAAACAGACGCCTCTTTATGGCGACTTTGAAGAACCTGTTGCGCAGACGGGCGAAACCCTCATCACGGTCTCGGCCGCAGCGCTTAGCCATCTCGTTAAAAGTCGTGCTTCCGGCACGCATTACAGCTCATCGGGAAGCTTCCCCTTTATTACCGGAATAGATGGCGTCGGGCGTAAAGAGAATGGGGAGCGAGTTTATTTCGCCCTGCCGAAAGCACCATTTGGTAGCATGGCCGAGAAGACTGTCGTTGCCTCCGTCCAATGCCTTGCCGTACCCGACGATCTGGACGACATCACTGCCGCCGCAATCGTCAATCCAGGCATGTCGTCATGGATGGCTTATCGTGAAAGAGCAAAGTTGATTGCTGGAGAGACCGTGCTGATCAATGGCGCAACAGGCATTGCTGGACGGCTTGCCGTGCAGATTGCCAAGCATCTCGGTGCGAAAAAAGTCATCGCCACGGGACGAAATCCGCAGGCTCTGCAATCGCTGTCAGCGCTTGGTGCAGACGTGACAATTTCCCTGTTGCAAGATGAGGAGGCTCTGGCGGCAAGTTTCAAAGCGCAGTTTGCAGACGGAGTGAATGTCGTTCTGGATTATCTTTGGGGTCAGAGCGCGGAATTATTGCTTGACGCGGCGGCAAAGGCCAATGCCGTGCCTCTTCGCTTTGTCCAGGTTGGCGCTGTCAGCGGAGGTCAAATCTCACTACCAGCTGCCGTGTTACGATCCTCCGCCATCGAGCTCATGGGAAGCGGTATCGGCAGTGTACCAAGGAACCGAATGATCCAGACGATCGGTGAATTGCTTCAGGCGGCAAGGCCCGCAGGATTAAAGATCGCGACAGCACCGGTGGCCCTCTCAAAAGTGCAGGAGATTTGGGACACTGACGACAGCACGGTACGCACCGTCTTAACGACGGGTGCGCTATAAACGGCTATCCTGTCAAACCGGCTTGCCCTGCACCCCGCTGAGACAGCCACAGCCACGCCGAACCCTGTCATTCAACGATGACAAACCCGCTTTCCAGCTCGCCTTACGGTCTGAACCCGGATACACCGCTTCGAAAAAGCAGTGGTGATCGGACGATGGCGAAAGCAGAAAAACAGATGAAAGCTGCGGAGGTCGAGCGTCTCCGCGCAATGTTTCCCGGCATTTACAGTGATTTTTTAGCGGGCCGTATTGGTTCTCTGCGGGTCGCGCTTGAAGTGGCGGGGCTGCGGCCGCAACGCAGCCGGTTGGAGAAGCTGAAAAACTCCTGGAAAAAGGCGAGTTTGGAGGAGCGACGGGCGTTTATCGCCTGGCTGGCGGCCCAGGAAAATGGCGAGGCACTGGAAAGCGCTGTGTCGCGGTCAACCATGTCCGTGCAAAAATCTGCCGCCAGCCCGATTGCCAATGGCCGCTATCTCTTGCCGGAGACGATTATCCGCATTGAAACGATCATGGCGCGGCGGCGGCTGAAGCCGGGCGAGGTGATGCAGGAACTCGGTTTTGGCGCCAATGACAGGAGCCTGTTAAAGGCTCTGGCACGCAAAGCCGCATTGAGGCTGAAAGCCATCGCGGCGCTCGAAAGCTGGCTCGCCGAAAACGAAATTTCCTGACCCTTCGACGCAGGCTTTACACCTTGACGGCGTGCTCCACACGGTCCTCGGACCCGAAGAATTTCAGGTAGCGTTCGACTTCGGCGGGTTCGCCCGTTGCCTTCAAGGGATTGTCGGAGAGTTTGACGGCGGGACGGCCATTGGCTTCGGTGATCTTGCAGACGATGGAAATCGGCTTCAGCCCGGCAATGTCATGGGGTGCGCAGCCGATGAAATCATTGGTAAGGTTGGTGCCCCAGCCAAAACTCATTCGCACCCGGCCTTCAAAATGACGGTACGTGTCGATGATGGCGTCCACATCCAGCCCATCGGAAAAGATCAACAGTTTCTGGCGCGGATCGCGGCCCATTTTTTCCCACCAGGCGATGATTCTCTCACCGCCCTCAATCGGTGGGGCGCTGTCGGGACGAAAACCCGTCCAATCCGCCACCCACGGTGGCGCATCGCGCAGGAAAGCCGAGGTGCCGAAGGCATCGGGCAAAACGATCAGCAAATTGCCGTTGTAGAGCGTGTTCCAGTCCTGAAGCACCTTATAGGGTGCGTTAGCCAGTTCGGCATTGGTCTTCGCTAGGGCTGCGGCCACCATCGGCAATTCATGAGCATTGGTGCCGACGGCTTCCAGGTCCGAATCCATAGCCAGCAATACATTGCTGGTGCCGGTAAAGGCTTCGCCAATGCCTTCCTTCAGGGCTTCCACACACCATCTTTGCCACAGGAAGCTGTGGCGACGACGGGTGCCGAAATCGGAAATCCGCAGACCCGGCAATTGCTTCAGCCGCTCGACCTTTTCCCACATCTTCGCCTTGGCACGGGCATAGATAACGTCAAGCGTAAAATAACCGAGCGATTTTAGCGCAGCCCGCGACCGCAATTCATTGATGATTGCCAAGGCCGGGATTTCCCACAGCGTGGTTTCCATCCATCGCCCCCGGAAGGTCAGTTCATATTGGCCGTCGCGCTTGGAAAGCTCGTAGGGCGGCAGACGGATTGTTGACAGCCAGGCCAGAAATTCCGGCTCAAAAATCTGGGTGCGGCCGTAAAAACTATTGCCAGCCAGCCAGATCAGTTCTTTTTTGCTGATGCCAATCGTGCGGACGTGGTCGAGCTGGGCGCGCAATTCCGCTTCGTCGATCTCGTCGGCAATCCGCACCCTTGTCGTGCGGTTGATCAGCGTGAATGTCACATCGACATCTGGATAGAGCTTCCAGATCATCTGCAACATCAATAGTTTATAGAAATCGGTATCGAGCAGGCTGCGCACGATAGGGTCGAGCTTCCAGGCATGGTTATACACCCGCCGTGCAATATCCGCCTTTGCCATTCGTCCTCGCCGCCTGCCATCGGCCTGATTTTGGCCGCACCATTTCGACCATAGCCTTATGGCTCTGGTCTTTTCAGGGCCAACCTTATCGAAAAAACTGTGACCAAAGTCCAGTGGCCGGGAACTTCATTATTGTCCTACCGCACCCGCCCCCGCCATCAGGGCCCCGTCTATAGCCATCACGGCCCTGTCTTTCGCCATCAGGGGGTGGTGCTTGGTTGGCTCGGCTGCTGGGGAGCGGTGGTCGGGCGCGTCGTTTCTGTGGCCGGATCGGTCGAGGGTGCAATTTTCTGGCCCCACCATTCCGCTGGAATCCACGCAACCAGCGCCAGAACCAGTCCGGCCAGCAGTACGATCAGGACAGGTTTACCGCGAAAGCCCTGTCGCGCCTCGGTCGGCTCCAGCGGGCGTTCTGCTCCCGGCGTTTCGGGCGTCGTATTCAAGTTTCTATCAGCGGGGTCGAAATTGCCTGGACCTGCCATGCGGAGAGCCTCCATCTGTTTTATACGCATAAGCGTAAACACTTATGAAGGCCAACGTACCGACACGGCAAAGGTTCCGGGATCAGTAGCCCGCAGACCGGTCCACGACATGCTCCAGTGCCTCACCCGCCTCAAACCGGGCAATCTGCGTCTCCACATGGGCAAACAGCGCCCGCACATCCGATGCCGCTGCGGCATGAGGGGTCAGGACGACATTCTCCATGGCCCATAGCGGGCTATCCATCGCCAGCGGTTCTTTTTCAAAGACATCAAGCGATGCGCCACCCAACACGCCCTTCTGCAACGCGGCGATGACGTCTGCTTCCACCTGGCTTCCACCGCGACCGGCATTGAGAAACACCGGCTTGCCCAGCGCTCCGCCCTGTCGCAGCCGCGAAAACAGGCTGCTATCGTAGAGGCCCCGGGTTTCCGGAGTCAGCGGCAGGAGGCCGACCAGGATATCGGTGCGGGCCAGGAACGCATCGATATGGGCCTCGTCATAGGTGTCGATCCCGTCGATCTCGCGCCTGCGCCGCGACCAGCCGATCACGTCAAATCCCATAACCTTCAGTTTGCGCGCCGCATCCTGGCCCAGAACACCCAGTCCCATGACGCCGACGGTGATATCGCGGGCTTCCGGCTGGAGATCCAGTTCATTCCAGACCTTATCGCGCTGCTGCCTGAGATATTGGCCCATATGGCGCAAGTGATAGAGACAGTTCAGCACCACCCATTCGCTCATCCGGTCCGTCAGGCTGCGGTCAACAAAGCGCACGATCGGCAAGTCGGGAAGTCCCGGCAGGGTCAGGACGTGATCGACACCGGCGCCACCGGAAAACAGCACTTTGAGACCCGAAGCGCGGGTAAACAGCGATGGCTCCGGCTTCCACAAAACCGCATAGGCTGCCGCCGACAGGTCCCTGCCAGCGTTCTCGGGATCACCGAGATCGATCACCTCACGATCCGGAAAGGCCCCGGCCAGCGCTGCCTGCATGGCGGCGCGTGAAAACTTGAGGTCAATCACCACGGGAGGCTTGGGGGACATGCGGGGGCATCCTTGCAGAAGGCTAAATTATTGGCTGACACCACCGATATTCATGGCCTTGAGGTCGAATGCGGCAGCAAGAAGGGCCTTGGTATAATCCTGTTTCGGCGCGGTGAAAACCTCCTGCGCCGGTCCCTGCTCGACAACTTTTCCTGATCGCATGACGATGATGTCATTGGCCAGCGCCTTCACCACTTTCAGGTCGTGGCTGATGAACAGATAGGCGAGGTCATGGCGGCTCTGCAAATCGCGCAACAGATCCACCACCTGCGCCTGCACGGTCATGTCCAGCGCCGAGGTCGGCTCATCCAGCATGACGAAGCGCGGTTTCAGCACCATGGCACGGGCAATGGCAATACGCTGCCGCTGGCCACCGGAAAACTCATGCGGATAGCGCCAGCGGGTGGTGATATCCAGCCCGACTTCCTCCAGCGCCCAGCAGACCCGCCTGTCGCGCTCTGCTGCCGTGAGGCTCCGTTCATGCACTCGCAGGCCTTCGGCAATGATGTCACCCACCGACATGCGTGGGCTGAGCGCCCCGAACGGGTCCTGGAACACCACCTGCAAACGGTCGCGCAGCGGGCGCATCTGCTTGAATGAATAGCCATCGATATTCTCGCCGAGAAAGCCAATCCGACCCTCGGACGAGATCAGCCGGGCCAGCGCCAGCCCCAGCGTGGTCTTGCCGGAGCCGGATTCACCGACCACGCCAAGCGTCTGTCCGGCGCGCAGCGTCAGATCGACACCGTCCACGGCCTTCACATTGTCCACCACCCGGCGCAAAAATCCGGCCTTGATCGGGAACCAGACACGGATCTGCTGGCCTTCCATCACGACCGGCTTTGCCAGATCGGTTTCCGGCGGAACACCGCGCGGCTCGGATGCCAGCAATTTCCTTGTATAGGCATGTTGCGGATCAGCGAAAATTGCCTCAACCGGGCCGCTCTCAACGATTTTACCGCCGGTCATCACACAAACGCGGTCGGCAAATTTACGGACAATGCCGAGATCATGGGTGATGAACAGCATCGACATGCCATGCTCACGCTTCAGCCCGGCCAGAAGCTCCAGAATCTGCGCCTGTACCGTCACATCCAGCGCCGTGGTCGGCTCATCGGCTACCAGCAGCTTTGGCCGGTTGGCAAGCGCCATGGCAATCATCACCCGCTGACGCTGGCCGCCGGACAGTTCATGCGGAAAGGCCGAAAGCCGTTTTTCCGGCTCGCGGATGCCGACCTGAAGCAGCAGTTCCAGCGTCCGCTTGCGGGCGGCGTCACCGGTCAGCGACTGGTGGAGCTCCAGGATCTCGCCAATCTGCTGCTCGATGCTGTGCAGCGGGTTGAGCGAGGTCATCGGCTCCTGGAAAATCATCGTGATGTCATTGCCCCGCACCGCCCGCAAAGCCGGTTCCGACAGGGTCATCAGATCCCGCCCGTCAAACAGGATCTGGCCGGAGGGATGGCTGGCAGCGGGATAGGGCAGGAGTTTGAGGATCGAGGCTGCCGAAACCGATTTACCGGAGCCGGATTCGCCGACCAGCGCCAGGATTTCGCCCGGTGCGATATCGAAGCTGACGTGATCGACAGCAAGGCTCTGGCTTTCGCCCTGATGAAAAGCCACTGACAGATCGCGGACGGAGAGAAGAGGCGCGCTCATTTGAAGGTCTTCCTCGGATCGAAGGCATCGCGCACCGCCTCGCCGACGAAAATCAGCAGGGACAGCATGATCGCCATGGTGAAGAAGGCCGTCAGCCCCAGCCAGGGCGCTTGCAGATTGCGCTTGCCCTGGGCAATCAGCTCACCCAGCGAGGGCGAACCGGGCGGCATGCCGAGACCGAGGAAATCCAGCGAAGTCAGGGTGGTGATCGATCCCGACAGGATGAAGGGCAGGAAGGTCAAGGTCGCCACCATGGCATTGGGCAGCAGATGGCGGCGCATGATCGTCCAATTGCCAACCCCAAGCGCCCGGGCGGCGTTGACATATTCGAAATTTCTGGCCCGCAGAAACTCCGCCCGCACGATGCCGACGAAATGCACCCAGGTGAACAGCAGCATGATGCCCAGCAGAATGAAGAAGCCCGGCGGCAGCAGCGAGGCGATGATCAGCAGGATATAAAGCAGTGGGATCGATGACCAGATCTCGATGAACCGTTGCATCAACAGATCGGTCTTGCCGCCGAAATAGCCTTGCACCGCACCGGCGGACACGCCGATCACGGCGGAAATCATCGTCAGCGCCAGGCCGAACAGTACGGAAATCCGGAATCCGTAAATCATCCGCGCCATGACATCGCGGGCCTGATCGTCGGTGCCAAGCCAGTTCATGTTGCCGAGAATGCAATTCGGATCATCCGCACCCTGGGGGTAAGCCGAGCAACGCTGCTTGGCATCCATCAGCCAGAAGGGCGGCGTCGGGGCCGATTGCGGGATTTCCGAATTCACCGTGCGATAGGAATAGCGGATCGGTGGCCAGATCATCCAGCCATGGGCGTTGATTTCGTCCGAGACGAAGCTTGAGCGATAATCGGTAACAGCCAGAAAACCACCAAACTTTTCCTCTGGATAATTGATGGCGACCGGAAACAGGATCTCGCCCTTGTAGGAGGCGATGATCGGCCGGTCATTGGCGATCAACTCGGCGCAGAGGCTCAGTCCGAACAAAACCATGAAGATCCAGAAGGACCAGGAGCCGCGCCGGTTGGCCTTGAAATTCTCCAGACGGCGGCGGTTGATCGGGGTCAGGAACGGCTTTTTCGGCGGCTTGGCCAAGTGTTCGGGAACGGCTGCCATCAGACATCCCTCCGGTCAAAATCAATGCGGGGATCAATCCAGGTATAGATCAAATCCGAGACAAGGCTGACCACGAGGCCCAGCAGCGAGAAGATATAAAGCGTGGCAAACACAATCGGATAATCGCGGTTGATGATCGACAGATAGCCGAGACGCCCCAGGCCATCCAGTGAGAAGATATTCTCGATCAGCAACGAACCGGTGAAGAAGGCCGAGACGAAAGCGCCGGGAATACCGGCAATGACGATCAGCATGGCATTGCGAAACACATGGCCATAGAGCACCCGATGCTCGCTGAGACCCTTGGCGCGGGCCGTTACCACATATTGCTTCTTGATCTCGTCAATGAAGGAATTCTTGGTGAGCAGCGTCGTGGTGGCAAAGGCCGAAAGCAGCAATGCGGTCAGCGGCAGGGTCAGGTGCCAGAAATAATCGAGGATCTTCTGCCACCAGCTGAGATCGGCGAAATTATCAGAGGTCAGGCCACGCAGCGGAAACCAATTGTAGAAGGAGCCACCGGCAAACAGCACGATTAGCAGAATGCCGAATAGAAAGCCCGGCACGGCATAGCCGACCACGACGATGCCGGAGGTCCAGACATCGAAGGTCGAGCCGTCCTTGACGGCTTTGCGGATACCGAGTGGTATGGAAATCGCATAGGACAGCAAGAGAACCCAGACGCCGAGCGAGATCGACACCGGCATTTTCTCGACAATCAGGTCGATCACCGAGGTGTTGCGGAAGAAGCTCTCGCCGAAATCGAAACGGATATAATTCCACATCATGTCGAGAAACCGGGTAAGCGGCGGCTTGTCGAAGCCGAACTGCTTTTCCAGTTTCTTGATCAGGTCCGGGTCCAGCCCCTGGGCACCGCGATAGTTCGAGCCGCCATCACCCATGCCGCCCTGGCTGACGATATCGCCACCGCCAGAAAGCCGCTGGTCGGCGCTGTCACCCTGGCCGCTCAACTGCGCCACCACCTGTTCCACCGGACCGCCGGGAGCAAACTGGATGACCAGGAAGGAAATGCCCATGATGCCGACCATGGTCGGGATCATCAACAGCAGGCGGCGCAGGATATAGGCGCCCATCAGCAGAACGCTCCCGTGTTCACCATGCCATCACGTTTTGCCAATCCATCCGTCCTTTATTGCTCTTGCCGTAGTTTGGGGCGCTGATTCGCCGTGCCTATTGGTAGCGGCTGAAATGCGGCCTGCAAAGCAGCTGTCACTGCCTATGCCGCCGCACGATCCCACCTAGGGTTAGTTCGAGGCTTGCTTTGCCCACCAGATGTCGGGGAAGCCGCTTGAAAATTCCGGCAGATTTTGCGGATGCGCAAACTTGTCCCAATAGGCAAACCACACCTCACCGCGCGTGTAAGACGGCACGACGTAAGCGCCAGCCAGCAGCATCCTGTCGAGGGCGTGGACGGTAGCGATCAAAGTGTCGCGGTCTTTCGCAAAGATAATCTGGTCGACCAAGGCATCGATACCCGGGTTTTTAATGCCGGCATAATTGCGCGAAGCGGTGGTGTCGGCACTGGCCGACCCCCAGTAATCGCGCTGCTCATTGCCGGGATTGGTGGATTGCGCCGCAACATAATAGATGGCGTCATAATCGAAGCTACGCAACCGGCTGGTGAATTGGGAGGAATCGACGCTTCGGACATTGACCTCGATGCCGATTTTTCTCAGATTATTGGAATAGGGCAATGCCACCCGCTCGATGAGCGGACCATCCAGCAAAATTTCGAACGTGAACGGTTTGCCGGTCGCCTTGGAGACCATCCGGTTGCCGCGCAATTCGTAGCCTGCCTTGGCGAAAAGCGAAATAGCCATGCGCAGATTGTCACGCTGCTTTGAGGGGTCTCCATTGACCGGATTTTTATAGACCGTGGAGAACACCTCCGGCGACACATATTGCTTGATCCCGTTCAGGATCTCCAACTCCTTACCATCAGGCAAGCCGCTGGAGGCCAGGTCATTGCCATAGAAATAGCTGTCGATTCGCTTGTAGAGCCCGAAAAACGCCGTGCGGTTCAGCTCCTCGAAATCGAAAGCGTAGTTCAGCGCCTTGCGGACATTCACATCCTTGAACTGCTCCCGCCGCGTATTGAGGAAGAAGCCCATCATCAAGCCGGCTTTGCGGTAATCGTTCGGGATCTGCTCGCGCTTGATCCTGCCTTGGACGGCAGCCGGAAAATCGTAGGACTTGGTCCAGCGCATGGCGGAATTTTCAAGCCACAGATCGGTCGCGCCAGAACGGAAACCTTCGAATGCGACATTGATATCGGTATAATAGGTGTAGGATATACTGCGGAAATTATTGTAGCCGATGTTGACGTTGATATCCTTGCCCCAATAGTCATCCCGCAATTCGTAGCGCACCGATCCACCTGGCGAAAACCCGGCGATGCGATAGGGACCAGATCCCATGATCGGCTCAAGCGTTGTCTTGGAGATATCACGCGGCTTTCCATCGGGGCCTTGGGCTTGCCACCAATGCTTTGGAACGACGTCGAGTTGCCCGACAATCGAAGGCAGTTCCTTGTTGCCTTTCTGATCGAACGTGAATGTGACTTCCCGTTCACCGGTCTTTTCGGCCTTCACAACATGATTATAATAGATCGCAGCCGCAGGATTGAGCTGCTTGACGGCATCGAAACTGAAAACAACATCATCCGGGGTGACTGGCTGGCCATCCGCCCATTTGGCCTCGCGCCGCAGCCTAAATTTCACATAGGAAACGTCATCGGGATAGGCGAGCGCCTCCGCCAGAAGACCATAGCTGACGCCATCCTCATCAAGCGAGGATTTGAGCAGGGTTTCGGTCACAAGCGATGCACCAGGGGGCGACGATAGCAGCACCTGGACACCATCTGCCAACTGCCCCTTGCCCGCGATCGGATTGAACGTATCGAAGGTGCTGCCGAACGACGACAGTTTCAACTCACCCGCCTTCGGCGCATCCGGATTGACATAGTCGAAGCGTTGAAAACCCTCGGGATATTTCGGAGCGTCGATCAAGCCGATGGCGTGGCGCCATTGGGGTTCCTCTGCGAAAGCCTGGGTGGTCAAGCTCTGTGCGGCGCAAAGACCCAGAAGCAATGGCCCCAAAAACAATGCGCGTATTTTTGCCCCGGCGCGGATGACAGCCATGAATTACCCCTCGAATTTCGTCAGCATGACCGACAATGTCTTTCCATGCATGATTTTCCACATTCCTGACGGAGAAGGATAACCATGCAGTGGTGATTTGGCTGACAAGATAAGACAAAACCGGGCGAAAGACAGGCTTTGGCACACAAACCCACACAAACTCTCCGGTTTTGAGGAGTGCCGGGTTTCACTTTTGCCTGACAAACCCTAGTTTGATTGCCATGTATATGGATGATTCCGCAAGGATGAGGTGAAATTTGACGAGACGATCAACGGTGCTGCGGGCGATGACAGCCGGGCTGGCGGTTCTTTCATTCGGGCTCGACATGGCCATGGCCGGGCCGGATCAGCCGGCAAAACTCGCCTTTCCCCAGGAAACCCTTCCCAATGCAGGGCCATCCACGCCCTATGGTTCCTATGCGCGAGGCTGCATGAGCGGAGCGGTCGCCCTGCCGACGGATGGGCCGAATTGGCAGGCCATGCGGCTGTCGCGCAATCGCCGCTGGGGCAATCCGGCAATGATCCAGACCATCGAGCAATTGTCGCGGGATGCGCCGAAGATTGGTTGGCCGGGCCTGTTGGTCGGCGATATCGCCCAGCCGCGCGGCGGGCCGATGGCCAATGGCCATGCCTCCCACCAGATCGGGTTGGACGCCGATATCTGGCTAACCCCGATGCCTGCAAAACGCCTGAGCGTGCAGCAGCGCGAGGATCTGCCCTTTACCTCGATGATCCTGAAGGACAAGTTCCTGACGATCAATCCTCAGACCTGGACACAGACCCATGCCCGCCTGCTGATGCTGGCGGCAAGCTATCCGCAGGTGGAGCGGCTGTTCGTCAATCCGACCATCAAGAAGAAACTCTGCGAAAGCTGGACGGGCGACCGAACCAATATGGGCAAGATCCGTCCGATCTATGGCCATGACGCCCATTTCCATATCCGGCTTTCCTGCCCGCCCGGTGCCGCTGGTTGCAAGCCGCAAGCACCTGTTGCCCCCGGCGACGGCTGCGATAAATCGCTGGCCTGGTGGTTTACCAAGGAACCCTGGGAACAGAAGAAACGCGACCCGAATGCCAAGCCCCCACCGCCGCCACGCCCCGTGATGGTTTCAGACCTGCCCAAGGCCTGCGCCGCCGTGCTGGAGGCTCCGGCTGTCGCCAGCGAGAAACAGGCGACCTTTGGCGGCGCCAAGGCCTATGTCAGTCCGGGTGCTGCCGCGGTGAAAGCCTCAACGGCCACCCCTGATGATGCCAACCTGCCCAGCGAGGACGTTCCATCACCGGTACCGCGCCCCTAAGATCAGGCGGGGGCGGCTTTTCAATTCCCCGCCGCTTGGTATAAGAGATCCGCAAATCGATTTAAACGCTCAGGGGAGAACCAATGGCTGAGCGCCAGAAGATTGCGCTGATCGCGCATGACAAGATGAAGGACCAGATGGCGGCGTTCGCTCACCACCATCAGAGTTTTCTTGAGCAATGGCAGATCGTCGCCACCGGCACGACCGGCGCCCGGGTGCAGGACGCCTGCCCGAAACTGGACGTTATCAGGATGAAAAGCGGCCCTCTGGGCGGCGACCAGCAGATCGGTGCGATGATTGCCCAGGAAGAGGTCGCCATGCTGATCTTCTTCGTCGATCCCCTTACCCCCATGCCTCACGATGTCGATGTCAAGGCGCTGATGCGACTGGCCATTCTTTACGATACACCGATGGCGCTCAACCGGGCAACGGCTGACCGCCTTCTGCCCGTCATCGCCGAATAAGACCACACCGGACCATTAAAGCCGCGCGACCAGAAATGGATTTTTCAATGCCAAAACCTCATGACAATGATCACATGCCCTTTCCGGTTCTTGTCGGCGATATCGGCGGCACCAATGCCCGCTTCTGGATTCTCATGGATGCCCATGCTGCGCCCAAGGAATTTGCCAATATTCACACGGCGGATTTCCCGACCATCGACCAGGCCATTCAGGATTGCATTCTCGACAAATCCGGCTTCCAGCCGCGCTCGGCCATTCTGGCTGTGGCCGGGCCGATCAAGGATGACGAAATCCCGCTGACCAATTGCCCCTGGGTCATTCGCCCCAAGGCGATGATTGCCGATCTCGGCTTTGACGACGTGCTTGTTGTCAATGATTTCGAAGCGCAGGCGCTGGCTGCTGCCTCACTGGGACGCAACGACCGCGAACCGATCGGTCCCCTGACCGAAACCTCGCTGAATTCCCGCGTCATTCTGGGACCTGGCACCGGGCTGGGTGTTGGCGGTCTGCTTTATACCCATCATACCTGGTTTCCGGTTCCCGGCGAAGGTGGCCATGTGGATATCGGACCGCGCAGTGACCGGGATTGGCAGATTTTTCCGCATATCGAACGGATCGAAGGCCGGATTTCCGGCGAGCAGATCCTGTGCGGGCGAGGCATCCTACATCTCTACAATGCCATCTGCGCTGCCGATGGCATTGAGCCTGTATGGACCGATCCCGCCGATGTGACCCAGCATGCCCTGAAGGGTAATGATCCGGTCTGCGTGGAAACCATGACACTGTTCGTGACCTATCTTGGCCGGATTGCCGGTGATATGGCTCTGGTTTTCATGGCCCGTGGCGGCGTTTTCCTATCCGGCGGCATTTCGCAAAAGATTATCCCCTTGCTGAAGAGCCCGGTCTTCCGGGCCGCTTTCGAGGACAAGGCCCCGCATACGGAAATGATGAAGACCATTCCCACCTTTGTCGCCATTCACCCGCAGGCCGCCCTTTCAGGGCTGGCAGCCTATGCCCGCACCCCGTCGAGCTATGGCGTGAAGCATGAAGGACGTCGCTGGCAGCGTTGATTGCGTCGCGCATTGCTCTATGGTCAAAAGCCGCCGGACTGGCTATAGACCCGCTGGCGCGGCCATGATGGTCGCTATGACCAATCGAATGGGAAAGACATTTCTTGCGCGACACCATCAAGACCTCCCTGCCAGAATCGTCGGAAAGCATCACGGCAGTTCTCAAGCGGGTCATCGCCGAAAATGGCCGTGATCATGTGCGCGGCTATGTCTTCGCCATCATATGCCTGGCAACCGTAGCGCTGACAACGGCCTTTACCGCCTGGATCATGGAAACGGTGATTAACGAGGCCTTCGCCAACAAGCGCGCCGATCTGGTCTGGATCATCTGCGTCTCGATCTTCATCGCTTTCTCGCTGCGGGGCCTTGCCAGCTATGGCCAGGCGGTGGCCTTGTCCAAGATCGGCAATAACATTGTCGCGCGCTACCAGAAGCGGTTGTTCAGCCATCTGATGACGCTGTCGATGGGCTATTTCAACGAGGCCCGCTCGGCGCATCTGGCCGCCCAGGTCAGCCAGAATGTCAATGGCATCAGAGATGTTTTGAACCTGACCGTCACCTCGACGGCGCGGGATCTGCTGAGCCTCATCGGCTTGATCGCCGTCATGCTCGCCAAGGACTGGGTGCTGACGCTGATCGTTTTCGTGGTGGCGCCTCCGGTTCTCTATTCGCTGCGCTATATTTCCAAACGGCTTCGCAAGGCGACAACGGATTCCGTCATGCTCAACAGCCGGGTGCTGGGTGCCATGCAGGAAAGCGTCCAGGGCATTGCCGTCGTCAAGGCCTTCACCATGGAAGAAGAGCTTGGCCGCAAGGTGGAGGGCATTATCGACAGTGCCGAAAGCCGCGCCAATCGCATCGCCCGTTTGAGCGAACGCACCTCGCCGATTACCGAGAGCTTTGCCGGTCTCGCCATTGCCGCCGTCATTGCCTATGCCTCCTACCGCACCATCGCCGGTGGGATGCTGCCGGGCGCATTCTTCTCCTTCATCGCCGCCCTGCTGATGGCCTATGAGCCTGCCAAGCGGCTGGCAAAGTTGCAGATCCAGATGGAACGGGCCGTGGTCAATGCCCGGATGATCTATGCCATCCTCGACACCCAGCCACACCAGCGCGACAAGCCGGGCGCTGGCGAATTGAAGGTCAGCGAGGCCCGTATCGAGTTCAAAGACATTCATTTCGCCTATGGCAACGGCCCTGAAATTCTGAAGGGCGTCGATATCACGGCCGAAGGCGGCAAGACCACGGCACTGGTCGGGCCATCGGGGGCCGGCAAGTCGACGATCATCACGCTGATCCCGCGCTTCTACGATCCGCCGCAGGGCCAGATCCTGATCGACGGGCAGGACATTGCCGATGTGACCAAGGCCTCGCTGCGCAAGCATATCGCCTATGTGTCGCAGCATCCCTATCTGTTTGAAGGCACGATCCGCGACAATATCCGCTATGGCCGTCCCGACGCCACCGATGCCGACGTGGAAGAAGCTGCCCGCCTTGCCCATGCGCATGATTTCATCCTGGCGCAGCCCTATGGCTATGAAACACCGGTGGGTGAAAACGGCCTGACGCTGTCCGGTGGCCAGCGCCAGCGCCTATCGATTGCCCGCGCTCTGGTGCGCAACGCGCCGATCCTGCTTCTGGACGAAGCAACATCCGCTCTCGACACCGAATCGGAAGCCGCCGTACAGAAGGCATTGGACGAAGCCATGAACGGCCGGACTGTCGTGGTCATCGCGCACAGGCTGTCCACCGTGGTCAAAGCCGACAAGATCGTCGTGATGCAAGATGGCCGGGTGGTCGAAATGGGCAACCACAGGACACTGACGGAAAGGCCGGAGGGGCTTTACGCCCGGCTGAACAATATGCAGGCAACCAATGGAAGTCCTTCACTGTAAGCACAAAGCCTGCGGAGAAGGACGGATGAGGACGGAGAGAGGCATGACAGTTGCATTGAACACCGGTCCGACACAGACTGGCCCGATGAAGCTGGTCGTGGTTGGCGTCAGCGGACGCATGGGGCAAGCTCTGGTGCGGATCATCTGCGAGACGCAGGGTGCCGTGCTGCATGCGGCGGTGGGTCGTCCGGGCTCCGCCTCGATTGGCCGGGATGCCGGTGATCTGGCCGGCGTCGGTCCACTGGGTGTTCCCGTCACCGACGATGCATTGGCCGCCTTCGTCAATGCCGATGGGGTGATCGACTTTACCAGACCGGAAACCTCGGTGGAATTTGCCGCCTTGGCAGCCCAGGCCCGCATCGTTCATATCATCGGCACCACGGGATGCTCACCAGTTGATGAGGCGAAGTTCGAGGCGGCAGCGCGCCATGCCAGAATCGTCAAATCCGGTAATATGAGCCTAGGTGTTAATCTGCTCTCTGTTCTGGTTGCCCAGGCGGCAAAGGCTCTGGAGGCCTCCGGCTGGGATATCGAAGTGCTGGAAATGCACCACAAACACAAGGTCGATGCGCCCTCAGGCACCGCCCTTCTTCTGGGTGAAGCCGCCGCCAAGGGGCGTGGCGTCGACCTCAAGGACAACGCCGTCAAAGTGCGCGACGGACATACCGGGGCGCGTGCGCCCGGATCGATCGGCTTTGCAACGCTGCGCGGTGGCTCTGTCATCGGCGAACATTCCGTTCTGCTGGCTGGCGAAGGCGAGATCGTCACGCTCTCCCATAGCGCCGGCGACCGTTCAATCTTTGCACGCGGCGCGGTCAAGGCCGCGCTCTGGGCGCAGGACAAGAAACCCGGCCTTTATTCCATGCTCGATGTTCTCGGGCTTTCATCTCCGCAATAATGTTTCCAGTAACGTCAATGAGAGGATTTTGTCGATGACCGGTACCCTCGTGCTCGTGCGCCATGGCCAGAGCGATTGGAATTTGAAGAACCTGTTCACCGGTTGGCGTGATCCCGACCTGACCGACCTTGGCGTGCAGGAAGCCAATGCCGGCGGCAAGGCGCTAAAGGATTACGGCATTCAATTCGATATCGCCTTTACGTCCGATCTTTCCCGCGCTCAGAAGACCTGCGGTATCATTCTCGACAATCTTGGTCAGTCCGGCCTTGAAACCATCCGCGATCAGGCGCTCAACGAGCGCGATTATGGCGATCTTTCCGGCCTCAACAAGGATGACGCCCGCGCCAAATGGGGCGAAGAACAGGTGCATATCTGGCGCCGTTCCTACGACATTCCGCCACCGGGCGGCGAAAGCCTGCGCGATACCGGCGCCCGCGTCTGGCCCTATTACCTCACCGAAATCCTGCCGCGCGTGCTGCGGGGCGAAAAGGTGCTGGTGGCGGCCCACGGCAATTCACTGCGCTCGCTGGTGATGGTGCTGGACAAGCTGACCAAGGAACAGATCCTCAGCGTCAATCTCGCCACCGGCGTGCCGATGGTCTACAAGCTGAACGCCGATTCCACCGTGGCTTCCAAGGACGTGCTGGGCGACATGTCCGGCGCGCATTGAGCGCGGTTCAGCAATTTTAAATCAATCTCATCAGGGCTCCTCCAAGAGGAGCCCTTATTTTTGACTGAGCTTCAACTGGCCATCTTCAACTTTGTAGCTGCCGAGTTGTTTCAGGAATGTCATGCCGATCAGCGTACCGGACAGTGCCTTGTCTTTCAGCACCATGGCTTGAACCTGCGTAGCACGCACCCCGCCAACCTCCACCCGGTCAAGCGTCACCACCGCAGCCAAAGTGTCGCCATTGGCGGTATTGACCTTGTATTTGAAATTCAGATCATTGCCGCTGAAGCCAAGCCTGCGGGCGGTGGTCTCGTTAATGGCAACCGTGCTTGCGCCGGTATCGATCATCGCATCGACGGTTTTGCCGTTGATGCGGAAGGGCGCGATGAAATGGCCCCGGCCATCGGCCTTCAGGATCGCCTGACCTGAACCGGCGACCGGCTGCGGTGCGACCGCGAGACGGGTTGCCTCAAGGCTTGCCGCCTGCGATGACTTTTCCGGCGCGGTGTGCGTCCTGTCCTGCAAATAGGCAGGCAATTGCGTGGCGACGAGGACTGTCAGACCGGCAAAGACCAGAACCCTCATCAGCATCGCGTTAATCTCCCACCGTTTTGAAGATAAAAACGCTGATGGGCTTTCACTCCGGTTAACATCACCGTTCAAAAGCAAACCCCGACGCAAGAAGCACCGGGGTCGAGGCCGTTCATCATTAAAAAAGCTTTACTTGGTGCCGTACATCCGGTCGCCAGCATCGCCGAGACCTGGCACGATATAACCCTGCTCATTCAAATGACTATCAATCGAAGCCGTAAAGATCGGCACGTCGGGATGGGCTTCGCGGAAATGTTTCAAACCTTCAGGGGCTGCCAACAGGCAGACGAAGCGCAGGTTCTTCGCTCCCCGTTCCTTCAGCTTATCGACGGCAGCGATTGAAGAATTACCGGTGGCCAGCATCGGATCGACGACAATCACCAGCCGCTCCGACAGGTTTTCCGGGGCCTTGAAGTAATATTCGACCGGCTGCAAAGTCTCGTGATCGCGGTAGACGCCGACATGCGAAACACGAGCGGAGGGAACCAGATCCAGCATGCCTTCCAACAGGCCGTTTCCGGCACGCAGAATGGAGGCGAACACCAGCTTCTTGCCTTCCAGCACCGGCGCTTCCATTTCCACCATCGGCGTTTCGATGGTTTCCACGGTCAGCTCCAGATCGCGGGTCACTTCATAGCAGAGCAGCGTCGAGATTTCCCGCAGCAGCCGGCGAAAGCCCGCCGTCGAGGTTTCCTTGCGGCGCATAAAGGTCAGCTTGTGCTGCACCAGGGGGTGATTGATGACTGTGACGCCGTCCATGGGAAACCTCTTGTCTCTTCCGCTCTATTCCTGACTGTGATGTTTCTTCCAACGAATCGGTGGGATGAGCAAGGCTTACAGCCGTTAAATCGCTGCCTCATCCCCAGAACCAGCCGCTTGCAACCGCTGCAACAGGTTTTGGCGGGTCGTCTCATCCACGAAAGCCGCTTCGATGGCCGTTCGCGTCATCGCATTGATCTCCGCCTCCGAAAATCCCATCGAAGCGGCGATGGCATAGTCATTGGCCAGCGATGTGGCGAAAAACGGCGGATCGTCAGAATTGATGCATACCCGCACGCCAGCATCAGTCAGGTCGCGCATGGGATGGCTGGCATAATCCTCAAACACTTTAAGGGCGATATTGGAGGCGGGGCAGACTTCCAGCACAACGCCCTCATCCGCCAGTCGCTGCACCAGATCGGCATCCTCAATCGCGCGCACGCCATGGCCAATCCGGCTTGGGCGCACCAGATCCAGCGCGTCACGAACGCTGAAAGCTCCACAGAGTTCGCCAGCATGGATGGTAATGCCGTAGCCCGCCTCACGGGCGATGTCGAAGGCCGGGGCGTAATCCGCCACCCTATTCATCCGCTCCTCACCCGCCATGTTGAAACCGGTGATCAGCGGATGATGGTAATCGGCCAGCCATTTCGCCCGACGCAAGACGTTTTCCGGCCCCAGATGCCGTTCACCGATAATCACCATCCGGCATTCGATACCGGTCTTGGCCCGTGCAGCGACAATGCCTTCCGCCAGCCCTTCGATATAGGCTTCGGCGGACAATCCTACCGCCTCGCCGTGATCAGGCGAAACGAATAGCTCGCTATAGATCGTATTGACGCCCGCCAGTTCGCTCAGATAGGCCTCGGCCAGGGCGGCGAAATCCTCCTCCGTGCGAAACACCGAGGCGACAAAATCATAGGCGGCTATGAAACTGGTGAAATCCTCCCAGACATAGACGCCATTGCGGATGAAGCTGCTGGCGTCAATGCCGTATTTCTCGGCTTGGGCCGCGACCAGAGCCGGAGGTGCCGCGCCTTCGATATGGCAATGCAATTCGGCCTTCAACAGCAATGCGGTCATAGGAAACTCCCGCCATGGCGACCCGGAGCAATGCCGAGATGGGCCGCAATTGTCTCACCGATATCGGCATAGGTGTCGCGAATGCCGATGGAACGCGCCCGGATGCCGGGACCGAACGCCATGATCGGCACCCGCTCACGGGTATGGTCGGTGCCGCGCCAGGTCGGATCACAGCCATGATCGGCGGTCAGGATCACCATGTCGCCGGGGATAAGCTTGCGATAGACATCCGGCAGCCAGAGATCGAAGGCTTCCAGCGCTGCGGCATAGCCCGGCACATCGCGGCGATGGCCGTACAGCATGTCGAAATCAACAAAATTGGTGAAGACCAGATCGCCGTCCGCTGCCTCATCCATCACCGCCAGCGTCGTCTCCATCAGTGCGGCATTGCCATTCGCCTTGATTTCGCGGCCAGTCCCCTGATGGGCGAAGATATCGCCGATCTTGCCGATGGCATGTACCGTGCGACCCGCTTCACTCAGCCGATCGAGCAAAGTCGGCTCTGGAGGCGGCACCGAATAATCCCGCCGATTGCCGGTACGCTGGAAATTCGAAGCGCTATTGCCGATAAAGGGGCGGGCGATCACCCGGCCTATCTTGTAGGGAGTGAGCAGTTCCCGGACCATTTCGCAGAGCCGCAGCAAACGCTCCAACCCGAACACATGCTCATGGGCGGCAATCTGGAAGACGCTATCGGAGGATGTATAGCAGATCGGCTGGCCCGTGCGGCAATGCTCCTCACCCAAGCGGGCCAGGATGTCGGTGCCAGAGGCATGACAATTGCCGAGAATGCCGGGAAGATCGGCGCGTTTGCAAATCTCAGCGACGAGATCGGCAGGAAAGGCATCGCCTTCTTGCGGGAAATAACCCCAGTCGAACATGACAGGTGTACCAGCGATTTCCCAATGGCCAGACGGTGTATCCTTGCCCCGGGAAATTTCATTGGCCGCACCGTACAGACCAAAGACCCGCTCCGGCAAGGCCATGCCCGCAGGCAGGCTACCGCTGGCCAGACTGGCAATCTGCAACAAGCCCAGCGCCGATAGGTTCGGCAACATCAGCGGCCCGGCCCGCAGGCCATCGCGGTCTCCGGCACCGGCGGCGCAGAACTCGGCAATGTGGCCCAGCGTATCGGCCCCGTCATCGCCATAGGCTGGCGCATCGGGGGCACCACCGACACCAAAGGAATCGAGAACAAACAGAAAGGCCCGCGCCATGCTTCACCCATCATGCCCTGCCGTATCCTGCGCTTCACCATGCATCGCTTCGGGATTCAGATGAAATCAGGCCGTATCAGGCAGTTGACTATCAATCGGACGGATTGAATAGACATTTAGACAGGCAATGGCAAATCCCCCTTCGGATTAGCAATCAGAGCAAGCAATCTCGCCGTTTTCCCGCTGACGGAAGTAATAATCCCTGGCGATGGTAATTGTGCTGACGCTTGATCCGGTAAATCCAGGCAGATAGGTGACAAGCTCATGGGGAATGGTCAGTTCCGCGTGGACGAAAAAGGCATTGGCGGCGGCCATGCCGGACGGAAGCGTCACCGTTGCACCGGTTGCATAGGGTTTGGAGCCGTCCTGCGCCCAGGACCAGGCAATCGTCGCCTTGACATTGCTGTCCACCTTGATGCCGGTGATCTTCAGCGTATAGCCTGTCGTCGCAGTCGGGGCGAACATGGCCTTCAGCACATCCGGCATGTTCGCCAGAAAGGTCTTATCGACCGTTTTCTGCTTGCGCGCCACGATATCGGCGATGGCCCCGGCGCTGGTGGTGGCGCGCTGCGACACGCTGAGCGCCATGGTAAGCTCAAACGCCCCCAGATAGAGAACCAGCAACAAGGGCACGATCAGCGCAAATTCCACCGCGCCGACACCGGAACGATCCAGCGCCAACAGCCGGAACGGTCTGCATAGAAGCAAAATCAGGGCGGGTTTCGACCTCATGGATAATTCTCATTTTGGAAGGCCAAGGTCGATACGATCAGGTAATCGGAATTGCTGGAAACACCAGGGCGGTGGATCGTGGCAATATAGGGCCGGACGAGATCGGTGGTGACCGGCCAATAATAAAAGGCACGCAGCATATTGATCGAGCTTGCCCCGCCAGGCGTGAAGGCAAAACTGGATGTATCAAGGCTACCGGATGTGGTGGCAATTGTGGTGGGCATGGCGGAGAAAGCCGTATACGTGCGCACATCGAGCCAGAGCCGGTTGGGCGTTGCGACTTCCGCAGCATCGCAGGTGAGGAGAAAGGAAATCTCGTTGCAGAACAGCTGGCGGAATTCCGTCGCCGTCTTGTCGGTGCTACGGGCCTGGTTATAGGTGATATTGCCGGTGCGCAATTGCCTGCCGAGCGTATCGACCGCTGCATTGACGGTCTGTTCGGCGATGAAAGCCACGAATGTTTCAAGAATGGCAAAAATGATCAGGAAATAAGGAATGGCCAGAATGGCGAATTCGATGGCCGCCGATCCGTCACGGGAGCGACGCAAACGCCTGGCCACTAATCTCCATCTGCGCCATCGTCCGTTGCTTTTGTCACGAGTGCCATATGGAAAGACCATTGCTGAATGCCGGTTGTTGTGCCTGATAGCAAGCTAGGGCTGGATCTATTTAATTTCCGTTGCCGAATTCCTTCAGTTTGAACAGGATGATACGGAAACGAGCAAAAAATTAATTTTAGATATTCTGAATAAATTCATATTATTACTGCATGATTTCTTATGCAGGAGTTGGGCGCGTAACGATAGGGCAGTTAAAGTTTCACTGTCTCGCGCAGCGTCTTGCCGCTATTGGCCGGTTCCGCTGGACGCACTATTGCTGGAAGACGCATCTCCAGTGGAATTTCCAGACTGCGAATGCTGCTCGCAGCTTGGCGTGCAGGACAGGACCGTGCGTTGCGTCTGTTTGTACAGCCGAACTGTATTGGCTTCATCGATAGAGACAAGAATACGCTCGTCGAAAATGGCATTGCCCTGGCTGTCGAGCAGAACCAAATTCGTCGTTCCGAAGCTACGCCCTGTCAGCACGATGGTTTTTGGGTCGGCCACGGTGGCATCGGCGACTTTCTCATTGCCGATGATGACCTTGCTGACCGGCCGGTCGAGTTTGAGAATGCGGGCCTGATTCATCACCACGCGCAAAAGCGGGTCTTCAGCATGCGCTGTGCCGGGAACTGTCGCCATTCCGGCAAGCAAAAACGCAAAACAGCAGCGAAACAACATCGGCAGCGCCATGGAAAACATTTCTCTCGTGCAGATCAGGACCACAGATTGAGATAAAATGGTAAATGAACCATAAAGCCATCGTCTCCTCTCAGGACATCATACGGTTCATCTCGTGATAAATACGCGCATGTTCGCGGCCATAACTGACACATACTTGCATAATTTCGCATGTAAACATGCTGTAGACTGGCCTTTTTCCGGAGTGAATACAATTTTCCCGACTATCTTTCAGCTTCATTTACCACACTGAAATCAAGCTGCCGTTCAAGGATAATTAACTTGTTTTCTTAAGGCGATAGCAATGCGGCGAACTGTAATTTCAGTTCAACCGGACAACAAAAAACAGTTGGCGGACAAAATAAACCTTATGAAGCAGGAGAAGAGCATGTCCAAGATTTTCGCACGTTTTATGAAGGATGAATCCGGCGCGACCGCCATCGAATACGGCCTGATCGCCGCTCTGATTTCCGTGGCCCTGGTTGCTGGTGCAACGTCACTCGGCTCGAGCTTGAACAACACGTTCACCAATCTGACTACGCAGATGAATAAGGCGGCTACCGCATCCAAGTAAGCTTATTCCCAAATCCGAAAGGCTATTGGGGCATTTTCTCATCCGAAAATGCGCAAAGCTTTAGAGTATTTCACCACTTCAATTCAGAGTGAAATGCTTTACAAAATGCCGATCTTCAATTCTACATCAACCGATCAGTAAAAATAGTTGACTGGTCAGAACAACACCTGTGGAGCATGAGAAGCGCATGTCCAAGATTTTCTCACGTTTTATGAAAGATGAATCCGGTGCAACGGCCATCGAATACGGCCTGATCGCCGCTCTGATTTCCGTGGCACTCGTCGCTGGCGCGACCACACTCGGTACAAGCATTGGCAACACCTTTAATAACCTGACAACGCAGATGAATAAGGGTGCGGACGCAACCAAATAAGCTTGAAACGAGCAGCCTCAAGGCTACAAGAGCCGCCTCGCAAGGGCGGCTTTTCTCTTTGCTGTCGCTGGAGAGCCTGCCCTAAATATTTCCCGCCCCGAATATTCTGAGCGAGCAGTATTTTCAGTCCAGAGAATGATTCGGTAATGGCTTTACGCCATGGTCGATTTACTAAAATCACGTCATCAAAGGGTTCATCCGCCATGCTGGCTGTTACGCTGTCACTGATCATGCCTCTTTGTCTGGCACTCGCGGCCTTTACCGATCTGTTCGAGATGAAGATCCCCAATGCGATCCCCCTTGTGCTGCTTATCGGTTTTGCCGCCCTCGCCCTGGTGTTGGGCCTGCCTATAGGATTGGCCGGTCTGCATCTCACGGCGGGTCTGATCGTGTTTTTCGGTTGTTTCACGCTGTTTGCCGTCAATGTCATGGGCGGCGGCGATGCCAAGCTTTTGACGGCTGCTGCCGTCTGGTATGGTTTCAATATCAGCCTGGTGGAATTTTTGATTGAAGTCGCGGTGTTTGGCGGCGTGCTGACCCTGATGATCCTGGCTTTGCGCAGCCAGGCCAATACCGTAATGGCCCTTGGACTGCGCCTGCCGCGCTCGCTGATTGTCGAGAAAAAAATCCCCTATGGTATTGCCATTGCCATTGGCGGTTTTTGCAGTTTCCTCAGTGCACCAGTGGTGACATTGGCCTTGGCGACAGTTTCGCCGAAATAAATTCGGCAATATTTTGTTAACCACGCCAGTAAGGCGGTTGTTAACTATAATTACACCAATTTCTGTTCTTTTCGACCTTAAGAAAGCTTCCGCCGACTTAAGGACAGACCATGAAGCCCGCCCGCATTCTCATTCTCTTCGTCGCCGTGGCCGCGGCCGGTCTGGCCGGTCTGTTGGCCATGGGACTGAGCGGGCAAAAGCGCGTGGTGGTGCAGCAATCCGAGCCTGTGGTGACGAAGGAACCGACCACCAAGGTGCTGATCGCCGCTGCCAGCCTGCCGGTCGGCGCCCGCCTGACCGATAAGGCAATGCGCTGGATGGACTGGCCGAAGACCGATCTGGTCGACGGTTTCGTGACGGAGGAGAACCGTCCCCAGGCCTTGAGCGACCTTGCCGGGCTTGTCGTGCGCCTGCCGATTTTCGAGGGTGAGCCGATCCGGATCGAAAAGATCGCCGACGCCTCCAGCCGCACCCTTTCAGCGCTGCTTCCAGCCGGAAAGCGGGCAATCTCCACGGAAATTTCCGTGGCAACCGGTGCTGGCGGTTTCATCCTGCCCAATGACCGCGTTGACGTGATCATGGTCCGCAAGGGCGATAATGACAATCATCTGACCGAAACCGTGCTGTCCAATGTCCGCGTTCTCGCCATCGACCAGCAGATCGAGGAAAAGAACGACGGCACCCGTTCGGTCATTGGCACCACCGCAACACTGGAACTGACGCCGGAGCAAACCAAGGTGCTGACGGTTGCCCAGCAGATGGCCGAGCGCCTGTCATTGGCGCTGCGCTCCGTGGCGGATGCCCAGGAGCAGGACAATAGTTCCGCAAGCTACCTGCTGAGCGGCGATAGCGGCGGTCCACAGGTGCAGGTCATCAAATCCGGGCAGATCGTCAAGAGCGCGGGAGCTGCAAAACAATGAACGGACGATTTTCCATGCGCCTTTCCCCTGCCCGCCTGTTTCGGATGATGATCACCGGCAGCCTTTCGCTAGGCCTGTCGATTACCGGCCTGCCGGGAGAAAATATGCTTGTCTGGCGTGCCGAGGCGCTTGCCGCCGGTGCCCAGAGCCTGGTGCGCATCGCCCAAACCGGCCCCGGCGTGCGGCGTGATCTGAAGCTTGGCCTCAACAAGGCCATCGTCGTCGATCTGCCTGAAGATGCCCATGATATCCTGGTGGCTGATCCGGAACTGGCCGATGCCGTCACCCGCACCTCGCGCCGGATCTATCTGTTTGGCAAAAAGGTTGGCCAGACCAATATTTTCATTTTCGGGGCGGATGGCCGCGAGATCGTCAGTCTCGATCTGCAAATCGAACGGGATATCGAGGGTCTGCAAACCAACCTGAGCCGGTTCATTCCAGAGTCCAATATCAAGGTCGAGATCATCTCTGACAACGTCGTGCTGAGCGGCACGGTGCGCACCCCGCAGGATTCGTCGCGCGCCGTCAGCCTTGCCAAGGCCTTCCTCCAGGGTGGTGAAGCCACCACCCGCGGCGAAACCGCAACCAGCAACAGCAGCGGCGACGGCGCGGTGGCCATCTATGCAGAAGACCGTCAAACCTCGCAGATCGTCAACATGCTGACCATCGAAGGCGAAGATCAGGTAACACTGAAAGTCACCGTTGCCGAGGTCAGCCGTCAGGTGCTGAAACAGCTTGGTGTCAGCGCCAGCGCCACCGATGGCACCAGCGGTATCAGCTACGCCAATCCGTCCAACCTCGGCAATTCCGTCGACGTCGGCGGCACCGCCACAATTTCCAAGACATTCGGCAGCTTTGGCATCAGCGCCTATGTCAATGCCATGGAGCAGGCGGGTGTGATGCGCACGCTGGCTGAGCCCAGCCTGACGGCAATTTCCGGCGAACAGGCGAAATTCTACGTCGGCGGCGAATATCGTCTGGCAGCTGGCCAGGAAATCAGCACCGACAGCACCACCGGGCAGAAAACCGTCTCTCGCACGACCTCAACCGTCGATTACGGCATTCAGCTGAACTTCCGACCGGTCGTGCTCTCTCCGGGCCGTATCAGTCTGGCAATCGAGACCAATGTCTCCGAGCCGACCTATGAGGGATCGGTGGTAGAGGGCAATTCGGATTCGTCCATCCCCGGCTCGACCTATTTGTCGATCCGCAAGCGCGAGGCCTCGACCACGGTCGAGCTGCCCTCCGGCGGATCGATTGTGATTGCCGGTCTGGTCCAGGACAATGTCCGCCAGGCCATGTCCGGCCTGCCGGGTATTTCGAAAATCCCGATCTTCGGCACGCTGTTTCGCAGCAAGGATTTCGTGCGTAACGAAACCGAACTGGTGATCATCGCCACGCCCTATCTTGTCCGGCCTGTCACCCGCAATGCGCTGGCGCGTCCCGACGACAATTTCAATCCTGCTGGAGACGGCGCCATGTATTTCCTGAACCGTGTCAACAAGGTCTACGGCCGCAAGGAAGCCACGGCGAACGGCGCTTATCACGGCACTGTCGGCTATATTTACAAATGAGGGCGAACGCGATGACACTTCACCCTACCCTGCCCCTGACACGCGTTTGCGCGCTCCTCCTCGGATTGATGGCCATCCTGCCGCTTAGCAGTTGCGGCGGCATGAAAGACGAGATGTCCACCGGCTCGATTCCCGACGATTACCGTACCCGCCATCCGATCATCGTCACCGATGTCGAGCATTCGCTGGATCTTCCGGTCGCGCAGGGCTCAAGCCGCCTGACGATCGGCATGAGCGATGCGGTGACGGGCTTTGCCCAGGATTACCGCAATGCGTCCACCGGCTATGTGCAAATCCTGGTGCCGCAAGGGTCTCCCAATACAACAGCTGCCTCCAGCATTGCTCGCCAGGTACGCAGCCTGCTGGTGTCCAAGGGCATTGCCGCCCCTAAAATCGTTGAACGGCCTTACCGGGCTGGCGCAACAGGTGATGCCGCGCCGATCCGACTGAGCTATGTCGCAACCACGGCGGTGGCCGGACCGTGTGGCCAATGGCCGGAGGATCTCTCCAACGACACGGCGCAGAACAAGAACTGGCAGAATTTCGGCTGTGCCTCCCAGGCCAATCTGGCGGCGCAGGTTGCCAGCCCGACGGACCTGATCGCGCCGCGCGGTATGACGCCGATCGATGCCGAACGACGCTCGACGGTGATCGACAATTATCGCGACGGCAAGGACACCTCAACCACGACATCCACGGATTGAGTGACAAGGATCGCGGGGGCAGGCTGATGAATACGATCAAATACGATATCGCCGGATCGAAAGAAGACGGCCTGGCCGCGGAACCGGTGAGAACCGGTAATCTCGAGCAATTGCGGCCTTTGCCACGCATTTCCGTGCATGCGTTCTGCATCTCGGACAGTGTGCTGGCGGTGATGGAAGAGGCCGCCCGCGACCGTCGCATGGCCAAGGTCAGCATGCGGGTAACAAGCGGCGGCATTTCAGCGGCGGTCAATATGTTTGCCGGGGCACCGACCCCCAATCTGGTCATTCTGGAAACCGATGCGAAGCCTGAGAATCTGCTCTCCGAGCTGGCGCCGCTGGCCGATGTCTGCGATCCCTCGACCCGGGTCATCGTCGTCGGACGCTATAACGACATCGCTCTTTACCGCGAATTGATGCGCAATGGCGTCTCCGATTATATCGTTGCGCCGGTCAGCATGGCCGACGTCATCGGGGCCTTATCATCGATCTTCATCGACCCCGATGCCGAGCCGCTGGGGCGCAGCATCGCCTTCATAGGCGCAAAAGGCGGCGTCGGCTCCTCCACCATCGCCCATAATGCGGCCTTCATGATCGCCTCGCTGTTTTCCTCCGAAACCATCCTGGCCGATCTGGACCTGCCCTATGGCACGGCCAATATCGATTTCGACCAGGACCCGGCCCAGGGCGTAGCCGAAGCGGTCTTTGCCCCGGAGCGCCTGGACGAAGTGTTTCTTGATCGCCTGCTGACCTCCTGTTCACAGAACCTGTCCCTGCTGGCCGCCCCCTCCCTGCTGGACCGTGCCTATGATTTTGAGCGCGGCGCCTTCCTGCCGCTGTTGGAAACCCTGCAACGCAGCGCCCCGGTTGCGGTGCTGGACCTGCCGCATAGCTGGAACGAATGGACGCTGGCGCTACTGTCGGAAGTGGACGAGATCGTCCTGACCTGCGTGCCGGATCTTGCCAATTTGCGCAACGTCAAGAACCTGCTCGATGCGCTGAAACGGTTGCGACCAAACGACAAGGCACCGCATCTGATCCTCAACCAGGCCGGCATGCCGAAACGACCGGAAATTTCGCCCAGCGATTTTTTCGAACCGCTGGACATGCAGCCAGCCGCGATCATTCCTTTCGATATTCAGCTGTTTGGCAATGCCGCCAATTCCGGCCGGATGATCGCCGAGATCGATGCGAAAAGTCCGACGGCGGAGACGTTCTCGCAGCTCGCCCATCTCATCACCGGACGGGTCAGTATCAAGAAGCCGAAAAAACCGGGTCTCAGCACGATCTTCGCCATGTTGGCACGCAAGTAAACATGCAACCGAGGGCGTCTTTGCATAGGCGCCCGACTGGAACGACACAATGTTCGGTAAACGTGGAAATGAAGGGTCTGTAAAGTCCGGTTCCGGCACAGCGGTGCCGGTCTCGGCACTGTCATCGCCCGGCATGCCGGCGTCCGTTTCTTCATCCGGACGGATCGAGCCGGGCCGCGCAGAGCCACCCAGGCCAGCCGCTCCCGCCGATCCCGCTCAGCGTCGTCGCCAGAACCGGACCGAGGATTATTACGATACCAAGAGCCAGGTTTTTTCGGCGCTGATCGACACGATCGACCTGTCGCAGCTTGCCAAGCTGGACGCGGAAAGCGCGCGCGAGGAAATCCGCGATATCGTCAACGATATCATTTCCATCAAAAATTTCGCCATGTCGATTTCCGAGCAGGAAGAACTGCTCGACGACATCTGCAATGACGTGCTGGGCTACGGCCCGTTGGAACCCTTGCTGGCCCGCGACGATATTTCCGACATCATGGTCAATGGTGCCGGCCAGACCTTTATCGAAGTTGGCGGCAAAACCATCGAATCCGAAATCCGGTTTCGCGACAATTCCCAGCTTCTCTCAATCTGCCAGCGCATCGTCAGCCAGGTTGGCCGCCGCGTCGATGAGAGCAGCCCGATCTGCGACGCCCGCCTGCCGGATGGCTCGCGTGTCAATGTGATCGCTCCGCCGCTGTCCATCGACGGTCCGGCGCTGACGATCCGTAAGTTCAAGAAGGACAAGCTCAATCTCGACCAGCTGGTCAAGTTTGGTGCCATTACGCCGGAAGGTGCGCAAGTCCTGCAAATCATCGGGCGGGTGCGCTGTAATGTGGTGATTTCCGGCGGCACCGGCTCGGGCAAAACCACCCTGCTCAATTGCCTGACCCGTTATATTGATGCCGACGAACGGGTAATCACCTGCGAAGATACGGCAGAATTGCAATTGCAGCAGCCGCATGTCGTCCGGCTGGAAACCCGCCCGCCGAATATCGAGGGCGAAGGCGAAATCACCATGCGTGATCTCGTCAAGAACTGCCTGCGCATGCGTCCGGAACGGATCATCGTCGGCGAGGTGCGCGGATCGGAAGTCTTCGACCTGTTGCAGGCGATGAATACCGGCCATGACGGCTCGATGGGCACCATCCACGCCAATACGCCGCGTGAATGCCTGAGCCGTATGGAATCGATGATTGCCATGGGTGGCTATTCCCTACCGGCAAAGACCGTGCGCGAGATTATTTCCGGCTCGGTCGACATTATCATCCAGGCCGCCCGTCTGCGCGACGGGACACGTCGCATCACCCAGATTACCGAGGTGGTGGGGATGGAAGGCGATGTGATCATCACCCAGGACCTGATGCGCTTTGAAATGGAAGGCGAGGACCTGACCGGCAAGATCATTGGCCGCCATGTCTCCACCGGCATTGGCAAGCCGCATTTCTGGGAACGCGCCCGCTATTACAACGAGGAACGGCGCCTGGCGGCGGCGCTCGACGCCATGGAACAGAAAACCGGTGTGGTGTAAGCCATGAACATCAATGTGCTCGCCATCGTGCTTCTTGCAGCCCTCGCGGCGGGATCGCTGGCCTATGTCCTGTTGTTTTCACGGGTGCAGGCCGACAAGAAAACCGCCACACGCCTCGCCCGGGTGAAAAATGCCGAAGCCGATACCGCCAAGAAACAGGTGGCGCGCGACCGGGTTCAGGAGCTTTCCAAGCGACGCAAGTCCGTGCAGGACACGCTGAAGGAAATCGAACGCAAGCAGAATGAGAAAAACAAGAAAATCTCCAGCCAGTCGCTGAAACAGCGGCTCGGCCAGACCGGTCTAGATGTCAGCCTGACCCAGTTCAGCATTGCCAGTACCACACTTGGTCTGGTGTTTTTCTGCCTGTGCTTTGTCCTCGGCATGTCTCTGTTTGTGTCCTTGGGGATTGCCTTTACGGCTGGTGCCGGCCTGCCGCGCTGGATCGTCAGCTTCCTGATCCGCCGACGCCAGGAAAAATTCCTGACCGAGTTTCCCAATGCGCTGGACGTGATGGTGCGGTCGATCAAATCCGGCCTGCCGCTCAACGATTCCCTGAGGATGATCGCCGTCGATGCGCAGGAACCGGTCAAAACCGAGTTTCGCCGTGTGGTCGACGCCCAGCAACTGGGTATAACGGTGCCGGAAGCCTGCGGGCGTATGTTCAACTCCATGCCTTTGCAGGAGGTCAGCTTCTTTGCCATCGTCATCGCCATTCAGTCGCAGGCGGGCGGCAATCTCTCCGAAGCCCTGTCCAATCTATCGAAAGTGCTGCGTGAGCGGCGCAAGATGAAGGCCAAGGTCAGCGCCTTGTCGATGGAGGCCAAGGCATCAGCGGTCATCATCGGCGCGTTACCCTTCATCGTCGCCTTTCTCGTCTACATTTCCTCTCCAGCCTATATCATGGTGCTGTTTACCGACCCGCGCGGCCATATGATTCTGGGGTTCTCGGCGTTCTGGATGTCTATCGGCATTTTCGTCATGCGTAACATGATCAATTTTGACATTTGAGGACGTGCCAATGTCTGCCGATCTTACCGCCACACTGACCAACCCGACCCTGCTGATCGCCGTATTGGTGGCCATTGCGGTTTTTGCCACCCTTTACACCCTGATTTCACCGCTGCTGGAGCGGAGTGACCTCAACAAGCGGATGAAGGCCGTATCCTCCGAGCGCGAACTGATCCGCGCCCGCGAGCGGGCCAGAATGAACAGCGAGGGCGGACGCGGCAGCCTGCGCAATACTGATAACAGTTCGGCGCGCAAGATCGTCGAGCGTTTCAACCTGCGCAAGGCGCTGGTGGACGACAAGACCATGGACCGGCTGAAAACCGCTGGTTTGCGCTCCCAAAATGCCCTGAACATGTTTCTGACGGCCCGTTTCCTGCTGCCCTTCCTGTTTCTGGCCCTGGCAACCACCTGGATCTTCGCCTTGCACAACATGCAGTCCAGGCCGTTTGCCGTGCGTTTCCTGGCGGCGGTTGTGGCGGGTTATGTCGGCTTTTATCTGCCCAATATCTATATTTCCAACCGCATTACCAAACGGCAGCATTCGATCCGTCGGGCCTGGCCCGATGCACTGGACCTGATGTTGATCTGCGTCGAATCCGGCATGTCGATGGAAGCGGCGATGCGGCGCGTCGCCGATGAAATGGCGTCTCAATCTCCGGCGCTGGCCGAGGAAATGGTGCTGACCACAGCTGAACTGTCTTTCCTCCAGGACCGCCGCACGGCCTATGAAAACCTTGGAAACCGGACCCAGCTGGAAATCGTCAAGTCTGTCTGCCAGGCTTTGATCCAGGCGGAACGCTATGGAACACCGATCGGCCAGGCCTTGCGCGTTCTGGCGCAGGAGGGCCGCGACGAGCGGATGAATGCTGCGGAAAAGAAAGCTGCCGCCCTGCCCCCAAAGCTGACCGTGCCGATGATCCTGTTTTTCCTGCCGGTGCTGGTCGCCGTTATTCTTGGTCCAGCCGGTATTCGCGTCTCGGACCGGTTCTAGGTATTTTGGCATAGCGAAGCGTTTGATGGATATCACAATCCGCTACCCGCTGGCGAAACCGTGATCGGCAAGGCCTGCCCTATGCCCTTTTGCCCACGCGGCGGCCTTCCTATATCAGAGATGACGAGTCCAGTTTTGGGCAGGCGCGCAACGGGCCATCGATTGTTTGTCAGGGACACCGCTCACCGATTTTCCTGAACCGACAAGCTTGAAAAGGGGACTGGATATCCGGTCCTTCGGCGCGGTGTCAGCAAATGGAGATCGACATGCAGAACCGAGCAGCAAGATGGACGGCAGCGCTGGTGGCAGCAGGCTTGACCATGACGGGGCCGGTTATGGCAGACCAGAACAAGAAGCCCGCCCTGGATAACTGGTCGCAGCCGTTGAAAGGTTACAAGGACCTGCCCGGCGTGAAGACGCAGGCCGAAATCGACCGGCAGAACCTCCAGCCAAGTTATCGCTGCCAAACCGAGACCGTGCTGATGCAAGGGCGCGGCACCCGCGATTTTCATTTTCTCGGCTCCGGCATGCCGCGAACCGTCTATCGCTGCACCACGGATGAGGGAATTACCTATACGGGCAGCGAACCGCCACGTACCGGCGCATGGCTGCCGGGAATCAATCCGAGAGATGTCGGAGAATAAGCACTCAAACAACGAAAAGACGCTTAAAAACAAAAAAGCCCGGCGAACCGGGCTTTTTTGTATTCATAAACCAAATCAAAGATTTGGCTTGGGAATTGGTGCCCAGAAGAGGACTCGAACCTCCACACCCTTTCGAGTACCAGCACCTGAAGCTGGCGCGTCTACCAATTCCGCCATCTGGGCGACGAGGAGGGATTTAGTAGGCCAGCCCGCGCCTGTCAACACGGTTTTTGAAGTTTTCATGTCAGGACCGATTTTTTTCCGATTGCCTCTATCCCGTTCATTTTGCAGCATCATTCAACATTCGTCCAAGCGTCTGAATCTAGAGGTTTTAATAGAGACAATCCGCGACCCAGAAAAAACTGGCGCCAATAAATGATTCATCTAATATACAAAGCGATCTCGCTCGAAAGCCTGAGTTTTTGATAGATGCAAGCGCAAGACAGATGGAATCATGTCGCCAGAAAAATTGCCTCGCCTTGAAACTGTCCCCACCCTTGAAGCTTGGGCCTTGAAGCTTGGGCGACGAGATTTATGTAATTCGGCATGTCCGGTTTTAGTGTGAGGAGGCGTAGAATGCCATTGTTCCGCAATGCCTTGGCTGGGGTTGCGTTCGTCCTTGTCGGCAGCTTGCCCGCTGTCGCCTCGGCGACCATGCCGTTTGCCGTGGACCCGCTCAGCGGCAACCCATCCCGAGTGATCGATATCCGCTATGTCTGCGACGTCTATGGTTGTTATGATCGGCCCGATTACGGCAGGCCCCCACCGCCACCGCCAGGCTATTACCGGCCAGTCCCACCGCCGCCGCCACCCGGCTACTATCGCCCAGCACCTCCACCACCGGGTTACTACCGTCCAGCGCCACCGCCGCGGGTATCGAACCGCCATGTCCGCTGGTGCATGGACCGTTATCGGTCCTATGATCCACAAACCAACCGCTATATTGCCGGGGATGGCCGCACGCGGGTCTGCCGCTCACCATTCCGATGATTTAAGCGTCTGACTGTGTTGAAAACCTGAGAAACGCAAAACCCCTCGAAATATTCGAGGGGTTTTTACAATCACGATAAAAACAGCGGGACAAAGTTCCCGCCACCTGATCCTGACGATGGATGTCAGGCGCGTAGCGCACCGCCTGTGGTCTTCTCCACATTGCCGACGATCTTCTTGGTCAGCGCGTCAAAATCCTCATCGGTCAGGGTCTTGTCCGATGGTTGGATCAGCACTTCAATGGCCACCGATTTCTTGCCTTCGCCAACGCTTGCCCCTTCAAACACGTCAAACACGTTGACGCCCGTGATCAGCTTGCGGTCGGCGCTGGTGGCAGCCTTGATGATCGCGCCCGCTTCAACCTGTTTTTCGACCACAAAGGCGAAATCGCGCTTCACCATCTGCAAGGGCGAGAGATCCAGCGCAGGCTTGGTGCGGGTGGCCTTCTTCTTTGGCTCCTGCATGGCATCAAGATAGATCTCAAAGCCGCAGAGCGCACCGGAAACATCCAATGCGGCCAGCGTCTTGGGGTGGAACTCACCAAAGTAGCCGAGCACGACCTTTGGACCCATCTTGATGGTGCCGGAGCGGCCCGGATGGTACCATTCCGGGCCACCCTGCTCGATCTGCACATTGCCCATCGGCAGGCCGCAGGCTTCCAGCACGGCCAACGCATCGGCCTTGGCGTCATAGACATCCACTGGCTTGCCGCCGCCCTTGGCAGCGTTGGACCACATGCGACCAGCACCTGCGAGCGATGCCGTGCCACGGCGCACGCCACCTGCCACGCGGCGCTGACCTTCTGGCGTATCGCCTTCATAGGTGCCGGAGACTTCGAAAATCGCCACATCGCCAAAGCCACGGTCGGCATTGCGCTGGGCAGCGGTGAGCAGACCCGGCAGCAGCGATGGGCGCATGTCCGACATGTCAGCAGCAATCGGGTTGACCAGTTTCAGCTCCGGCTTGCCGCCACCAAACAAAGCGGCCTGTTCTGCCGAGATGAACGACCACGTCACGGCTTCCATCATGCCACGGCTGGCCAGCGCCCGCTTGGCTGTGCGGGTGCGGATCTGCAAGGTGGTGAGGATTTTGGTGTTGACCGCGCCCATGGATGGTAGAGGCTCTGGCGTAATCTTATCCACGCCATGCATACGCATGACCTCTTCCACCAGATCGGCCTTGCCGTCCACATCTGGCCGCCATGATGGCACAGCC
Source organism: Agrobacterium vitis (assembly GCF_014926405.1). Lineage (NCBI taxonomy): Bacteria > Pseudomonadati > Pseudomonadota > Alphaproteobacteria > Hyphomicrobiales > Rhizobiaceae > Gillisella > Gillisella vitis. The sequence continues at coordinate 3,013,408 of NZ_JACXXJ020000005.1, forward strand.
ACCTTGACGGTTTCGCCCTCGCCCGACACTTCAAAGCCAAGACCGGTGAGGATGGTGCGGGATTCGTCGGTGGAAACATTGAGGCCAGTGAGGCGCTTGACTTCCGAGAATGGGAAATCAACCACCTTTTTCGTGTGGCCCTGATAGCCAACCACCTTGGCGCTTGCAGCCTTTCCGCCGCACATCTCCAGCACCAGCTCGGTGGTGCGCTCAAGGCCGGGCACCATATAGTCCGGGTCAACACCGCGCTCAAACCGATAGCGGGCATCGGTGATGATGCCGAGCGAACGGCCCGATTTGGCAATGTTGATCGGGTCCCACAGGGCCGATTCAATAAGCACATTACTGGTGTTTTCATCGCAGCCGGAATGCTCGCCGCCCATGATACCGCCAATGGATTCTAAGCCATTATCATCGGCAATCACCACGGTGTTGGGTGTCAGCTTATAGGTACGGGTGTCGAGCGCGAGAATTTCCTCGCCATCCTTGGCGCGGCGCACGGTCAGCACACCCTTGACCTTATCGGCATCAAACACATGCATGGGCCGACCTTGATCAAAGGTCATGTAATTGGTCACATCCACCAGCGCCGAGATCGGGCGAAGGCCAATGGCAATCAGCCGCTTTTGCATCCAGACAGGGCTTGGGCCATTTTTAACGCCGCGCACGAGGCGATAGGCAAAGCCGGGGCAAAGCTTGGCATCATCCAGCTCCAGCTTGACCTCAACCGAGGTCTCGCCTTCCACCGCAAAGCTTGGAGCCTTTGGCTGCTTCAACGTGCCAAGGCCGGAGGCGGCCAGATCACGGGCAATGCCGTAAATGCTGGTGCAATCGGGCCGGTTGGGCGTGAGATTGATCTCGATGACCGGATCATCAATGCCTGCATAGGCGGCGAAAGAGGTACCGACAGGCGCATCATCCCGCAGATCGATAATGCCATCGTGATTGTCAGACATGTTGAGCTCTTTTTCAGAACACATCATGCCATGGCTTTCCACGCCACGAATATTGCCAACCGCCAGCGTCACATCCAGCCCCGGCACATACATGCCCGGACGGCCAAACGCGCCAATCAAGCCCGCCCGCGCATTCGGCGCGCCGCAAACCACCTGCACAGGCTTACCATCACCAGCATCGACCGAGAGAACTTTCAGACGATCGGCAGACGGATGCTTTTCCGCGCTCAAAATCTTGGCAATCACAAACGGCTTATAGGCCGCCTTGTCATCAACATCCTCAACTTCAAGGCCAATGGCGGTAAGGCGCTCGCAGACCTGATCCAGCGTGGCATCGGTGTCCAGATGGTCTTTCAACCAGGAGAGTGTGAATTTCATTGCTTTTCTCTCAACTCGTGGAATCTCAAGATCGTAAAATCTTCAGAAGTTGGCGTTAGCCCTAGCTCACGCCGAATTTGAGATCTCACGTACTTCATCAATTCAGTAGTATTTGAACTTCCATCTACCTTAAGATCATCACTGTATTTCTTCGTTAATCTTAAAAGCTCTGGATCACCGAAAACCTGAACTCTATCAACAGCACGCTCAATCGCCTGCATTTCGTCCTGCGGACTCACAAAGGACGGTGTAGCAATAGCATCATACGTTTCAAGCAGGTACTTCACGATCAGCTCACGTCTTTTATTGTACTTCTCTCTTCTGGAAGACAATAAATGTGTAAGCCAAGCGACAACAGCCCCGCCAATCACAGCACTTGTTAACGTTAGCGATGCGGTGAGGACGGCTTGCTCCATCAAACGCTCAATCCACCAAACAATGTCGGCACATCCAATGGACGAAAACCGTAGTGGTTCATCCAGCGGACGTCGGCGTTGAAAAAGTCGCGCAGGTCCGGCATGCCGTATTTCAGCATGGCGATGCGGTCGAGGCCCATGCCCCAGGCAAAGCCCTGGTATTCATCGGGGTCGAGGCCGCCGGCGCGCAGCACGTTGGGGTGGACCATGCCGCAGCCGAGGATTTCCATCCAGTCCTTGCCTTCGCCGAATTTGACGATCGGGCCAGAGGAGCGGTCGCACTGGATGTCCACCTCAAACGATGGTTCCGTGAACGGGAAGAAGGACGGACGAAAGCGCATGGTGACGCTATCGACCTCAAAGAAGGTCTTGCAGAATTCCTCCAGAACCCAGCGCAGATGGCCAACATTGGCGGTCTTGTCAATCACCAGACCTTCGACCTGATGGAACATCGGCGAATGGGTGGCGTCGGAATCCTGTCGGTAGGTCTTGCCCGGAATAACGATGCGGATCGGTGGCTTTTGCGCTTCCATGGTGCGCACCTGCACCGGCGATGTATGGGTGCGCAGCACCTTGCGCTCGCCATTGGCGTCGGGTTGCAGGAAGAACGTGTCGTGCATTTCGCGGGCCGGATGCCCTTCAGGGAAGTTCAGCGCCGTGAAATTGTAATAGTCGGTTTCGATATCCGGGCCTTCGGCAATGGAAAAGCCCATATCGGCGAAAATGGCGGTGATCTCATCGACGATCTGGCTGATCGGATGAATACGGCCACGCTCAGCAGGCGAAGAGCGCACGGGCAGCGACACATCCAGCGTTTCAGCCTTCAGGCGCGCATTGATGGCGGCATCCTTCAGCTCGGTCTTCTTGGCGGTCAGCTGTTCGGTGATCTCGTTTTTCAGCGCGTTGATCGCGGCACCGCGGGTCTGGCGCTCTTCTGGCGTCATGGAGCCCAGCGTTTTCAAAAGCTCGGAGACCGCGCCTTTCTTGCCCATGGCGGACAGACGCACAGCTTCAATGCCCGCCTCGTCGCTGGCGGCAGAAATGTCGGCCAGAAGGGATGTTTTCAAACTCTCAAGATCGGACATTGTTGTCTTTCCTGCCCATGTTCCGCCAGCGGATGTATCGCCAGTATCAAATAAAAAACAAAAAACCCGCGCCAGTTCTCCCAGCGCGGGTTTCCCAATACCAAATTTCAGTTTGGGACGCGCTGGTTACTTAACAGCGGTCTCAAACTCGTTCTTCGTGCCGGTGTCCTTCAGGTAGGACAGAGCCTTCTTGGAGGCTTCAACCAGCGCGCCGAAAGCTGCCGGCTCATGGATGGCCATGTCGGACAGAACCTTACGGTCAACTTCAATGCCAGCCTTGTTCAGGCCGTCGATGAAGCGGCCATAGGTCAGGCCGGATTCGCGCACAGCTGCGTTGATACGCTGAATCCACAGGGCGCGGAAGTTGCGCTTGTTGACCTTGCGGTCGCGGTAGGCGAACTGCTTGGAACGATCCACCGCAGCCTTAGCAGCGCGGATGGTGTTCTTGCGGCGGCCATAAAAGCCCTTGGCGGCCTTCAGAACCTTTTTGTGCTTGGCATGAGCGGCAACGCCGCGTTTTACGCGTGACATGTCATGATCTCCTTGAATGATCCAAAAAGCGAAAGGGTCTCAGAGACCGTTAGGCAGGTAGTTCTTGATGACTTTCTTGCCGTCTGCTTCGGCAAGTACCATCGTTCCGCGTGCATTGCGGATGAACTTATTGGACCGCTTGATCATGCCGTGACGCTTGCCAGCGGCAGCAGCCAGGACCTTGCCGGAGGCAGTGATCTTGAACCGCTTCTTGGCGGAGGACTTCGTCTTCATCTTGGGCATTTTGCTACTCCATTGTTCTTGTATCGAAACAGGCAGACGAGGCCTGTTTTCAAGCATAAAGAACGGCCACGGCATGCCCTGCCGGACCGTTCGGACGGGCGCTTATAACCGCAGGCCCGGTAAAGTGCAACGGGATTCAATGGCGCGAGGCAAAAATCGCTTTTGCGGCCTGCCAACACTGAAAAATTGTTGGCTTAAGCGCGTTATCTAGGCCAAGTGACCTGCCATCAGATCGGGTGAGCCGGAATCTGACGGCCGCCATTGCGGGGAAATTGCAGCGTAACAAGCAAGCCGCCAATATCGGCCTGATCCAGGCTGAGATTGCCGCCATAAGCGGTCATAATATCAGCGCAGATCGCGAGCCCCAGACCGGAACCGCCTTGGTCTGCGTCCAGAAATTCGCCCCGGCGCAGCACCTGCTGCCGGTCTTGCGGGCGCACACCCGGCCCATCATCACCAATGACGATCATCGCCATGTCCCGATCCCCAAACGCGCGGACGTGAATGACCGAGGTGGCCCATTTCGTTGCATTGTCGAGAATATTGCCGATCGCTTCGGCAAGATCGGCAGCGTCGGCCTCAATCGCCAAGCCTTGCTCCACCTCGACATCCCAGGCAAGCTCTCGCGCCCGGGCAATCGGGTCAAGAACCTTGACCAGTTTGCCTATCAGGCTTTCCATGTCGGTTACCTGCATCTGCTCGACACCAAGGCGGGCAGCCTGCAATTGCCGGTCGGCTCGCTGGCGCACCAGGTTGATTTGCTCGAAAGCCGCTTCTCGCTCGGCGGAAGGCAGATGCTGCACCATTTGCGCCAACACCGTCAGCGGTGTTTTCAATCCATGCGCCAGGTCGCTGGCCCTGCTACGCGCCTTCTCGATCGTGTATTGCCGTTCGGTGAGCAAGAGATTGATCTCCTCGACAAGCGGCATCACTTCAAGCGGCACGCCGTCATCCATCACCCGCAACTGACCGGCCCGGACCATCGACACCTGGTTTCGCACACGTGTCAGTGGTTGCAATACCACCCGGGCCTGGAGCAGCGCCGCACCCAGCAAAACCAGGGCAGTGATCAGCATGACGGAACGCGAGCGCTCCCGATGCTGATCGAGCGGCTCCATCAGGTTGGCCAAAGGAAATCCGGCATAGATGATAACCGGATAGTCTATGCCTTCATCCGAGATTTTGATTTCGCTGCGGAGCAGCAAAATATCCTCACCATCGGGTCCCTGCGCGCGACTGAAATCGAATGGACCTTCCTGATGCAATCCAGTTCGGGGCAGTTCCACATCCCATAGCGACCGCGACCGCAGGCTGCGGCCATCAGGCGTCCATACTTGCCAGTAACGTCCGCCGCTGACCGTGGAAAAGCGCGGATCTGCGGGTGGCGAGACGATATCAATCTTGCCATTTTCCACCTTGAGGCGGGAGGCAATGATATTGATAGTGACATTCATCTCGGTTTTGAATTGCTGACCGACATAGTTGATGAACAAATAACCGACCGAGAACCAAAGGACCATCAGCGCCAGCCCGATTGCCAGGAAGGAGCCGATCGCGAGCCTGAAGCGCAGTGATCTCAGCATGAATTTTCGTCTGGCACGACGTAACCAAAGCCGCGCCGTGTTTCGATAGCACTGGCATCCGTTTTCTTGCGGATCCGCGCCACCATGGCTTCGACTGCATTTTTCGAAGCATCGTCATCGCGGCCCTGGATCTGGGTGGCGATCTCATACGCTGAAAACACCCGGCCCTTGTTTTGGACGAGAATCTGGATCAATCGAAACTCCAGCGGGCTGACCTCCAACAGGGCACCATTGAAGGTGACGGTCCGACCGGCCTCATCCACCTGAAAACGCCCGGCTGAAAACAGGGTATGGCTGGTTTTTCCAGCGCGCCGCAACAATGCGCGAAGCCGGGCCAACAACTCCTCTGTGCGGAACGGTTTCGGAAGATAGTCATCCGCCCCGGCATCGAAACCATCGACCCTTTCCATCCAGGACCCTCGCGCCGTCAGAACCAGAACGGGTGTCTGGATCCTATCCTTGCGCCATCGCCTTAAAATCGAAAGCCCATCCAGCCCGGGCAGACCGAGGTCGAGAATGATGGCGCCGAGGCCGGTATCCTCTCCAGCCTCCCAGACATCCGGCCCCTTGTTGACCAAGGTCACCTCGTAGCCCTCGCCTCTCAGCGTCTCCGCCACATGGCGCCCGATATTGGCATCGTCTTCAGCCAGTAAAATACGCAAGATTCAATGCTCTCCAAAAGACCGCCGTGAAAGAAGTTACAATCCGCGCAAGATTATATCGTGCATGGCGCTATAGGATTTTGTTTGTATAGTCTTGTCCAAAAACCGGTTTCCACTTTTCGGCACGATACAGTGTAGGCAGTCGCTGTCAGATTTATCGTGCCAGTTTCCCGGTCCGCGCATCCACTTTCAAGGTGCGAAACCGCCCGGACATGTCCTTTATGGTCAGCAAGTAAAAATCACCGTTGGAGAGATAGCGTAAATCCACGTCGATCAACCGCGAACCTTCAGGCAGTTTGAGATTGCCAAGCACCTCTCGTAACGAACGATAGCGGCCACTTTTGACGCCGTCCAGCACCTGTGGCCGAACAACGCTCGGATCGTCATCTGTAAACGAGCCGTTCGGAGTTCCACCTGGACCTCCCCCGCCGGGCCTGCTGCCAAAAGGTCCAGGAGAGCCTGAAAAACTAGGAGGGCCACCACTCGGCGGATCGCCGCCTCGCCATCCACCAGGAGGGCCACCGCCTGGAGGCCCACCGCTTGGAGGCCCACTGCGATTGTCAGAGGCCATGACAAGACTGGTAAAGAACAGGGATACAAGAAACAGGATTGCCGCCACACACCGACCGTAGACGCGGCAGCCGTCTTGCCCGCCTTTCGCAAACCATCTCAGACACAAAAGTTGGTGCCGGATTGCTCTGGCAACCTCCTTTTTTCCATCTTCCGTTGAGCTGCTTCTCATGTCCATTCCGGTATAGGCAGAGGGCGACACTGGCTGACAAAATTTAATCGGCGCTCGGCTGCCTGTATTCAGTCATAAAATCCCATTGGACCTCAGATAAATTATCCAGTCAACGCGACGTGTGATGCGCAAGGCGATCCGACGGCATTCTCAGGTTGATTCGTATAGGGCTATTTGAATATAGAGACCGCCAATAGCTGTAAAGTTAAATAACAATTGAAACAAATGTATCACCAGTATTTTTTGAATTTTCGAAATTTTTCTGATGCAAAATTCAATAAATTTCAATTGAAATTAAATTTCACTTCTCAATTGACCTTCATCGCAAATATAAATGACATAATTTATTTGGATAGACCACAAAAGTGCATAAATCTGCACACTCCCGAATAAGGAACTCCGCCGTTCCATTTAGAGACGGCGGAGTTTCCAATAGGCTAAGAGCCTGGTTGTCACCCAGGGGCATAGGATGACATAACAGACCGGGAACGTTGTGGGGACGTGGGGTAAATCCCGTCTGCTGAAAATGACAATGCCAAAAGACCACTGACACCGCGCTGACGGCCTTGTCAGGATTTTGTCAGGTTTACGTGTTCGAAGGCGACAAGATACTTTACGTAAAAAAGCGACCTGCGCTCGATAAAACGCATGTCGCTTTAAACTGGCAGATGCTCGCGGGTCCGACTGACACGCCGCTGGATTATTTAGGGGCCAGCACCATCATCATCTGACGACCTTCGAGCTTGGGTTCAGCTTCAACCTTGGCAACCTCGACTGTGTCTTCCTTCACCTGCATGAGCAATTTCATGCCCAGTTCCTGGTGGGCCATTTCGCGGCCACGGAACTTCAGGGTGACCTTGACCTTATCGCCGTCTTCAAAGAACCGCGACATCGACTTCATCTTCACCTCATAGTCATGGGTGTCGATGTTCGGGCGCATCTTGATTTCTTTGACTTCAACGATTTTCTGTTTCTTGCGCGCTTCTGCCGCCTTCTTCTGGTTGGCGTATTTCAGCTTGCCAAGGTCCAGGATCTTGCAAACGGGCGGTTCAGCATTCGGCGAAATTTCGACCAGATCGAGACCGGCTTCTTCCGCCATGCGGAGCGCCTGGTCCGTCGGCACGGCGCCGAGATTCTGGCCTTCTGCGTCAATCAACTGGACCTTTGGAACCCGGATCTCCCGGTTGGAGCGCGGCCCGTCCTTAACGGGGGCATCGGCTTTGAACGGTCTGCGAATGGTCGTATTCTCCTCAATAATTTCGGATAGTCAAATAGGCGATTTCGGAACGTCAGATAGGCCCGATTGCCCCGCCTTGCAAGGCTGGGCACTCTCTCGGACCACTGTTCAGAGGTTGATAGCATAGTTTTTTAAAAAAATCACCTGCTGTCGTGAAGAGAAGAATCTGTTTTATACCTTATAGGCCAAAGCAGGAGACAATCATGACCAATGTCGGACGCCCAATAGAAACCCATCCCATCACCGTGGGACAGGGAAGCGATGCGCGCAGCATAGCCGCGCTGGTACGGGCGCCAGCGCAAGACGAACGGCCCACCTGCATCTGGCTTGGCGGCTACCGGTCCGACATGACGGGCACTAAGGCACTGGAAATGGACGATCTGGCCGCGTCTCTTGGAGTTGGAGCGATCCGCTTCGATTATTCCGGGCATGGCGCCTCTGGTGGGGCCTTTCGCGACGGCACTATTTCCCGCTGGCTGGAAGAGGCTCTTGCCGTTCTCGATCACTTCAAACCGGAAAAGGCCATTTTGGTCGGCTCCTCCATGGGTGGGTGGATTGCATTGCGACTGATCCAGGAACTGAAAGCCCGCCACGACAATCCGACCCAGGTGTCAGGAATGGTGTTGATCGCACCAGCGCCCGACTTCACGTCGGACTTGATCGAGCCACTGCTTGGCGACCGGGAGCGGAAAGACCTAGCCGAGAAAGGCTATTTCGAGGAGGTCTCGGAGTATAGCCCGGAGCCGAATATCTTCACGCGTGCGCTCATGGAAGACGGGCGCGCTAATCGGGTGATGTCCGGCATGATCGACACCGGCTGCCCCGTCCATATCCTGCAAGGCATGGCCGATCCTGATGTACCCTACCAGCATGCGCTGAAACTGGTTGAACACCTGCCCGCCGACGATGTTGTGTTGACATTGGTGCGTGACGGCGATCATCGCCTGTCGCGTCCGCAGGACATCGACCGGATGCGCAACGCCATTCGCGCCATGATCGAACCACGGCCATGAAGGCTGAGGCCAAACCCAAGCCTCTTGAGCCATTCGGCAAAAATGCGACAAAAACTTCACACTCATTAACGGATTTTAACCATATTGGCCGATTGAGCCGCCCCTCGACCTTGGAACGATTGACTCTCTGCCCTTGGTAATCTTAACTCTTTGTTAAGAATTCAAGGGACGTCTCATGACCTTCAGGCTTTCAGCTCTGGCAGCATTTCTGGCACTTCCGCTGTTTTTCGCGGGCAATGCGGCTGCGGATATGACATCGGCTGTTCCAGCCTCGATGGTTACCGGTGGCATCACCTCGCAGCCCATTGGCCATTACGAATTTTGCCTGCGCTACAAGGCCGAATGCCAGGTGCGCAGCAAGCCCGCCCCTGCCCGCCAGGTTACGGAACACGGTTGGGATATTGTTCACGCCGTCAACATGGATGTGAACAAATCCATCACCCCGATGACCGATATGGACGTCTATGGCCGCGAAGAATGGTGGGAATACCCCGTTGACGCCGGCGATTGTGAAGATTTCGTTCTCTTGAAGCGCAAGCGCCTTCTCCAGGCCGGATTTTCTGAAGCGGATCTTTTGATTACCGTCGTGCGCAAAGCCGATGGCGAAGGCCATGCGGTACTGACGCTGCGCACATCCGCAGGCGACTATATTCTCGATAATCTGGTTGATGACGTCAAACTCTGGAGCCAAACCTCCTATACCTATCTGAAACGGCAGGCGAGCTTCGATACCGGTCGTTGGGTCACGATTGAAAGCGGCAAGGATGTTCCAGTCGCGGCGTTGAAATAGGTTAACAGACAATCAGTAAAAGGCCTGGATGTGGAAACGCTCCAGGCCTTTTTCATGGACTATTTCAACCATTGCCGATCAGGATACCGGCGGCCAGAACCAACGAACCGCCTAGCACCACCTGCATGGCCGCACGCCAGAACGGCGTTTCCATATATTTATTCTGGATGAAGGCGATGGCCCATAATTCGATGAACACCACCACACCCGCCGTCGCTGTCGCCGTCCAGAAATGCGGAATGAGATAAGGCAGCGCATGGCCAAGGCCACCCAACGCTGTCATGATGCCGCAGGCCAGGCCGCGCTTGATCGGTGAACCTCGGCCGGAAATCTTGCCGTCGTCATGAGACGCTTCTGTGAAGCCCATGGAAATACCCGCCCCCACCGAGGCCGAGAGGCCGACCAAAAAGGTCTGCCAGGTATCACCGGTAGCAAAGGCCGCCGCAAAGATCGGCGCGAGCGTCGAAACCGAACCATCCATCAATCCGGCAAGGCCCGGCTGCACATAGGTGAGAACGAACTGCCGCTTGGCGGTTTCCTGTTCCAGCTTCTGGACGTCCTCCGGCCGATGCTTTTCGCCCAACATATGGGCCACATCCTCGTGACCCTGCTCCGCCATCGCCAGATCGCCGAGAAGCGCTCTTGTGCGGGCGTCCGAGACATGTTTCTGGGCCTCGACATAAAAATTATACGCAGAACGCTCCATGGCTTCCGCCTCTTCGCGCACCTGATCGACGGAAAGCTGGGCCTGAAGCCAATCGGGCTTGCGCGTCATGAAACCCTGAACGTGCTCCCGGCGAATCAAAGGAATGTGCTCGCCAAACCGTTGGCGGTGCATGTCAATCAGCATGTTGCGGTGAGTGTGCTCCACCTCCGCCATATCCTGGAAGACCTTGGCAGATTGGGGATATTGCTCTTTCAACCGCTCCGCATAGGCCAGATAGATCCGCGCATCGTCTTCCTCAGACGAAATCGCCAGCGCAAGAACTTCCTGTTCGTTCAGACTATCCAGACGCCGCTTCGCAGAGGCGAATAAGGTGCGAAACATGATGGCCGTCCTCCAATTTAGAATAATTCTAAATTTAGAGCATTGCTCGATGGGCGGCAAGAGCCGTTTTCAGCAATCATCACGCCCGCAACCATCAAGCCAAAGAAAAACCCGCCGGACATTGCTGCCCGGCGGGTTTTTAATTTTCTAAACCGCGACGATTAGTCGTTGCTGCGGTTCTTCAGGGCTGCGCCCAGGATGTCGCCGAGCGAAGCGCCACTATCGGACGAACCGAACTGAGCAACAGCTTCCTTCTCTTCAGCGATTTCCAGCGCCTTGATCGACAGCATGACCTTGCGATCCTTCTTGGAGAAGTTCGTGACGCGAGCGTCAAAAACCTGGCCAACGGAGAAACGCTCAGGACGCTGGTCGTCACGGTCACGAGCGAGGTCGGCGCGGCGGATGAAGGACACGATGTCTTCATGGTTGACGAGCTTGACTTCGACGCCACCGTCATTGACCGCGATCACTTCGCAGGACACGACAGCATTCTTGCGCAGATCGCCGGAAGCGGCGGCATCACCGACCGAGTCCTTACCGAGCTGCTTGATGCCGAGCGAAATACGCTCCTTTTCGACATCCACATCGAGAACAACGGCGCGAACGACGTCGCCCTTGTTGTATTCTTCGATGACCTGCTCGCCTGGACGGTTCCAGTCGAGATCCGACAGGTGAACCATGCCGTCAACGTCGCCTTCGAGGCCGATGAACAGGCCGAATTCGGTCTTGTTCTTGACTTCGCCTTCGACTTCAGCGCCAGCCGGATGGCTGTAGGCAAATGCCTGCCATGGGTTTTCGAGGGTCTGCTTCAGGCCAAGCGAGATACGACGCTTGGACGGATCGACTTCGAGAACAACCACGTCAACTTCCTGGCTGGTGGACAGGATCTTGCCAGGATGAACGTTCTTCTTGGTCCAGGACATTTCGGAAATGTGGATCAGGCCTTCGATGCCCGGCTCCAGCTCAACAAATGCACCGTAGTCGGTGATGTTGGTCACGGTACCGGAGATCTTCTTGCCAACCGGGTACTTGGCAGCAATGCCATCCCAAGGATCCGACTCGAGCTGCTTCATGCCGAGCGAGATGCGGTGGGTTTCCTGGTTGATACGGATGATCTGAACCTTGACCGACTGGCCGATGGACAGGATTTCCGAAGGATGGTTCACACGACGCCATGCCATGTCGGTAACATGCAACAGGCCGTCGATGCCGCCGAGGTCAACGAACGCGCCGTAATCGGTGATGTTCTTGACGACGCCTTCAACAACCTGGCCTTCTTCGAGGTTCTGAACGATTTCAGAACGCTGCTCGGCGCGGGACTCTTCGAGAACCGTACGGCGCGAAACCACGATGTTGCCGCGACGCTTGTCCATCTTGAGGATTTCGAAGGGCTGCGGGTTGTGCATCAGCGGGGTCACGTCGCGGATCGGGCGGATATCCACCTGAGAGCGCGGCAGGAAGGCAACGGCGCCGTCGAGATCGACGGTGAAGCCACCCTTGACCTGGTTGAAGATAACGCCTTCGACGCGCTCACCAGCTTCGAACTTGGCTTCAAGCTTGATCCAGCTTTCTTCGCGACGGGCCTTTTCGCGCGACAGAACAGCTTCGCCCAGCGCGTTTTCAATGCGCTCGACGTAAACTTCAACTTCGTCGCCAACTTTCAGCTGGCCGTCCTTGGCGCGGGCGCCAAATTCCTTCAGCGGAACGCGGCCTTCGACCTTGAGGCCGACGTCAACGATTGCGACGTCCTTCTCGATGGCCGTCACGATGCCCTTGGCAACATAGCCTTCGGCCAGATCGGTCTTTGCGAAGGATTCTTCCAGCAGGGCCGCAAAATCGTCCCGTGTCGGGGTAGAAACAGACATGAAATCTCCTAATCGCATCCCCTTGGGAATGCGCAGTGCGCCGGTGGGTTGGTGTTGATAACGGCCGATCCCGCGTCCGCCCTTATAACAAGGACAACCCGGCGCAAGGACGCTGGTTTCGGCTGGTCCAGACAAAACCGATCGTCGGTCCTGCCTGCTGAATGCATGCTAATTGTTTTTCAATGCCGCATCGATCAAGGAACGCGCAGCTTGAAACGCCGCCTCTATACTCATTTCGGACGTATCTAGCAAGTGCGCGTCTTCAGCAGGTTTCAACGGGCTGTCGGCGCGGCCCATGTCGCGCTCGTCGCGCCGCTTCACATCCTCAAAAACCGCCGGATAATCGGCCACACCGCCATGGGCGACAATCTCGTCATAGCGGCGCCGGGCGCGCACTTGCGGAGAGGCCGTCACATAGAGCTTGACCGCCGCATCCGGGCAGACAACGGTGCCGATATCGCGCCCGTCCAGCACCGTGCCGGGGGCTTTCAGCGCGAACCGTCGCTGCGCCTCGACCAGAGCGCGGCGCACGGCTGGCATGACGGCGATCTTAGAGGCAGCCTCGCCGATATCGTGCTTGGCCAGAACCTCCCGGTCCAGACCGGCCAGATCGAGCCCCAGCGCCACCTGCTCGGCAACAGCCTCATTATCGAGCGGCAGGCTTTTTTCCAGAAGCGCCTTTGCCGTAGCGCGGTAGGTCAGGCCGGTGTCCAGATGATGAAAGCCGTAACTGTCGGCGATGCGGCGTGACAGCGTTCCCTTGCCGGCAGCCGCAGGACCATCGATGGCGATTACAAACGTGTTTCCCGTCACCTCAGTCAAACAGCCATCCTCTTCCTGTCTGCATACCTCATGTTGCACGGCCCCGTAGCACACCCGAGGTCCAAGGTCATCCCCGCTTCATCGCTGGCCATTCAGGTCTCTAGCTGGCGCGAAAGCTGCAAGCCTGCGGATCAACCAGCCAGTTTGCCTTTGACAGAAGCCAGTACAACGATTAAGGGACCGACGACAGTTGGACCGGCCTTCGGGTCCGGGTCCTTGGCGCATGCCCTCTTTTCCAACGATTTCATGAGGCTTTGACAGTGGCGAAGGCAGAACTTGGAACCAAACGCACTTGCCCCGACACCGGCAAGAAATTCTACGATCTGAACAATGATCCGGTCGTATCTCCCTATACGAAGAAATCCTGGCCGCTCTCTTACTTTGAAGAGACCTCGGTAGCCGCCATCATGGAAAAGGCTGAAGAGGAAGAGGTCGCGGAAGTCGATACCGAGAACACCGATGTCGAACTGGTTTCGCTGGAAGACGCGGACGATGCAGCCGGTGGCGACGACATTCCAGATATCGGCGATGACGATGTCGAAATCGGCGACGACGATGACGACACCTTCCTGGAAGCCGATGAAGACGACGAAGACGACGACATGTCCGGCATTATCGGCGTGACCGGCGACGACGACGAAGTCTGATTCAACAGCTCTTCGCCCCCGGATGACAAAAAAACATCCGGGGGCGCATTTTTTGGCTTGTCATGTGCAAAAGCAGCACGTATGAAGCCGCCACACCGAACGAAGCACTGCTTCACACGGTTCCCGGACCCGGCAAATGTCGGACCCTTTTGGGGCTATAGCTCAGCTGGGAGAGCGCTTGCATGGCATGCAAGAGGTCAGCGGTTCGATCCCGCTTAGCTCCACCAAACCCCCTTTCTGTAGAGATTTGAGTACTCGGCGATCTGTTCCGTGAGATACCTCTGGCGCTGAACAATAAGCGAATCGATTTTTCTGAAAATTGGCGTTTTCTCCATCAGAGCGCTTGTTAACAGTTGCCTATTCTGCCAACGGGGATGCGGCACAAGCAATAATCCGAGCGTCCCGGTCACCCACTCAAAATCAATTGCGACCAGGACCCGCGCGATTACGCATTCGGCTTGATGCTCCATCATTGGCCTGAAGGATATTGGTGCTTTTGGGTTGTACATCCGCTTTGACCTTATTATGGTCGGACCGGATTTTGGTTGTAATAAATTAATTTACTATCATTGGTGGGTAAAATTGCGTTTATTGAATTGTCACCGGAGGGCTGGCAATTTGGCTTTTTCCTCATCCCACTGATGAAATGCTTGTTGGGAGGGAACAGATATGTCCTTAGATCGTGAAAAAGCGCACAGACAATCTCGTGTCGCCACTGCCAGCGGCTGGATTGGCTCCGCGCTGGAATATTATGATTTCTTCATTTACGCCACCGCCGCAGCGCTGGTTTTTCCTCAGCTGTTTTTTCCATCCGCAGATCCGACAACCGCAATCGTCGCATCACTGACGACCTATGGCGTGGGCTATGTCAGCCGCCCAATCGGTGCCTTCGTTCTGGGTCACATGGGCGACGTTTACGGACGTAAAAAAATGATGCTGACCTGCCTGTTTCTCATGGGCTTTTCGACACTGATGGTCGGCCTGTTGCCCACCTATGAGCAAATCGGCATCTGGGCTCCGATTTTTCTGGTCGTGCTTCGCCTGATCCAGGGCTTTGCTGTCGCCGGTGAAATTTCGGGTGCATCGTCAATGATTCTGGAACATGCACCAACCGGCCGACGGGGCTTTTTCGCATCCTTCGCACTTCAGGGCGTCCAGGCGGGACAGATTCTGGCTGCCGCCGTGTTTCTGCCGCTCGCCCACTATATGGAACCCGCAGCGTTCAACAGCTGGGGCTGGCGTATTCCCTTCCTCCTGTCGATCTTCGTGGTAATCGTCGGCTTTGTCATCCGCCGTCTGGTTGAGGAGACACCGACCTTCATCAACGCCAGCGAAAGTGGTGCGGTCCCGAAAGCGCCCATTGTCGAGGCTTTCCGCCATGGCTGGGCCGATATCATCCGCGTCATGTGCATGTCGCTTATGAACGTCATTCCAACGGTGACAACAGTGTTCGGCGCGGCCTATGCCGTGCAGCCAGCTTACGGTGTCGGCTTCAGCAAGGACGTCTACCTGTGGATTCCGGTTCTCGGCAATATTGTTGCCGTTCTGGTCATTCCCTTTATCGGCGGCCTTTCCGACCGTATTGGCCGCAGGCCACCGATCATCATCGGCGCATTGCTGTCTGGCGCTTTGTCGTTTGGCTATCTCTATGCGATCAGCATTCACAATGTCCCGATGGCCATCGTCATGTCGCTGTTGATGTGGGGTGTGATCTATCAGGGATATAACGCCGTTTTCCCGTCATTCTATCCGGAATTGTTTCAGAGCCGCATCCGCGTCTCTTCAATGGCTATCGCGCAGAATGTCGGGACCGCGATCACGGCGCTGTTCCCGGCCCTGTTTACCGCCGTTGCACCGCCCGGCTCGCTGAATATTCCCATCGTCATCGGATGCTGGACGCTCGCCGTTACCGTGATCTCAGCACTGGCCGCACTCTCTGCCCGGGAAACCTACCGAATCAGTATCGATGAGCTGGGCAACAAGACGGCAAAGCCGATCAGCAAGGACGAGTATAATCGTATGCGTGCGCATTCCATGGCAAAGGCGTAGCCCAAACGCACTCGCGTTCAAACACACGTTGCGACAGCATGATGCACCCTTCTGAATGCACCATGCTGTCGCTGTTTCAGACTATTTCTTGACGATCGTCACGAACATCACGCCGCGCACCCGCACAGTCATTTCACATTGCGGACCATCGGTGCGGTCGCAGAAATGCGGCGGCATTTTCAGCACGAAAACCTTGTTGCCGTAACGCTGGATGAAGTCATAGCCAAAGATCTTGGCGCTGGCGATCATCAGATAGCCGCCTTCCTTGACCTGGACATAGAAATTATAGGGGCAGCCTTCGGAATCGCAGTCGGGACCGCGCTTGCCATCGCAGGTCAGCGCGCCTTCGTTGACGATTGCATCGACAATGCCGTCATTGTTGATATCCAACCGGGTGACGTAGTTGTCATCGAACTCAGCTGTCTTGCAGACCTTACGGAAATGATCCTTCTCATAGATTTCCGGGTCACTGACCAATTGCTGTTGCGCCAGGGCGACCGAGGCAGACAGGGACAACAACAGGCACAGGAGCAGGCGAAGAAGCAATTTCACGGCATGAACCTTCGATAGGATTGCAGCCCTATGGCGAGAACGAAAATCTAGCGCATTACGGACCATCCGCACTGCCAAAGATCCCGATAGCGCAATCAGCTTGCGCCGCCCTTGCGATCAATCTTGTTTGCGACGGCCCGGTTGGCGGTGATTGGTTGGCGCAGGAAAGGGCGACACTTATTGAAACCGCAATCCTTATGCCTTGGGTAACGCATGATATTGTAAAATAGCCCGCATCCACCCCAGCGCCGCACATTTCGCGTCCATTCATCGGCAGATCATCGCAACGTCAGGGCCACTATGTCGCTTCTTCTTTATCTGGATTATGCAGGCGTTGCGCTATTTGCCGCCACGGGGGCTTTGGCCGCCTCGCGCAAACAGCTGGATCTGATCGGCTTTCTGTTTTTTGCCACCGTCACCGGCACAGGCGGCGGCACGGTGCGCGATATCATTCTTGGGCGCCTACCGGTGTTTTGGGTGGTCAACCCGAGCTATATTCTGATCTGCTGCGCTGTCGGCGTGCTGGTGTTCTTCACCGCGCATCTGGTGGAATCACGCTACAAGCTGCTGATCTGGCTGGATGCCATCGGGCTTTCCGCCTATTGCGTGATGGGAGCCGCCAAGGGCATGGCCGCGACAGGCTCGCCCACCATCGCCATCGTCACAGGCATGATGACGGCCACCTTGGGCGGCGTGCTGCGTGATTTGCTGGCCAATGAGCCTTCAGTGTTGCTGCGACCGGAAGTTTATATCACCGCAGCCTTGATCGGTGCCTGTGTATTTACCGGGGCCTTCATGCTGGCCGTGCCCTTATACTGGGCTTGCGCAGGTGGGATGCTGGCAGCCTTTCTGGTGCGTGGCGGCGCGCTGTATTTCGGCTGGACATTTCCAAGATACGGCCATCAGGCTGGACGCCATCCCGATGACGTGATGTGAACCCGATATGGTCGGTAACAGGTTTTGAGATCAGGCCTTGGGACGCAGCCGGATCACCACGTCAACATGAGAAATTTCCATGCCTTCAGGCGGGGCAGGCAGGTTGCCGATTTCGATATTGCTGACCGGAATATCCAGAACCTCGTTGCGGCCCTCCACGAAAAAGTGGTGGTGGTCCGACACGTTGGTATCGAAATAGGTCTTGTTGCTCTCAACCGCCAGAACCCGGATCATGCCGGCCTCGGTAAACTGATGAAGCGTGTTATAGACGGTGGCGAGGGACACAGGCACGTCGGCGGCAACCGCTTCTTCGTGCAATTCCTCGACGGTCAGATGCCGGTCTCCCTTGGCAAACAACAGCGAAGCCAAGGCAACCCTCTGCCGTGTCGGCCTCAGGCCCGACCGACGCAGTTTTGCTTCCACGTCCCTAGAGGCTTGCGCCATCATACCGGCGATCTCCGCATTGTCCCTTGAAATCTCACTGTCATCGTACTGATATACCTGCTGACGGGCCTGCTTTCAATAGTTTGACGGCGGGTAAATCCAGTGAAAGCCCTTATATTGAGGCGGTTGACCGATTTTAGCACTGGTGGAGTATGGACGCTTCCTGTATTCGGTCGGCGGAAAGCGGCCAGGACAGAGGCCATACGACACTGCGTAAAGCGTTGGAATGAATTGGCATCGGCTTCAATTCGTCGCCATCTTGCTTTAAGTCTCCTAAGCGGAACGCCTGAAGGGGGGAATTGAAAGACCGATGAACGAAAAACAGACAAGCTATAATTACGACGAGATTCTCGCCTGCGGTCGGGGTGAACTGTTCGGCCAGGGCAATGCGCAATTGCCGCTGCCGCCCATGCTGATGTTCAATCGCATCACCGATATTTCGGAAACCGGTGGCCCACATGACAAGGGCTATATCCGCGCCGAGTTTGACATCACCTCCGATCTCTGGTTCTTCCCCTGCCACTTCCAGGGCGATCCGGTCATGCCGGGATGCCTTGGCCTGGATGCCATGTGGCAATTGACCGGCTTTTACCTCGGCTGGCTGGGCGAACCCGGCAAGGGCCGGGCGATCTCGACAGGCGAAGTGAAATTCACCGGCATGGTTACGCCCTCCACCAAGCTGGTGGAATATGGCATCGACTTCAAGCGCGTCATGCGCGGGCGTCTGGTGCTGGGCATTGCCGACGGCTGGATGAAGGCCGATGGCGAGGTCATCTACAAGGCAACTGATCTGCGTGTCGGGCTTTTCAAGGAAAAGGCCGACTGAGCGCATCACCCCCATCAAGCAAAAGGTCGATTACATGAGACGGGTAGTAGTTACGGGTCTGGGCATTGTGTCCTCCATCGGCAACAATGCCGCGGAAGTCACAGCATCTCTTCGCGACGCCAGGTCCGGCATTTCCTTTTCTCCCGATTTTGCCGAGCATGGCTTCAAATGCCAGGTCTGGGGTCAACCTTCACTGGACACGACCGACCTTGTCGACCGTCGTGCCATGCGCTTCCTGTCACAGGGCGGCGCCTGGAACCATGTGGCGATGAAGCAGGCGATTGCCGATTCGGGCCTGGAGGAAAAGGATTATTCCGCCAACGAGCGCACCGGCATCATCATGGGCTCGGGCGGTCCGTCGACCCGGCAAATCGTCGAGGCGGCCGATATTACCCGCCAGAACAAAAGCCCGAAGCGCATCGGACCGTTCGCCGTGCCAAAGGCCATGTCATCGACGGCATCGGCGACGCTTGCCACCTGGTTCAAGATCCACGGCGTCAACTACTCGATCTCGTCCGCTTGCTCGACCTCGGCCCATTGCATCGGCAATGCCGCTGAAATGATCCAATGGGGCAAGCAGGATATCATGTTCGCAGGCGGCCATGAGGATCTTGATTGGTCGATGTCCGACCTGTTCGATGCCATGGGCGCCATGTCCACCAAATACAACGAGACGCCGGCTCTGGCTTCGCGTGCCTATGACACCAACCGCGATGGCTTCGTCATCGCTGGCGGCGCAGGCGTGCTGGTTCTGGAAGAACTGGAACATGCCAAGGCGCGTGGCGCCAAGATCTATGCCGAACTCACCGGCTATGGCGCGACCTCGGACGGTTACGACATGGTCGCTCCGTCTGGCGAAGGCGCTATCCGCTGCATGCGCCAGGCGCTCTCAACCGTTAAAGGCGACGTGGATTACATCAATACCCACGGCACATCGACACCGGTGGGCGACAGCAAGGAAATCGGCGCGATCCGCACCGTATTTGGCGATAAAATCCCACCGATCCAGTCCACCAAATCGCTGACCGGCCATTCGCTGGGAGCGGCAGGCGTACAGGAATCGATCTACGGCCTGCTGATGATGCAGGAAGGCTTTATTGGCGAAAGCGCCCATATTACCGAGCTCGATCCAGAATTCGAAGGCGTGCCGGTCGTGCGCAAACGGATCGACAATGCCAAGATCGACATAGTGCTGTCCAATTCCTTTGGTTTTGGTGGAACGAATGCGACGCTGGTGTTCCAGCGTCATAATGGATGACAGCGATGATCGCTTCCATGCAAGGTAAACGCGGGCTCATCATGGGCGTTGCGAACAATCACTCGATTGCCTGGGGCATTTCCCAGGCTCTCGCCTCAGCTGGTGCCGAACTGGCCTTCACCTATCAGGGCGAAGCGCTTGGCAAGCGCGTCATGCCGCTGGCCGCCCAGCTCGGCTCGGATTTTGTTCTGCCGTGTGATGTTGAGGACCTTGCCTCTGTTGATGCGACCTTCGCCGCGCTGAAAGAGCGCTGGGGCAAGCTTGATTTTGTCGTCCACGCCATCGGCTTTTCCGACAAGAACGAGCTGAAAGGCCTCTATGCCGACACATCGAGGGAAAATTTCACCCGTACCATGGTGATCTCCTGCTTCTCCTTCACGGAAATTGCCCGGCGTGCAGCCCACCTTATGCCAGACGGCGGATCGCTGCTGACGCTCACCTATGGCGGCTCCACACGGGTCATTCCTAATTACAACGTTATGGGCGTTGCAAAGGCGGCGCTGGAATCCTCGATGCGCTATCTTGCCAGCGATTACGGCCCGCGCGGCATTCGCGTCAACGCCCTTTCGGCTGGCCCGGTCCGCACACTTGCCGGTGCAGGCATTTCCGATGCAAGGGCCATCTTCAGCTGGAACCAGAAGAATGCGCCGCTGCGCCGCACACCCACCATCGAGGATATCGGCGGGTCGGCTATCTATCTGCTGTCGGATCTGTCCAGATGTGTGACAGGCGAAATCCATTACGTCGATGGTGGCTATAATATCACGTCACTGCCAGCTCTGGGCGTGCTGCGCAGCAACGACGCTGAATAGAGTATAATGACTATTGAACAAAAAAGGCGCCAGGATCTCTCCCGGCGCCTTTTTTTTGTAATCGTTCGGCTTATTTCTTCGCCCACAGCACCTTGTAGCGTGCATTGCGGCAGGTCTCGCCATGCTGACGAAAATTGGCCCCCAGAACCGGCTCATAGGCCAGGCCGCGATTGGCCACCATCAGCAGATCTCCGCCACCGCGCAAAGCATCCGCCGCCGCTTTGATCATTGCCTCGCCAATCGATGGCTCCGTCGCATGGCCTTCGTGGAAGGGCGGGTTCATGATGACCAAATCGTATTTTTCCTTGGGCGGTTCAGTACCCAGATCCTGCCAGAAGAACCGTGCCGTCAGATGAGGGCAGTTACGGGCCAGGTTTTTCTTGGCCTGTTCCAGCGAATCGTAATTGGCCTCGAACAGGTCGATCCGGTTGGTGCGCCGTGCCTTCTCGGCCAGCATCACCGACAGATAGCCCCAACCAGCGCCGAAATCGGCGGCATTGCCATCGAAATCCTCCGGCAACCGGCTGACCAGCAGTTCAGAACCGGGATCGGCATGCATATGGGAAAACTGCCCGGCATAGGTTTCAAACCGCCCCTCGACCATGACCGGCTTGGAAGCGAGCGCGGCAACCGCAGCAGTCTTATCCTCCGGCACGGTGAACCACACGGCAATGCCGTGATATTTTGGCAGCGATTGCGGCTCAAGGCCAAGACGGTCTATCTGCTTGCGCAGCGGCTGAATCCCATCTTCCTTGGCACCGGCCACAATGATGACGCCACCGGCTCGGACACGCGCCAGCGCTTCGGCGACGCGGTTTTCGTTGAGACCCTTGTGCTTGCCAGCCAAAACCAGCGCGCCGTCATAATCCTCACCTGCGACAACAGCAACCGGCGTCTGACGGGCTGCCTGCAGGCGGCGAAAATCGGGGCGGAAACCTTGGACCACCGTCAATTCGGCACCAAAGCCTTCCGGCTTCACGAAGCCTGCCTCGGCGCCGAGAAACAGGAAGCGTTCGTCTTCACCTGGAAGAGCAACAGCTTCGGTGACAAAGGGATGGAAAATGGTCTTCAGTGTTTCGCGGCTCATGGCTCGGCAATCTCGTGATTAGACTCAGTCGGTTTCATGGCGAAACAGACAGTTTCTATTTTCTCTTGTTTTCGTTTGTCTTGAGAGAACCGGTTTTCACGTTTCCCTGACAAACTCCCGGATAAAAAAAGGCGCGGAAAATCTCCCGCGCCTTGTCATAGGATTACCCCCGCTTATTCAGCGGCAGCGTCGCCTTCGGCCTTCTTGTCGCCGACGATTTCCTTGCCGGTTGCCTGATCGACAACCTTCATGGACAGACGAACCTTGCCGCGCTCATCAAAGCCCATCAGCTTGACCCAAACCTTGTCGCCTTCCTTGACCACATCCTGGGTCTTGGCAACGCGGTCTACAGCCAGCTGGCTGATGTGGACGAGGCCGTCACGCGAACCGAAGAAATTGACGAAAGCGCCGAAGTCAGCAGTCTTGACGACCGTGCCTTCATAGACAACGCCGATTTCAGGCTCGGCAACGATCGAGTGAATCCACTTGCGGGCGGCTTCGATTTCCTTGCCGGAAGCAGAGGCGATCTTGATCGTACCATCGTCTTCGATGTTGATCTTGGCGCCGGTTTTTTCGACGATTTCGCGGATAACCTTGCCGCCGGAACCGATGACTTCACGGATCTTATCGACCGGGATGGTCATGACTTCGATGCGCGGTGCAAATTCACCGAGCTGCGAGCGACCTTCGGTGATGGCATTGGCCATTTCGCCGAGGATGTGCTTGCGGCCATTCTGGGCCTGCGCCAGGGCAACCTTCATGATCTCTTCGGTAATACCGGCGATCTTGATGTCCATCTGCAACGAGGTGATACCGGCTTCGGTGCCTGCTACCTTGAAGTCCATGTCACCGAGATGATCTTCATCGCCGAGAATGTCGGAGAGAACGGCAAAACGCTCGCCTTCCAGGATCAGGCCCATGGCGATACCAGCAACCGGCTTGGCCAGCGGAACACCCGCATCCATCAGCGCCAGCGAGGTGCCGCAAACGGTTGCCATCGAGGACGAGCCGTTCGATTCGGTGATCTCGGAGACGACACGCAGCGTGTAGGGGAACTGTTCAGGCGAAGGCAGCATCGGGCGAATGGCGCGCCATGCCAGCTTGCCATGGCCGATTTCGCGGCGGCCCGGGGAGCCCATGCGGCCAGTTTCACCAACCGAATAGGGAGGGAAGTTGTAATGCAGAAGGAAGCGTTCCTTGTACATGCCCGTCAGGCTGTCAACATACTGCTCATCTTCGCCAGTGCCGAGCGTGGCAACCACGATGGCCTGGGTTTCGCCGCGGGTAAACAGCGCCGAACCGTGCGTGCGCGGCAGGATGCCGACTTCGGAGACAATCGCACGGACCGTTTCAAGATCACGGCCATCGATACGGCTCTTGGTGTCGAGAATGTTCCAGCGAACGATCTTGGCTTGCAGGTGCTTGAAGACCGCACCGATCACTTCGTTGGTGTATTTAGGCTCTGCACCCTCTGGGAAGAAGTGTGCCTTGACCTTGGCCTTTACGGCATCGACGGCCGTATAACGATCAGCCTTCTGGGTGATCTTGTAGGCGTCGCGCAGTTCGGCTTCGGCAATCGAGAGCATTTCGGCTTCGAGAGCGGAATGATCTTCCGGTTCGAATTCGCGCGGCTCCTTGGCAGCCACTTCGGCGAGCTTGATGATCGCGTCGATGACCGGCTGGAAGCCACGGTGACCGAACATGACAGCGCCGAGCATGACGTCTTCGTTCAGTTCCTTGGCTTCGGATTCAACCATCAGCACGGCATCTTGCGTACCGGCAACCACGAGGTCGAGAACGGACTCATCCATCTCGTCGAGATGCGGGTTGAGGACGTATTCGCCATTGATATAGCCGACGCGTGCGCCGCCGACCGGGCCCATGAACGGTACGCCAGACAGTGTCAGGGCAGCCGAAGCGGCAACCATCGACAGAACGTCCGGATCGTTTTCAAGGTCGTGCTGAATAACGGTCACGACGACCTGGGTGTCGTTCTTGTAGCCTTCTGGGAAGAGCGGGCGGATCGGGCGGTCGATCAGACGGGAAACCAGGGTTTCCTTTTCGCTCGGACGGCCTTCGCGCTTGAAATAGCCACCCGGGATCTTACCGGCGGCATAGGTCTTTTCCTGATAGTTGACGGTGAGCGGGAAGAAATCCTGACCCGGCTTCGGCGACTTGGCGGAAACGACGGTGGCCAGAACAACGGTTTCGCCGTAGCTGGCGAGAACGGCGCCGTCAGCCTGACGGGCGATCTTGCCGGTTTCCAGCTTCAGCGGCCGGCCGGCCCACTCGATTTCAACGCTGTGAACATTAAACATATCTTGTCCTTCATATGCGCTGGCGGCTTTTCTGCCAAAAACATCAAAGCCGCAGTCAGACGCATCGTGCTGAACCATCACGGGCAAGACAGCGGGAGGCTTCTATCGATCCATGCGGACCATCCGGCGCCTTTCGGCTGAAGCGTCCAACAATCCTGCCCCATGACAGGCCATCGGTTGTCGTCGGCAGTACCGGCCCATCCGGACTGCCTGGTTTGCAACGCCTTGCGCTTTTCAAAGCCCATGGCAAGTTGCAACATCTCCATGCATCGCATGGATTTTCCCGGATCCATATGACCCAGGTTTCATTCAGTCTGTCAGCGGGCAAAATTGCCGCGCAAACCTTTCAAGCCGGAGCCTTTTCAGCGCCCCGGAAAAAGTACCGGCGGGTCCTTCCTTATCGGAAGCCCGCCGGTCCAGTCTTTAGCGGCGAATGCCGAGGCTCGCAATCAGCTTGCTGTAACGGCCTTCGTCCTTCTTCTTCAGATAATCAAGAAGCGAACGGCGGGTGGATACCAGCGTCAGAAGGCCACGACGGGAGTGGTTGTCCTTCTTGTGGCCCTTGAAGTGCTCGGTCAGGTTGGTGATCCGCTCGGTCAGGATAGCGACCTGGACTTCCGGCGAACCAGTGTCGCCTTCGTTGGTTGCGTATTCCTTGATGAGGGCTGACTTGCGCTCTGCAGTAATCGACATCGTATGTCCTTTCTTAAAAGGGAGGATTCGGACGCCTGCGGCCGGGATGTCGTCCAGCGGAGGCCATGAATGCACGCATAGTTCTGCAATGCTGGGGCCGCCTATATACTATTCCCGCAGCCAAGGGAAGAGGCGCGCTCAGCCACCTGACCGCGCCGCAAGCATGGGGCTTTCCCGTCCAACAACGGACGGAAAAGCTGAATTTCAGGCGAAAACCCGCTTCGGGCGAAACTCGCCCTCGCCGATCTCGCCGATCGCCACCAGCTTGCCACCGGCCAGTGCCACTGCTTCCGGTTCGGCTACCGGCGCATCCCGGCCCCGCAGGATAATCGGATTGCCCATCCGCAACCGATGGGCCTGATCGTCGCTGATCCGGATCTGCGGCAGCGCCATCAACGCCTCGCCGGTATCGAACAGGAAGGCGTCGAGGGCTGCCAGCCGCTCGTCACGATCCTCGATCTTTTCCAGTTCCACCAGATCTTCGAGCGGCACCATCATGTCCTCGGCAAACGGCGCGACGAAAGAGCGTCGCAGCTCCGAAATATGCCCGTAGCAGCCAAGATCGCGACCCATGTCGCGCGCCAGCGAGCGCACATAGGTGCCCTTGCCGCATTCGACCTCGAAATAAGCGCAGTCGCGGTCGGCCCTCAGCAGGGTCAGCCGATGGACTTCCACCTCGCGGGAGGGAATATCGACCACCTCGCCTTCACGGGCCAGATCATAAGCGCGCTCCCCGGCAATCTTGATGGCCGAAAACTGCGGGGGGATCTGGTTGATCACCCCGGTATAATCCGGCAAAAGGGCGCGGATCTGTTCTTCGGTCGGACGCTGGTCGGAGGTTTGGGTTGCCTCACCTTCCAGATCGTCGGTGGAGCGTTCTTCGCCCCAGGTGACGGTAAATTCGTAGATCTTGCGGCCATCCATGACATAGGGAACCGTCTTGGTGGCATCGCCCAGCGCAATCGGCAACATGCCGGAGGCCAGCGGATCAAGCGTTCCGGCGTGACCAGCTTTCTGGGCATTGAACAGCCACTTGATCTTGCCGACGGCCTCGGTCGAGCCGTAATCCACCGGCTTGTCGAGGATCAGCCAGCCGGAAACCGGACGGCCCTTGGGTTTTCTGGGTTTGGACATCGTCTTATTCGTCTTCTTGCTTGTCTTCGTCTGGCCCCAGATCGCGCGCCACTTCCGGCGAGCGCAGCAGCGCATCGATCTTCTGATAATTGTCGAAGCTGGTATCGTCGCGGAACCGCACTTCCGGCATATATTTCATCTGCCGTAGCTGGCCGCCGATCCGGCCGCGAATATACTTCGCGTGGCGGTTCAAGGCCGCGATCACCGTGTCATGGTCGCTGACACCGAGCGGCGAGACATAGGCGGTGGCGACCTTCAAATCGGTCGACATCCGCACTTCGGAAATCGAAATGACGGTCTTCTCAATCAGGTCGTCACGCACTTCACCGCGTTGCAAGACCTGGGTAATGGCGGCGCGGACCTGTTCGCCAACGCGCAACATGCGCTGCGATGGCGCGGAATTTGTTGGTTTGCTCATTATCGTTTCTCATTTGCCTTCAAACAGGCGGGTGGGGATCGAACCCTGGGACTGATCAACCTCATCTTCCTCAAGAAGACACGAGGCTCAAACAGCTGTCGTTTTCACGTATGTGAACAGAAAGGCCGCTCCGAAAAGCGGCCTTTCTGGATGGTAACTGCTGATTACAGCGTACGGGTGATATGCTCGACGCGGAAGCACTCGATGGTGTCGCCAGCGCGGATGTCCTCGTAGTTTTCGAAGGCCATGCCACATTCCTGGCCCATCGGCACATCTGCCACTTCGTCCTTGAAGCGCTTGAGCGTCTTGAGCTTGCCTTCGTGAATGACGACGTTGTCGCGCACCAGACGCACACCTGCGCCACGCTCGACCTTGCCCTCGACAACACGGCAACCGGCAACCTTGCCCGTTTTCGTGATGTTGAACACTTCGAGGATCTCGGCATTTCCGAGGAAGGTTTCGCGGCGTTCCGGCGACAGCAGACCCGACATCGCTGCCTTCACGTCATCCACCAGATCGTAGATGATGTTGTAGTAGCGGATTTCGGTGCCGGTACGCTCAGACGCAGCCCGCGCCTGAACATTGGCACGAACGTTGAAGCCGATGATCGCGGCGTTGGATGCCTCGGCAAGCGAAATATCCGATTCCGTGATGGCACCGGCGCCCGAATGGACGATCCTTGCGCGCACTTCGTCGGTTCCCAGCTTGTCGAGCGCTGCGACGATCGCTTCGACAGAACCCTGAACGTCGGCCTTGATGACCAGCGGGAATTCCTTGAAGCCGGTATCCTGCAGCTTGCTCATCATCTGCTCGAGCGAACCGCGCTGACCGGACTGGCGGGCAGCGGCCTTGTCGCGGGCCAGACGCTGACGATATTCCGAGATTTCACGGGCGCGGGCTTCGCTTTCAACCACGGCGAACTTGTCACCGGCGGCAGGCGTACCCGACAGGCCGAGAACCTCGACCGGCATGGCAGGTCCTGCTTCCTTGACGTGACCGCCCTTGTCGTTAACGAGGGCGCGCACGCGGCCCCACTGATCGCCAGCCACAATGATTTGCCCCGGACGCAGCGTACCCTTCTGCACCAGAACAGTGGCAACGGAGCCACGACCGCGGTCGAGTTGGGCTTCGATGACGAGACCTTCGGCAGTCCGGCTCGGATCGGCCTTCAGGTCGAGAATTTCGGCCTGAAGAAGCACAGCTTCCAGCAGCTTGTCGAGATTGAGCTTGTTCTTCGCCGACACTTCGACGTCGAGCACTTCACCGCCCATGGATTCGACGAACACCTCGTGCTGGAGCAATTGCTGGCGCACTTTTTCCGGGTTGGCCTCATGCTTGTCGATCTTGTTGATCGCCACGATGATCGGCACATTGGCCGCTTTGGCGTGGTGGATCGACTCGATCGTCTGCGGCATGACGCTATCATCGGCGGCAACCACCAGAATGGCAATGTCGGTCGCCTGAGCGCCACGAGCACGCATGGCCGTGAAGGCGGCGTGGCCGGGGGTGTCGATGAAGGTGATCTTGTGGCCGTTCTGCTCCACCTGATAGGCGCCGATATGCTGGGTAATGCCACCGGCTTCACCCGAAACAACGCTGGTCTGGCGGATGGCGTCGAGCAACGAGGTCTTGCCGTGGTCGACGTGACCCATGATGGTCACGACCGGCGGACGCGACACCATTTCGCCTGCGTCGTCCTTGACGTCGAAAATGCCTTCTTCAACGTCAGATTCGGAAACGCGCTTGACGGTATGACCGAACTCGGTGGCGATCAACTCGGCCAGATCGGCGTCGATGACGTCGCCCGGCTTCATCATCTGACCTTCCTTCATCAGGTACTTGATCACATCGACGGCCCGTTCGGACATGCGCTGCGACAATTCCTGAATGGTGATGGTTTCCGGCAGGACCACTTCGCGCATGACCTTTTCGCGCGGTTCCTGCATCTGGCTGCGGCGGAATTTCTCCTGGCGACGGCGCATGGCCGACAGCGAACGGCCACGCGCATTGCCGTCTTCATCGACAGCGGCGGTGGTGACGGTCAGCTTGCCACGGCGGCGCTCATCCTCGGTTTTGGGGCGCGCCGGAACCTTGGCGGGTTCAGGACGCACGACCTTGCCGCGCACCGGACCACCACGGGCGGGGCCGCGATTTTCATCGTCTTCACCTTCAGGCTTGCGACCGCGCACGAAGCTCGGAGCGGGTGCACCGGCAGCCGGCTTTGCACCAGCAGGCGATGGCGCGCGGGGCGCTGGATCGGCGGCGCGTGGCGTTTCTGCCACCGGAGCGACTGGCTCTGCAACAGGCTCAGGGGCGTTTTTGGCTTCAAGCGCGCGGGCCTTGTCCTCTTCGGCCTGGCGAATGGCTTCCAGAGCGGCAAGACGCTGACGCTCCACCTCTTCAGCCTGACGGCGAACCTCTTCCTCGGCGCGACGCTTGGCGTCCTCGACTTCGCGGACCTGGGCCTCGGCCAGAGCGCGGCGGCGCGCATCCATTTCGCTGGCGGACAGATCGTGCAGTACCGCGCCACGCGGCCGGTCGGGCTGGCGGCTCGGCTGGCTCGACGCCTGCGGACGGTTCTGCTGGCCGGGATGGCGCTGCTGCGAATATTGATTTGTCTGCTGAACGCGCTGCGCAGGAGCCGCTGGGCGCGGTGCCTGCGGTGCGGCGGCGACTGGCGCCGGAGCCTGCACGGGGGCTGGCGTCTGCACGGGGGCAGCAGCTGCCGTTGCCGGTGCATCATCGCCAACGCGGCCCTGGGGCTGGCCTGCACGTTCGTCTTCAGGACGGGTCGGGCGGCGCTTGCGCGTCTCGACCACAACGGCCTTCGTGCGACCGCGACCCATATCTTGGCGCACGGTACCCTGGTTCACTCCCGTCGGCTTGAGCGTGAGTGTCTTCTTGCCCGTAACGCTGAGTGTCTTGTCGTCTTTGCTGTCGGTCATTCCGTTCCCGTTCCTTCGAGCGAGGCCGGATGACTACCGCATCAGACCACGCCGTTCACATACTGTCCTACACCACGGAGGCCGGTTTTCACCGGTGACCGCGTCATTGTGGTTTACGGCCAGCGCTACTCGCCATCCGCGGCGAAAGGCCACGATAGGTTTCAAGCAGAGTTGCGCGCTTCACTACACCTTCACCCGCCTGTCCTGCAAGCGCGCAGGCATGGATAAAAGCGTTCTGGCCCATCAGTTCTTGCATTTCCGCCTCGGAAAAGAGCCGATAAGAGGGAATTTCCTCGTCCGTTTCCATTCCGAGATGCCAGGCCTTGCGGGCCTGGTCCAGTTTTCGAACGCCATCTGCGGCGGCATCGGTGGCGTGAAACACGCCAAGCGCGGCACCGCTGCGGATCGCGAGATCGACCTTGGCCGACCCAGTTACAAACTGGCCCGCCTTGCGCGCCAGGTTCATCATTCCCGCCAGCTGCTGGACAAGCAGCCTGTCCACACGCGCTCCCATTTCGGGATCGACGGTGACATCCGTCTTCAAGGCACGGGCGAAAAGCTTTTTCGCCACAGCCTTGTCCACGGCCTCGCGGGAAACAGACACCCAGCAGCCACGGCCGGGCAATTCCCGTTTCAGATCCGGCACCAACGTCCCATCAGGGCCTGCCACGAACCGGATCAGTGTATCTGGCGTCCCCGGCTGGCGGGTGACGATGCACGTCCGGTCGTTCTGACCGTCCTTTACCGCCTTCGCCGGCTTTGCCGGACGCCTGTCCTCCAAAGATGGATCGGAGGCCATCACGAGCCCTGCTCAGCCTCTTGCGCCTCATCCTCGACGACTTCTGCCTCAGTCTCGGCGGCAATATCCGCTTCGGTGATCCAGCCAGCCGCCAGGCGAGCCTGAACGATCATCTGTTCCGCTTCGGTACGAGAAATGTCGATTTTCGAGAACAGGCCCTCGAATTTCTTGGTCTCGCCATCCTTACGCTCACTCCAGCCGATCAGGTCGTCAGCAGCGCAGCCGGCGAAATCCTCGACCGTCTTGATGCCGTCTCCCCCGAGCGCAACCAACATTTGCGTTGTCATGCCATCAATGCTGCGAAGCTCGTCGGACACGCCGAGCGCCTTGCGCTTGGCATCCAGTTCGGCTTCCAGCTTTTCGAGATATTCGCGGGCGCGGGTCTGGATTTCTTCTGCGGTATCGCCGTCAAAACCATCGATGGAAGCGATTTCCTCCAGATCGACATAGGCAAGCTCTTCAACCTGGGCAAAGCCTTCCGACGCCAGAACCTGGCCGACCATTTCATCGACGTCGAGCGCGTCCATGAACAGATTGGTGCGCTCGTTGAATTCCTTCTGGCGGCGCTCGGATTCTTCCGCTTCCGTCATGATGTCGATATCCCAGCCGGTCAGCTGCGACGCCAGACGAACATTCTGGCCGCGACGGCCGATGGCCAGCGACAGCTGCTCATCGGGAACCACGACTTCGATGCGCTCGGCATCTTCGTCCAGCACCACTTTGGCAACTTCTGCCGGTTGAAGCGCGTTGACGATGAAGGATGCCGGGTCTGCCGACCACGGAATGATATCGATCTTTTCACCCTGCAATTCACCAACCACGGCCTGAACACGCGAACCGCGCATACCGACGCAAGCACCGACCGGATCGATCGAGCTGTCGTTGGAAATCACTGCAATCTTGGCGCGAGAACCCGGGTCACGGGCCACCGACTTGATCTGGATGACGCCGTCGTAAATTTCCGGCACTTCCATGGTGAACAGTTTCACCATGAACTGCGGATGGGTGCGCGACAGGAAAATCTGCGGGCCACGCTGTTCGCGGCGCACGTCATAGACATAGGCGCGAACGCGGTCACCATAACGCATGGTTTCGCGCGGGATCATTTCATCGCGGCGGATAATGCCTTCGCCACGACCGAGATCGACAATGACATTGCCATATTCGACACGCTTGACCGTGCCATTGATGATTTCGCCGACGCGATCCTTGAACTCGTCGAACTGCCGGTCGCGCTCGGCTTCGCGCACTTTCTGCACGATGACCTGCTTGGCGGACTGGGCGGCGATACGGCCAAAATCCATCGGCGGCAGCGGATCGGCAATGTAATCACCGAGCTTGGCGTCAACATTGCGGTCGCGCGCCAGTTCGAGTGCGATCTGGGTGCCGTAATCCTCGACGGTTTCGACCACTTCGAGCAGGCGCTGCAGACGAATCTCGCCGGTCTTGGAGTTGATGTCGGCGCGAATATTGGTCTCGGAACCGTAACGCGAACGCGCGGCCTTCTGGATGGCGTCAGCCATCGCAGCAAGCACGATTTCGCGGTCGATGACTTTTTCGCGTGCGACCGCATCCGCGATCTGCAACAGCTCGAGCCGATTAGCACTGACTGCCATTGTTTAAAGTCTCCGTCTTCCTGCCTGGGGCACGTTCGCCTGCCAGGCGCGTTATCGGTTATTGGTCTTCGCCGGTTTCGTCGTTCTGGTTCGCGGCTTCAGCCGCGGCCTTTGCCTGCTTGTCGGCGCGCAGCGCATCGCGCACCAGATCATCCGTCAGGATCAGCTTGGCCTCGGCCAATGCCGTGAATGGGATGGTGAGCCGTGGCTCTTCCCCATAAGCAACCTGATCGCGCTCCAGAATGAAACCGTCAGGGGTGACATCGGCAATCTTGCCACGAAAACGCTTGCGATTGTCGATCAGAATGGACGTTTCGCATTTCAGCAGGTTGCCCTGCCAGCGCGTGAAATCGGATGCGCGCACCATCGGACGGTCGATACCGGGCGACGAGACTTCCAGATGATACTCCTTATCGACCGGATCTTCCACATCCAGAACCGGAGAAATCGCCATGGACAGTTCTTCGCAATCCTCGACGGTCATCGTGCCGTCCTTGCGCTCGGCCATGATTTGCAGCGTCATGCCGTTCTGGTTGAGGATCCGCACGCGAACGAGCTTGAAACCAAGTTCGACAATCACAGGCTCGATAATATCGGCGATGCGCCGGTCGAGGCCGGTTTCGGTAATCAGACGTGGCTCGGGCGCCTCATCGGCTGGCACGTGTTCGGACAAACCTGTCCTCCTCGGTATGGAGCTTCATGGTCCATCGCCAACAAAAAAGAGCGGGTCCTTGCGGGCCCACTCTTCATCTGGCGATCAAGAATTTGAACGCCGTATACGCCCTTAGCGCCAACAATGCAAGCATTTCAGAAAAGTCGATCCAATCGCCCTCAAACGCAGACGTGAGTTCATTTTGCCCAAATAAGGACTGTTTTCTTGGCTTCAAGGGATTAGGTTGTGCAACAAGCGAGTCGCCTCTCGGTCGGCTGCCCTTCATCGCCCATCCCAGCCTGCAACCGATCGAGCGGAAAACCGTGCCGGACAGAAAATCATCATTGGCGCCTTTCAAGAACCAGATCTTTCTGACGATCTGGTTGGCCAGCATCACCTCCAACTTCGGCGGCCTGATCCAGGATGTTGGCGCCGCCTGGATGATGACATCGATCTCCTCTTCGGAAAGCATGGTGGCGCTGGTCCAGGCCTCCAATACCGCGCCGATCATGCTGTTTTCGCTGGTGGCTGGAGCGCTTGCCGATGGGTTCGACCGCCGCCGGGTCATGCTGTTTGCGCAGGTCTTTCTGTTGACCGTCTCGGCGCTTTTGTCGATCTTCACATGGTTTGGCCTGCTGACGCCCTGGTCGCTTCTGGCCTTCACCTTTCTGATCGGCTGCGGCACGGCATTGAACAGCCCGGCCTGGCAAGCCTCGGTCGGCGATATCGTCGGGCGCGAAGACCTGCCCTCCGCCGTCTCGCTCAACAGCATGGGCTTCAACATCACCCGCAGCGTCGGCCCAGCCATTGGCGGCCTGATCGTTGCTGTTGCAGGCGCTGCCACAGCCTTTGCCATCAACGCTGTCAGCTACCTGGCGATGATCTATGCTTTGTTTCGCTGGAAGCCTGTCTATCCGAAAAACACCCTGCCGCGCGAAAATCTTGGCCACGCCATCGCCGCTGGCCTGCGCTACATGGCCATGTCGCCCAACCTGATGAAAGTGCTGTTTCGCGGCTTTTTCTTCGGCTTTTGCGCAACCGCGATCCTGTCGCTATTGCCGCTGGTGGTGAAGGATAATCTGGGCGGCGGTCCCCTGGCCTATGGCGGATTGCTGGGCGCTTTCGGGATTGGTGCCATTGCAGGCGCAATTTCAAATGCCCGTATCCGAGAAAAACTCAGCAGCGAACAGATCGTCAGCTGTTCGTTTGCCGGCTTCGCGCTGGCCTCCGTTCTGACCGGTATCAGCCATCATTTCTGGCTGACGGCCCCTGCCCTGGTTCTGGCTGGAGCCTGCTGGGTGCTGTCCCTGTCGCTGTTCAACACGGTGGTGCAGCTTTCGACCCCGCGTTGGGTGGTGGGCCGGGCGCTGTCGCTCTACCAGACCGCCACCTTCGGCGGCATGGCGGGCGGAGCCTGGATCTGGGGATTGCTGGCCGAATCCGGCAGCGCAGGCCAGGCGCTGGTCATGGCGGCCGGGCTGATGGCTCTCGGTGTCGGCATTGGTCTCGCCTTGCCGATGCCCGCGTTTGCGACGCTCGATCTCAACCCGCTGAACCGTTTCAACGAGCCGCCCCTGCGGCTGGATATCCGCCCGCGCAGCGGCCCGATCGTCATCCAGATCGATTTCGAGATCGATGACAAGGACGTGCCGGAATTTTTAGAGGTCATGGTCGAGCGGCGCCGCATCCGTCTGCGAGATGGTGCCCAGAACTGGGCGCTGATGCGCGACCTGGAAAACCCTGACATTTGGACGGAAACCTATCACACCCCGACCTGGGTCGATTACGTGCGCCACAACCACCGCCGCACCAAGGCCGATGCCGAAATCACCGACCGATTGGGAGACCTGCACAAAGGCTCAAAACCACCGCATGTCCACCGGATGATCGAACGCCAAACCATTCCGCCTGCCGACGACATATTTCACAAACCGCATATCGATCATCATTGAATTATTTTTAGTATGTAATTTTCACACTACACAACCGAATTTAAACATGCAAACTATTCCTGTTTCAATCAGGGGTGGTTAAAATGGTATATATTTTGGGTGGAAGTGGCAACGATACAATCACAGGCACGTCTGACTATGACAACCTCAGCGGAGGCCTGGGCGATGACACCATCAATGGCGGCGCAGGCAACGATGTGCTCTCAGGGAATGGGGGAAATGATGCAATTTCGGGAGAAGACGGCTCCGATTCCATTCGGGGAGGCTCAGGCAACGACAGCCTCTCCGGCGGCGATGGAGTTGATACTCTTTATGGCGAAGCCGGCAATGACAGCCTTTCCGGCGATGCCGGTAACGATGTTCTGAATGGGGGAGCCGGGGCCGATATTCTTAACGGCGGCGATGGCACGGATACTGTCAACTATACGTCAAGCGATGCGATCAATATAAACCTCGCAACGGGAGTGGCGAGTGGAGGCGATGCGCAAGGCGATACCTTTGTCAGCATTGAGGTCATCAGTGCATCGAGCCAAGACGATGTTCTTGTCGGCGACGATAATGACAATATCTTCAAGGGCGGCGATGGCAGTGATACCATTCATGGTGGTGACGGCGATGACACGTTAGCGGGTGGCTTCGATGCGGATGTGATCAATGGCGGGAACGGCTCCGACACAGCAAGTTTTGTCGACAACATGGCTGTGGTGGTCAACCTCGAAACCGGCGAGATGAGCGGCGATGCCCAAGGTGATGTCCTGATCGACATCGAAAACCTCATGGGCTCCTACTATGACGACACCCTTACCGGTGACGACGGCGATAACGTTATCGATGGATATTACGGTTGGGACCTTTTGGATGGCGGCTTGGGCGCCGACACGCTCAAGGGCGGGGCGGATGGTGGAGCGGCAGTCTACACCTATTCGAACGAAGCTGTGCAGATCAACATCGACACCGGTATTAACACCGGCGGTTATGCAGAAGGCGATGTTTTCGAGAAAATACTTCAGGTCTATGGCTCTGCTTTCAATGACACATTCACCGCCTCGAAAGATGCCCGTTTTGCAGGCGGCCTGGGTGATGATCACTACATTGTCAACAACTCCTCCGTTTATCTGATCGAACAGGAGGGCGAGGGCATCGACACCGTGACGACCGGGTTGAACAGCTATTCTCTGACCAGGAATTTTGAAAACCTCACTTACACCGGTACGGCCAATTTCACTGGATCTGGAACGGTGGCCGATAACGTGATGATCAGCGGGGCCGGTGCGGATTACCTGTTTGGAAACAACGGTAATGATACGCTGATCGGTGGTGCCGGCGCAGACAAGTTAAGCGGTGGCGGTGGCAATGATACCTCCAGCTATCGTGACTCGACGTCAGCGGTTACTGTCAATCTGGCTACGGGTCTTGCGCAAGGTGGATTTGCACAAGAAGATACGTTTATCTCTATAGAAAGCCTGGAAGGTTCTGCATATAATGATACGCTGACCGGCAACAGAGAAAGCAATACACTGCGCGGCGGCGATGGCGGCGATGTATTGGACGGCGCGGCTGGCAGCGATACGGCGAGTTACCTGGATTCGACCAGTGCGGTTACAGTTAATCTCCAAACCCGCACGCTATCCGGCGGATATGCGAATGGAGATACCATCATCTCTATCGAAAATCTGGAAGGCTCAACCTATGCTGACAGCCTGACGGGAGACGATCAGGCCAACGTTTTGACCGGTCGAACGGGAGCGGACATCCTGGATGGCGGAGCCGGTTCCGATACGGCAAACTATAGCGACTCCACTGCAGGTGTAATCGTCAATCTCGTAACTGGCCAAACAGCCGGTGGCTCGGCAGAAGGCGACGTCCTCGTCTCGATAGAGAACGTCACGGGTTCCGGCGAAGCGGATTACCTGACGGGCAATGATGGTAGCAATGTGCTTTCAGGTGGAGAAGGCGATGACCATCTGATCGGTGGCGGCGGCGACGATCTGCTGAACGCAGGCAGCGGCGCGAACATTCTGGATGGCGGCGACGGCAGCGATACCGCAAGTTACGCTGACTCTTCCGTTGGTATCAGCGCAAGCCTCTCCGGGGACGCAGGCGTCGGCGGTTCGGCAGAAGGTGATGTGCTGATCTCCATAGAAGCGTTGGAAGGTTCCTTTTACGCCGACACTCTTTCGGGAAGCGGATATGCTGACGTTCTTAAGGGTGGCGAGGACGCTGATACGCTCTTTGGTCTTGAAGGTGACGATTCGCTTCATGGCGATGGCGGTGATGACGTCCTTTATGCGGACGCTGGCGATGACACGCTTGTCGGTGGTGAAGGCGACGATGCCCTCTACGGCGGTGAAGGCAGCGATGTGTTCGTGTACAGCTCAACCTATGGCAATGATGTGATTTTCGACTTCGACTCGTCGGCGGACACGATCGATCTGACCGACATGGGCTTTGCCACCGTCAGCGATGCCGCCGCCTATGCAACCGAGATCGAGGACGGCGTGCTGTTCACCTTCAGTAACCTGGATACGCTGACAGTACATGGCTTGAGCTATGCCAGCCTGACATCCAGCGACACATTGATGTAAAAATCGACGAGTGGCCGGGGTGCTTTCGCCCCGACCACTTGCCTCGGCGTCAATTTTGATTTCATTGGCCAATCATGCAGTCAAGACCTTTTCCAGCAGGGCAAGATCGACGATCTGCCACATGTCGTTTCTGGTCTTGATCTCTTTCAGCGTCCCATCCGCGTCCTGCCCGGGCCTATCAGGATTGATGATTGCCGTATAATCCAGCCCTTTCGCCTGACAAACTCTTGCATAGCAGGCATTGATGCAACTCGCCTGGAACAGTTCAATAACCCTGGTTTTGACGCCCGGCTGGCAATAAACGAGATTCGCCAAGCCTGCGCCATGCGGGGCAACAATGACCTCGGCATCGCGGAAAGCGACAACCTGTTCTTTCACGGAAAGCTCACCAGGTGTGATGATTTCAAACCCACGGCTTTCGAGCAACGCGCAGACAGCCTTTTCATTGACAACTCGGCGCACATCGCCCGCATCCAGGCGCGAGACATAGAGCTTGCGGCTGAACCGGCGCTCAATCGTGACATGCTGCGCAAGCGCCTCGAATTCAGCGATAACGGCTGGATGGGGGAGGTGGGCAAAGCCGCCGCCGGTCAGATTGCTCGTGATGCAGTCGTCTACATGCAGAAAATGGTGACTAGTCCATCTCAAGCAATTGCCCACTAAATCCGGTGAGCGAAAGGGCTTCATTCCTCCACCCATTCAGACGCGGCATTGCCAATAAAATATTACCATCATCGCGATGTTTTTTATAAATCAACAGACAGCCGATAGCCTGTAACGTCCAATGATAATAGTTTTTGTACCAACCATTACCAATGATAAGTGGCGATATCCATCATATACGTGATATATTTGCATTCTTAGGAATCAATTCATCGAATATAGGTGGATATACGCCATACAATGTGTCCTTCGATTTCACCGAAATTTTCCGACTTTATCGCAGCACACCAGCCCAGAATGAAGGATTCGCCAAGTCTGCGAAAGGTGATTTCCGGGCTATTGTAGCCGAGTGGAATTTGCAGACGAAATGCATCAAGAACTTTGCCAACCGTAGCACCGGCGGCAACCTGAATTACAGGTATCCAGGAACGCACTTCAGCGGACGCGACATTCAGCGTCATATTTACTTCCTTTTATTTCAAAAAATCTCGGAAAATTTGAATGCGCACCAACCGAACATATTCCTGCATCGACAGGGAGTGATAGTGCTTTGAGGCCCTGAAATAAAGTGGCGCTTGGCCAGGTTTTCATGATTGCGCAGCTAGGCCGCTCGACATTACTCTCGCATTTTTGCGCCAAACTATTGCATGTACGATACTACAAGCGTTGCCTTCATCTTTTAATTGTATTTTCCTAAATTAGATAATTAAATTCCCTCTATGCGATTATATTTTGATATGCCAACTATATCCTGGGACGCAATCAGGGGTAGATTATATGGCGACTTTAACGGGTGATTCTGGAAATAATACTTTAACGGGAACATCTTCGGACGATACAATTTCAGGTCTGGCCGGCGACGATATATTAAACGGTGGCGACGGGAATGATACGCTGAAAGGTGGGGCAGGCGCCGACGCTCTCAAAGGTGGATCGGGCTCCGACACGGCCAGCTATGCTGGAAGTGTGGCGGTCAACGTCGACCTCAAGACCGGCATCACGTCCGGTGGAGACGCCGTTGGAGATACGTTCACAAGTATCGAGAATCTGACAGGGTCGAGCAACGCCGACACGCTGACTGGTGATGATGGTGACAACGTTATATTCGGAGGCAGCCACAATGACATCCTGGACGGTGGTAAAGGAGCCGACACGCTGGAGGGCGGCACCGGCACTGACACGGTAACCTACGCCAAGTCAGATTCCGCTGTTCATGTGATCTTCGATGAACGTGCCTATGGCAATGGCTATGGATTGGGTGGCGATGCTCAGGGTGATAATTATATCTGGATCGACAAGGTCATTGGATCAGACTTCAATGATACATTTACCGGGATAAAGTCTACCGTTACCTTTTCAGGTGGCAAGGGTAACGACACCTACGAAATTAGCAATACAAGTTTCACTGTGATCGAAGCCAACGGCGAAGGAGACAATGACACAGTCCGTACGTCAATCAATTATACGCTGTCGGACTATGTCGAAACGCTGGAATACACTGGAACCGGTGACTTTACCGGCACTGGAAACGATCAGAACAATACCATCGTTGGCGGCTCCGGCAACGACACGCTGATCGGCAATGGTGGAGCCGATAAGCTAGACGGCGGATCGGGCTCCGACACAGCCAGCTATGAGAAAAGCGCAGCGGTCAATATCAATCTCAAGACCGGCGCGAAATCAGGTGGAGATGCAGTTGGCGATGAATTCACCAGCATCGAAAACCTCACAGGGTCAATCTATAAAGACACGCTGACTGGTGACGACGGTAACAATGTCATCGATGGCGGCGGTTCCGACGATGTTCTTGAAGGTGGCAAAGGTGCTGATACCCTGATAGGTGGTGCCAACACAGATACGGCCAGCTATGCTGGCTCCGACGCAGCAGTACAAATCAATCTCGTCACAGGCATCCACACCGGCGGCGATGCCAAAGGCGACACATTCACCACAATCGAAAAAATCGCCGGCTCTGACTTCGGCGACACATTCACCGCATCAAGCTCCATCACCTTCGAAGGTGGAGAAGGGGATGACACTTATGTCGTTTGCAGCACCAGCGTCATCGTCTCCGAGGCAGCAGATGAGGGCAGCGATACTGTCCGTACATCAATAGATTACACCCTAACGAACAATGTCGAGAATCTCGTATACACCGGCTCCAATAACTTCATCGGCACGGGTAACGCCCTGAACAACACCATCACCGGCGGCACGGGTAACGACACGCTGATCGGTAGTGGTGGAGCCGATAAGCTAGAAGGCGGGTTAGGCTCCGACACGGCCAGCTATTACGGAAGCAACGGCGTTTCGGTCAGCCTGGCCAGCAGCATCGGCGCAACTGGCGATGCAATTGGCGATACGTTTGACAGGATCGAGAACCTGACAGGATCGAGCACGACCGATACCCTTACGGGCGACGACGGTGACAATGTCATATCCGGTGGCAACGGCAACGACACTCTGGACGGAGGCAAAGGGGCCGACACGCTGGACGGCGGCGTCGGCGGCGGTGATACGGTAACCTACGCCAAATCAGATACCGCTGTTCATGTGATCTTCGATGAACGTGATAATGGTAATGGCTATGGATTGGGTGGCGATGCTCAGGGTGATGATTATCTCTTGATCGAAAAGGTCATTGGATCAGACTTCAATGATACATTTACCGGGATAAAGTCTACCGTTACCTTTTCAGGTGGCAAGGGTAACGACACCTACGAAATTAGCGATACAAGTTTCACTGTGATCGAAGCCAACGGCGAAGGAGACAATGACACAGTCCGTACGTCAATCAATTATACGCTGTCGGACTATGTCGAAACGCTGGAATACACTGGAACCGGTGACTTTACCGGCACTGGAAACGATCAGAACAATACCATCGTTGGCGGCTCCGGCAACGACACGCTGATCGGCAATGGTGGAGCCGATAAGCTAGACGGCGGATCGGGCTCCGACACAGCCAAGTATGGGGGAAGCGCGGCGGTCAATATCAACCTCAAGACCAATTTAGCCACTGGCGGCGAAGCGGCTGGCGATAAATTCTTCAGTGTCGAGAACCTGACGGGGTCAAGCAACGCCGACACGTTGACGGGTGATGACAACAACAACGTTTTCAACGGTGACAAAGGCAATGACACGCTGGAGGGCGGCAAAGGCGCCGATACCCTGATAGGTGGTTATGGTGATGACACCTTGGTAGGTGGAGAGGGAGCCGACACGCTGACCGGTGGCGCTGACACTGACACGGCAAGCTACGCCAGTTCGTTAGCCGCTATCCAAATCAATCTCATCACCGGCACGAATACGGGCGGTGATGCAGCAGATGATACGCTGATCAGTATCGACAAGCTTATCGGCTCAGACTTCGACGACACATTCACGGCAAACTCAAGAATAGCCTTCGCAGGCGGGAAAGGAGATGACACCTATGTCGTGGACAGCACCAGCGTCACCATTACTGAAGTAGCAGATGAGGGCAGCGATACTGTCCGTGCATCAATGGATTACACACTCTCGAACAATTTGGAGAATCTCGTATACACCGGCCCCAATAACTTCACCGGTACGGGTAACGCCCTGAACAACACCATCATCGGCGGCTCCGGTAACGATACCCTCATTGGCAAGGCAGGTGCCGACGTTCTGATTGGCGGGTCGGGTTCCGACACAGCAAGCTATGCCGGAAGTGCGGCGGTCAATGTCAATCTCAAGACCAACTTGGCGACCGGCGGCGAAGCGGCTGACGATACATTCTCCAGCGTCGAGAACCTGACAGGCTCCAGCTATGCCGACACGCTCACGGGCAATGACAGCAACAATGTTCTCAACGGCGGTGATGGCAATGATACGCTGGCAGGTGGCAAAGGTGCCGATACGCTGAACGGTGGCAACGGCTCCGACACGGCAAACTACGCCGATTCCTTTGCAGCCATCCAGATCAATCTCGTTACCGGCACGCATACGGGCGGTGATGCCGCAGATGACACACTGAGCAGCATCGAAGGCGTGATCGGTTCTCAATATAATGATCGGTTCACCTCGGCATCGACCGGAACGCTTTCGGGTGGCGGTGGCAATGACACTTATGTCGTTAGCCAGATTGCCACCACGACGGTTCTGGTCGAAGACGCAGGCGCTGGCACGGATACGGTTGAAACAACCTTGACCAGCTACACGCTGAAAGCCAATTTTGAAAACCTCACCCACACCGACTCGACCAATTTTCTCGGTTACGGCAATAGCGCCGACAACGTCATTGTCAGTCAGGGTGGCGTCGATAAGCTTTATGGCTATGCCGGCAACGACACGATCCGTGGCGGCAGCGGTGGCGATACCATTGATGGTGGTGACGGAAGCGACACGGCAAGCTACAGCGATTCCACCGCCGCGGTGACCATTAATCTTTCCACGAAAACGATATCCGGCGGTTACGCAACAGGCGATGTGTTCACCAGCATCGAAAACGTTGAAGGATCGGCCTATGCTGATACGCTGACGGGAGACATCGGCGCCAACGTGCTATCGGGTGGGGCTGGCGATGACATATTGATCGGCGGCGCGGGTGCTGACACCCTCAATGGCGGCGCTGGCCAAGACAAGATCACCTATGAAGCCTCGTCTGCTGCGGTCAAAGTTGATCTCAGCACTGGGACAGCAACAGGTGGCGATGCGCAAGGCGATAAACTCAGCAGCATCGAACGCGTCATCGGCTCCAGCTTCAATGATACGCTGATTGGAAGCAGCGCGGCGGAAATGTTAACCGGCGGCGCTGGCGACGATATTCTGATCGGCGGCGGTGGCAATGACGTCCTGAACGGTGGAGAGGGCGCAGATGTCCTTGATGGCGGCGTGGGGAATTACGACACGCTCAACTACTCTGCCGCAACATCGGCAGTAATGCTGGATCTGACGACAGGAACCGGCTCCGGCTACGCGGCGGGCGATACGTTTACCGGGATCGAGGCCTTCACCGGCAGCGCTTATGGTGACACCTATACCGGCAGCACCTACGCTGCCGAATATAATGTCGGTGCTGGCAATGACACTGTATTGGCTGGCTCCGGCGCCGAGAAAATCAATGGTGGCACGGGGACGGATACCGCAAGCTATGCACTTTCCACAGCGGGTGTTTCCGTCAACCTGGTGACGAATGTCGGCAGCGGAGGTTACGCCGAGGGCGACCAGTATAGCAGCATTGATGTCGTTGTCGGGTCAGACTATAGCGACACGTTCACCTCAAGCACCGACAAGACCCTGCTGGGCGGCCTTGGCGATGACACCTATGACATCGGCAGTTCGGCAAGCACTACTACGGA
This sequence comes from Agrobacterium vitis, assembly GCF_014926405.1. NCBI lineage: Bacteria > Pseudomonadati > Pseudomonadota > Alphaproteobacteria > Hyphomicrobiales > Rhizobiaceae > Gillisella > Gillisella vitis. The sequence goes on from NZ_JACXXJ020000005.1 coordinate 3,056,486, forward strand.
AAATGCCGATGCCGGGACCGATCTCGTCAAGACCAGCAGTGCCAGCTATACGCTGGGCGACAATCTCGAAAACCTCACCTATACCGGCACAGCCAACTTTACTGGCTCTGGCAACAGCGCCGACAATGTGCTGACCGGCGGTATTGGCGATGATGTGCTGGATGGCAGCACCGGCAATGACGCCCTCTACGGTGGTGAAGGCAGCGATGTGTTCGTGTTCAACAGCAGTTATGGCAATGATGTCGTTTTCGACTTCCAGGCCTCGTCGGACACAATCGACCTGACCGGTATGGGCTTTGCCACGGTCAGCGATGCCGCCGCCTATGCCAGCGAGATCGAGGACGGTGTGCTGTTCAACTTCGGTAACGGGGATACGCTGACCGTGCATGGCTTGAGCTATGCAAGCCTGAATGGCAGCGACACATTGATGTAAAAACGACTTTTGGCCGGGGTGCTTTCGCCCCGGCCACATGCTCCTGCGTCAATTTTAACGTCATTTGGCGATCATGCAGTCAAGACTTTTTCCAGCAAGAAAATGTCGGCGACGAGCCACATGTCGTTTCTGGTCTTGATCTCTTTGGGTGTTCCGTCTGCATTCTGACCGGGCATATCTGGATTGACGATCGCCGTATAATCCAGCCCTTTTTGCTGACAAATTCTGGCATAGCAGGCATTGATGCAACTCGCCTGGAACAGTTCGATAACCCTGGTTTTGACGCCCGGTTGGCAATAGACAAGATTTGCCAAACCCGCGCCATGCGGGACAACAATCTAGGATTTTAATTTACTAAATTAGACGAAAAAATTCCCTCTATGCGATTATATTTTGATATGCAATTTATAAATCAGGGTGCAATCAGGGGTATATCACATGGCGACTTTAACGGGCGATTCTGGAAATAATACTTTAAACGGAACAACAGCGGCAGATACAATTTCGGGCCTAGCTGGCGACGACATATTAAACGGTAGCGATGGTAACGATACGCTAGATGGTGGCGAGGGTGCCGATACACTGAACGGTGGTCTTGGTACTGACACCTTGGTAGGTGGCGAGGGTGCCGACACGCTGACCGGCAGTGATGGCGATGACACCTTCGTAGGTGGCGCGGGTGCCGATAAGCTGAGCGGTGGCGCTGGCACCGACACGGCAAGCTATGCCAGTTCGTCAGCCGCTATCCAAATCAATCTCATCACCGGCACGAATACGGGCGGTGAGGCAGCAGGTGATACGCTGACCGGCATCGACAAGATTATCGGCTCAGACTTCAACGACACATTTACCGCATCAAGCACCATCACCCTGGCAGGCGGCAAAGGGGATGACACCTATGTCGTGGACAGCACCAGCGTCACCATTACTGAAGTAGCAGATGAGGGCAGCGATACTGTCCGTGCATCAATGGATTACACACTCTCGAACAATTTAGAGAATCTCGTATACACCGGCTCCAATAACTTCACCGGCACCGGAAGCGCGCTGAACAACACGATCACCGGTGGTGCTGGCAACGATACGCTGATCGGCAAGGCTGGCGCCGATATCCTGAACGGCGGTGACGGTTCCGACACGGCAAGCTATGCCGGAAGTGCGGCGATCAATGTTAACCTCAAGACCAATGTAGCGACCGGCGGCGAAGCGGCTGGCGATACATTCACCAGCATCGAGAACCTGACAGGCACCAGCAGTGCCGACACGCTGACGGGGGATGACAACAACAACGTTCTCAACGGTGGCGATGGCAATGACACGCTGGCAGGCGGCAAAGGCGCCGATACGCTGAACGGTGGGAATGGTGCTGACACCTTGGAAGGTGGCGAGGGTGCCGATACGCTGATCGGTGGCGATGGCACTGACACCTTGGTAGGCGGCGAAGGTGCCGATAAGCTGGACGGTGGTCTTGGTACTGACACCTTGGTAGGTGGTGAGGGTGCCGACACGCTGACCGGCAGTGATGGCGATGACACCTTCGTAGGTGGCGAGGGTGCCGATACGCTAAGCGGTGGCGCTGGCACTGACACGGCAAGCTACGCCAGTTCGTCAGCCGCTATCAAAATCAATCTCGTCACCGGCACGAATACGGGCGGTGAGGCAGCAGATGATGCGCTGACCGGCATCGACAAGATCATCGGCTCTGACTTCAACGACACATTTACCTCGGATTCCGACATTACCTTTGCAGGCGGCAAAGGGGACGATACCTATGTCGTGGGCAGAAGCAGCGTCATCGTCTCCGAAGGCACAGGTGGGGGCAGTGACACGATCCGGACCTCGATAGATTACACGCTGTCGGACTATGTCGAAACGCTGGAATACATAGGAGCTGGCTACTTTACCGGCACCGGCAACACGCAGGATAACACGATCACCGGTGGTGCTGGCAACGATACGCTGATCGGCAAGGCTGGCGCCGATATCCTGAACGGCGGTGACGGTTCCGACACGGCAAGCTATGCCGGAAGTGCGGCGATCAATGTTAACCTCAAGACCAATGTAGCGACCGGCGGCGAAGCGGCTGGCGATACATTCACCAGCATCGAGAACCTGACAGGCACCAGCAGTGCCGACACGCTGACGGGGGATGACAACAACAACGTTCTCAACGGTGGCGATGGCAATGACACGCTGGCAGGCGGCAAAGGCGCCGATACGCTGAACGGTGGGAATGGTGCTGACACCTTGGAAGGTGGCGAGGGTGCCGACACGCTGACCGGCAGTGATGGCACTGACACCTTGGTAGGCGGCGAAGGTGCCGATAAGCTGGACGGTGGTCTTGGTACTGACACCTTGGTAGGTGGTGAGGGTGCCGACACGCTGACCGGCAGTGATGGCGATGACACCTTCGTAGGTGGCGAGGGTGCCGATACGCTAAGCGGTGGCGCTGGCACTGACACGGCAAGCTACGCCAGTTCGTCAGCCGCTATCAAAATCAATCTCGTCACCGGCACGAATACGGGCGGTGAGGCAGCAGATGATGCGCTGACCGGCATCGACAAGATCATCGGCTCTGACTTCAACGACACATTTACCTCGGATTCCGACATTACCTTTGCAGGCGGCAAAGGGGACGATACCTATGTCGTGGGCAGAAGCAGCGTCATCGTCTCCGAAGGCACAGGTGGGGGCAGTGACACGATCCGGACCTCGATAGATTACACGCTGTCGGACTATGTCGAAACGCTGGAATACATAGGAGCTGGCTACTTTACCGGCACCGGCAACACGCAGGATAACACGATCACCGGTGGTGCTGGCAACGATACGCTGATCGGCAAGGCTGGCGCCGATATCCTGAACGGCGGTGACGGTTCCGACACGGCAAGCTATGCCGGAAGTGCGGCGATCAATGTTAACCTCAAGACCAATGTAGCGACCGGCGGCGAAGCGGCTGGCGATACATTCACCAGCATCGAGAACCTGACAGGCACCAGCAGTGCCGACACGCTGACGGGGGATGACAACAACAACGTTCTCAACGGTGGCGATGGCAATGACACGCTGGCAGGCGGCAAAGGCGCCGATACGCTGAACGGTGGGAATGGTGCTGACACCTTGGAAGGTGGCGAGGGTGCCGACACGCTGACCGGCAGTGATGGCGATGACACCTTGGTAGGCGGCGAAGGTGCCGATAAGCTGGACGGTGGTCTTGGTACTGACACCTTGGTAGGTGGTGAGGGTGCCGACACGCTGACCGGCAGTGATGGTGATGACACCTTCGTAGGTGGCGAGGGTGCCGATACGCTGAGCGGTGGCGCTGGCACTGACACGGCAAGCTACGCCAGTTCGTCAGCCGCTATCAAAATCAATCTCGTCACCGGCACGAATACGGGCGGTGAGGCAGCAGATGATGCGCTGACCGGCATCGACAAGATCATCGGCTCTGACTTCAACGACACATTTACCGCAAACTCAACAATAACCTTTGCAGGTGGGAAAGGTGACGACACCTATGTTGTCAGCCAAGTTGCCACAACAACGGTTCTGGTCGAAGAGGCAAATGCTGGCACGGATACGGTTGAAACAACCTTGACCAGCTACACGCTGAAAACCAACTTTGAAAACCTCACCCACACCGACTCGACCAATTTTCTCGGTTACGGCAATAGTGCCGACAATGTCATCGTCAGTCAGGGCGGCGTCGATAAGCTCTATGGCTATGCCGGCAACGATACGATCCGTGGCGGCAGCGGTGGCGACACCATTGATGGTGGTGACGGAAGCGACACGGCAAGCTACAGCGACTCGACCGCAGCGGTGACCATTAATCTCCTCACGAAAACGATCTCCGGCGGTTACGCCGCAGACGATGTGTTGACCAGCATCGAAAACGTTGAAGGATCGGCCTATGCCGATACGCTGACGGGAGACACCGGCGCTAACGTGCTATCGGGCGGTGCTGGCGATGACGTGCTGGATGGCAGCACCGGCAATGACGGGCTCTACGGCGGTGAAGGCAGCGATGTGTTCGTGTTCAACACCAGCTATGGCAATGATGTCGTTTTCGACTTCCAGGCCTCGTCGGACACAATCGATCTGACCGGCATGGGATTTGCCACCGTCAGCGACGCCGCCGCCTATGCCAGCGAGATCGAGGACGGCGTGCTGTTCAACTTCGGCAACGGCGATACGCTGACAGTGCATGGCCTGAGCTATGCAAGCCTGACATCCAGCGACACATTGATGTAAAGCGCGAAATGCCGTCGAGATCCCTGTCTCGGCGGCATTTTCTTACTTCAATTTCGCCTTCAGGCCCTCATCGGGAAAGCAGGTCGGTTTCAGCCCGTTTTTCGCCTGCCAGTCGCCCAGCGACCGTCGGGTCTTGAAGCCTGCGAGACCATCGGCCTTGCCGACATCATAGCCCTTTTTCACTAGCGTCTGCTGCATGGACTGCACATCGGAACGCAGCATGTGCCCGACATCGCCCCATGGCGCGGAAAAGCTGCCTGAACCATAGGCGATCCGGTCGGCGAGATTGCCAATGAACAGGGCGTACAGGTCGGAATTGTTATATTCCTTCAACACATAGAAATTCGGTGTCACCAGAAATTCCGGGCCATGGGTTCCGGCGGGGACCAGCATCATGGTCGCAGCGGAAAGTTCCTGTTTCGGAAAGGCTTTCCCGCCAATGCGGCTGATGCCGGTTGCCGCCCAGGCCGACATCGGCTTTGCCAGATCCGGCCCTTCCTGGGCGCAGGAGACGCCGGACGGTATCGTGACTTCGAACCCCCAGTCGCGGCCGCGCTGCCAGCCTTTTTGCACCAGGAAATTGGCCATGGACGCCAGGCTGTCCGGCACTGAGGTCCAGATATTGCGATGGCCGTCCCCGTCAAAATCCACCGCATATTGCAGAAAGCTCGAGGGCATGAATTGCGGCTGGCCCAGCGCTCCCGCGCTTGAACTCAGCATGGCGTCGGCAGCAATATCCTTGCCGTCGATAATATGCAGCGCATCAATCAGCTCGCGAGTGAAAAGCTCTTGCCGTGTGGACATGAAGGCGCTGGTGGCCAGAACATCAACCGCTTCATAGGGAAGCTTGGCCCGGCCATAGCCGGTTTCCCGACCCCAAAGCGCCAGAAGAATCGGACCGGGAACGCCATATTTGGCCTCGATTTTCTTCAATGTCGAGGCGTATTGATCAGCCAGCGCCCTGCCGCTCGCGGCCAGCGCCTGCATGCGGGCCTCACGGAAATACGGCCCGGGAGAGGAAAATTCCGCCTGGCTCTGCGGACGCTGCTTCGGTCGCGGGAAGCCTGGGGGCGCCAGATCGGGAAGCGACCAGTCGAGCTTCACCGTCTTCATCACCGAGGTAAAGGTTGCCTGCGAAATGCCAGCCTGTTTGGCTTGCGGCCAGAGGTCCCGGCTGATCCAGGACTGGAACTGGCTTTCCACCTGCGCTTTCGATGGTGCTGCCATCGCAGATTTGATCGCCAGAAAGCATAAGGCTGCTGCAAGCGCAGCCATCAGGGGGCGGCGAAAATGGGGCATGTCGTCTCCCGGTCAGAAATTATCGGTCAGATGTCTATTATCAGCATCGATCTATATCAGCGTGCGGGCACGAAGCGCCGCCGAGAGCGTACCCTCGTCCAGATAGTCCAGTTCGCCGCCGACAGGCACGCCATGGGCAAGCCGGGTGGTTTTCACCCCTAGCCCGGCCAGGTGATCGGTAATGTAATGGGCCGTGGTCTGGCCTTCCACCGTGGCATTAACGGCGATGATGATTTCCCGCACGCCGCCTTTTGCCACCCGGTCGATCAGGCCCTTGATGTTGAGATCGTCAGGCCCGACGCCATCGAGCGGCGACAGCGTGCCGCCCAGCACATGATAGGCGACATTCATCGCGCCTGCCCGTTCCAACGCCCAGAGATCGGAGACATCCTCCACAACGATGATCATCGACTGGTCGCGCCGCTCGTCGGTACAGACAGTGCAGGGATCGATGGTATCGACATTGCCGCAACAGGAGCAGATCTTCACCTTCGCGTGTGCCTCGCCGATAGCCAGCGCCAACGGCCCCATCAATTGCTCGCGCTTCTTGATCAGATGCAGCGCCGCCCTTCGGGCCGAGCGGGGGCCGAGCCCCGGCACTTTCGCCAGGAGCTGGATCAGTTTTTCGATTTCGGGACCAGTGACTCGCTTTGCCATGGCGCGTTCTTAGCCCATATCTATCGGAAACGGAATCGCCGAAGGAGAACAGCCTCATGAAAATCCTCGCGGTCTGCCTTGGTCAACCACAAACCTTGCCCGGTAAAAGTTACAGGACAGGGATTTTCAAATCGGCACGATCAGGTCCGGTGATGGTAGACGAGCAAGGTCTCGTCGGCGATGCGGTGCTGAATCGCAAATATCATGGCGGGCCGGACCAGGCGATTTATCTGGAGGGTGCACTGACCTTACAATGGTGGGAGGCGCACCTGAACCGGCAAATCACACCCGGCCTGTTTGGCGAAAATCTGGTCATTGATGGTCTCGACAACCGCGAGCTTGCCGTCGGCGACCGGCTTTCCATCGGTGACATATTACTGGAAGTGACCGCGCCGCGCATTCCCTGCGCCACATTCTCGGCCAGTATGGAGGATTCCGGCTTTGCGAAACGCTATACGAGAGCCGCGCAACCCGGCGCCTATTGCCGGGTGCTGCAAGGCGGCGTGGTAGAAGCGGGGATGATTGCCGAGTGGACAGCGAGCGAAGGCGACAGGTTGATGCTGGCGCAGATGATCGGCAAATCCTTCAAATCTCTCGATCCATACCAAAAGGCCCACTATCTCACTTTTCCCATCGCGGCGCGGATCAGGGCTGAGATTACCGCGACACTTTAACTCGATGTCATGGTTTTGCTTTCCTTAGTCAAAACGGGCCTCAGTCAAAAATCAGGGATGGCCTTGACGAATGGCAAAGGGGAACAAAAATTTACCGTGAGACTTCTAACGGCAGCACGATCCTGCCTGAATTATACGATTAGGCTCGATCACAGCATTTATCCATGAAGGAGAAACTCATGTCATCGCTCGCTCAATCATCGCTCGCAAAGCTGTCTGCGGTGGCGCTTGTCGCCGCTCTTGCCGTGCCGCTGGCGGCCACGAGCGCCAATGCAGCCGTGCAGGTCGGCATGCTCACCTGCGAAATGAGCCCCGGCATCAGTGCGGTCGTCGGTTCCAGCCGCGACCTGACCTGCGAATTCAAGCCGACGACATCGGCACCGGTCGAATATTACCAAGGCACCCTCAGTAAGATCGGCATCGACCTGGGCTATGTGCAGGGCGGCAAAATGGCGTGGGCAGTCTATGCGCCGGGTCGTCTGGTGGAAGGCGCCTTGCAAGGTAGCTATGGCGGCACCAGCGCCAATGCCGCAGTTGGTTTCGGCGGTGCTGTCAACCTGCTGATGGGCGGCTTCCAAGGCTCAGTCGCCTTGCAGCCCATCGCGCTGGAAAGCACACTCGGCGTCAATCTCGGCGCGACACTCGCCTCGCTGAAGCTCGCTTATATGCCACCAACCACGCCAAAGTCGCTGGATAATGGCCCGCCGCTGCGCCACGGCAAGCATTACAAGGGCTGATCCGCCCGTCTACGGTCTTCATCTCCCCGGCAAAACCCATGCCGGGGAGATTTTTTATAGCTATGTGATTTGATTACTTGTTGGCCATCGCTGCCATCTTTTCGGGATAGCGCCCGCCAGCCACCTTCTGCGGTGACAAGAGATCTCCCAAGGCGCTCACTTCTTCCTCACTCAGGACGATATCGACGGAACCGATATTCTTTTCCAGATTGGCAATTTTCGTTGTCCCCGGGATCGGCACGATGAAATCCCCCTGGGCCAGCACCCAGGCCAGGGCCAGCTGGGCGGCTGTCGTGTCCTTCGCCTTGGCCATGTCTTCCAGCGCATTGATCAGCGCCAGATTGGCATCGAAATTTTCCTGCTGAAAGCGTGGCAGGCCCCGGCGGAAATCGGTGTCGGAAAGGCCATCCAGGTTTTTCAATGCACCAGTCAACGTGCCGCGACCGAGTGGGCTGAAGGGGACGAAGCCGATACCCAGTTCACGGCAGGTGTCGAGCACGCCGTTTTCCTCGGGGTCACGGGTCCAGAGGGAATATTCGCTCTGAATGGCGGCGATGGGATGGACTGCATGGCCGCGACGCAAGGTCTCGTCACTGGCCTCCGACAGGCCAAGAGCGCGCACTTTGCCCTGTTTCACCAGATCGGCCATCGCCCCGACTGTTTCTTCAATCGGCACATCGGGATCGACACGGTGCTGGTAGAAAAGGTCGATGACATCAATGCCGAGCCGTTGCAACGAGGCTTCGGCCACCGCTTTTACATGCTCAGGCCGACTATCGAGTCCGACCATGGCATTTTGTGAGGATTGCGTCGGATCGATCTTGAAGCCGAACTTGGTGGCGATCACCACCTGGTCACGGTAGGGCTTCAATCCCTTGCCGACCAGAATTTCATTTTTGAACGGCCCGTAGACCTCCGCCGTATCGAAGAACGTCACACCAAGCTCTACGGCCCGCGCCAGCGTGGCAAGCGAAGCGCTTTCATCAGCCGATGGACTATAGGCATGGCTCATACCCATGCAGCCAAGGCCAATAGCCGAGACGGACAGGTCGGAGCCGAGTTTTCGGGTTTTCATAGTCTTCACCTTCTCAATCGTGTCGATAGAGCATTTCCAGGAAAAGTGGAAACCGGTTTTCCGCCCGGAAATGCGCAAAACAAAGAGCTAGAGCGTCGCTGCTATTCTATGAATTGCAGCGACGCTCTAGAAACAAAATACCGCCTTTGCCGCGAAAGATAATGGATGCAAATGCGCAGGCACTGTTCTAACAAATAGAACAATGAACAGGATTCAACTATCTCAACTGGCGGTGCTGGCAACGGTGGCCGAAACATCGAGCTTCAGGAAGGCGGCGGAAGAACTGGGCATTGCGCCTTCCGCTGTCAGCCACGCAGTGTCGGCGCTGGAGGCAAGCCTTGGCGTGCGGCTGCTGGCGCGCACCACCCGCAGCGTCGCTCCGACCGAGGAGGGGCGGCAATTGCTGCAAAAACTGGCCCCGGCACTGGCCGATATCGGCACCGCGTTGGAAACCCTGGCGGAAAACAAATCCAATCCCGCCGGACCGCTGCGGATCACCATGCCGGCGCTGGCTGCTGAAGACCTGATCGTACCGCGGCTTGGAGACTTCCTCGGCCTCTATCCGGATATCCAACTCGAACTGATCACCAATGATCAGTTCGAGGATATTGTCGAAAAGGGTTTCGATGCAGGGCTTCGGCTTGGCGAACATCTGGAAGCGGATATGGTGGCAGTCAAGGCGAGTGGCCCGATCAGCGGCACGATTATCGGCGCGCCCAGCTATTTCGAAAGGCATCCCCTGCCCCTCCACCCACATGACCTGATGGAGCATCGCTGCATTCGCCGCCGCTTTTCCAGCGGGCGGATCTATCGCTGGGAATTGGAAAAACACGGCAAGCAAATTGCCGTGGATGTGCCTGATGTTCTGACGCTGGCCGACCAGCGACTAATCCGGCTGGCGGCGCTAAAGGGTGTCGGGCTGGCCTTTGTCTTTGACCAGCGGGTAGACAAAGACATCCGCGAGGGCAGGCTGATCCGGGTGTTGGAAGACTGGTGCCCGCCCTTTGACGGCTTTTACATCTATTACCCCACCCGCCGCCAGATGCGACCGGCCCTGCGCGCCTTCGTCGATTTCTTCCGGCACCGGAGCTGAGCCGAATTCTCGCCCGCGCGAAACCCTATCGGCCCGCCATGCCTCGTTATTCTGCTCCGGCCTCGTTCAGGCTTTGCATCTGCGCCGCAGACAGTTCCAGTGTTCCAGCCCTGACCATCGCTTCAAGCTGCGACAGGCTGGTGGCCGAGGCGATGGGTGCGGTAATGCCGGGGCGAGCTGCGACCCAGGCAATGGCAACCGTCGCGGGCGTCGTGCCGGTTTCCTTTGCAACTGTATCGAGGGCGTCGAGGATACTGTGGCCCTTGTCGTTCAGATAGTTGGTGACACGGTAGGAGCGCGCCTTGCCCTCTGCATCCTCCACTTGGCGATATTTGCCGGTGAGAAAGCCTGCCGCCAGCGCGTAATAGCTGATGACGCCGATGTCTTCACGCATGCAAAGCTCTGCCAGCGCCCCCTCGAATTTCTCGCGGGTATAGAGATTATATTCCGGCTGGATCACATCATAGCGCGGCAGGCCAGCCTTGGCCGCCGCATCGAAGGATGCCTGCAATTGGACGGCATCGAAATTCGAGCAGCCAAAGGCGCGGATCTTGCCCTCATCCTTCAGCCTGGCATAGGCACCCAGCGTTTCCTCATGCGGCGTATCGGCATCAAAGGTATGGGAGAGATAGAGATCGATATAGTCGGTCTGAAGCCGCTTCAGGGAGTTTTCAACCGCCTCGACAATCCATCTGGCCGAAAGCGCGGGTTTGCCCTGGCCCATATCCATGCCGACCTTGGTGACAATCACTGCCTTGTCGCGGGCGACATGTCCCTGTTTCAGCCATTTGCCAATCACGGTTTCGGATTCGCCGCCGGAATGACCGTCTATCCAGCGCGAATACACATCCGCCGTATCGATGGCATTGTAGCCAGCATCGAAAAACGCATCGAGCAGCCTGAACGAGGTTTGCTCGTCCGCCGTCCAGCCGAACACATTGCCGCCGAACACGACCGGGGCGATTGTGAGGCCGGAGCGGCCAAGATTTCGTTTCTGCATGACAGGTCTCCATGAAAGTCCAATAGGGAAATTTCGACAAGAAAGTAACGCTTACTGCACCGATAACAACCAAGCCCTGTTCACAATCCGGGCATAGGCGTTATGTGTCGTCTACAGAAATACGATTTACGGAGGAGATAGGACATGCTGCGGTTTGGAATTTTATCGACGGCGAAAATCGGCCGTGAACTGGTCGTACCCGCCATTCAGGATGCGGAAGGGGCCGTGGTCACAGCCATTGCCAGCCGTGACCTTGCCAAGGCCCGGGCGATGGCTGACCGCTTTTCCGTACCGCATGCCTTCGGATCCTATGAAGAGATGCTGGCGTCTGACCTGATCGATGCCGTCTATATTCCCCTGCCGACCGCCCAGCATGTGGAATGGACGATAAAAGCTGCCGATGCGGGCAAGCATGTTTTGTGCGAAAAGCCGATTGCCCTGAAAGCGGCGGACATCGACAGCCTGATCGCCGCGCGCGACCGCAACAAGGTGCTGATTTCGGAAGCCTTTATGGTGACCTATGCGCCTGTCTGGCACAAGGTGCGCGCCCTTCTGGCCGATGGTGCCATCGGCAAACTGCGGCATGTCCAGGGGTCGTTCACTTACTTTAACCGCGACCCCGGCAATATGCGCAATATCCCGGAACTTGGCGGCGGCGCGCTGCCGGATATTGGCGTCTATCCAACCATCACCACCCGCTTCGTGACGGGCCTTGAGCCAGTACGAGTGCAGGCGGTGACGCAACGCGATGCTGAATTCGGCACCGACATCTATTCCAGCGTCAAGGCCGATTTCGGCAGTTTCGACATGAGCTTTTACATCGCCACCCAGATGGCCGCCCGCCAGACCATGGTGTTTCATGGGGATGAAGGGTTTATCGAGGTGAAATCACCGTTCAATGCCGACCGCTGGGGGGCGGAAGAGCTGGAACTGACCAACCGCAACCACAGCGAATCGCAGATTTTCCGCTTTCCCGACAGCCGCCAATATCGCCTGGAGGCTGAGGCGTTTGCCAAGGCGGCGCGGGGTGAGGAGAGCGATGTTGTGACGCTGGAAAACTCCCGCGCCAACCAGCGCTTCATCGATGCGATCTACCGGGCGAGCGAAAAGGATGGTTGGGAACCGGTTTGATCCAACCGATTTCAGTGCTTCAACGGCGAAACACAAACCGCGAATAGCCGAAAAAGCTGAAAGCCATCGCGGCAAGTGATGCGAAAACCAGCGCCGCGAAAGGATTGAGTGCCGGGATGACGATCAACAACCCGGCATAAAGACCGTAATTGACCAGCGCCGAGACCACCCCGACCGAGCCATAGCGAAATCCCTCGACGGCGAGGCTTCGCCGGGACGCCCCGAAGGTGAAGGCACGGTTAAGCCGCCATGTGACGAACAGGGCCGCCAGAATGGCAAGGGCGCGGGCCGGTAAAGGGCCAAGAGCGCTGTAAGACAGAAGCAGCCATAAAAGCCCGGCATCCACGGCAAAACCCGTACTGCCGACCAGAGCAAAACGGACCAGCTTCTTCATGCAGCGTCCGCAGCCGAGCGAGCCGGATCGATGGCGGGATCAGCCGCTGCCAAGGCGGGGTTTTCAGGTGCGGTAAAGGCGGGCAAGGCGATATAGGAAAGCCGCAAATGCTCGGCCCGCGCCCTCGATAGCGAGTCGAGGATCAATCCCGCGGTAAACAAGAGCTGGCTCATCAACAGCAGCGCCACCGACAGAACCCAGGTCGGCAGCCGCGAAACGAGGCCGGTGGTGAAATATTCGCCCAGAACCGGTGCCATGAAACCGAGGCTTATCGCCAGGACCAGCCCGGCCAGCGCCGAAAACGTCGCAAATGGCCGCGTCTCCTTGGACAACATCGCAAACATCCAGAGGATTTTTGCGCCGTCGCGCAGGGTTGATAGCTTGGAATGGGAGCCTTCTGGCCGGCGTCCGTAGTCCAGTTCCAGTTCCACCACCGGCAATTTCAGCCGCGAGGCATGGACGGACATTTCCGTCTCGATTTCAAAACCTGCCGACACCGCCGGAAAGGTTTTGACATAGCGGCGCGAAAAGGCACGGTAGCCGGAGAAGATATCGGTAAAGCCCGGCCCGAACAGAAAGCGGTAGAGCCCGTTAAACAGGCGATTGCCAAGCGCATGACCCTGGCGTCCGGCATCATTGTGGACATTGCGGCGCGTGGCGACCACCATGTCGGCGCGCTCTTCCATCAGCAGATGGATCAACGCATTCGCATCCTGCGGCGCATAGGTGCCATCGCCATCGGCCATCAGATAGATATCGGCGTCAACATCGGCAAACATCCGGCGCACCACATGCCCCTTGCCCTGCCTGCGTTCCTGCAACACCTCGGCACCGGCCAGCATGGCGGCCAGCGCCGTACCATCGGTGGAATTGTTGTCATAGACATAGACCCGCGCCTGCGGCAGGGCGGTGCGGAAACCGCGCACCACGGAGGCAATGGTGCTGGCCTCATTATAGCAGGGAATAAGGACCGCCACGTCCGGTACTGGTGTCTGGCCCATGAACTTACTCGATACAGATGTTCGGGCAGCCGAAACGCGGCTCCTTGAGATTTTACTATTTCTTGAGAAGGTTAAGGCTAGGTTTCGGACAAGCCGAACAATCGAAGAATCTTGGTCGCATCCCCCCGAAACGGGAGGCCCCGAACAACCGGAAATACCGATGACGTCCAGTTCTTCTCTTCCTGCATCCTCTGCATCATCTCTGGTGACCGCACCTGGGACCGCCCCACGCCTTCTGCCGGTGATGCTGGGCTATTGCCTTCTCGTCATCGTCGTCCTCTGTGCGACGACGCTGCCTTTTGCCAACGATTATGTCGGCGCTGACAATGACGATGCCATGCGGCTGGTCGAAGTCCGGGATTATCTTGCCGGTCAGGGCTGGTTTGACATGATGCAATACCGGCTGGGCCTGGCACCCGGCACGCTGATGCATTGGTCGCGGCTGATCGATTGGCCGATTGCCGCCTTGATCCGGCTGGCGGGTATCTGGTTTGCACCGCGTACAGCCGAGGCCGTTGCCCTTGCCATTTGGCCGCTCCTCTGGACCGTGCCGGTCATGCTCTCGCTCGGTGCTGCCGGATGGGCGCTGGGCGGCCGGGTGACCATGCATCTGGCGCTTTGTCTGAGCGCTCTTTATCTTCTGACATCCAACCGTTTCCTGCCCGGCGCAATCGATCATCACAATGTCCAGATCGCCCTGATCGCTTTCCTAACCGCCGTGCTTTCAACCGCTGCGCCAGCGACTCAGTCTGACGCCCGCTCCGCGACACGCTCATCGACACTGTTTGCGCTGGCCGGTGCGGCGGCAGCGCTGGCACTGGCCATCGGCGCGGAGACCACCCCGCTGATTGCCACGGCCTGCGCTATCGTCGCCCTGCTCTGGGCCTGGCATGGCAAAGCGATGCGGGCCTGCGCCATGGCCTATTCTCTCAGCCTGGCGCTGTCGGTCACACTTCTGTTCGCGGCAACCGTGCCGCCGCAATCCTATCGCACGGTCACTTGTGACAATCTCTCCTTCGGCTTTTACGCCCTGACGGCGATTGGCGGCGGATTGCTGTTTTCCGCTGCCGCCTTTGCCAGCCGGTTTCCTGCCGGTGTTCGGCTGTTCCTGCTGCTGGTAATCGGCGCCAGCGTCGGTTTCTCCGCCCTGATTGTCGCGCCTCAATGCCTTGGCAATCCGCTCGCCAATCTCGATCCGATGCTGGTGACGCTGTGGCTGAACAATGTCGGCGAGGCTCGCTCGATCTTTGCCATGGCGCAGCAGGAGCCGGGAACTCTCGGCGGCTTTTACGCTGTCGGCCTGTTCGGGCTTTTGGTCTGCCTTACCCAGGTCTGGCGGAAAAACCAGATGGAGGCGCATCTGGCACTGGCGCTCTTGCTGGCGGTCAGCGTCGGTGTCGCACTGATCCAGGTGCGCGGCGCCATGTTTTCCAACCTGATCCCGATCCTGCCGCTCGCTCTGCTGGTTGCCGATCTGCGCGGGCGTGCAATGCTGCGACCAGCCCGCATTCTCTCAAGCCTTGCCTATATCGCCAGCATTCTTCTGTCGGTCCCTTCCGTGTGGGCAATCGCAGGCACGCTTGCCGTGGAAGGAACGGCACGGCTAAAACTACAGACTCGCTCCGGCCCGGTATCCCAGGATGCCAGCCGTGATTGCTCATCTGAAAAAGCTCTTGCTCAATTGGCGGGCTTGGCCCAATTGACGAGTTTAGCGCCGACGACGGTTGCCGCCCCATCGGAAAGCGGCACTTCCATCCTGCGCTTTACCTCGCATCGGATATTGACCGCGCCCTATCATCGCAACCAGGCAGGCATGCTGACGGAACTGCATATCGGCCTCTCGACACCGCCGGACGCCCTTGCTTTTCTGGTGGGTGCCCATGTCGGCATTCTCGCCTTCTGCCCGTCCGATTCGCAGACCCGCCAGTTGATCGCCTTGAAGCCCGACGGGCTTTATGCAGATCTGAACCGCAACAGAGTGCCTGATTATCTTCAGCCGCTAGCAACAGACAGCCAGTCCGGCCTGCGGATCTTTTTGGTCAAGCCGCAGCCGTGAACGGATAGAGTTTAAAAACGAATAGTGAGATCAGGCGAATAGTGAAATCAGGCGATCTTGCGCTGTGACAAGGCCAGCGAGACCATCAGGCAATCGATCAGCCCGACATTATAGGCGATCAGAGCCGTCAGCAGATCCATCGCCGTCATCGCAGGCGAAAGAGCCAGCATGACCAGCCCTGCCGTCAAAAGCACCAGCGAAACCGCTACAATCGCCAGGATGCTTCTGGTCGTTGCGGTGGCGATGCCAATTGCCATGGCGATGAGAAAGGTCATGGATGCGATCCCGTATGACAGACAAATCGTGATATCGGGCATATTGCCACCCGAGAGTTAACGATTGGCCCCACGAAAACAGCCCCAACAAAGCCTGTTTACTTCTTTCCAAAAAAAGATGCGTTTTTATGTAAGCTTGGATAAAACGGTCTCATGGCCTCTTTCTTTGACGACGACCAGCCCAGCAATCTGACCGAATTTTCCGTCTCGGAGCTTTCCGGATCGATCAAGCGCACCATCGAAACCGCCTTCGACCAGGTGCGGGTGCGCGGCGAAATTTCCGGCTTTCGAGGCCAGCATTCCTCCGGGCATGCCTATTTCTCGCTTAAAGACGACAAGGCGCGGATCGACGCGGTGATCTGGAAAGGGTCGTTTTCCAAGCTGAAATACCGGCCCGAAGAAGGTATGGAAGTGATCGCCACCGGCCGCATCACCACCTTTCCCGGCTCGTCCAAATACCAGATTGTCATCGAGCAGATGGAGCCGGCCGGCGCTGGCGCCCTGATGGCGTTGATCGAGGAGCGCAAGCGCCGGTTTACGGCCGAAGGCCTGTTCGATCCGGCTGCCAAGCAATTGCTGCCTTTCATGCCGAAGGTCATCGGCGTCGTCACCTCGCCCACCGGCGCTGTCATCCGCGATATTCTTCACCGGATTTCAGACCGCTTTCCGGTGCATGTGCTGGTCTGGCCCGTCAAGGTGCAGGGCGAAGGCTCCGGCGACGAAATTGCCAATGCTATCAACGGCTTCAATGCCTTTCAGCCTGATGGTGCCATCCCGAGGCCGGATGTGCTGATCGTCGCGCGCGGTGGCGGCAGCCTGGAAGATCTGTGGAGCTTCAACGACGAAGCGGTGGTGCGGGCGGCGGCGGCCAGCGCCATTCCGCTGATTTCGGCGGTCGGCCATGAAACGGACTGGACACTGATCGATTATGCAGCCGATGTCAGGGCGCCGACGCCGACAGGCGCGGCTGAAATGGCCGTGCCGGTCAAGGCGGATCTGGAAGCGCAACTGGCCGGGCTGGCCGCGCGATTGGCAGGCGCCGTCAACCGCCAGATGGATCATCGCCGCCAGAACCTGCGGGCACTGGCCCGCGCCCTGCCCTCTCTCGATCAATTGCTGGCGTTGCCGCGCCGCCGTTTTGATGAGGCCGCCAGCGGTCTTGGCCGCAGCCTGGAACTGAATACCATGACCAAGCGGCAAAGCTTCGAGCGGGCCGCCGCCAAATTGTCGCCTGATATGCTTGTGCGCCGCCTGGTGGAACGTCGCCAGCGTGTCAGCGAACGCGCCGCCCTTGCCGACCGGATCATCGAGCGGCTGATCGAGCGGCAAAAAGCCCATCTCGGACGGATCGATGCAACATTGACGGCGGTCCCGGCCCGGCTGAAGGCGCAAACGGGACGCTCGAGAGACCGGCTGGACAGCTTTTCGCGCCGGGCCGACAGCGCTGTTATCAACGATCTTCGCCGCGCCCGCTCCA
Organism: Agrobacterium vitis; assembly: GCF_014926405.1. Classification (NCBI taxonomy): domain Bacteria; kingdom Pseudomonadati; phylum Pseudomonadota; class Alphaproteobacteria; order Hyphomicrobiales; family Rhizobiaceae; genus Gillisella; species Gillisella vitis. The sequence goes on from NZ_JACXXJ020000005.1 coordinate 3,074,042, forward strand.
CGGTGTCGGCCCATGACCGGATGCTGCAATCGCTGTCCTACAAAAATGTCCTGATGCGCGGCTATGCCGTGATCCGTGGGGAGGATGACAGGCCCCTGTCGCGTGCGGCAGGTCTTGAGGATGGGCGGGCCATCGCCATCGAATTTGCCGATGGCCGGGTTTCCGCCGTGACCGGTGATGGTGATAAGGCGTCACCTTCACCGCAAGCCGCTCCTGCCACGACAGCCCCAGCAAAACCGAATCCCCCGCCCAAATTGCCGAAAAAATCGGAGTCACCCGCCGGACAAGGTAGCCTTTTCTAACAAAAACGGCGCAAACGGCACCGTGATGAGCGACAAAATGGACGTTTGAACGCGGTGCCGCACGGACAGAGATTACGGTGCGGATACAAGGCTTTGGACCCCTTCGCCATAGTCCGGAATAAAGGCGGATCATAATAAATTCAAAGCTTTGGTTGACATGCATGCCTTTAGGGGGTATCTATTGGTCATCGATATTTGCTTGCTGAGCTTTGGTTACCGCGCAATTAGCACCGCGCCCTGAACGAACCTTCCTTTCAAAAATCGCTATCCTCATCCACGGCGTTTTGCGCTGTGGTCACTCAATATGCTATGAAAGGGTTCATCATGACCACTGGCACAGTTAAATGGTTTAATTCCACTAAGGGCTTCGGCTTCATTCAGCCTGACAACGGCGGCCCGGATGCATTCGTGCATATCTCTGCTGTTGAACGCGCTGGTATGCGTGAAATCGTCGAAGGCCAGAAGATCGCCTACGACATGGAACGCGACAACAAGTCCGGCAAGATGTCGGCCTGCAATCTCCAGGCTGCTTAATATAGGGTTCGGCTTTCCTTTGACCACGGATGTACTGGCATTGTTGAGAGCATGATCCAACCAAGGTCAGGCAGTTTGCCTGGCCTTTTTTATTGCCTGCCGCGCCGTCGCAGACCGCGCTCACACGAATTCCTGTTGCATAATTTCTTGTGGTCCGTGGGATCGCAAATCACATATGCAGCGGATGTAATGCGAAGAGACATTGAAGATGGCAATTCCTATGCCTTTTGCAAATATCTCAAGTCCTTGCAGTGTTTGAAATATTTGCAATACCTTCAGGGCGGGGATGTGCTCCACATCTTCGAACCTTCGTAATAAAGTGTCACAGCGGCCTTAAGTACAGCCTAGATGTACAAGGCGCTGAATGTCGCAGCGTTTTTTGCGCGCCATGCCCGGCACGCGGCGCTGGCCACCCAGAAAGGCGCGACCCCATGGCAGAAAACTATAGTAAATCACGTCAGCAGGCGGAAATCGCTTTCGACAAGGAGCAGTCGCAGTTCTTCGCGCGCGGTCGCGCCGTGGAAGAGCAGGATTCGCTCGTGCTTGCCCGTGAAGAAAAAACCCTCAGGCTGCGCGAAGCACGGCTTGCCAAGGAATTGCAGGACCAGCAGATGGCTGACGCCGCGACTGCTGCCAAAACGACCCGAAAAGCCTGATTTGCAGGCCCTATCTACAACTGGAACATCTCTTTGAAAAATAGCCGGAAAAATGAAGTCGTCGACCGCCGTACCACCGCTGCCGACGCAAAGGCCGCTCTCCTTCAGGCCTATAAGGCCGCGCAGGAAGCGTCGGAACCAACCCGTCTCGCCCGCCAGGCAGAGCGCCAGGCGATAGCCGAGGCCAGAGAAGCACGGCGCGCCGAGCGCGAACAGACAAAATTGCAGGAACAGCAACAGCTTGCAGCCGAGACAGCTGCACGTGAAGCCGCACTTGCCGCTGAAGCAACAGCTGAAGCCGATGCCCGCGACGCCGCTGAAAAAGCCAGAATTTCACGTCTGCTTGAAGACGAAGCCACCCGCAAGGCGCAACGCGATCAGCGTTATGCCAACCGTAAGGCAAGACAGGGCTGATCGGCCTTACTGCATAATTCTTTAGACCGGAACCGGTTTGAAGAGAAAATTATGCAACAAATTCAAAAATTTATGACGACTTTCGCGCACCACATTTGGTGCGCGGGTCTCTATTTCGATGAAACCGGCCTGCGTTTATCAAACGCGGGCCGTGTGCATGTTCAGGCCCATTCGCCCTTGCGCATCACGGGCACCGTTGTGCCATCCGCTTTCACGCCGTCAATATCGACCTTGTCGGAACCGATCATCCAGTCGATATGAATCAACGACGAATTGCCGCCCTGGGCTTTGATCTGCTCCGGCGTCAGCGACGCTCCGTCCAGGAAGCATTTGGAATAGCACTGGCCAAGCGCGATATGGCACGAGGCGTTTTCGTCAAACAGCGTGTTGTAGAACAGGATGCCCGACGCCGAAATCGGCGATGAATGCGGCACCAGCGCCACTTCTCCCAAACGCCGCGCCCCCTCGTCAGTGTCCAAGACCTTATTGAGCACTTCCTCGCCGCGCGAAGCCTTGGCCTCGACGATCCGGCCTGCTTCGAACCGCACCTGGATATTGTCGATCAACGTGCCCTGATGCGACAACGGCTTGGTGGAAGAAACCACACCCTCCACTTTCAGCGCGTGCGGCGTGGTGAACACCTCTTCCGTCGGAATATTCGGATTGCAGGTAATGCCATTCTTGGCCGTGGAGGCGCCCCCGTGCCATTCGTGGCCATCGGCCAGACCGACCCGCAGATCCGTTCCGGGGCCGGTGAAATGCAGACTGGAGAACCGCTCGCCATTCAACCAGGCCGACCGTTTGGCCAACTCACCATTATGAGCCATCCAGGCCGCGACCGGATCGGGTTGATCAACGCGGGACGCGGCAAAAATCGCATCCGCCAGCTTTTTCACCGCCTCATCCAAGGGCAGATCCGGAAACACCTGCGCCGCCCAGGACGGGTTGGGATAGGACGAGATATTCCAGTTGATGTCGAAATTGGAAATCGGCTCCAAGGCAGGCTTAAAGGCAATTGAATTGGCCTTATTGGCCCGTGCCACCTTGGCGGGGTCCTGGCTGGCGAGCAACATGGGATTATCGCCGGAAATCGCCAATCGCGCCGCACCGCCCGCATAGGCTTTGGCCATGCCCTCGTAGAGCCAACCGGAAGCCCGGTCGAAACTGGCATCCGCGCCATGGGCATAACGGGCCAGCGTCGTCTCTTCATCCGAATAGAATGTCGTCACAAGACCGGCACCGGCCATATAGGCATGGCGGGTGATGTTGCGCACCAGCGGCAGCGCATTCAGCGGCGCGGTGATCACCAGATCCTGGCCCGGCACCAGCCGTAGACCAACCTTGACGGCCACTTCGGCCAGTTTGTCGAGCTTTACCGGATCGATGGAATTTGAGACATCAGGCAGGGTCATAGATTTTTTCCTGGTTTTCGAAACGAAAGCACCTACGCTTTTCAATCGCGCAGAGGCCGCAGTGGCTTCCGGTTGCGTCAATCCGGTCCCCACCGGTACCGGATCAGCGGTGAGTTGAAGACCCACATGGTCACGAGACAGAGATAGGTCATTTCATACAGAATTGAAGGCAAAAAACACCGCCAGACAATCGACCTTCAGGCAATAACCGATGCTGCAATGGCATTGAGCGCGACTTGCGCCGCCTTCGGCTCCAACCGGACCTGCAAGCCACGCTGGCCACCGTTTAGATAGACATGCGGCTCATTGAGCGCCGAGAGCTCGATCACGGTTGGCACCGATTTTTTCTGGCCGAAAGGGCTGATGCCGCCGACAACGAAGCCGGTGAGCTTTTCGGCAGCGGCGGGCTTCATCATCGCGGCATGTTTACCGCCGATGGCGGCGGCCAGTTTCTTCATGCTGACCTCCTGATCGGAGGGCAGGACGACGCAGACAGGGTTGCCATCCACCTCCGCCATCAGGGTTTTCAACACCCGGCGCGGCTCCTCGCCAATCGCTTCCGCCGCCTGCAGGCCGATACGCTCGGCGTTCGGATCGTAATCGTAGTGATGCACGGTAAAGGCAAGGCCAGCCTTTTCCATTGCCAGCGTGGCGCGGGTCGATTTCGACATTATTTGCCTCGTTACAGCGATATGGACCCAGGAACATAGGGCCGAAATTTAAGACCCGGTACCTGCGAAAACAGCCTGATATTGCTCCGGCTTGAACCCCACCGTCAGCGTCCCGTCCTTGTCCAGAACCGGGCGCTTGATCATAGACGGTTGGGCCAACATCAGATCCAGAGCCTTTTCTTCATTCATATCGACCTTGGCTTCATCGGGAAGTTTCTTGAACGTCGTACCCGCCCGGTTCAGCAACACCTCCCAGCCAAGCTTGGCACTCCAGGCCTGAAGGCTGGCGCGGTCTATACCCTTGGCCTTGTAGTCGTGAAAAGCATAATCGATACCCGCCGTCTCCAGCCAGGTCCGCGCCTTTTTCATCGTGTCGCAATTCTTGATGCCATAAAGCGTGATCGTCATGGGTGCCACCTCATCCTTGTTGCCCCATGCCTATCAAAAACGGGCGCTGTTGCAAGCTCCGCAGCATCTGGATTTCATCACTCAAAGGGTGCGATCTCAACGAGGGCTGACGTCCATCAAGGTAAAATATATCTTTCCGGCAATGTCGGTTTCATCAGTATTTCCTTAAAGATTTCGGCCTAGCTTTTGCCCTGGCAGCAGAACGGACAAACGTTCGAGACGGCTGCCAAAGATCGATGGGACAGGCCGGGCGCAACGATGTGTGCGCATCCAAGCCATTGCCCGTTCAAGCTGAAGCCATAGCGACCATGGATGAAGCCATGTGCGCCTGACCTGTGTGACCATGATGGATACTGCATCAATTGCGAGAGACGGTGTTTTGCTTTCCTCCGCGCCTTCCGCCCAGACCTATCCTGTGGAACGGACTGTGCGGCTCGGAGCGGCACATGACGACAGCCAGCAGATCGGGTTCCTGTTCTCCACCCCTCAACGCCAATTGCCGAGGGAGGAAATTCCACCTCTTTCTGCCGAAATGATCGAGGAAATTGCCGAGATCAAGGCAGACGACGTCAAGGAAGAAGAGCGACTACCGGCCAATTGGCTCGATGCCATGTCCTCAAGCGAGGAGGATGGATCACCGGTCATCGAGCGTCCTTCGGGCTTCCTTGCCGACGACAATGGTCTCTATCGCATGTTCCTGCCCGACACCGTTTGAAGCAGAAACCGCAAAGAGCACTTCAGAATTGACCACCAATTCACGCCATCGCATCACATATCCATGCGATGCGGCGTCCTGGCCTTTGCTTTGATTTCGTCGAAACTCCATTCTTTCAGCAGGCGGCCATTTTCCCAAACCGGCTGCAAATGATTGGTGCGACGGCCTAGATCCTCCAAAGCAATGGAGGCAAACTCGTCTCCCTCAACGATCACGGCGCGACGCCCAGGTTCCGGCATGCGTTCCTGCATCGTGACCGGACGGCGGGAAATGGGACGCCAACGCTCCTGCCCGTCCATGATGGCACTGCATTTCATCGTGAACGAATAGGTCGAGCGGCTGACCTTCTGCAATTGCGATGCACCGATGCCGAAGGAAATATTTTCCGCCGAAAAGCCCATGGCTTCCAGCCGACCAAGGATCATGGTGATATCGCGTAGCGACACGCCGTCCGCCTGCAAGACCCGCACCTTGTCATCCAGAACCTTATAGCCCTTGGCATTCAACCGCGTGCCGAACTGGTAGGCGAGCTGGGCCACCGTCTGGACCGGAACATCGATCGGATCACCACTATCGGGCCGCACAATCAGCCTGCCGGGCTTGGAGCGCACTTTCTGTTGCAGCGTCTTGCCCCAGATTTCGGACACTGCATTGTGAATGTCATAGCTGTCCGATACCACCGAATAGGCCGGATAATCGCCGAATCGGTCGATCATATTGGCGAAGGACTGCACTTCCTGGTCCTGGCCCCAGGCAATCATGGTAGTATGCTCCGAGGCCGGAATCGAAAGTCCAGCCATGGCAGCACCATAATAGCGGCGGGCGTAGAGCACGGCTTCCAGCGTATCGGTGTGGTCGAAATGCAGCAGGTTGGCCACGCCGCCCAGCCCGGCCTGTTCCAGGCTGGCTGCACCGCGCGCGCCGTATTCGAACAGCCGCGAGCCAATAACGCCCGCCGGGTCGTCACAGCTTTTATCGAGGAAGGGCTTCAAAGTCTGTTTCACATGGCGAAGCGAGCTGGCGACCGTGGACGGATACCACACCGCCCGCAACAGCGCCGTCTCAATATAGGAGGGCAACCAGAAGCAGGCCGGATCGGTATTAACCACCTGCACCATCGGCACGCCGCGATGCAGGAAGCTGCCCTCTGGCAGCGCCTCTATGCGCAAAGGCAGAAATCCACCATGGGCGGAGAGAATATAGTGCCAGCCGGCCTGGTCGAAAGGCTGGCCGTGCAGGGCGGCCAGTTCCTGCGCTTCATCAATATCGGCCTGGGTGATGGGCTGTGACAAATATTCCTTCAAGAACATCTGCAAGCCGAAAAACACCACTTCCGGCCGCAGGGAAGCACCACGCGTGGTGACATAGCCGCTCACCGCCCGGGTTCCGGGAGGATATTGCAGGAAATGCCCCAGCTTGTAGCTATCGGTGTTCAAGATCGGATTGATACGGCTCATCAGGCTCACCGGCATGTTGCAATCGGGCAGGGTTATGGTGCGGTGTATGCTACTTCATAATTCCCGAAACCGGAATCGATTTAAGGAGAAAATTAACCAGCAGATAGAGAGGATTACGGCGAAACACTCTCTCCGAGACGAGCAGATGAGAGCTTTAACATATTGTTAACCATGTGCAGCCATTCTATCCTGATAAGGTGATTCGCAACTGCCTTGCACGGCGTCCGATGCAATCCCGCGTAGCTGGAGTGCGACGGGTTTCAGGTCCGGTGCATAAGGTTCTGGGCCGAGGCAGCCGATATCAAAGCCGCATGAGCGGCTTTCCAGCACACTATGCCCTTAAACTCCGGATTGCATGGCCGGGCCTTGGTTGGCCAGGTCCTTTTGCAAAAAGGGATATGCTATGTTGCCTCCCGTTCAAGCTTTATCGCGCACTGCGCCAAATTTTCACGACAGCGCCACCGAGGCCGCCCTGTCCGACACGGCCATGAGCGGCTTGACGAGCGATAGCATGATCCGGGTGGACCGCGAGGGCGGTTCGGCGATTGCCGGACGCATCAATAACCTCTTGCTCAACAGCCGGGAAAGCGTGCAGACGGATCTGGCGGAAATCGCCGATCTGGTCGGCCAATCGATCGGACTGAAGCGTGATCCCGGCGAAACCGACGCGGCCTTTGCCCAGCGCTTCGCGACAGCCCTTGCCAATCTGGACGACGGCCAAAGAGCACGGCTGCAAACGCAGTTGACCCAAGCCCTGAAAGGATTGCAGATCGAGGTCCTGTTGCGGGTTCTACAAAATACCGATGGTCCGGAAGCCGCTTTGCTATCCGCCTATATGGAAATCAAGCGCAACAATAGCGGTGATCTGAAGGCGCTGAACGTGGTTTCCTCCTATAGCCAAAATGGCGCGAGCCCATCCAACCCCCTGCCACCTCAATCCGCCGGGGCCCCGCCAGCATCGAGCCAGACAGCGGCACCGCAAACGTTAAATCCTGCAACAGGGCAACAGGTGCCAGCTGCCAGGTTAAGCGAACAGTCTCCTGGCCCGGTTGCGGGACAACCCGTAACCGCGGCACTCGCAGCGCAAGGCTCGGCGGTCTCTACCGCGCAACCACAAGCCGAACAGGCGGCAGTCGTTGCTCAAACCGCGCCGATTGTGTCGGAACCGGAAGACGTCACCACGAACCGCACGCCATCCACACCAGTTCTTGATGGTACGCAGGCGGAGGATACTCCGGCCCCTCGCAGCCTTTCGGCGCAAGCGCCCGTAAACCCTGAAGTGGCAGGGCGCCAGACGCCTTTGCAAGCTGTCCGCCCTGAAGCGCTTGCTTCCGCACTAGCGCTGGTGACAAACGAAACGGCAACGACAGGCACTGCACCAGCCACGGACAACAGGTCAATTGCTGGCAATATGGCTCCTGAAACGGTTATGACCGGCATGGATGACCTGCCGGAGGAAACAAGCACGGGATTTGCGGCCAAAGCTGCCACGGAGGCAGGCTTGAAAGCGCCAGCTTTCGACCGCAATGGCCAGACCGGACCCTCTGGAATGACTGGAACGCCCGTCGCCGGGGCGATGGGGAATAGTGCAGCATCGCCTCTTGCTACAGACCTTGCACAGACAGGGCGGGAAGCCGCGATGGATGGCCTGGCGACACAAGCGACGAACCGAGCCTATGGAGCTTTCACCACATCCGCTCCATTGCAGGATAATCGCCAGGATGCGATCCCGCGCCGCAGCGATGATGGCACTGGCATCGATACAATGGTCGCCACCGTGCTGTCTTTGAAGGGCTGGATGGATGTAACAGGAGCATCACTCCAAGCCCCGGCGATGCCGGAAGAGGATTCCGACACGGATTTGCTGCGCCAAATGTTTTTCCAGACGGAGGATATGCAGGAGAATGAACAGAACGGTCTGCACCCTGCGATCAATGCTGATGCCCGCGCCAACCAGGCTACACTGCTGGAGATAAACCAAAGGCGTTTAAGCCAGATGCAAGCTGGCCAGATGCAGGCACATTCCTCGGCAAACCAGACGCCAGCCGGCGACGCGCAGGCGGAGTTGGTTTCCGTACGGCAAGAAGAGATTATCCGTGAGCAGGCCATTCTATCGCTTGCCGGAGCACAGGCCATAGTGCATGCGTCGGTTTTGCATGTGCCGCCCTTCGTGCCGTTTCCGGTGGTGAGCTATCTCGCGGTTCAGGATGAACCCGGTCGCGGCAAGACTGAGACTGTGGATGCCATTGAGGCTCTGGGCGACGACGACGCGCATCAGGACAACAACGGCCAGCACCAGCGCGACGGCTCTGCCGAGGATGAGGAGACGGCGGAAGAAGACGGCGCCAGCGCGGCAGAAACCCTATCCGAAAGCCAGTCTTATGTCCTGAGCGACGATGTGACGCTTGAAACAGCCGACCACACCGACGTGCTGGAGCTTGAGACAGAACATTATACTGCCCCGACCTTGGCGCTAGCGGCGCCGCAGGAAGACGCCCTACCCGCCGAAGCGCTCTATTGGCGGATCGCCGATCTGGCCTGAGTTTTTATAGCGCTCCCATTCTGGCTTTGTACGCAAAACCTTCGCATCACGCGCCCAGCAGCCACGCCCAGAACGTGACGGAAAACACACCAAGTGCTGTTGTAATGGTGATGGTCGAGGCGGCCAGCGCATGACCGACCCCAAACCGATTGGCGATCAGCCAAGCGTTGACGCCCGTCGGCACGGAAGACGTCAGCACAAGCGCCATGGTCCATTCATGCGGCAAATGCAGAAGGTGGCAGGCCATCCACACGGATGCGGGCATCAGGACCAATTTCAAAGCCGAGGTAACGCTGGCAATACCGACATTGCCGGTGACACGATATTTGGTCAGCGCCATGCCCAGCGAAATCAGCGCCGCCGGCCCAGCCATGGCGGAGATCTGACTGAGCACGGTCTCAATCGTCGCCGGAATTGGCAAGCCGATCACATGCACCATAAGTCCGATGGCAAGACCAATCACCAGAGGATTGGTGACAAGATTGCGCCCGACCTGGCGCAAGACGGCGAGCATTCCCCGCAATTGCACCCCGCTTTCCCGGCGCTCGGCATGTTCCATCAAGACTGTACCGATCACCATCATCAAAGGCAGATGGACGGCCAGCAGAATGGAGAGGGCAACGATACCGTCATTGCCAAGCATGCGGCTGACCAGGGGCAGGCCGATGAAGACATTATTGGCAAAGGCTGAAGACACCCCCGCCAGCACACCGATCCGCTGGTCGCGGCCAAAAACCCGCGTCGCCACGAGATGGCCGATGGTCCAGGTGACACCTACTCCGGCAAAATAGGCAATCCACAAACGAAAAGGCGATGCGCCCTGAAAATCAGCCTGGGTAATCGTATGCAGCAGCAGAACCGGCACCGCGACCTTGAAAACAAATTCGCTTAAGGCATCACCGATATCCACGTTCAGGAACCGGCTGCGCACCAGCGCCCAGCCGGAAAAAATCAGCAGGAAAATCGGCAGGACATTCAGGGTTATTTCGGTCATGTAATCGATCTGTTCCGGTGGAAGAGCATCGGTGGGGCAGCAGAGAGCCGCAGGTCATGACGCAAAAAGGCGCCGTTGAGGGTTAAACGATCAAATCCCAAACTGTGATGTTTTAGTCCTGACCGGACAACTTGACCTGCTTGAAGCGATCCTCGAATTCCTGACGCAGGGCGCGGCGCTCACGAGCCGCCTTTTCCCGCCGGATTTTCGCTGGCGTCTCGGGACAGAAGGACGGAACGGCGGTCGGCTTGCCCTCGGCATCCACGGCAACCATGGTGAAATAACAGGAATTGGTATGGCGGCGTTCACCGGTGCGGATTTCCTCCGCCTCGACCCGAATGCCGATTTCCATTGATGTGCGCCCGGCATAATTGACGGATGCGCGGAACGTCACCAGTTCACCGACATGGATCGGTTGGCGAAACACCACCTGGTCCACCGACAGCGTCACCGCATATTGCTGGGAAAAGCGCGAGGCGCAGGAATAGGCGACCCGGTCAAGAATGTTCAGCAGCGCGCCACCATGCACCTTGCCGGAAAAATTCGCCATATCCGGCGTCATCAATACCACCATTTCAAGTTCGCTGGGGTCGTGGCCACGGTCCATCGGTCATCCTTTTGCAATAAAATCGGTCCTGCACATGATGTAACCGCAGCAGGCACGCGGCGGAAGCAAAAAGCGCATGACCATCCCTCGCGCTCGACGGACAGCATCCCGCCGGGAACCGCATCACCTTGTTTATCGGCTTGATTTGCATGCCTTTGGGTTTGTCAATCTGGCCATTTCGCCAGCAAGCCAAGACCTTGGTCCAGCAGACTGGCCGCCGATGCATGGTCGCTTGCCTCAACATAACAGCGCATTTCCGGGGCGTTGCCGGAAGGGCGGAAATGGATGACCCTGTTATCATCGAGCGTCACCCGCAAACCATCGATATCGCTGGTTTCGCGCACACCCCCTATAGGCGCCAGGAAACTATGCAGGTTTTCGTCCGAGCCGCGCAGAAACGCCATCAACGCACTGCTTTTGTCCAAGGCATAGTGCTCAAGACGGTCAGAAAGGGCAATCGGCAGGCGATAGTCTGACACCACGGCAGAGAGTGTCTGTCCGGTGCTCGCCGCTACATAAAGCGCTGCCAGGATAGGCATAACACAATCGCGGGTCGGCAGAGCGGCAAGCCTGCCGTCATGGATGGTGAAATCGGAGGCCAGCATCACGCCGCCATTCGCCTCAAAGCCGATCACGCCGCTTTCACCCACTGAGAGCGCCGCATTCATAGCGGAAATCACATAAGGAGAGCCGACGCGGGTGCGCAGGACCTTAAACCCGCTTGCGGCTTCAATGCCGGAATTGGAGGTAACGGGTGTTGCAATCACCTTGGCGCCCAGCAGGTTTGCCGTGATCAGCCCCAGCAGATCCCCCCGCAAGGGCGCGCCCTTTTCATCGGCCACCAGCGGACGGTCGGCATCGCCATCGGTGGAGACGATGGCATCCAGGCCATGCTCGCTTGCCCAGGCGGAAAGCTTGCCGATTGTGTCCGGGGATACCGCTTCGGTATCAACAGGAACGAAGACCTCTGAGCGTCCCAGCGGCAGGACGGATGCGCCATAGCCCTCAAGCAGGGTCACCAGCATGTCACGCGCCACGCTGCTATGCTGATAGACGCCGATTTTCATGCCGGCAAAGGCGGCAGGGGGCAGTACAGCCATGTTGCGTTTCAGAAACAGGTCGACGGCAATGGCGTATCGGTCTTCGCCTGCGCCATGCTCAACGTGGTTAGCGCGCTCATCAGCCGCCAACTCGGCGGCAAGGGCAGTGATCGCCTCTTCATCAGCCTTGTCGATTTCTCCATCCGGCCGATAAAATTTGATGCCGTTGCGGTCGGCCGGAATGTGGGAGCCTGTCACCATCAGCGAGGCTGCACCGATCCGGCTGCCATAAAAGGCCAGCGCCGGCGTGGGAATGGCCCCACAATCAACCGGAACCAGCCCTTCCCGTTGCAGCGCACCCATGCAGGTGGCAGCGATTTCCGGGCTGGAGGGGCGAAAATCCTGGCCGATCAGCACGGTCGCGCCCGGCTTGGCATAGCCCTTGGCAAGCAGCATTCTGGCAAATGCCGTCGCATGCAGAGCCGAAACGCTGCCAACCAGGTCCAAAGACAGACCGCGCAGTCCGCTGGTGCCGAATTTTACCGCCATAGGGTCAAGCCTCGCTGTCATCAAGTCATCGCACCAATCCTCCGCGCGGTCATCGCGCTAAGGTTTGCCCAGACTGTTTAAACCAATTCAAAGCAGACGAAAGCATCGTTTATGCATCGAACCGGATAAGATGGACAGAAGAGAGAAGACACCGAAGCCAGAACGCAAAAGAGCCCGACGCGGGAGGAGGATGCGTCGGGCTCTTGAACTTGATCGGCAATTGGGAGGAGGAGTATCGCCGATCCCTTCAAAGCGACACTGGGAGGAGGAGTGCGTCGCTTCGATGATTTCAATATAGAGGATTTCCCAGGGATGAATATCGTTAATACCGCATTGCAGCAATGTATTCAGCGCATAGCGAAAGCATGAAAATACCGGCGTTTGACGAAATCTATCCATAAACGGAGCCCTTTTACCCTCCATCGCCGATCATCAGCTAGGGAATGAGTAGAATTTGCGCACTTCCAATCGAGACGATTGCATAGCCACCGGATCAAGCGCGAGCAGAGTTGGAAGATTGCCCACGAGACCTATCGGCGCAATGGCCTGACAGACAAAGCCCCCCGCTGGAAGCCAAGCTCGAAAACCAAGCCTGCATGGACCTTAGAAAGACCCAAAAACCGTCCTAGGAAAACCAGATCCTCGCCGATATAAATTTTGCACATCGCGTCCGTGGCAAAACAAGCAAAGACCTCATCCATGCAGAAAAAGCCGAATATCCTGCTGATCACCGCGGACCAATGGCGGGGCGATTGCCTGTCAGCGGTCGGCCATCCCGTGGTGCAGACCCCCAATGTTGACCGGTTGGCGGCAGAAGGCCTGTTGTTTCATCGACATTTCGCCGCAGCCGCCCCTTGCTCGCCGGCGCGGGCGGCGATCTATACCGGGCTTTACCAGATGAACAACCGGGTCTGTCGCAACGGCTCGCCACTCGATGCCCGTTTCGACACGGTGGCGCTGGCGGCACGCCGGGCCGGTTACGATCCGACGCTGTTTGGCTATACCGATGTATCTCTCGATCCGCGCCACCTGCCCCCCGCCGACCCGCATCTGACCAGTTACGAGGGCGTGTTGCCGGGCTTTACGGTTGGGCAATTGCTGCTGGAAGATGATCGGCAATGGCTGAGCTGGTTGAAAACCCGGCGCGGCGGCGTGCGGCCCGGGCGCGAACTCCATCAGACCGGGCAGGAGCGGCCAGTCCAGCCCAATCAGGAACCACCGGCCTATAGTGCGGAAGAAACCCCGACCGCGTTTCTGGCCGAGGCTTTCCTGAACTGGCGCGAGGAGCAGACGCGCCCGTGGTTTGCGCATATTTCCTTCCTGCGCCCACATCCGCCCTTCTGTGTTCCCGAACCCTATAACCGGATGTTTACGCCGGGCAGTGGACCCAAACCTGTGCGTCATCCGACGCTGGAAGCGGAAATGGCCGTGCATCCACTGGCAGAGCTGATGCTGCCGCAGCTGCCTCAATCCTCTTTCATTGCCGGCGCCGAAGGCCGCGTCTGCGACTGGAGTTCAGAACAGATCGACGTAATCCGCGCCACCTATTACGGCATGATCGCCGAGGTCGATGCCCAATTTGGCCGGATCATTGATGCCCTGAAAGACAGCGGCACCTGGGACGACACAATCATCGTCTTCACCTCCGACCATGCCGAAATGCTGGGTGACCACTGGATGCTGGGCAAGGGCGGTGTCTATGATGGCAGCTATCACATTCCACTGGTGATCCGCGATCCGGCGAACACTAGCACCCACGGGCAAGTGGTGGAAACCTTCACCAGCGCCGCCGACCTGATGCCGACGCTGCTGGACCGGATGGGCGTCAGCCCGCTCAATCATCAGGACGGCGGTTCCCTGCTACCATTTCTTGCTGGCACACGGCCTGATGACTGGCGAGACCACGCGTTCTGGGAGTTCGATTTTCGGGAAGTGGTGACAAATTCCACGGAGAATGCCCTCGGTCTGAAATCCAGCCAGTGCAATCTCGCCGTGATCCGTGACGAAAAATTCAAATATGTGCATTTTGCCGGAATGCCACCGCTGCTGTTCGATCTTCAGGCTGACCCGGGCGAGTTGACCAACCTAGCAGAGGACCCGGCATATGGTGCGATAAGGCTGCATTATGCCGAAAAGCTGTTATCGCTTCGCGCCGAGCATCTGGACCAGACCTTGGCCTATACCGAGCTTTGCGACGAAGGACCGGTGAGCAATCCGAAACTGTGACGTGATGATTTCAGGCGTGGTTCTTGATATTCGGTATCGCTGCACGACTGTTTCCGCTATACAGCGCCGTGCGCCATATATGGCGCACAAAGGTTCGCTGTAGCGCTTTATATCTGCTGCATAATTTTCTCCTTAAATCGATTCCGATTTAAGGAATTATGCAGTAGGCCGCACAAAGACCAAAGAGACAGCAGGAGACAGGCATGGCTTCCACCATTCGCTACCATGAAGGTGATATCAGCAGCGAAGACGCGGCGCGCTATACCCGCGCCATCGCCATCGACACCGAAACGCTGGGGCTTATCCCTCGCCGCGACCGGCTCTGCGTGGTGCAGCTTTCGCCAGGTGACGGTACTGCCGACGTGATCCGCATTGCGCCGGGCCAGCGCCAGGCCCCCAACCTGACCGCCCTGCTGGAAGACCCGACCCGGGAAAAAATCTTCCATTATGGCCGGTTCGACATCGCCGTGCTGTTCCACACGTTTGGTGTCACCACCACGCCGGTGTTCTGCACGAAGATCGCCTCGCGCCTGTCGCGCACCTATACCGACCGGCATGGACTAAAGGACAATCTCAAGGAAATGCTGGATGTGGATGTGTCCAAGGCCCAGCAATCCTCCGACTGGGCGGCGGAAACGCTGTCTCCGGCGCAGCTCGAATATGCCGCCTCCGACGTGCTCTATCTGCATGCGCTGCGCGACAAGCTGACCGCCCGGCTGGTGCGCGATGGCCGCATGGACCACGCCACCGCCTGCTTCGAGTTCCTGCCGACCCGGGCCAAGCTGGACCTGCTCGGCTGGGAAGAGACCGATATTTTCGCCCATAGCTGAACTGGTATTATATTGATCGAAAAAGGCGGAAAACCTCCCGGTTTTCCGCCTTTTTTGTTGAATGCTATCCACGTTAACCCGTTATTCGTCGCTCATTTTCAGCGCCGCGATAAAGGCTTCCTGCGGGATTTCGACCTTGCCGAACTGGCGCATCCGCTTCTTACCGGCCTTCTGCTTGTCCAGCAGCTTGCGCTTGCGGCTGGCATCGCCACCGTAGCACTTGGCAGTCACGTCCTTGCGCATTGCTGAAATGGTCTCACGCGCGATCACATTGCCGCCGATGGCAGCCTGGATCGGAATCTTGAACATATGCCGCGGAATAAGATCCTTCAGCTTCTCACACATGTCGCGACCGCGCTTTTCCGCTGCCGATCGATGCACCAGCATCGACAGAGCATCGACGGGCTCGCCGTTGACCATGATCGACATCTTGACCAAATTGCCTTCGCGATAAGCGTCAAGGTGATAGTCGAAAGAAGCATAGCCCTTGGAGATCGACTTCAATCGGTCGTAGAAATCAAACACCACTTCATTGAGCGGTAGTTCATAGGTCAGCATGGCGCGCTTGCCGACATAGGTCAGCTCGGTCTGCACACCACGACGGTCCTGGCAGAGCTTGAGAATGCCGCCGAGATAGTCATCCGGCGTCAAGATCGTTGCCTTGATCCACGGTTCGTGTATTTCCGAGATTCGCACCACATCCGGCATGTCCGCCGGGTTGTGCAATTCACGCTCGCTGCCATCGGTCATGAACAGCTTGTAGACAACCGAAGGCGCCGTGGCGATCAGGTCAAGGTCGAACTCACGCTCCAGCCGCTCCTGAATTATTTCCAGATGCAGCAAGCCAAGGAAGCCGCAGCGGAAGCCGAAGCCGAGAGCCGCCGAGCTTTCCATTTCAAACGAAAAGCTCGCGTCATTGAGGCGAAGTTTGCCCATCGCTGAACGCAGATCTTCAAAATCAGCTGCATCGACTGGAAAGAGCCCACAGAACACCACAGGCTGGGCAGGCTTGAAACCGGGCAGCATGGTGGCTGTCGGGCGCTTGTCTTCCGTGATGGTATCGCCGACGCGGGTATCGGCCACTTCCTTGATCGAGCCGGTAAAAAAGCCGATTTCGCCGGGACCAAGACTGTCGACGGCCAGCATTTTCGGCGTCAAAACGCCGACACGCTCCACCTGATATTTCGCGTCCGTCCCCATCATCCTGATAGTCTGACCCTTGGTCAAAACACCGTCGATGACGCGCACCAGAACCATAACGCCCAGATATGTATCATACCAGCTATCGACCAGCAGTGCTTTCAACGGGCCTTTGTCGCCCAGCTCACTTTTCGGCGCCGGCAAATGTTTGACAATGGCTTCCAGCACATCAGGAATGCCAAGCCCGGTCTTGGCGGAAATCAGCACGGCTTCAGAAGCATCGATGCCGATGACTTCTTCGATCTGTTCCTTGATTCGGTCCGGTTCGGCGGCAGGCAGGTCGATCTTGTTGAGAACGGTGACGATCTCATGGTTGTTGTCGATAGCCTGATAGACATTGGCCAGCGTTTGGGCCTCGACCCCCTGGGACGCATCCACCACCAGCAGCGAACCTTCACAGGCCGACAGCGACCGCGAGACTTCATAGGCGAAGTCGACATGGCCGGGCGTGTCGATCAGGTTCAGCACATAGGTTTCACCATCATTGGCCTTATAGTGCAGGCGCACGGTTTGCGCCTTGATGGTGATGCCGCGCTCACGCTCGATATCCATGCTATCGAGCACCTGCTCCGACATATCACGCTCTGCCAGGCCACCGGTGGTCTGGATCAGGCGGTCGGCCAGCGTCGATTTTCCATGGTCGATATGGGCGACGATGGAAAAGTTGCGGATATGGTCGAGAGGCGTGCGGTTCTGTGTGCTCATGGCCTGCGCATATAGCAGCGCGCCCGCATGCCGCAAAGCGGAAATGCGGGGCATTTGAAGGATAATTTTGACAAAGGTCGGGCGAAATCAGCGTGCCTGCTGATGGTCGCCCTCTTCGCCAAGCCCGGTGGCGACCACCGACACTCGGAACGTGCCGTCCAGTTCCTTGTCGAAGATCGCGCCGACGACGATATCGGCCTCGTCATAGACCTCGTCGCGGATGCGGGTGGCGGCTTCGTCGACCTCGAACAGCGTCATGTCCATGCCGCCGGAAATCGAGATCAGCACGCCCCGCGCGCCGCGCATCGACACTTCGTCCAGCAGCGGATTGGCAATCGCCGCTTCCGCCGCCTTCATGGCGCGGCTGTCGCCGGTCGCCTCGCCGGTGCCCATCATCGCCCGGCCCATGCCCTTCATGACGGATTTCACGTCGGCGAAGTCCAGATTGATCAGGCCTTCCTTGACGATCAGGTCGGTAATGCAGGAGACGCCCGAGAACAGCACCTTGTCGGCAATCACGAAGGCGTCGGCAAAGGTGGTCTTGGCATCGGCAATGCGAAACAGGTTCTGGTTGGGGATGACGATCACCGTATCGGCGGCTTCACGCAGCCGCTCGATGCCTTCTTCGGCAGCCTGCATACGGCGGCGGCCTTCAAAGCTGAAAGGCTTGGTCACGACACCGACCGTCAGAATACCGGCCTCGCGGGCCGCACGCGCAATCACCGGCGCTGCACCTGTCCCCGTGCCACCGCCCATGCCAGCGGTGACGAAGCACATATGGGTGCCGGCCAGGTGATCCATCACTTCATGCAGGGATTCTTCGGCGGCCATCCGTCCGGTTTCCGGCACCGAACCGGCACCGAGACCCTCGGTCATTTCGGCACCAAGCTGAATGAGGCGCGGGGCTCTCGACATGGTCAGCGCCTGGGCATCGGTATTGGCGGCAATGAAATCGACGCCTTGCAGGCCTTCGTTGATCATGTTGTTGACGGCATTGCCGCCCCCACCACCAACCCCGATGACGGTAATCTTCGGCCGCATTTCCTCGATTTGCGGTTTTCTGATCTCAATCACGTCTGTCTCCTTGGGGTTGTGCTCGACTCGTCCTGTCGTGCGAATCATACGCTCTCTTGGCACGCGAAAAAGGCCGGGAGTTGGGCGACATGCAAGAGGCTTGTTGATAAAACGTGATTTTGCTGCTGTGAGCCGCACGAGAAAGGTTATTGACTCCACTATAAGATACTATATTTCTTATATCATGGAAAATACGCCTGATACCCTTACTCTCGCCATTGCCGCAAGGCTGAAAGCGATCCGTACCACACGCGGCCTGACACTCGACCAGTTGGCGGATCTCTCCGGCGTCAGCCGGGCCATGATTTCCCGTATCGAGCGAGCCGAAGCCAGCCCGACCGCCACCCTGCTGGCACGGCTATGCTCGGCGCTGGGTCAATCGCTTTCGATATTTTTTGCCGAACCCAATCATGGCTCACCCTTGATGCGCCACGCCAACCAGCCAGTGTGGCAAGACCCCGAAACCGGCTATATGCGCCGCGCCGTTTCCGCACCCGGCACCGGTGCGCGGGTCGATGTGGTGGAGGTGGAGCTGCCGCCGGGGGGGCTTGTCCAATTTTCCGCACAGCCTGCCAGCCCCCATCCCAGCAGCAGGCAATGGCAACATGTCTGGCTGTTTGAAGGCATTATCGAGTTGACCGTCGGCGATACCGTTCACCGGCTGGAGCCGGGCGACTGTCTTTATATGGATATCAGCGAGGTCCACGCCTTTCATAACCCCACGGACCGCCCTGCCCGCTACGGCGTGATCATCGATCTTGGCCGCTGATTCGAAGGAAATGACCATGACTGCAATTCGGCTGCTAAACGCCTCTGACGCCCGTGAAGCAATCCCCGACCTCTGTGAAATCCTCTGCGATTGCGTCAATGGCGGCGCATCGGTGGGTTTCATGCTGCCCTTCGACCTCGAAACGGCCCGGCCTTTTTGGGAGGGCGTCGCCAATGCTGTCGAGGCGGGTGATAGCCTGCTGCTGGTGGCAGAACATCAGGGAGCCGTGGTGGGTACGGTACAGATCGGCATGAAACAGCCGCCCAACCAGCCGCACCGCGCCGACATCAAGAAATTGCTGGTGCATCGCTCGGCCCGTGGACTTGGCTTGTCGCGCTTGTTGATGGCCGAGGCCGAATGGCAGGCAGCGCGCGCAAGCAAGACCTTGCTCGTGCTGGATACGGCAACCGGAGAACAAGCCGAAGCAATTTATGAAAAGCTGGGCTGGACGCGGACCGGTGTCGTGCCGGATTATGCGCTGTTTCCCGACGGGCGCTTCTGCGATACGACGATTTTCTACAAGCGTGTGGGCTCTCTATAAGAGCTTGGACACATCGGCGAGGCAATTTGGCCACGCCGATCACGCCCTATCAGACAGTTGCCGTGGTCTGGTCTTCGATCTTTGCCTCAGGCGCATTTTTCTGAATGGAGGCAATCGCGCTCATCACTGAGGCTTTTGCCTTGTAGCCTTCAGAGCTGAACATTGTTTCGCCATTCGACGCCTTGAACCGAAACCGGAATTCGCCTGCCTTGTCTTTATAGACTTCAAATTTGTACATTATTCCCTCCCTCGCTGGTGTTGAACAAGTCTCGGACGATCACGCCCAAGCCTACACCGGGAAAAGTCCAAATTCAATTTCACTTATGCTGTATTTATGCGCCAACACGACCTATACCAAACACTGAGAGCCTTGTCCCAATGACCTATGAATCTGCAACCGCTAAACCCAAAATCACCATTCTCTACTGCACCCAATGCAATTGGTTGCTGCGCGCCGCCTGGATGGCACAGGAACTCTTGCAAACCTTTGGCGATAGCCTAGGCGAAGTGGGCCTGATCCCCGGCACAGGCGGTAATTTCGAGATCCGCGTCAATGGTGCGCTGATCTGGGAACGCAAGCGCGACGGCGGATTTCCGGGGCCAAAGGAATTGAAACAGCGGGTGCGTGATGTGATCGAACCCGGCAAGGATCTCGGTCATGTCGACCGCACTCATGGCAAGACGGAAAAAGGCGAGGAATGACCTCGCCTTTACGAATTCGGAACTGTCGCGATCAACTTAAAACGGCAGCTTGAAACCGGGCGGGATCGGCAGACCGGCGGTCATGTCCTTGGTCTTTTCGGCAGCGATAGCCTCGGCCTTGTCCTTGGCGTCCTTGTGAGCCGCGACGATCAGGTCTTCGAGGATTTCCACGTCGTCTTCCTTGAAAAGCGACGGATCGATCTTCAGGCCCTTCAACTCACCCTTGCCGGTCATCGCCACAGTCACCAACCCGCCGCCGGATTTGCCCTCGACCTGAAGCGATGCAATCTCCTCCTGCATCTTCTCCATCTTGGCCTGCATTTCCTTGACCTTGCCCATCATGCCCATGATGTCGCGCATATGACCTGCCTCCTTTAATATAGTCCGTTGTTCTTGGCTTCGTCTGTCAGACGCGCAGCGGTTTCACGCTTCCGCGACAGATGATAAGCCGGCTAAACTCTAAAACTCGATATCATCTCCGGGAAGAATATCGCCCTCGGCGGATTCGGCGGCCGCTGGCGGCGGCAGGGCCTCGTCCTCTTCCTCCGTGACGGTTCGGATGCGCACGTCGGTGATTTTCGCACCGGGAAAGCGCGACAGGATCGCCATCACATCCGGATCGGCGGCTGCATCGGTCATCCGCGCTTCGTGATCGCTCTTTTCCTGCTCGGCCAGGGTCTTTTCCCCCGGCTCGCGGCTAAGGATCACCATCCAGCGGATATCGGTCCATTCCTCCAGCCGCTTTTGCAGATCACCAACCAGCGATTTCGGTGCCTCCGGCGGCAGATTAATCTCCAGCCTGCCGTTTTCCAGCTTCACCAGCCGCACATAGGCGCGGGTCAAGGCTTTCAGCTTCGGATCGCGGTTTGCGGTACAGAGATTGACGATGTCATCCAGCGACCGCACAGGAACCTTGGGCTCCGGCACATCCGGTTGGATGTCAGGTTTTGTCTCTGGGCGGGCGGCAATGTCAGGCGACGGTGATGCCTTGGGTACCACCTGCAAATGCGCGGTCGGCTGTGGTTGGCCTAATGCACGTGGGGCCGGATCGCTCGATGCCCGTGCAACTGCCTGCCCGCCATAGCTGGCCGATGCGCCACCGCCACCATTACCGCCTCTGGGACTGGTCCCCTGCGGCGCACCACCGCCATCCTGCGCCATATCCAGCAGACGGCGCGCCGCTTCTTCCGGCGAAGGCAGATGGGCGGCATGAGCCAGCCGGATTAGCACCATTTCGGCGGCACCGGCCTGACGGGAGGCATTTTCCACCTCAGGAATGCCCTTGAGCAACATTTGCCAGATGCGCGACAGCGTGGTGACGGCAACGCTCTCGGCGTAGTCCGCCCCCCGCACCCGCTCGACTTCACTCAGCGACGGGTCATTGGCACCATTGGGTACATATTTCAGCCGCGTCACCAGATGGGTAAAATCAGCAAGATCGGTCAGCACCACGCTCGGGCTGGCGCCAGCTTCATATTGACTGTTGAATTCCGAAAGAGCTGCCGCGACATCGCCGAGCACGATATGACCAAACAGATCGACCACCCGGGCGCGGTCGGCCAGACCCAGCATCCCACGCACGGCGTCTGCTTCCACCCGCCCTGCACCATGGGCAATGGCTTGATCGAGCAGTGAAAGCCCGTCACGGGCTGAGCCCTCGGCGGCACGGGCGATCATCGCCAGCGCCTCGTCTTCCGCCTCGATATTTTCCTTGGAGAGAATGGTGGAAAACAACCCGACGAGATCGCCAGCGCTGATGCGGCGCAGATCGAAGCGCTGGCAGCGTGACAGCACCGTGATCGGCACTTTGCGGATTTCGGTGGTGGCGAAGATGAATTTGACGTGTTCCGGCGGCTCTTCCAGCGTCTTCAACAATCCGTTGAAGGCAGCGGTGGAGAGCATATGCACTTCGTCGATAATATAGACCTTGTAGCGGGCCGATACCGGGCGGTAGCGTACCTGCTCGATGATTTCCCTGATATCGTCGATGCCGGTATGAGAGGCGGCGTCCATCTCGATCACATCGACATGGCGGCCTTCCATGATCGCCTGACAATGCTCGCCGGGGATTTTCAGGTCGATGGTCGGGCGGTCGATCTCAGTGGTCTTGTAGTTCAGCGCACGGGCGAGAATGCGGGCGGTCGTGGTCTTGCCGACCCCGCGCACACCGGTCAGCATATAGGCTTGGGCAATCCGTCCTGTTTCGAAGGCATTGGTGAGGGTGCGGACCATCGGCTCCTGGCCGACCATCAGGTCCGTAAAATCCTTGGGGCGATATTTGCGCGCCAGAACCCGGTAAGCACCGGAGGCTTGGCCGGACGCGGGAGCAGCTTGTGCTGTTGGTTCCAGATCGGACATCGCGCTGCCAGTCTCCCCGTTTCGGGCGGGATACGGCCACGCTTGAAAAGGACTGGCCATAAACATGAAGGGTGGGAGGCTGGCACGATGACCCGTGCCGCGCTCGTTAGGGCTGCTTCCTTCCGGACCTGACCCGGTTGGCGAGTGGCTCGTCCACCACCAACCTCCCGAGCGACATATCGGCAATTCCGGCGGCAATTGCAAGCCGAGGACCAAAAAAACTGTTCGCCTTTCCGGTAAAAGTGGATATCGGCTTTACGGTCAGGCATGCGTAAAAACAAAATGACCTTGAGGAGACCGATCTTGGAGCTTTTCCGTCTCGATGAACGGCTGGCGCGCGACAGCCAGTCAATCTTGCAGCTGCCGTTAAGCGACCTGCGCCTGTCCAGG
The DNA here is from genome assembly GCF_014926405.1 of Agrobacterium vitis. Lineage (NCBI taxonomy): Bacteria > Pseudomonadati > Pseudomonadota > Alphaproteobacteria > Hyphomicrobiales > Rhizobiaceae > Gillisella > Gillisella vitis. Next base: position 3,097,138 of record NZ_JACXXJ020000005.1, read on the forward strand.
GATAGCCGCTGGCCCTGGCTGATCCTCGTGCCGCGCCGCAATGATGTCGCTGAGATTTTCGAGCTTTCCAAGGACGACCAGATCCAGCTGCTGCACGAACAGGTGCACGTCGGCGCCGCCTTAAAAACCGCGACCGGCGCCACCAAGATCAACATCGCCGCCATTGGCAATGTGGTGCGCCAGCTCCATGTTCATGTCGTCGCCCGCTTTGAAAACGACCCGAACTGGCCGGGGCCGATCTGGGGCCATGGGGTGGCAGAGCCTTACTCGGACACAGCCCTTGCGGCGATGACAACGACAATTCTGGACGCGCTGACATGACCCCAATTTCCCTGTTTGAAACCGATACACCGCATCCGGAGGCAAGCGCTCTCACCGCTTTTGCCGGCAACGGACTGGAGCGCTACGCCGAGCATCGCTCGGAAGAGAGCCTTTCCGAGGCTTTCAAGGCCGAGGGCATGCATGTGCTGGCTTTTGCCGGCAACCGGCTGGTGTTCAAGCATGAAGGACTGGTGCTGGACCCGCTATTTGCACCTTACGAGCTGACCGCCCTGCAACCGGACCTCGACAATGCCGTGCTTTTGGGGCGCCGCCCCAGCGGCGAGCCGCGCATTGCCGTACCCGTGACAATCAGCGAAGAGCAGCTTGCCACTGGCTACAAGGCTTTAACGGCGCGCGAGCTGTTTCGTGATCCCAATATTGAGGCCGAACTGGTCGGCGAAGCGGCGCAGGGTTTCAGCCTCTTACACTGGAACAGTGAGAACCGCTTCTGCGGCACCTGCGGCAAGCCGATGGAGCCGCGGCTTGGCGGCTACAAGCGCGAATGTCCTGCCTGTGGGCGCATGGCCTTTCCACGCACTGATCCGGTGGTAATCATGATGACGCTGGATGAGGACAACGACCGCTGCCTGCTGGGACGTGGAGCGCATTTTCCCGAAGGCATGTATTCCTGCCTCGCAGGCTTTGTCGAACCGGCGGAAACCATCGAAAACGCCGTGCGGCGCGAGACCTATGAGGAGGCCGCGATCACCATCGGGCGTGTACGCTACCATGCGTCCCAGCCCTGGCCGATGCCACATCAGTTGATGATCGGTTGCTATGCACAGGCCTTGAGCTTCGAGATTTCCCGCGATGAGAACGAGCTGGCCGATTGCCGCTGGTTCAGCCGGGCCGAGGTGCAGGCAATGATTGATCTTGAGACTGAAACGATAAAGGCTCCCGCGCCCGGCACCATTGCCCATCGGCTGATGAGCGACTGGCTTGACTGGGGCAAGGCTGGTTAAGGTGGTGAATGCTGCGTCTGGAACGGCCTTTAACACCATTTACGCGGAAAACGTGTGAGGCTATGGTAAGCGAATGTGATGTCATCGTCCGATGGGAGGGGTCAGCGGACGATGAAGCAAAACATCACGCGCGATAGCCTATTTCGAGGGAGGATATATCTTTGCTTTCAAAACCCAATGCCACGGTGAAACGGCGGGCTGTGCCTCGATAGGCCTTCCGCGCTCGGCCTTTCAGACATCTGTTTTTTGGCCCGTTTTTCGGCGAAAATTCATCAATTCAGGAAATCATCGATGAAAATGTTTAGCTTGGCGTCCTGCGCCATTCTGATGGCGTCTGTTGCCATCGCTCAAAACCAGCCTGTCGTCACCGCCCGTTCCGCGGCCATCCTCACGGTCGATGGAAAGACCTTCAAGGATCTTAACCGCAACGGCCGCCTGGACCCTTATGAGGATTGGCGACGTTCTCCGGCAGAACGGGCAAGTGACCTCGTCAGCCAGATGACCCTCATCGAAAAGGCCGGGTTGATGATGCATGGGACGGCACCAGCTTTGGCGTCCGGATCGGAGGCCGGACAGGGACGCGGCAGCGGTTACGATCTGGAGCGGATCAAGCCCCTGATCAACGACGCCAAGGTTGCCACCTATATTACCCGGCTATCCCTACCGCCCGAACAGCTGGCCGCAGAAAACAACAAGCTCCAGGAAATTGCCGAGGCAAGCCGACTTGGCATTCCGCTGACCATCAGCACCGACCCGCGCAACCATTTCCAATATGTGCTGGGCGCTTCGGCCCAGAGCGGTGGTTTTTCCAAATGGCCGGAAAGCCTGGGGTTTGGTGCGCTCGACGACGCGAAACTGACACGCCGGTTCGGCGATGTCGCGCGGCAGGAATATCTTGCCGTCGGCATCCAGCAGGCCTTGTCACCGCAAATCGATCTTGCCACGGAACCACGCTGGCCACGCTCGACAGGCACGTTCGGAGAAGATCCGCAGATTTCCAGGCGCATGGCAGAGGCCTATGTCGCAGGCTTCCAGAACGGCACCACGGGTCTGAAACCCGGCAGTGTCAGCGCTGTCGCCAAGCATTGGGTGGGATATGGCGCAGCACCGCAAGGCTTTGACGGCCATAACTCCTATGGTCGCCATGTGGTGTTCAAGGCTAAGGACTTCGAAAAGCATGTCACCCCCTTCAAGGGTGCCTTTGCCGCCAAGGTGGCGGGCATCATGCCGACCTATTCGATTGTCGATGGCGTCAAGCTTGATGGCAAACCCCTGGAGCCCGTCGCCGCAGGCTATAGCAAGCAATTGCTGACGGATCTGCTGCGCAAGCGCTACAAGTTCGACGGCGTCGTCGTCAGCGACTGGCTGATTACCAATGACTGCAAGGATGAATGCCTGAATGGCGAAAAGCCCGGCGACACCCCGATCATCCGGCCCGACACATTCGGCATGCCCTGGGGGGTCGAGGATCTCAGCCGGGAGGATCGTTTTGCCAAGGCGGTGAATGCCGGCATCGACCAATTCGGCGGCGTCGCCAACTCCGATATCCTGGTGAAGGCCGTGGAGGACAAGAAAGTCAGCGAAATCAGGATCGATCAGTCAGCCAAGCGGTTGCTGATCCAGAAATTCGAGCAGGGCCTGTTCGAAAACCCCTATGCCGATCCGCAAAAGGCCAAAGCCATCGTTGGCAACGCGGATTTTGTCGCCGAGGGCGAAAAGGCCCAAGCCCGCGCCATGGTTGTTCTGCAAAACAAGGGGAAGATTCTGCCGGTCAAGCCTGGCAGGAAGGTCTATCTTCTCAATGTCGATGCCGCCACTGCCCAGAAGCGCGGTTATCAGGTGGTGACAAAACCGGAAGAGGCCGATTTTGCCCTGGTCCGTCTGATGGCACCGTTTGAGCGCTTGCATCCCAACTATTTCTTCGGGGCGCGGCATGAGGAAGGCGACCTATCCTTCAAGCCCGGCAACCCCGATTACGACGCCGTCACAGCCATTGCCGGAAAGACACCGATTATTGCCACGGTGTTTCTGTCACGCCCGAGTATTCTCACCAATCTGAAGGACCAGACAAAGGCGTTGGTCGGCAATTTCGGCGCCAGTGACGAGGCACTGTTCAATGTCATCGAGGGCAAGCAGAAGGCGCGGGGCAAGCTGCCGTTTGAACTGCCGTCTTCAATGCAGGCTGTCGAGGCACAGGCGCCCAGCACACCGCATGATTCGAAAAAGCCGCTCTATAAGATCGGCTATTCGCTGAAGTATTGAATACGCAAAGCAATGGCGGCACCGCGCCGCCATTGCTTTGATTAAAACTTGCCGCGCATGGCGTGAGCCTTGTAGACGCCGAGAATGTGGACCTTCTCGGAGAAGAAGCGCAATTCCTCCAGCGCCCGCTTGACCGGCGCATCCTCTGGGTGCCCTTCGATATCGGCATAAAACTGGGTGGCGATGAATTTGCCGCCGATCTGGTAGCTTTCCAGCTTGGTCATATTGACCCCATTGGTGGCAAAACCACCCATGGCCTTGTACAGCGCTGCCGGAATATTGCGGACATTGAAAACGAAGGTGGTGATGAAGCTTTCATCCGCAGCCGTCCGCTTCAACGCCACCTCATCGCGCGACAGCACCACGAAGCGGGTGATGTTGTTTTCCGAATCCTCGACATTTTCGGCGAGAATATCCAGCCCGTAGAGCGAGGCGGCAAGGCGCGGCGCCAAGGCCGCCATGGAGCGGTCGCCCAGTTCCGCAACCTGCTTGGCAGCCCCTGCCGTATCGCCCGCCACCACGGCCTTCCAGCCATGGCTACGGATGATCTTCCGGCACTGGCCAAGCGCATGGATATGGCTGTGAACCGTGCGTATCTCATGGGCCTTCACCCCCGGCAGCACCATGAGCTGAAACCGGATCGGCATGAAATATTCACCGATAATCTTCAGGCGTGACAGCGGCAGCAGATAGTGAATATCGGCGACCCGCCCAGCCAGGGTGTTTTCAATCGGGATCATCGCCAGATCCGCCTCGCCGTTTTCCAACGCCGTGAAGGCATCCTCAAACGTAGGACATGGCAGCGGCTCCATATCCGGGAACATATCGCGGCAGGCCATGTCGGAATTGGCGCCATAATCGCCCTGGAAGGAAATTTTGTTGGTGAGCGTGACCACGGGCTTATCCTTATTTTGCAGCCAGAATGGCGCGGGCTTTTTCCAAATCCGCCGCTGTATCGACGCCAAGCGGCACAGTATCGACAATCTCGACATCGATACGCATGCCCGCTTCCAGCGCCCGCAACTGTTCCAGCGATTCGCGCTTTTCCAGCACCGAGGGAGAGAGCGCCACGAACCGTTCCAATGCGGCGCGGCGATAGGCGTAGAGGCCGATGTGGTGATAAAGCGGTCCTTTGCCATGCGGGGCGGTGGCGCGGGTAAAATAAAGCGCCCGCAGGCGATTGTCCGACAGCGGCGAGCCGACGACCTTCACCACGTTGGGATTGGTCTTTTCCGCCTCATCCTCGATCTCCACCGTCAGCGTGGCGATATCGACTGCGGGATCGTCCAAGGGCCTCAGGGCGGCACGAATCGTCTCCGGGTCAATGGTAGGCAGGTCGCCCTGAACGTTGATGATGATCTCGGCCTCGCCCTTCGGATCGACCGTCATCAGCGCTTCATAGATGCGATCCGAGCCGGATTGATGCTGCTCGCCGGTCATCACGGCTTCAAAACCGGCTGCCGTCACCGTGGCGAACACGTCAGGATGATCCACCGCCACGACGATACGTCCGACATTGGCCTCCGCTGCACGCTTTGCCACCTGCACGATCATCGGCAGACCGGCAATGTCAGCCAGGGGCTTACCGGGAAGCCTTGTGGAGGCCATACGGGCGGGGATGAGAACCAGGGTTTTGAAGCGTGTATGGTCAGACATCGGTATTCGCCTTTGAAAGCAATGGGGGTAAGTGGCAAAACGTCTCAGGGCGGCGGAGCATAATCGGGTTGCAACTGTCAAGCAAAAGTCTTAGCCTTTTCATAGATGGAGGCTTGTCCGATTTCTACTGCGCGGACTGCATGGGGAGCGATAACCAATGAATTCCTACATGAATATGGGAGCAGGCGCATTGCTTGGTACGATCTTCGTACTGATGTCGGTGTCCATTGCGTCGGAGGGGATTTTCCACGCGCCGAACCCCGAAAAGGAAGGCTATGCCATCGTGGCGGCCGAAGCGCCTGCCGCAGGCGGCGGCGAAGGTGCGGCACCAGCCGCAGCCGACAAGCCGATTGCTGAACTGCTGGCATCGGCAGACGTCAAGGCTGGCGAAGCGATTTTCAAGAAATGCACAGCCTGTCATAGCGTCGACAAGGGCGGAGCCAACAAGGTTGGACCCAACCTTTGGGGCGTTGTCGACCGGCCCGTCGCCAGTCATGAAGGCTTTGCCTATTCCGCCGGTATGAAGGATTTCTCCAAAGGCAGCTCCGAGCACTGGACCTTTGAAAACCTCAACCACTTCCTGACCGCGCCAAAGAAATTCGTGGCGGGTACGGCGATGGGCTTTGCCGGTATTCCCAAGGAACAGGACCGCGCCAACCTGCTGGTGTATCTTCACAACCAGTCCGACAATCCGGTGGCGCTACCGACCAATTGATCGACCTCTCGTCGCATGGCGACAGAGGCACCAAACACAAAGACGCCCGGAGCATATGCCCGGGCGTCTTTGTGTTTTGAAGGCTGGGCGTTTGTAAGGGTGGTTAAATGCTGGAGCCGGGTGATTGCACCCGGCTCCAACTATCGGGATGGTTACTTCTGCCAGCTCTTCACCAGTTCGTCGTAATTGATGGTGATCGGCTTTTCCTTTTCGTTGGCAAGCTTGGGCTGCGGCGCAAGGCTGCCGTGGTCCTTGGCATATTTTTCCCAATAGGCTGCGTCCTTCGGCTCGTTCAGCTTGGGGCCAAATTCGCCCTGCACCTTGGCGCGTTCCAGACGGGAGAGAATGCCCTCCTGGGCCTTGCACAAGGCATCCATGGCTTCCTGCGGGGTCTTGGCACCGGCTGCCGCATCGCCGATATTCTGCCACCACAATTGCGCCAGCTTCGGATAATCAGGCACATTGGTTCCGGTTGGCGTCCATTGGACGCGGGCAGGCGACCTGTAGAATTCCACCAGACCACCGAGTTTCGGGGCGCGGTCGGTGAAGGTCTTGTCCATGATGGACGACTGACGGATGAAAGTCAGACCGGTCTGGCTTTTCTTCACGTCAACAGTTTTCGAGGTGACGAACTGGGCATAGAGCCAGGCAGCCTTGGCGCGATCCGTGGGCGTGGATTTCATCAGCGTCCAGGAGCCGACATCCTGATAGCCGAGCTTCTGGCCTTCATGCCAGTAGGAACCATGCGGCGATGGTGCCACACGCCATTTCGGCGTGCCGTCGTCATTGACCACAGGCAGACCGGGCTTGGCCATATCGGCGGTAAAGGCCGTGTACCAGAAGATCTGCTGGGCGATATTGCCCTGGGCGGGAACCGGGCCGGATTCGGAGAAGGTCATGCCCTGCGCTTCTGGCGGGGTATATTTCTTCAACCATTCCAGATATTTGGTGACGGCATAGACCGAGGCCGCCCCATTGGTATCCCCACCGCGATCGACGCAGGAACCGGTCGGCTGATCCTTGTCGTTGACACGGATGCCCCATTCATCGACGGGCTTACCATTCGGCAGACCTTTGTCGCCATTACCGGCCATCGACAGCCAGGCATCGGTAAAGCGCCAACCGAGCGAGGGGTCCTTCTTGCCATAGTCCATGCTGCCATAGACTTTCTTGCCGCCGATTTCGCGGCCGGTGAAGAACTTGGCGATGTCTTCATAGGCCGACCAGTTGACCGGCACACCCAGCTCGTAACCGTATTCCTTCTTGAACTCTTCCTTGATCTTCGGGTCGTTGAACCAATCGTAGCGAAACCAGTAGAGGTTGGCGAATTGCTGGTCGGGAAGCTGGTAGAGCTTGCCATCCGGGGCTGTCGTGAAGGACAGGCCGATATAATCCTTCAAATCCAGCATCGGATCGGTGACATCCTTGCCCTCGCCCGTCATCCAGTCCGTCAGGTTGCGGACCTGACCATAGCGCCAATGGGTGCCGATAAAGTCGGAATCGTTGACCCAGCCGTCATAGAGGTTCTGGCCGGTCTGCATCTGGGTCTGGATCTTCTCGACGACATCACCCTCCTGAATGACGTCGTGAGTAAGCTTGATGCCGGTGATCTTGCTGAACCACGGCGCCAGCACCTTGGATTCGTAGGCATGGGTGGTCAGCGATTCGGAGACGACATTGATTTCCATGCCCGCAAAGGGCTTGGCCGCATCCACATACCATTGCATCTGCTTTTCCTGATCCGCCCGCGACAGCGAGGATTCCCCCTTGATCTCCTGATCGAGAAATTGCTTGGCCTCATCCATACCGGCATAGGCAGCACCAGTCATGGCCAGCAGCATCGCCGCCGTTGTCGTCATTAAGTGCTTTCGCATCATGTCCTCCCAGAGTTTGCGATTGCAGGCGTATTTCAAAATATTTCAGCGTTTCCTTGGAAACACTGAAATATTTTAACTCTTTGCTTTACGCATTTCCGGACGGAAAACCGCTTCACACTTTTCCTGGAAATGCTCTTACCTCTCAAACCGTCCGGAACACGCCGATGGCGTAGATGACCGAAAGACCGAGAGCCCACCACAGGCTGAGACTGGACAGCCCCAACCATGCGAGATGAATGAAGGCAGAGCCGAGCAGCGACACAAACAGCCTGTCGCCGCGTGTCGTCTCGAACCGCAGAATGCCAACGCGGGGATTGCCGCCGGGCGAAACATATTCCCAGACCGACAGGGCGATCAGCAGGGCGAGAATGGTGATGAAGAACAGCGCCGTGGGCGTGGTCCAGGCCATCCATGACAGGTTCATCGTGTCCTCCTCCTCAGACGCGGCCGAGGGCAAAGCCCTTGGCGATATAATTGCGGACGAAATAGATCACCACGGCGCCCGGGATCAGCGTCAGTACACCGGCAGCGGCGAGCAGGCCCCAATCGACGCCGGAGGCTGACACCGTGCGGGTCATGACGGCCGCAATCGGCTTGGCATCGACAGTGGTCAGCGTGCGGGCGATCAGCAGCTCCACCCATGAGAACATGAAGCAGAAGAAGGCCGCGACCCCGATGCCGGAAGCAATCAGCGGTATGAAGATCTTCACGAAAAAGCGGGGAAATGAATAGCCGTCGATATAAGCCGTTTCATCGATTTCCTTGGGGATACCAGACATGAAACCTTCCAGAATCCACACCGCCAGCGGCACGTTGAACAGGCAATGGGCAAGCGCCACCGCAATATGCGTGTCGATCATGTCAAAGGCCGAATAGAGCTGGAAAAACGGCAGGGCAAACACGGCGGGTGGTGCCATGCGGTTGGTCAGCAGCCAAAAGAACAGGTGCTTGTCGCCCAGAAACCGGTAGCGCGAGAAGGCATAGGCAGCCGGAAGCGCGCAGGCGACCGAAATTACCATGTTCTGCACCACATAGATGATCGAGTTGATATAACCCGAATACCAGGAACGGTCGGTGAAAATCGTGATGTAATTCTTCAGCGTCGGCTCATGCGGATAGAGCGTCAGGGAGCTCAGGATTTCCTGGTTGGTCTTGAAGCTCATGTTGACAAGCCAGTAGATCGGTAGCAGCAGGAACAGGATGTAAAGGCTGACAATCAGCACCGGGCGAAGGGATCGGCTGTTGTTCATGGCTTAGTCCCCTTTCGGTGCGGTAGCGCTCTGGGCGTCACTATGGGTCATGACAGTGTAGAAGACCCAGGACAGCAGCAGAATGATCAGGAAGTAGATGATCGACATGGCCGCCGCAGGTCCGAGATCGAACTGGCCGAGCGCCATTTTCACCAGATCGATCGACAGGAAGGTGGTGGAATTGCCCGGACCGCCGCCGGTGACGACGAAAGGCTCGGTATAGATCATGAAACTGTCCATGAAGCGCAGCAGCACGGCGATCAGCAGCACCTGTTTCATCTTTGGCAGCTGGATGTAGCGAAACACCGACCAGCGCGAGGCGCCATCAATCCGGGCCGCCTGGTAATAGGCATCCGGGATCGACACCAGACCGGCATAGCACAGCAGCACAACAAGGCTGGTCCAATGCCAGACATCCATGACGACGATGGTCGCCCAGGCATCGAATGGATTGGCCACATAATTATAATCGAGACCAACGGCGTTGAGGGTATAGCCGAGCAGGCCAATATCGCTGCGTCCGAACACCTGCCAGATGGTGCCGACCACATTCCACGGGATCAACAACGGCAGGGCCATCAGCACCAGGCAGACCGGCACACCGAGCCCGGTCTTCGGCATGTTCAGCGCGATCAGGATGCCAAGCGGCACTTCGATGGCGAGAATGATCATCGAGAAGATCAGGTTACGCCACAGCGCATCCCAGAACCGTTCCGATTGCAGCGTCTGGGTAAACCAATCGGAACCGGCCCAGAAGAAGTCGTTATTGCCGAACGTGTCCTGCACCGAATAATTCACCACCGTTATCAGCGGAATGACAGCGGAAAACGCCACCAGCAGCAGCACCGGCAGCACCAGAAACCAAGCCTTATTGTTCCAGGTCTTGTTCATGGCCTTACACCTCCCAATCCGGCACCGGCGAAATCGACCCGCCAGGAATTTGCGTAGATGTTGATGGCGGTCGGATCGAAGCTAACCTTTGGCTCAGCGGGAATATCGGCATCCTCCCGCAGCACGATAGAAATCGGCTGGTCGGCAAAACGGGCGCGCACGATTTTCTGGCGTCCGATATCCTCGACTTTGGAAATCTGCACCGGCATGCCCTCGCGGCCAAGGCGAATGAATTCCGGGCGAATGCCAAGCTCGGTAAGCGCTTCGCCCGGGATGACCGGACGGCCCGGAAGAGCGACCCGCTCACCGCCGATCATCGCGGTATCGCCATCGATGCCGGCGGCCAGCACGTTCATGCCCGGCGAGCCGATGAAATAACCGACGAATGTATGTTTAGGCCGGTCGAACAACTCGGCTGGCGTGCCGATCTGGACGATCTGGCCGTCATACATCACCACGACCTTGTCGGCGAAGGTCAGGGCCTCGGTCTGGTCATGGGTGACATAGACCATGGTGTAGGCGAATTCCCGGTGCAATTGCTTGAGTTGGGCGCGCAGCATCCATTTCATATGCGGATCGATCACCGTCAGCGGCTCGTCGAACAGGATGGCATTGACATCGGAGCGCACCAATCCGCGACCAAGTGAAATCTTCTGCTTCTGGTCGGCGGTCAGACCCTGCGCCTTGCGCTTGGCCCAGGCTTCGAGGTCGATCATCTTCAGGATGGTGCGCACCCTGGCATCGACTTCCGCCTCCGGCACGCGCCGATTTCTGAGCGGAAAGGCCAGATTGTCGTAAACCGTCATGGTGTCGTAGACGACGGGAAACTGGAACACCTGGGCAATGTTGCGCGCCTCGGTGGACAAGTGCGTCACATCCTTGTCGCCAAACAGGATGCGCCCATCCGAAGGCTGCAACAGGCCGGACATGATGTTGAGCAGGGTGGTCTTGCCACAGCCGGAGGGACCGAGCAGCGCATAGGCACCGCCATCGTCAAACTCGTGATGTACTTCCTTCAGCGCATAGAGCGGATTGGCCAGCCCCTTCGGGCCATAGGCGTGGCGGATATGATCGAGGGAAATTCGGGCCATCTTTTACTCCCCCTGTCCGGCAAGCGCCCGGCCACTGGCATCGAAGGCCATCAGGTGGCGGGTATCGAGATGGACCTGCACATCGCGGCCCGGTTCGATATCGTGAATGCCATGCTCCAGCATCACCCAGCGCTCCCCGGCATAATCGAGATGAATGTAGCTTTCCGAACCGGAAATTTCCGAGATCATCGAGCGGGCTACCAAAGGAGCGACCCCTTCACTCGACGAGGCTCCTGCCAGCGACAGGTGATGCGGATGAAAGCCCAGCGTCAAAGGCTCCTCCGGCACATGCGCAAGGTGCCGGGGCACGGTGAGGACCGGAATTCCGCCGATCATGAAATGCCCTTCCCGCCGGATGGCCTGAACAGTGTTCAACGGCGGATCAGCAAAGGTACGGGCGGTTTTCAGGTCCGCCGGGCGGCGATAAACGTCGATGGTCGGGCCATATTGCGTGACGCGGCCTTCCGAAAGCGTGGCGGTATGGCCACCCAGAAGCAGGGCTTCCGACGGCTCCGTCGTCGCATAGACGAAAATCGCGCCCAGTTCGGCAAAGATCTTCGGCAGTTCCTCGCGCAATTCCTCGCGCAGTTTATAGTCCAGATTGGCCAGCGGCTCATCCAGCAGCACCAGGCTTGCCTGCTTGACGATGGCGCGGGCCAGCGCCGTGCGCTGCTGCTGGCCGCCGGACAGGTTGAGCGGCGTGCGCTCCAGATAGGGTGTCAGCTTCAAAAGCTCGGCGGCTTTTTTCACTTCGCGGTCTATGGTGGCCCTATCGACCTTGCGCACCCTGAGCGGCGAGGCGATGTTTTCATAGACGCTGAGGGCCGGATAATTGATGAATTGCTGGTAGACCATGGCAACCGACCGGTCCTGCACCCGCATACCGGTGACGTCCTTGCCATCAAACAGCAGGGAACCTGACGTCGGCTTGTCCAGCCCGGCCATCAGCCGCATCAACGATGTCTTGCCCGACAGGGTCGGCCCAAGCAGAACGTTCAGCGACCCGCGTTGCAGGGTCAGGTTGGCGGGATGAATGTGAACATCCCCCGCCACCACCTTGGACAGGTTTCGCAATTCCAGCATTGTGCGTCAGGCCTCCTCCGCCCGCCGACAATGACAACGGTCTGCGTCGGAACCGACACATCCATCCGCTATCATTCTTGCATTTGCCGCGCTCAAACCCTTTGACCGACACGGTCCAGGTCCTTATGCGGCACTCCCTCTTGCGCGCCTACAGCGCCGTGCGCCATATATGGCGCACAAAGGTTCGCTGTAGCTCTTTATATCTGCTGCATAATTTTCTCTTTAAACCGATTCCGGTTTAAAGAATTATGCAGTAGCCTGTCAGGCCGCCCGCGCCTCCTCGATATAGTCTTCCAGCACTTTTGCCTGTTCGGCACTGAGGAACAGGCCCTGTTTGGTGCGGCGCCAGAGAATATCCTCCGCTGTTGCCGCCCATTCCCGAGCAATCAGCCAGTCCACCTCTGCCTGATACAGGGTTCCCCCGAAATAGCGCCCAAGCCCCTCCAGGCTTTTGGCACCATTGATGATCGTAGCGGCAAACGTGCCATAGCACCGCACGAGCCGGCGCGCGCAATGATCCTCCAGGAACGGAAAGGCCTTTTTCAACCGTTCGACTTCCGCCAGATAGCCCGTTGCCGGAAAATCGCCGCCCGGCAAATGGCTTGTCGCGGTCCAGGGCTTGCCCTTGACACCGATGGCCTCGCCGATCTTTTCCAATGCATGTTCACCCAGACGCCGATAGGTGGTCAGCTTGCCGCCGAACACGTTGAGCAGCGGCGCGGCCTTTTCCGGCGTTTCCAGTTTCAGCACGTAATCGCGGGTGGCCTCCTGGGCTTTGGAAGCACCGTCATCGTAGAGCGGTCGCACGGCGGAATAGGACCAGACAATGTCCTCAGGCCGGACCGGCTCGGCAAAATATTCGCTGGCGGCATCGCAAAGATAGTTAATCTCGGCGCTGGAAATCTTCACATCCTTCGGATCGCCTTGATAATCCTGATCGGTCGTGCCGATCAGGGTGAAATCCGTCTCGTAAGGAATAGCAAAGATGATGCGGTTGTCCGGATTTTGGAAGAAATAGGCACGGGGATCATCGAATTTCTTCTTTACCACGATATGGCTGCCCTGCACCAGCCGCACATTATGAACATTATTTCTGCCGACCGCATTGGATAGTACGCTATCGACCCATGGCCCGCCCGCATTGACCAGCATCCGCGCCTTGTAGGTGCTGCGTGCGCGGCTGGCGCGGTCCTCGACCTCGATGATCCAGAGATCACCATCCCGGCGCGCACCGATGACGCGGTTGCGGCTGAGGATCTTGGCACCACGATCCGCAGCGTCGCGGGCATTGAGCACGACGAAACGGGCATCATCAACCCATCCATCCGAATATTCAAAAGCGCGTGTAAACAACGGTTTCAGCGGTTTGCCCGCCTTATCCTTGCGCATGTTCAAGGTCTTGGTGGCGGGCAACAATTTGCGGCCACCCAGATGATCGTAGAGAAACAGGCCAAGCCGGATCAACCAAGCGGGACGAATACCGCCCTTGTGGAACGGCAGCACGAAACGCATCGGCCAGATGATGTGCGGCGCCATGGCCCAGAGCACTTCGCGCTCCATCAGCGCTTCGCGCACCAGCCGGAATTCATAATGTTCAAGATAGCGCAAGCCGCCGTGAATGAGCTTGGTGGCACCGGAGGAGGTGCCTGAGGCAAAATCGTTCATTTCCGCCAGCGCAACGGTATAGCCGCGCCCGACGGCGTCACGAGCGATGCCGCAGCCGTTAATGCCACCACCAATAACGAATATGTCGAAGACAGGATCGCCGGACACGTTTCTCTCCCGTTCGCAATGCAGCATTATAGTGCGTATGCGAAACTGGATACAGCTAAAACGAACTTAAAACGAATGTCAAACGAAAGTTTAGCAGTGTCTATTGATCAGAGGGCTATGCGGCCCTGAATGCCTCGATCAACCGCACATCATGATCACGGCAAATAGCGGCAAGGCCTTCGATATCGCAGACGTCAGTGATGAACGTGTGAACCTGGCTGAGATGGCCGATCCGCACCGGGGCGGCGCGCTCGAATTTGGAAGAATCGGCCACGAGAATCACGTGCCGGGCATTGGCGATAATCGCCTGCGCCACCTTCACCTCCCGATAGTCGTAGTCCAGTAGCGCACCATCAGGATCGATAGCCGAAGCGCCGATCACCGCATAATCCACCTTGAACTGGCGGATGAAATCGACCGCCGCTTCCCCGACGATTCCGCCATCGGAACCACGCACGACGCCACCAGCGATCACCACCTCAATGCCTGGAAAGACCCGCAAGCGATTGGCAACATTGATATTATTGGTAATGACCATCAGGTCTTTATGGTCCAGCAATGCTTCGCCCACCGCCTCGGTCGTCGTGCCGATATTGATGAACAGCGATGCATTGTTGGGGATCAATTCGGCAGCAGCACGGCCAATCGCCTGCTTTTCCGGCGCGGCCATCGAGCGGCGCGCTTCATAGCGAACGTTTTCGGCACCGCTTGGAAAGATCGCCCCTCCATGGACCCGCGTCAGCCGGCGCGTTTCGCAGAGATCGTTGAGATCCTTGCGGATGGTTTGCGGCGTCACCGAAAAGCGAACCGCCAGATCATCCACCTGCACCCGGCCTTCCGCCTTGGCGATATCGAGAATGTCGGATTGCCGGGCAGACAGAAACATGCACCCCTCCCCGTTTTCGTTTTTCTTTCATCATAATCCAAAACGAAAGCGGTGCAATGCGCCTGACGTCTCACGTGAAACGTTTATACGAACCGACTGGTAATCAGATAGCCAATCCCGGCGGCTGTGGCCGTCAGCACCGTGCCCCAGGCCATGTCGACCAGACTGAGCGTCAATGACCAGGATTTCAACGTCGCCAGATTGGTCATGTCATAGGTGCCGTAGGCGATCAGCCCCAGAAGGGCACCGCTGACCAGAGCCGTTAACAGGCTGCCGCTTTGCAGGGCTGGACCGACCGCAAAATAAACAATGCCGACAATATAAAATAGATAGAACAAGCCCGCAGCGGTGAAATTGGGCTGATCCCGCATCATATCACCGATGCGGGACTTGTAAAAACCCAGCGCGATTTTGCTAAGCCAGACGAAATCCAAGGTGAAAAACACCGCAGCCGTGGCACAATAGGCAATTGCATAGCTGCGCATATTGTCTCATTCCTTTTACAGTGTCGGCTATATACCGAGGATCGGTTGAAATAGCCGGACAAGTCGGCTCTTAAACCGCAGGGGGGCGTCAGTCACAGCCAGGCAGATGCAATCTTCGCCGTCTTCAGCAATAGGCTGATGTTCCAACTGCTCATCTGCTTCCTCCAGATCGCCACGGGCAAACCGCCCCTGTCCATCGTGGAAGCTACCTTTCAGCACCAGTGTCAGTTCGCGACCGCCATGGCTATGTTCCGGCACCGGCTTTCCGGCCGGAATGCGCAGCAGACGCACGCTGGTTTCACCATCGCGGGTCTTGATCGGAATGTGATAGGCGCCGCGCCCAAGCGACTTCCATTTCAAACCATCAAGATCCTGCCCCAGATAGGAGCGAAGCGGTTCCGGCAGGATCGCATCGCGCTGACGGCGGGTGGCGTCCGGCGACGCCTCAACCCGGCTGACGGTGCTTTCCCTTGACCGTTCGCCGGAGGCAATCAGCCTTGCTCGCATATCTTGCCAGGAGCGGTCGACGCTGAGATCAGCATCAACAGGCTTCTCCGCCTCCAACAATGCCCCGGCAGTAACCTCCATGGTCGCAAGGCGCCGGCGACAATCGGGACACAAGGCGAGATGGGTAGCAATGGCGATGCCCCAGCCTTCGGCAAGGCTGCCATTGGCGTAATCGAGCAGCAATTCATCGCTGACATGATGGTGAACAGCCATCAGCGATCCTCCTCAGAGCGGTCTTCAAGGGTGGCACGAAGCTTGGCAAACGCCATGCGGATTCTCGACTTCACCGTGCCGAGCGGCAGATTGAATTCCTTGGCAAGCGCGCTGTGCGGAATTTCGTGAAAGAAGGACCGTTGCAACAGTTCCAACTGCTCCTGCGGCAATTGTCCCATGGCCTTGTGCAGCCTTTCCGCATCCTGGCGGTTTTCCAGATCCTTGTCGGCTGGCATCACCTCGTCAGGCACGAAGGCCGGGTCGTTCGGGTCGAATTCCGGCCGGTTCTGCTTGCGATAGGCCGAAACCCGCAGATTTCTGGCAATGGTAAAGATCCAGGCGGAGACATTGCCCCGGGCCGGATCGAATAATGCGGCCTTGTTCCAGACCACCATCATGGTTTCCTGCATCAATTCCTCTGCCGCCTGCTGGTCACGCGCCTGACGAGCCATATAGGCCTTTACGCGCGGACCGTAATGGCGGAACAATGTTTCGAATGCTTCCACATCCCGTTCGCGAGCAACTGCTGCGAGCATGGAAGACATGTCTTCGGTTTCAGCCTTCATAATCATCCCGTTTGCGCCAGAAGGCACGGATCTCCCACCCAACCGGCTGCGCCTGAAAAGGCGCGGGGCCGTCACTCTCTTATTGTGGCATTCCAGAGCCGCTTGGGAAATGATTATTGTCATGAGGCTTTCTACGCCTTCTCACGAAAACTGGATCACTGCCCTAAAAAAATTCCACTCCCGGCAATCCACCCTCCTTTGGCATTCGTAAATACTGTAAACGAACAACCGGGAGGCGACCGCTCTTATGAAGATCGGATTAGACAGCGGATTGACCACAGGTGCAAAGCGCATTGCCGTGGTCGGATCGGGAATTTCCGGTCTGTCCTGCGCATGGCTATTGTCCAAGGGTTTCGATGTCACGGTGTTCGAGGCTGAAAACCGCTTCGGTGGCCATGCCAATACCGTCAATGTCGCGGGACCAAACGGGCCAGTGGCTGTTGATACCGGGTTCATCGTCTATAACGACCGCAATTACCCAAATCTGGTTGCCCTGTTCGACCATCTTGGCGTGCCCAACCAGGCCTCCGACATGTCCTTCGCAGCCTCGCTGGATGCGGGGCGGTTTGAATATTCCGGCTGCGGGCTAGCGGGTCTGCTTGGCCAGCGCAGCAATGCGATACGCCCTCGCTTCTGGCGCATGGTGGCCGATATCATGCGCTTTTACCGGGAAGCCCCTTTGCTGCTCGAGCGCCAAGACCTTACAGCGGCAACGCTTGGCGATTATCTCGATCTGGAAGCCTATAGCAATGCCTTTATCGAGGATCACCTGCTACCTATGGGCGCTGCGATCTGGTCAACAACGGCTGCCGACATGCGGGCCTATCCGCTGAACGCCTTTGTCCGGTTCTTCATCAATCACGGTCTGGTCACGTTGAAGAACAGGCCGCAATGGCGCACGGTAACGGGGGGCAGCCGTGAATATGTCCTGCGCATCAAGCAGGCGACCAATGCCGATTTCCGGGCCAACGATCCGGTCAAGGCTATTATACGCAGTGCGCTGGGGGTGAAGATCGTCACGCAAAGCGGCTATCAGGATCGTTTCGATCAGGTTGTTGTCGCCACCCATGCGGATGAAACACTGGCACTGCTGGACGATGCGCAAGGGCTGGAACGGGCGCTGCTTGGCTGCTTCGATTACACCAAAAATGTTGCCGTGCTGCATTCCGACACCAGATTGATGCCTAAACGCAAACAGGTCTGGGCCAGCTGGAATTATATCGGCGAAGAGCGCAAGTCTGGCGAAGGGCCGCTGTGCGTAACCTATTGGATGAACCGGTTACAGGGCCTCGACGCCTCGCTGCCTCTGTTCGTAACGCTCAATCCTTCGCGCGACATCGACGAGTCCAAAGTGCATCAGGTCTTCAACTACGCCCATCCGCTTTTCGATGCCAAGGCAATCGCCGCCCAGCGCCAGCTCTGGCAATTGCAGGGGCGCAACAGGACCTGGTTCTGCGGTGCGCATTTTGGCAGCGGCTTCCATGAAGACGGACTCCAATCCGGTCTGGCTGTTGCCGAACAACTGTCAGGAATTGCCCGTCCGTGGTCGGTGGAAAACCAATCGGGCCGGATTTTTGTCGAACCGATGCTGGCGGCAGCGCAATGAACTGGTCATCGGCAATATTCACCGGTGCGGTTGTGCATCAACGCCACCGGCCTAAAAAGCATAGTCTGCGATATCAGGTCTTCTGCCTGCTGGTCGATCTCGATGAACTGCCAGCTATAGACAAGTCGCTTTGGCTTCTCGGATATAATCGCCGGGCGATCTTGAGGATCGACGACCGCGATCATGGCCTTGGGATTCCCGGAGGCTTGAAGGCCTGGGTTGCCAACCATGTCGAGCGGGCCGGTCTTAATACCGAAGGCATGAAAGTGAGCATGCTCTGCTATCCGCGCATGTTCGGCTATGTTTTCAATCCCTTGACGCTTTATTATTGCTATGGGCCGTCCGGCATCCTGCTTGCCCTGCTTTACGAGGTTGAAAATACGTTTCACGAGCGGCACACCTATGTCATTCCGGCCAGCGTGGAAGAGGATGGCGCGATCCGCCACGCCTGCGCCAAGCAAATGTACGTCTCACCCTTCATGCCGATGGAATGCCTCTACCGGTTCAAAATCGTACCACCTGGCGAAACGGTAACCGTCGCCATCAACGAAGCCGATGAACAGGGGCCATTGCTCTATGCATCGTTTTGCGGAAAGCGCCGCACCCTTGATGACCGGGCCTTGGCAAAGGTTCTGGTGCGTTATCCGCTGATGACGCTGAAAGTTATGGGCGCGATCCATTGGGAAGCGCTTAAACTCTGGGTGAAAGGCGTGCCATTGCATCGGCATCGCAAGGCGCAGAACCCAATCGCCAGTTCCATCATTCCGCCTGAGGCTGCAAACGCAAGGAGCCCGTCATGACCCATGCCGACCAGCAAACCGCGACACTTTCTCTCACCTCCGCGCCGCTGTGGCAAAGGGTGCTGTGCGGCTGGGCGGGCCGCCTGACCCATGGGCATCTGACGCTGCTGTTTCCTGACGGCAAGGAACATCACGTCACCGGCCGCGAAGCCGGACCATCCGCCGTCCTCAAGCTCAACAATGCCCGTCCGGTCTGGCGGGTGATGTCGGGGGGGACGCTCGGCTTTTCGAGGTCCTATATGGACGGCGACTGGGACAGCCCCGATATTGCCGGATTTTTGGAGCTTGCTATTGCCAATGAAGGCAATTGGCATGGGCTGATGTCACCCTCTGCCCTGCTGGGCAAGCTGGCCCTGCTGCGCCATAAGCTAAGGCGCAATTCCAAGGCCGGTAGCCGGCGCAACATCGCTTTCCATTACGATCTCGGCAATGCCTTCTATCGCCATTGGCTGGATGAGACGATGACCTATTCATCGGCGCTCTATACCCACCCCCATCAATCGCTTGGCGAGGCGCAGGCCGCCAAATACCAGCGTATCGTGGAGCAATTGGCGCTGGGGCCGGACGATCACGTCCTGGAAATCGGCTGCGGCTGGGGCGGCTTTGCCGAACATGCCATCCGCGCCAGCGGGTGCCGGGTAACGGGCCTGACCCTCTCCACCGAGCAGGCCGCCTATGCGCGCCAGCGGATGCAGTCAGCAGGATATGCCGAGCGGTGCGATATCCGGCTGGAAGATTACCGGGATGTGCAGGGCCGGTTCACCAAGATCGTTTCCATCGAAATGTTCGAGGCGGTCGGTGAGGAAAACTGGCCGGTCTATTTCAACCGGGTGCGCGATCTGCTGGTCGATGGCGGCAAGGCCGTGGTTCAGGTCATCACCCTGGATGAGGGGCGTTTCGAGCAATATCAACGCGAAGCGGATTTCATCCAGACCTATATTTTTCCAGGCGGTATGCTGCCCTCCGTCGAGCGATTCGAAATCTCGGCGATGAAGGCCGGACTAAAAACCCGCGATACCTTCCGCTTTGGCCTCGATTATGAACGCACTCTTCTCACCTGGGACAAAAGCTTTACCGCCCATTGGTCCAAGATCGCACCGCTGGGCTTTGACGAGCGCTTCTTCCGCATGTGGCGCTATTACCTGCATTACTGCGCCGCAGGCTTTAGAACCGGACGGCTCGATGTGGTGCAGTTCGAGCTTGAAAAGTAAACGGTCGATCATCAATCAAAAAAGGGGGCGAAGGCCCCCTTTTTCACGTTATGACATTGTGGAAATATCTCAGGTCTTCCGCAGCATCTTGCGCGTCAACGCGAAATACAGCGGATAAGGCAAAAGTCTCAACAGCTTGAGCGACAACACCATTTGCCAGGGAAAGGCGATTTCGAATTTTCCGGCCTCCATCCCTTTTTCAATGTGATCAGCAGCTTGCTCAGCCGTCACCAGGAAGGGCATGGGGAAGTCATTCTTGTCGGTCAGCGGGGTTTTGACAAAGCCCGGATTGATGATGCTGATCGCCACGCCCTTTTCGAGAAGTCCAGGACGCAAGGCCTCGGCCAGGGTGATCATCGCTGACTTGGTCGCTCCGTAAATGCCACCTCCCGGCAGGCCGCTATAGCCGGAGACCGAACCGACAAGGCCGATCCGGCCTTTGCCACGCGCAACCATCACGGCAATCACCGCTTCCAGGCAATGCCCGGTGCCGACAAGATTGAGATCGACCATCCGGCGTAATTGCTCGGCATCGAAACGCTCGGCTGTTTCACGGATATAGGAGCCTGCGGAAAACACCGCTATGTCGATCGGGCCAAGCTTGGCTTCGATGTCGCCCACAACCTCTTTCACCGCGTTCCCATCGGTAATATCCAGTGGAAAAGCATGAATGCGGTCCGGATTTTCAGCCGCCAGCGCCATCAGGTCCTCGGTCCGTCGGGCGCTGACGCCAACGATATAGCCTTGACGCGCCAATTTCAGGGCAAGCGAACGACCGATGCCGGAACTGGCGCCGGTGATCCAGGCAACCCTGGCGCGCGGCGACGATGACATGACCATCACTTTGCAATCCCTAAGTGCTTTTGTGCCTTTACCTTTGCAGCATGGCCGGCCTTATGGAAGGATACGGTGGTCTTGGCGACCGGAAAGCCGAATTTCGTGACCCAGGCGGTGTTGAGCACAGTACCATCCGGCTTCAACACCATCTTGTCGTAGAACCGGACCTTGTTGGACTGGGTCTCGGGCGAGAGATAGACGAGATAGTTGAAACGAGCGGTATCGCCGCTCAGTCGAACCAGCGCATTGCCGACCACATCCTCACGGGTTCCGGTATAGGTCGTTGGTCCGGTCTTGATGAATCGCCAGGTTTTGCGGTCGCGCGTGCCATCCTCGAAGCGGAAATCCTCCCGCAGCGTCAGAACATGGCCATCCCATTTGCCAGTGAGATCGACAGTGAATTTGCGGCTGACGCCATTAATGGCGGCGAAATGTCCCTCGGCCACGGTCTTGCCGACGAAATAGTCCTCGAAGGTAAAATCGGCCGCAGTTGCGGCGCCAACCGAGGAAAACAGCCCGACACTCAGACCAAAAAGCGCAGATTTCAGTCCCGACATGATCAAATCTCCGGTTTATTGCTATCGTTACTTTCACTACGCGCCAAACGGGCTGCCGGATTGGTTTCTACCACTCGATCACCGAACCGTCATAGGCGAAAAAGCCCCCGGTCTGGGCGGGAGTGAGCGTGTCAAGCACGGATAACAGCAGGCCCGCGCTGTGATCCGGGGCAAACCGTTCATGACCCACGGCGAAATTGGCAGAAAGCCCGGTATCGACACTGCCGGGATGCAGGCTGACAATGACGGATTGCGGTCGTGATCGGGCGATTTCGATAGCGCTGGTATGAACGATCTGGTTGAGAGCTGCCTTGGATGCCCGATAGGAAATCCAGCCACCAAGCCGATTATCGCCAATCGAACCGACCCGAGCCGACAGAAAACCCATCAGCGACCGGCTGTTTTTCGCCAGAAGCGGCGTGAAATATTTGAGCACCAGCGCTGGGCCAATGGCATTCAGCGCAAATTGGGCTGCCATCGCTTCAGAAGTTACGGCTTTAATGGCTTTTTCTGGCCCTATGCCGTTAATAGTCAAAGCGCCCGTTGAACAAAGGATCAGATCGAAGCTGTGTTGCTGACCAGCCAGGCGCTCCGCACAGGCGGCGATGCTGGCCTCCTCCATCAGGTCGAAGCCGTTCTCTCGGCGCGACAGCGTCACCACCTCGCGGCAGGCACTATCCGACCCCAATACCGCGCAAAGAGCCGAACCGATACCGCCGGATGCGCCGATAACGAGTGCGCTATAGCTTGGGCGAAGCGATGTCATTGATGTAAAGCGACGCATTTTCCACCTTTTTGCGACATTTATTGTGTTGCCAGTCATCCGAATGCTGACGGGCTGCGTAACACCTCTACGATTCTACTCAGAACGATGGATCACAGGAGGAATTGGAATCATGCCGTTTCGACGTTTATTGATCAGTATCGCCCTGGTGGCCTGTGCTACCGGCACCGCGCAGGCCGCCAGTGAAAGCCGCTATACCTCCACCGACATCAAAAGCGATATCATCGGCAAGCGCATCTATCTCGCGACGCCGATGGGCGGGGAGTTTCCTCTGAACTATCGCACAAGCGGGGTCGTTGATGGCTCGGGAGAGGCTCTCGGTCTCGGCCGCTTCGTGAAGCCCAATGATACCGGCAAATGGTGGATCAATGGCGACCGCCTCTGCCAGCGCTTTACCACTTGGTATAAAGGCACGCCAATGTGTTTCGAGCTCTATAAAACCGGCGATAAAAGCCTGAACTGGATCCGCGATAATGGCCAGAAAGGAACAGCCAGGATCGGGCAATCCCTGTAATCTGAGGTGGCAAATGCTGGAGCCTTTTGACCAATGGGACATTCAACCGTTTGGCAAATTGAAGCCAATTCCATATACCGCACGATTTTCACTGGCGGAATATGAAACGATCAAGAAAGGTTTCATTCCAAATTGCATGGAAGATAAATGGGTTATTTTTTTCGCCGCCCATTCACTCTTTCTTCATCGGAGCTGGACAGGCGCGGCTGTATATCGCGTGGATTTTTCTGAAAGATCGAACACGTTTAATGTCAAAAATGCTTATGTGGACGAGGCTGTGTGTCAAAAAGACAATAGCGCTTATGACGCAGCACTATTGTCTTTTTTAATAGATAATATTCTACTCTCCAGGAGTTCACCCTTCCCTATGATCGAGGCAAACAGGAATTTGCCGGCCGGTGCCTACCAGCATCATATTGCAGGCACCGGATACAGGGAAACATCTTTCAAACCTCCCCGCCCCTGGTGGAGGTTTTGGGGACGGGATAATTAAGCTTTTGGCGGATTGTCGCGTTTGAAAATCCAGTCATGATCCGGGTGGTTCTGAAAGCGCCATTTGCGCATTGGACCTGCCATGACGTTGAGATAATACATCTCATAGCCATAAGGCGCACCGCAAGGATGGTGGCCCTTGGGTACCAACACCACATCGCCATCGGAGACGGCCATGGTTTCGTCAAGCGTGCCGTCTTCGGTAAAGACGCGCTGGAAGCCAAAGCCTTGAGCCGGGTTGAGACGATGATAATAGGTCTCTTCCAGATAGGTCATATCTGGGAAATTATCCTCATCATGGCGATGCGGCGGATAGGATGACCAGTTGCCCTGCGGGGTGAACACTTCCGTTACCAGCAGGCTATCGGCCACATCGCGCTCTTCCATGGCGATGGGGAAGATATAGCGGGTGTTGGCACCCTTGCCGCGCTCGGTCAGCGCCACGCCTGCCGGGCTAATCACTTGTGCTTCACGGCCCGGCTTTGCGGGGGCGGTACAGACGGCCAATGTCACATCCGTGGTGGCGGTGGCGCTCCACTCGCTGCCAGCGGGGATATAAACGCAATGGGGCGGCTTTTTCTCAAACACATTCATGCGGTCGCCAAGTTCGCCGAAGCTTTTGCCCGCACCGGAAATTTCGGCTTTGCCCTCGACCAGCACCAGAATCACTTCTGTCTCGCCGGTTTGCTCGGCAGCTTTCTCGCCCGCCTTCAGCTTGTAAAGCCCAAAGCCGACATAGCCCCAATTGGCCGATTCCGGGGTGATGTCATGCACTTTTCCGGTGGTGCCCACGGGCTTGCGCAATAGGTTGGTCATTGTTCATCTCCCTTTCCCGGTGTTTTGTAAAACACCCAGAACAGTTGCAGACCGGCATAAAACCCAAGCGCCAGCGAAATCATCGCCCAGGTTTGAGACCCGTTATAAAGCTCGATCCCCGCCCAGACCAGCGGCACCAGCACGACCAGAATGCGCACCCAGAGCGGCTTGAAAAACGGGTGGTGGGGATCGAGAAATTGCATGGGCTTACCTTGTGTGTTCGGGTCGGGGCTGGCCCTTTACCGTTGGAGGCTGTGGTGGGAGGGATATAGCATAGGTCGGTGCTTGCTTAACCCCCTTGCTCCGACCGATTAAGCCGCCTTATCCAACCCCGCAGCCTTGGCCATGGCCTTCAACGAAGCAAGGCCCAAGCTCTGGTAATCATAGGGATTGCGCACATCCGGGTCCTGCTCGGCCTCAATCACCAACCAGCCTTCATAGCCATGTTCACCAGCAATTTTCAGCACCGGCGGAAAATTCACGCCGCCTTCGCTGTCGCCCGGCACTGTGAACACACCACGGCGCACGCCTTCAAGGAAGGAGAGCTTTTCATCGCGCACTTGTTTGGCAATCACGGGGCGGATGTTCTTGGCGTGGATATGACCCACGCGGCCCATATAGTTGGTTGCCACGCGCTCCGGGTTGCCACCGCCAAACAGGCAATGGCCGGTATCCAGCAACAGCTTGGCATGCGGGCCAGTGTTGGCCATCAGCTTGTCGATTTCCTCTTCGCTCTCGACAATCGTGCCCATGTGGTGGTGATAAACCAGGGCAATGCCTTGGGCTGCCGCAAATTCGGCCAATGCTTCCACGCCTGCACCGAAACTGGCCCACTCAGAATCGGCCAGTTTCGGGCGATCATTCACCGGCTTGCCATCATCGCCATGGATCGCATTCGATGTTTCGCAGACGATGATCACCTTGCTGCCCATGGCCTTGAGCAGATCGAGGGCAGGCTGCATCGCGGCCTTTTCGTCTTCAATCGAATTGGTCAACAGGTTCAGCGAATGCCAGCCGGAGACGTAGCGAAGGCCGCGTGGCTGCAGCACAGCCTTCAGGGCCGCTGGTTCCTGCGGAAATTTGTGGCCCTTTTCAATGCCGTCGAAACCGATTTTGGCGGTTTCATCGAGGCATTGGTCGAGGCTGATATGGGCACCCAGCGTGCGGTCGTCGTCATTGGACCAGGCAATCGGGTTGGTTCCGTAGAGAATCATCTTACTGTCTTTCCTTGAGCGCTGCCTCGTAGCGGGCGCGAGCCTGTTGCACTTCATTGCGGTCTGAAACTTCCGGCACCGCCACATCCCACCAGTATCCGCCAGCCTCCGGCGTTGGATAAGGATCGGTGTCGATGACAATCACGGTGGGTCTTGTCGCCTCGCGAGCACTCTCTAGAGCGGTTTCCAGATCAGTGATGGTGGTGACCTTGCGGCTATTTGCCCCCATAGATGCCGCATGGGCGGCAAAATCGATCTGTGGCGCGTGGATATGCGAGGTATGGGCGTAGAGATTGTTAAACTCGGCCCCGCCGGTGCCCATTTGCAGACGATTGATGCAGCCATAGCCCCGGTTATCGGTGATCACCACGGTGATTTTCACGCCCAGAGCGCAGGCCGTCACCAGCTCGGAATTCATCATCATGTAAGAGCCATCTCCAACCATGACGATCACGTCACGCTCCGGCTCTGCCATTTTGATGCCCATGCCGCCTGCAATCTCATAGCCCATGCAGGAAAAGCCATATTCCATATGGTAGGACAGCGGCAGTTTGGATTTCCAGAGTTGGTGCAACTCGCCCGGCATGGTGCCAGCGGCGCACATCACCACCGTATTGTCATGCGAAGCGCGTTGCACGGCACCAATCACTTGCATGTCGGTGGGTAGGCTGTTGCCATCCTTCGGCGGTGCCGTGACAGCATCGGCTTTAGCAAACCAATCGGCCTTCAGGCCTGCATCCGGCATTGCAAAACGATCATCACCCAGAGCTTTTGAGATCAATTCCAGACCGATTTTCGCATCCGCCACCAAGGGCAGAGCGTCATGCTTGGCACTGTCATAAGCCTGCACGTTGAGCGCAAGAATCTTGCGGTTCGGGTTCTTAAACAGCGCCCACGAACCGGTGGTAAAATCCTGAAAGCGGGTGCCAACACCGATCACGAGATCCGCAACCTCGCAAATCGTGTTGGCACTGGCCGCACCCGTCACGCCGACGGGTCCGAAATTCAGCGCATCGTCCCATGGCAGGGCCGATTTTCCGGCTTGGGTTTCCACCACCGGAATCTGATGCTTATGTGCAAAATCGCGCAGGGTTTGGGTGGCACCGGAAAAATGCACGCCACCGCCTGCGACAATCACTGGGCTTTTGGCAGATTTGATGGCGGCAATGGCCGTTTCCAGCTCAAACGAATCCGGCTGTGGACGGCGGATGTGCCATATTTTGGGTGCAAAGAAGCTCTCGGGGTAATCGTAGGCTTCTGCCTGTGTATCCTGACAAAAGGCCAGCGTGACCGGGCCGCAGTCGGCGGGATCGGTCATGGTGCGAAAGGCGCGGGGCAGGGCTGTCAACAAATGTTCAGGCCGGGAAATGCGGTCGAAATAACGGCTGACGGGGCGAAAGCAATCATTGGCCGACATCAGGCCATCATTGAAATCCTCCACCTGCTGCAACACCGGATCGGGTCCGCGATTGGCGAACACATCACCGGGCAGCAGCAGCACCGGCAGGCGATTGACATGCGCCAAGGCCGCAGCCGTGACCATGTTCAGCGCACCGGGACCAATGGAGGAGGTAACAGCCATAGCGCGGCGGCGGCCAAGCTGTTTGGCATAGGCAATGGCCGCGTGGGCCATGGATTGCTCATTCTGGCCGCGCCATGTGGTGACGCTGTCTTTTGCGCCCTGCAAGGCCTCGCCCAGACCCGCAACATTGCCATGGCCAAAAATGGCCCAGACGCCAGCAATAAACGGCACGCCTTCCGGCGTCATCTGATTGGCAAGGTAGCGCACCAGAGCCTGAGCGGCCGTCAATCGCACCGTTTTCCCAGCGGTAGTCATTGTCTCTCTCCCTGAAATTCTAAAGGCTCAAGCGTTTGAACGCGCCCGATCCCAGACCTGACACAGCGATGTGTATTTGCCCACCATGTCAGCAATCGCATCTTCATCCGATAATGTGCCAGCTAACCACTTGCGGGCCGCATCGCCAAAAATGGTGCGCCCAACCGCAAAGCCCTTGACCAGATTAAAGCTAGCTGCGGTTTTAAAGCTCTCCTCCAGCTCGGCGGCGGGCGCATCCAGACCCAGCACAACAATGCCCCGTGTATAGGGATCGTTGCGGGAAATGGCGTCAACCGCCTTGGCCCATGCGCCTGTCGTTTTCATCGGTTCCAGCTTCCACCAATCGGGGTAGACGCCAATGTCGTAGAAGCGCTGGATAATCGTCGCTGCCGTATCATCATCCGTTGAGCCAACCTTGGACGGAATAATCTCCAACAGCATTTCAAGCCGGTTACGGCGTGCAGCCGTGAAAAGACGTTTTACCGTATTTTCTTGTTGTTCCTTCAAAGCCGCATCATCATCGGGATGATAGAAGCACAGAACCTTCACCACATTTTCCACCGGCCATTCGGTCAGGCCACCGAAATCCTCGCCCAGTTCCGGCTCCAATGTCAGCGGGCGAGAGCCCGGCCATTCCACCGGGCGGCCAATCCAAAGACCAGACCCGGAGGCCTGATAAAGCGCATCACGACCCAGACGGCTATCACACAAAATGCCATAACCGGGTTGACCATTGGCCACCTGCTGCGCGGCTTTCAGGCAGAGTTGCTTGAAAGCCCCGATCTGCTCATGCGAAACGCCCGCCTCATCACACATGGCTTCCAGCTGCATGCGGTGATCGAAGGCAAACACCCGCATCTGCGGCCATTCACCATCGCGGTTGGTGGACCAATGCACCTGTTCCAGCGCCGCATCCTTGCGCAAAGCCTTGTTGCGAATGCCGGTTTTGAAGAAATAATCCAGCTCTTCAAGGCTGGGATAGGCGGGCGTGCAGCCGTGGCGCGACACAGCAAAAGCGCCGCAGGCATTGGCATATTTCAAGGCTGTGGGCCAATCCTTGCCCGTCAGCCAGCCTTTGAGCAGGCCAGACATGAAGCCATCGCCAGCGCCCAGCACATTGAAGACCTCAATGGGGAAGCCTTCGCCGGTCTGGCCATCATCAAGACTGTCGGGAATTGCGCCATCAAATACCACAGCGCCCAAGGCACCGCGCTTGCACACCAGCGTGGCCTTGGAAACATTCCGCACCGCCCGCAGCGCTTCCACCGTGTTGGTAGAGCCGCCCGCAATGTGGAATTCCTCTTCCGTGCCGACAATCAGATCAAACCAATGCAGGGTGGATTGCAGCTTTGCCGTCACGGCCTGTGATTCGATAAAGCGGCTTTCACCATCGCCATGACCCGCCAAGCCCCAAAGGTTGGGGCGGTAATCAATATCCAGCGCCGTCTTTGCGCCATTTTCCCGCGCCAACCGCAGCGCTTTCAGCACCGCAGCTTCGGTATTGGGGTGGGAGAGATGCGTACCCGTGACGCAAACACACCCGGATTCAGCCACAAAAGCCGGATCTATATCATCCTCGCACAGCGCCATGTCGGCGCAGTTTTCGCGGTAGAAAATCAGCGGAAACTGGTGCTCATCACGAATGCCCAGCAAAACCAGTGCGGTCAACCGTTTGGGGTCGGTCTTGACACCCCGCACATCCACGCCTTCGCGTACCAACTGCTCGCGGATAAAGCGGCCCATATGCTCATCGCCCACGCGGGTGATGAGAGCCGATTTCAAACCCAACCGGGCGGTGCCAGCCGCAATGTTGGTGGGGGAGCCGCCGATATATTTGTTGAAGGAGGCCATATCTTCCAAACGGCCACCCACTTGCGCGCCGTAAAGATCAACGGACGAACGGCCGATGGTGATCAGGTCAAGTTTTGGCACGCTTTCCTCCTTGGACGCGACAGGGCTTGCTTTGCCTGCCGTCAATGACCTCACTCCCGGAAGGTCATTCTATTATCGCTTAAAAATGGACTATATATTCTATTTTTGAACCCATCAACACAAATGTTCAGTCCTGTTGTCGGGCCGTTCCCACCGCAACCGAGAGCGCAATGGCCAGACAAAGCGTGGCAGAGAGTGAGCGAAATGCGCCAAAATCCACCTCGGCGACTGAGAGGGTCATTGCCCCCAGTTTACGCAGCGGATTGACCACCGTATCGGTAATTGCCACCACGGAAATGCCCCGCGCTGAGACTTGCTCAACCAGATCCAGCGTCTCGGTCGAATAGGGCGCAAAGGTAATGGCCAGCACCACATCACCATCACGGATGGCATGCTGGCTTTCCAGCTTGCCAACGCCGCTGTGTAACATGGCCGGAACCGCCATTTTTTCAAAGGCATAGGCAATATAGCTTGCCACCGGAAAGGAACGGCGCAAGCCAACAATATGGATCATTCCAGCCGTGCTGAGGCAGGTCACGGCCTGTTCCAGCAGGTGCGGATCGACCGTTTGCAGCAACCCTTCCAGCGACACGCGCCCCGCCTCGACAAATTCCGCCAAAAGCGCCGATGGGCTGCCGGATGCTGTTTCCCGCAAATGGTGCAGGCGGGTGGAATAATCCGGCCAGCCGCCGACAAAAGAGTCCCGAAACAGCTTTTGCATTTCGGAAAATCCAGAAAAACCAAATATTTGGCAAAATCGCATAAAGGCAGAGGGCTGCACGCCCGCCCCTTCCGCCATTTCGGCCACAGTCGAGACGGCAATGCGGTCCTTATTGGCGGCCACATAGTCCGCGCATTGCTTGAGCCGCTTGGGCAGCGTGTCCGAGACCTGCATCAGCCGCTCTTCAAACGCCTTGACGCTGTCGGGGGCTTTGATGCTGTCGGTATCGATGCCCTGCGGCATTGTGTCTGACATCATTGTTTCTGACATGGCGGATATAGGGCCTCAAGTGTTGGCACGGGGGTGGTAATGGCGTGAAACCTGTCGAGGCGGCATCACAGCCTGCCTTGACATAAACACGATCCCAATCTAGCAAAATAGAACGTATATTCCAAACGAGGAGTGACGCAAGAGCTGGCGATTGTCATGGTTCGTGTCGTTTGGTTTGAGATTTTAACGTGTCATGTGCTTTGCGCCCCATCGGGTGCAGGCCAGGGAGGAGAAGAACGATGGTAAAGAAACTGGCCCTTCTGGGCGCAGGCCGTATCGGCAAAGTACATGCCAAGGCCATTGGCGAAGACAAGCGCGCCCAATTGGTGGCCGTTGCGGATGCTTTCCCCGAAGCCGCCAAGGCGATTGCCGATGCCTATGGGGCCGAGGTCAAGACCATTGAAGAGATCGAAGCCGATGCATCGATTGATGCCGTGCTGATCTGCACGCCCACCAACACGCATTCCGATCTGATCGAACGGTTCACCGCCGCTGGCAAGGCCGTGTTCTGCGAAAAGCCGATTGATCTGGATGTGAAGCGGGCAGAAGCCTGCGCCGAAGTGGTGCGTGCCAACGGCGGCAAGGTGATGCTGGGCTTTAACCGTCGTTTCGATCCCCATTTTCAGGCGGTTCGCAAGGCGATTGATGATGGCAAGATCGGCAAGGTCGAAATGGTCACCATCACCAGCCGCGACCCCGGTGCGCCGCCGCCAGACTATATCAAGGTCTCCGGCGGTATCTTCCGCGATATGACCATTCATGATTTCGACATTGCCCGCTTCCTGCTAGGCGAGGAAATCACCTCCGTCATGGCCTCTGCCTCGGTTCTGGTGGACCCGAAGATTGGCGAACTGGGCGATTATGACAGCGCCAGCCTTGTGCTGACCACGGCCTCTGGCCGTCAGGCGATTATCTCCAACTCCCGCCGCGCCACCTATGGCTATGACCAGCGCATTGAAGTGCATGGCTCGGAAGGCTCGGTGGCCGCTGAAAACCAGCGCCCGGTCTCCATCGAGATCGCCACCAAGGATGGCTACACCCGCCCGCCGCTGCATGATTTCTTCATGACCCGCTATACGGCGGCTTATGCCGCTGAAATTTCGGCGTTTCTCGATTTCATCGAGAGCGGCAAAGCACCTTCGCCATCCATCGAAGATGGCCTGATTGCGCTGAAACTGGCGGATGCAGCGGTGAAAGCCGCCAAGGAAAAGATCGTCGTTACGCTGTAATCGAGAGTATCCCCAAAGGTTAATAGCCGGGTTTTTCCAAAACCCGGCTATTTGCAAGGCATGTTGCCGATCATCAATCCCTGAACATTCTTGACTGCATCATTCCTTAAATCTGACCCGATTTGAGGAGAGGATTATGCAGCAAATTTAAAGTGCTACAGCATCCTGCCAGTGGATTTCAGCCTCGGCAAGATTTGCAAAGCAACGGATGTTTCAGGAAGATGCGCATGACATTCACTCCCAAATTTTTCAAATTCATCAGACTTTTCTCCGTCTTCGCTTTGTCATCGGCCTCTTCCCTGGCTATGGCCGCAGAAGGACCATCACGCCTTCCAGACTGGCTGAAAGACCACGTGGGGGAAGGAACCGGCCAGATCGCCCCTGTCGTCCTGGAGAGGGCGCGTGCGCTCTATCTCGCTAGAGTGGCGGAAGGCAAGGTCAGCAACGCATGTTATTTCGCGATGGATGCCACCCGGCCAAACGACCGTACTGACGGCACCTCCGGAGGCCGCTTCTATGTCATCTGTGAAGCGCAGCGATCCTTTCGGGTCATATCAGCGGGACACGGTGGCGGGCGCAATCTCGGAGGCGTCGTCAATTTCTCAAACGGGCGAGAATGCGCCAAGAACTTTGGTAATGCCCTGGATTCAAATCTGACGGCGGGCGGCGCTTACATGACGAGCGAAATCAAGACGACGTTCAAAGGCTATTACCGCACCTCAGCCAATCAGGAATCTTTCCTGACGAGATCTTTCGTACAGTTCGATGGAACCGGTGAGACCGCCAATGCCCGCCAGCGCGCAATTGGCGGGCATGCGGCGGCATTGGTCTCCGGGATTTGCATGCTGAAAAAGCCTGACAGCACTTACGCCAATCGAGACGGCTATGTCCCGCGCGGTAATCTCGTCACCTATCCCGCTGGTCGCAGTGACGGTTGCACAAGTTGGTCTCCGGACGACGCGCCCCAAGTTCTGTCACTGGTCAAGGATAACCCGACCACCCTCTATATCTACCCTGAGTCACGAGACATCAACGCAGTTTCCCGGGACTTGACGGCAGGCCGGTCCACTTCAGGGAATAAGACCTATTGGAACAACGCCTGCCTGAAGGAAATTGGCTCCCCGCAGTTCTGGCCTAAGGAAAAGCTCGAGCCGATTATCGCTCAATACAAGATGGATCATCCCGCACCTCCTCCGCGCCCTATCCCGATCTGCGACGTGCCATCTCATTGATTGCCGATTGTCACCGACAATTGGTTAGAAGCAGATATTAAAATGCTACAGCACCGGCTTAGCCGTCGATTTGCGCGGGATAAGCGTCGGAGCCGAGATCCGTATCCTGTCTTCAGCCGAAACCGCCTCACTCAGCAATAGATCCAAAGCATGCGATGCGATCTGGTCGAAGGGAACCCGAACCGTTGTCAGCGGTGTGGGGAGATGATTGACAATCGGAATGTCATTATATCCGACCACAGAAACCTCTTTGGGTACGGAAATTCCGAGGCGCGAAAGCCCCGAGAGCGCACCAATAGCCGTGTTGTCATTGACGGCAAAGATTGCTGTCGGACGGTTATCCAGCCGCATCAGATATTCAGCGGCTTCCGCGCCGGCGTCGAGCCCGAAGGTCGATGGAACGATTGCCTCTGGAAAGACCGGAAGTCCTGCTTCGTGCATTGCCTGCCTGTAGCCTTCCACCCGCCCAACCGCGCTGGAAGCATAAGATGGTCCTGCAATCACCCCAATATGACGATGGCCCAGGTCTATCAGGTGGCGTGTTGCCAAGTATCCCCCCAACCTGTCATCGCCAACGGAACAGAGGCTTGCCCCAGCCGTGCGAAGAGCGAAGACATGGGGTACTCCCCGAGCGATGAGGTCATCAGCAAAATCATCATCCAGCCGCGCTGTCGAAAGGATGAGCCCATCCACTCCGCGGTTCAAAAGTGATTCGGCAGCAAGCCTGTCGGCCCTGGGCTTATCATCGGTTGTCGCGACAATTGCAAAGCGGCCGCTTCTGCTACAGGCCTTGGCCAGCGACTCGTAAAGCATGGCCATGACTGTATCGGTCAAGCGTGGCACGATGATGCCGACCGTCATCGTGCTACCACGCCTCAAGCTCGCCGCCGAGATATCCCGCACATATCCCAGCTCTTCAGCAATTTTGCGGACACGACGGGCCGTATCGTTATCGGATCGGGGAAGACGTTCATCGAGAATGCGCGATACCGTCGATTTTGAGACACCAGCAGCCGACGCAACATCGAGAATTGTCACACGTCCCAGACGCCCCGCATCTTCGGTCCTTACATTCATTCGAGGTTCTCCGCTGACAGCCCTGCGCAATTGCAGCTTCAACCATGCATTAAAAAAAATATTGACTCCAGTAAAATCAGAAACGATAGTGGGAACGTTCCCATTAACGATCCTATCGCCGGTCGCTAAAGCGGGCGGCGGCTATCTGAGGAGGAGATACCCGATGCAACCAATGGATATGAGAGGGCTCAGCCCGGCACCAGTCACTGCTTTCACCCGCGATGGTGAGGTCGATTATGCTGCCAATATCCGTATTGCCAAATGGCTTGCACGAATGGACGGCGTGAAAAGCCTTGTCATTCTTGGCCATGCTGGCGAAGGTACTTTTCTGACGGAAGAAGAGCGATTGAAGCTCATCCGCACCTATGTAGAGGCGGTTGATGGTCGGATTCCGATCATTGCTGGTATCACCGGTGAAGGCACCCGGGTCGCGGCGGAAGAAGCCAAGAAGTGCAAGGCAGCCGGGGCAACTGGCGCACTTGTTTATCCCAACCACGGCTGGCTCCGTTTCGGCTTCCAGAAGGGCGCCCCGCAGGATCGCTACAAGGCGATCTGGCAGGAATCCGGCCTGCAATGCATTCTCTTCCAGTATCCGGATGCGACCAAAGCATCCTACGACCTGGACACCCAGCTTGCCATCGCGACCCAGGATGGGGTCGTTGCCACCAAAAACGGTGTGCGCAACATGAAGCGCTGGTATGTTGAGATCCCCGAGCTCAAAAAGGCCAATCCCAATCTGCAAATCCTGAGCTGCCACGACGAATGGCTGCTGCCGACCATGTTCGATGTTGATGGCCTGCTCGTTGGTTATGGAAATATCGCACCAGAACTCCTGATCGACCTGATCAAGGCGGGCAAGGCGCAGAACTATCCCGAAGCACGCAAGCTTTTCGAGCAACTCCTTCCGGTTACACGAGCCGTGTGTGTTCCGGCGTGCAAAATTGACCCCATTAGCGGGGTAATCGGCGTCCAATTTTGACCCCCTTCGGATTTATCTGACCATCCGTCTTTTGACGGCGGATGGAGAGGGAGTTGAAGCGAGTGGATACGATTGCGCGCGTCCGGCGGGCCTTTCATGTTCAAGGTTGGTCGATGAAGAAGATCGCCCGTGAACTGCATGTTTCCCGCAACACGGTCCGCAAGATATTGCGCAGCGACGAGACCGACTTCTCCTACGAGCGCGAGCGGCAGCCTTTGCCAAAGACGGGGGCCTGGCAGGCGGAGATCGAGCGGTTTCTTGCGACGAACGAAGGCAGGCCATCGCGCGAACGGCTAACGCTGATCCGGATTTACGAGGAGCTTCGAGCGCTCGGATATGACGGCAGCTATGATGCGATCCGCCGTTACGCCAAGGGTTGGGCGAAGAACCGGGGATCAGCGACGGCGCAGGCCTATGTGCCGCTCTACTATGCACCCGGCGAAGCCTACCAGTTCGACTGGAGCCACGAGATCGTGCTGATCAACGGCACGACGACGACCGTGAAGGTTGCTCATGTCCGGCTCTGCCACAGCCGCATGATGTTTGCACGTGCCTATATGCGCGAGAGCCAGGAGATGGTGTTTGACGCCCACGACAAGGCGTTTGCCTTCTTCCGTGGTACCTGCACGCGTGGCATCTACGATAACATGAAGACGGCGGTGGAGGCGGTGTTCGTGGGCAAGGAGCGGCTATACAATCGCCGCTTTCTGCAGATGTGCAGCCACTACCTTGTTCAGCCTGTCGCCTGCACCCCGGCGTCTGGTTGGGAGAAGGGCCAGGTCGAGAACCAGGTTGGCCTGGTGCGCGAACGCTTCTTCACGCCGCGCCTGAGGGTTAAGAGCCTTGAGGAATTGAACGTTTGGCTGCTCGACAAATGCGTCGCCTATGCCAAAGCGCATAACCATCCGGAACAGGCCGACCAGACGATCTGGCAGATGTTCGAAGCCGAACGCAGCAGCCTCGTCCCCTATGTCGGTCCGTTCGACGGCTTTCACTGCGTTCCGGCCTCGGTCTCGAAGACCTGCACGGTCCGTTTCGACAATAACAAATACTCGGTCCTCTCAACGGCTGTCGGCCGCCCGGTCGAAGTCCACGCCTATGCCGACCGGATTGTGGTCAAGCAGGATGGCACGGTCATCGCCGAACATCGGCGCAGCTTCGGCCGCGGCGAGACGGTCTATGATCCCTGGCATTATGTGCCTGTCCTGGCCCGTAAACCCGGCGCTCTTCGCAATGGCGCGCCGTTCCGCGACTGGGTAATGCCGGCGGCGATGGAGAAGGTCCGCAAGCGATTGAAGACAGTCGATGACGGCGATCGGCAAATGGTCACCATTCTCGGATGCGTACCGGGCGACGGTATCACGACCGTTGAGGCCGCCTGCCAGGAGGCGCTTGATCAGGGCGTCTGCTCGGCTGCCGTCATCCTCAACATACTGGCGCGGCGTCGTGATCCTGCTCCGGCTGCGCCCCTGCAAATCCCCGATGCACTGCGGCTGACCCATGAGCCGGTCGCCGATTGCGCTCGCTATGACAGCCTCAGGAGGGCAAGCTGATGGAACGCACACAGGTTCTGGAATTGATGA
Organism: Agrobacterium vitis; assembly: GCF_014926405.1. Lineage (NCBI taxonomy): Bacteria > Pseudomonadati > Pseudomonadota > Alphaproteobacteria > Hyphomicrobiales > Rhizobiaceae > Gillisella > Gillisella vitis. Next base: position 3,133,367 of record NZ_JACXXJ020000005.1, read on the forward strand.
GCACCTTGAAGCTCTACGGCATGCGCAGCGCCTATGACGAGGTCATGGGCAACGGCATCAAGCGCCAGCATGAGCCGCCGCGTATCGTTGGCGATCTTCTGCAGTCCGAGATCGCCGAGAAGCAGGCCCGCTCCATCCGCTACCAGCTCAGCATCGCCAAGCTGCCGCTCGCCAAGGATATCGACGACTTCGACTTCACCAACACGCCCGTCAATGAAGGCCTTGTCCGCGACCTGGCCACCGGAGCCTTTGTTGCCGATCAGCGCAATGTTGTTCTCGTCGGAGGCACGGGCACCGGCAAGAGCCACCTGGCCATCGCGATCGCCCGCGCGCTCATCCGCAACGGCACACGCGGGCGCTTCTACAATGTCGTCGACTTGGTCAATCGGCTGGAGACGGAGACGCGCAGCGGCAAGCAGGGCCGGACGGCGGACTATCTCAACCGCCTCGACTTCATCATCCTCGACGAACTCGGATACCTGCCATTCGCCCAGGCCGGCGGCCAGCTTCTGTTCCACCTGATCAGCAGGCTCTACGAGCGCACATCCATCATAGTCACCACCAACCTGGCATTCGGCGAATGGCCAACCGTCTTCGGCGACGCCAAGATGACCACCGCGCTCCTCGACAGGCTCACCCATCACTGCGAGATCGTCGAAACCGGCAACGAGTCCTGGCGCTTCAAAAACCGCTCTCAAAGCTAAAGCCGAAGAGCCCCATCACCCGCACCTGTTTCGCCCTCTGCAACCCCGGCCAGCGCCGGGCGATCCAGGTGCTGATCGTCAACACGGGGGTCAACATTGGACGCCGATATGGGGTCAACTTTCCGCGCCGATTGACAGCCGTGTACCATCGAGGTTCTCACATGGAGGGCACCGTGGCCCTTAAGCTCGGTCTCGTCCATCGTGGTGTCCTGGAGCACGCCACGATCCGCGAGCCCCTGAAGAATCTCGGCGAGAAGGCCGAAGCTGAAATCTTTGCGGCCTTCGATGCTGCCGGTATTGGCCGCGTTGAGCAACTGATGGCGGCTGAATAGTCAGCAATTCCCTGCTTCTCATATCAAGGCTTGACGATGCACTCGCATCTTCGCCTTGAGGGCAACAAAGGAATACGAACGGTCATTCCACTGATCGTTCGTATCAGGCGGGGGCATTCCAAGGGGAGGACATTGCGGCCGCATCTGGGAGTGATGCGCCGCATCCGCACCGACTGCCAGGCTTGGTGCGTCTTTCGCCATGAAGAGCCGCGTCCTCCGGGTTCTTGGTCATCCTGTGTCCAACGATCCGGAAGTCGAGACAATCAACGCGTAGGTTCGACGCCAGGCTGGGAGAATGGGCCAGGCAGAGGGAGGATATCATGAATATTGAACAACGGATCACAGCAGCGGCGCCGCTTGTTGACCCGCAAGCTGAAATCAGTGCGCGCCTTGAAAGGCTGCCGGTCACCCGCGAGGTTTTCTGGGCACGGAACATTGTCGGCGCTGCAACCTTTTTTGACGGCTACACCGTGATCGCAATCGCCTATGCCATGCCGGTCCTGGTTCGCGAGTGGAACCTCACTCCGGGACAAACCGGCATGATCCTGTCTATGGGCTACCTCGGGCAGCTGATTGGCGCGGTCTGCTTCGGTTGGATGGCTGAGAAGATTGGCCGCTTGAAAGTTCTGCTGTTCACCATTCTGCTTTTTGTCAGCATGGATATCGCGTGCTTGTTTGCGGCAGGTGCTGGCATGATGATGGCATTCCGGTTCGTACAAGGAATTGGTACCGGCGGTGAAGTACCGGTCGCCAGCGCTTATATCAACGAGTTGATTGGCTCTAAAGGGCGCGGCAGGTTCTTTCTGTTGTACGAGGTCATGTTTCTGCTTGGCCTGGTGGGCGCAGGCTTGATCGGATACTTCATGGTTCCGCTCTATGGCTGGAAAGCGATGTTCGTCGTCGGCCTGGTTCCCGCAATTTTGATGATCCCGCTACGATGGTTCCTGCATGAATCTCCTCGTTGGTTGGTTGCCAATGGTCGGTACGAAGACGCTGATCGTATCGTCTCCAAGTTGGAGAACAGCGCTAGGGCCGCCGGCAACGAACTGCCTGAGCCAAAAATCGTCGCCGCGCCCATGCGTCGCAAATCCGACTGGCGCGAGCTGTTTCAGGGTATTTATCTTAAGCGCACATTGTCGATATGGGCCATGTGGTTCTGCGCTTATATGGTGGCCAATGGCACGATCACCTGGCTTCCAACCCTCTATCGCCAGACATTCAATCTCCCGCTTGAAACGAGTATCCTCTACGGCTTTATCACCTCTGTCGGTGGTGTAATCGCAGCCATTATCTGCGCATTTCTCATCGACAAAGTGGGACGTAAACGCTGGTACACCGGTGCACTTCTGATCGCCCCGATCCCGCTGTTTATTCTCGCCTGGCTAGGAGCGACCTCAGCGGTTCAGGTTCTGGTCCTTGCGGGACTTGCCTACGCCATTGTCCAGACGGTGACGTTTTCGCTGTATCTTTATTCCTCGGAGATCTACCCGACACGTCTGCGTGCTATCGGCACGGGCACAGGCAGCGCCTGGTTACGGCTCGGATCTTCTGCCGGCCCTATTGCTGTCGGCTGGGTTATGTCGTCGATGGGAATCCAATATGTATTCGGGGCCTTCGCGGTAATTCTGCTGGTAGGCGCTCTCGTGACAGCTCTCTTCGCGGTAGAGACTAAAGACCGCGTTCTTGAGGAACTCTCCCCCTGACACTGCTACTCTGGATGGCTTGGCGACCACCGCCAAGTCATTTGGCGATTTTTCTACTCATGGCATCCATTTCAAGATGCCGCACTGTGAACCATCCCACCTTTTGGACCAACAGAAGTTTCGATATTCAGCATTCGCCATGCTTGCGGCAAAGCTCAGAGACCGGCGTGCCTGCCTCATGCTCCTTCAATATCCCGATAATCTGCTCGTCTGTGAAACGGTTGCGCTTCATTCTCTGGTCCTCTCAATGGGCCAGAGCTTACTTCAAAATGGATTAGTTCAGCGGGGCAAGGTCACAAGGACAGGGTCGAGAAGATGGATTATTTGAACCTGCTCGAGGCCGTCCTCGCAGAGGAGGAGACTTCATGGCGCCGGTTACAAGTCTCAGTGGTTGCGGGGGCTCGCAACTACCGATACCGACATTCGTTGCAGGTTGCCGTCTGAACTACATCGCATCCCCGCAACCAATGCCGGCATAAAGCCTTATCGTCCAAGTCTAAAAAGTACTCACGGCTGAATGGCAGACCACAGAGAACCCCGTAAGCAGATCGCGCTGGGGCTTTTTTTGCGTTGCATTGCAACAGGAGGATAATCCAGGCATCAGTCGTCGTTGATCAAGCTCTCGTGGTGTCCGATCGAACACCTGTTTGTCGCTCATAAAATAAGCACCCCCAACGAGAAATCGATGCATTTTTGTGCATCGCAGCATGCAAATTCAATCATTGATTGTCAGATGAACCTTCGCGAACATAGTCAAGCTGTGCACAGGAGAGAAATTTATCCCATAGCGGTTAAGTAGGCATTGTAACCTTGGAGACTTCTGATGCCACATACTTCAGCGAATGGTAAGAAGCATATCAGAAACATTATCAATTATGAAGAAATTGAAGAAAACCTACGAAATTACCAATTATATGCAAACATATGGCTAGAAGAATCGTGGGAGCGTGCAAAAAATACAAAATTTTATTCAGGAATTGGAGATTTTTCGCCAGAGCATTTCTCATCCTTACCGGTTGTTCCAAAGGGTGTTTTTAAAACGTTCTCCTTCGATTTTGAAAACACGAACATCCACGGAATTCTGAAGTACTACGAAACTTCTGGAACCACTGGCCGACCCACGCCAACGAAACGAACGCAGTTAGACTTAGCATGGAACTATGCAGGTGTCGCGCTGCTTTGGTCTGAGATTGTCAGCGCCGATGATCGCTCCGTTATCCTGCTCCCATCTGATATTGCTCCGATCGGCGACCTTGTAGCTGGTTGCTGCGAAATCATCGGCTGTGTGACGGCGCGTGCATATCCATTCACGCAAGGTATGGTCACATGGGACCGCTTGGAGGCGTTATTCCAGAGCTTCCAGCCAACTGTCGTTTGGTCTTCTCCCGGTACACTTCTTCAATTCACGCGTATCCTAAGGCAGCGTGGGACGTTCGACGAAGTGTCTAGGCACGTAACAAAAATCATGCTTTCCGGAGAAGTTGTTACGAAAGGTTTGAAAGAGTCTCTTGAGAACTGGTGGTCTGCAAAAGTTTTTAATGCGAGTTACGGGTCAACTGAGACTGGGACTATTGCAGCTGTCGGCGCAAATGGTGATCTCAATGTCCTTCAATATTCGTTTCTGTGCGAGATCATGAAACCAGACGGGTCGATTGAGCCAATGTCAGCGGGGGCTGAAGGTGAACTGATTATATCTTCTCTGCACGGCTATGCCCGACCGTTTCTCCGTCTCGGTACCGGCGATATGGTCCGGATTCTGCCCCGATTAATGAACTGTACCGCCTGCAAATTCTCGGGAGACGAGAGGAGACGATCTCGATTGGAGGCAGGGAATACCTCGCGGGTGATATAGAAGATCTTATTTATCAAGTCCCGGATGTCACGGGCTATCTCATCCAGACCGCAGACGGAGAAGCTTCACGGATTGTTCTTGAACAACTCCCTCGTGGAGCCTCGTTCGATGATATCCGAAACTCGGCGCAGGAGCTTCTGCTAACCTCAAACATCGAAGTCCAGATCGACGTCGTTAGTCAATTGCCCGTGACCACGAAAAGCGGCGCAGGTCTAAAAAACTGGAAGAAATCCAACATCGTTCGAGTAAGCCAATGATCCAGCCAGCAACATTATCTGCAAGCGAAGGATTTCGTTTCCTCCGAACGACTGATGGGGGAGCTGGCACAGGCAGTTCTGACCTTTGGGCGACCTATGCCGCAATCCGAACCTTAACCTGGCTCAAACGGCCGCCGAGTGCGGAACGGTCTGAAGAGATAAGCTCCTACGTTATCTCATGCCAAAATCCCGACGGTAGTTTCTCGTGGCAGAGAGGATTGCCTTCAGACATTTGGGCGACATTCTATTGCACACAGGCTTTAGGCGACATCGGCGTCGAGATCAAGCCCACCAGTTCATTGATCGATTGGTTACATTCTCTCCAGTCACCGGAGGGCGGTTTCGCTATGAAGCCGGGACAGACTCCAGACGTCTGGGCCACCTATTATGCGACACGGGTATTTCGTGAGATCGTGGGGGTTCCCGTTCCCAATGTCGAAAAGTTAGCCAAATGGTTGTCTGGTCTTCAGTGTTCCAATGGCGGATTGGCATGGAATCCTGCCAGCGCGGGGGTAGACACAAGGGCGACCTACTACGCGGTTCATGCAAAGCATGTTGCTGGAATCGTAGAGCCTATATGGAACGTATCGGATTTGGTCTCCTGGCTCCAGTCGATGCAAGATCCAGTCGGCGGTTTCCGATTTGGGCCAGAATATAAGCCATGCCTTTGGGCGACATTTCGAGCAACTCGCGCACTAACAAAGGTTGATGCAAGGCCCCTTGACGTTACCAAATGCCGAGACTGGATTCTTCAAAGGTATAATGGTCGAGGGTTTGTCCGATGGGAGGATTATCAGGCCACAGATGTCTGGGCCAATTTTTCTGCCGTAGGTGCTTTGCAAGCAATAGGAGTAGACGTTTCGGCGTCGGTTACTGCGGCGGTCGAGTCTACCATTGAGCAGTTTGGGATTTCAGGAGGCGGATACACCTATCGGGAACCGGTAGCAGCCGGTGATGCGTTAACAACAGCATCAGCTTTAATTCATGCATATAATCAACAGGATACTTCGAGCGTTGACGTCCTTTCAATGTGGCTGAGAAGGGCCCATATGCCTTGGGAAGATGGCATCATGTACATGCCGGGGCGTGGAGCTGAAGTGCGCTGCACTCTTTGGGCAATCGCATCGCTAGGGTATATTGGACGCAAATTGGACTCTCCGCCAAGAGTCGCCAAATGGATTGGGGAACTTCAAAATCCGGATGGTGGATTCGGCTATTGGCAAGGCCGTGGCTCCGATCTTGTTTCAACGAGCGCGGCGGTTTCGATTCTTTATTTGCTTGGAAACGATATCTCGCAAACGATTGATGTCAGACAACTATCGATGTTCGTGAGGAGTTGCCTCAGAGGAACATGGGCGTCGAATATACCCGGCGGCCCAATGAACACCTCGGCGTCAGCGCAAGCAAGTCGCCTCCTATGGATTTTGGGTGAGTTTCAAGCAAGCAAGACCTTGCTCACCGGGCTGAACGGTCGCGTCCGGCTCGGAGGATATTTCGAACAGGACGGCGGATTGCCAACACTGTATGCAACCTACCAAGCTGCGCTGGCTCTATCGGAACAAGCGCAGCCTTTATCCCCTCAGCTTTCCCGTTTTTTGGACCGGCTGTGCTCTCCAAGTGGGGTAATCGGATGGACGCCCATGGGCGCCATTCGACAAGATCCGCTAGTGATCCCGCTGTACTCTCTTCTTCGGCGAAAGCTGCGAGAACCGGCTTTTCGCCTTCCACCGTTAGTCTTGTGAGACGCCATGCCCACGATTCAAATTAAAAGCGACATTTCGGATCTAAAAAAACGGCGGAATATATGTAGGAAGATGACGGTGATCTTCGGTCGCCTCGGTGTCGATGTCCGCCATCTATTGATTCTTTGGCAGCCTATAACACAGGCTGACATTTATCCTGGTCCATTAAGCATTGCTGAGATGAACAAGGCGTGGGCTGGCCCAATAGCCTACGTTAGTGTCGCGATATCGAATGAACGATCCGACTCTTGGCGGGCGCAACTGCTCCAAGAGTTGAGTGATCTTTTTGCCGATGGGGGGCGAGGAGAGTACGTTTTCATCGAATTGCTGCCAGTTGCTGCCAGCGATTTCAGCACCCCAATGTCGAGACAGCATGCACCCCCAAAAGGAGTCGCCTAATGACAGGTGAAGAAATTCGTCGGAAACTGAACCAACAAATCCTAAGCAACTTTGATGTTGATGCCTCCACGGTCGATGCAAGCCTTCCTTTCACGGAAATTGAGGGATTGAACTACGACAGCCTCCGTGCCTTGGAATTTGTCGAAATGGTGGAAGCGGCATTCGAGGTTCAGGTCGATCTTTACACCGATGATGTCCAGGTAAACTTTTCGAGCTTTAAAGAACTTGTGCCGTTTTGCGAGCGCAAAATCGCTGACGCGTCAACGTTACTCGGTCTTTAGGCATAGGGGAAATCAGCAAATGCCAATGATTAGACGATATTCGAACGAGGAGTTTCTAACGGTTTTGCTCGATACGAAATCGGGTGGTAGCCTCGTTCCCGAGCTTCCCGCGGAATTATCGAACTCACAGTGGACAGTGGATGCGAATGGCAACGGCTTTGCATCCTTCGAGTTGATACCCGAAAGCATTGTATTTACAACGTCCGGATCGACGGGAAAGCCCAAGAACGTTAGGAAGAGCCGATCTCAGATAGCGCTTGAAGCCCAAGCAGTTTTGGCGATTGTGAGTCACGGTACGTCGATGCCGGATGAGGTTATCTCGTTCGCGCCACCTAATCACGCATTTGGATTTCTGTGTGGTTTTGCTCTTTCACTACGACTAGGTGTACCCTTTACTTACAATCCTATTAATGCGGGAATCCCGCCTGCTGGTGCTGGTATCAACTCGTCACTTATCTTGGCGCTCCCTGCTTCGTTTCGTGCCCTTGAAAAAAGTGAGGATGCGTTCACGTCAAGAAGCCGTACCGCGATACTGCAATCGGCTGGGCCTGCATCCCCCAGATACGCTGCAACTATCGAAGCACTTCGAACAAACTCCGTCGAAGGCTTCGAAATCTATGGCTCGACAGAAGCCGGTGCAATTGCCCACCGAAGAACTGAGGTCGCGCCGAATGCTTGGACGTTGTTCAACGATGTCGAATTGCTCCCGTCTGGTGACGTCAGCGGAGTAACCAGTGAGATGATTGTTTCAGGACCGCGCTGCGCATATGAGTCGCAGGAAGGAAATATGGACATTCTTCACTCTAACCAAAACTTCTCTGTGCGAACTGGCGATATCGCCCGCTTCACAGGAGAGCGCCAGTTCGTCTTAGTCGGAAGGATGGATAGGGTAATCCAAATTAACGGAGTGAACACCGATCTCGACGTCCTGCAACAGCAGTTGACGTACTATTTTCAGGATGTCGACTTCTACGTCGAAAAAAAACTTGATGACCTCCGAGGGCACGGCTTTGTGGTGCACTTCTTTTGCGGCGGTACGGTGGGTCACGTCGAAAGAATTAGGCAGGAGGTTGCTTACATCGTGAGCGAGGCATATCCCAGAAGTATATACCCGTCCAAAATCGAATTGAGTCGCGAACCATTCCGAAGATCACCTTCCGGTAAGGTTCTTGGACTTCCGAGAAGTCAATTTAGTGGCGCTCGCATAGATGTTCTTTAGAAAATTATCAATATTACTTGGCGACGTTTAGAGACTTACTTTCGGAAAACGAAGTTTCAAAGAGAACGGATATGATTAGAGAAGCAACATTTGATGATGCCTCTAGCCTTGCAGCGATAAGTCTTGAAATTTGGTTTGGTACCTTCTTGCAAAATGGTATCAATGCATTTTTTGCAGACTACGCACTTCAGAGGTACACACCAGATCGTTATAAAGATATCCTTTCCCGAAGCAGCGACAAAATCTGGGTTTCGCAAAACTCCGAGGGGATTGACGGATTTATACGCGTCATCACAGGATCAGTTGCTCCGGCGACCCCATACAGCGATACAGAGATTTCCACCCTTTACGTACAACCGCAACATCAGCGGCAGGGCGTAGGTAAAGAATTGCTGAAGGAGGTGCGTCATTTCTGTGCCCAAACTGATCGACCAGATGTTTGGTTAAGTGTGAACGCGAAAAACGAAAGAGCCATAAAATTTTATTCGCGCTGCGGTTTCGAGAAGTTTGGAGAAACAAACTATCGGATAGGCGATCAAACCTACCCAAATGATATTCTCCGACTAGTTCTGTCAAATGCTACCACATGACAATTCGAACTGATGCCGTTTAGGCATTAAGCTATGCAGCCCGACTTCTTGATGGGCGACCGGATTTGAGTAGGTTTATCTCAAATCGATTGTAGTTCGCGGGATTCCTCCATTGAGAAATATTTCTGCAGAAAGAAGACATTTATCGCCTTTTGCTCCACTCGCTGTGAGAGCTCAGGTGACATCACACTCGGCATACCTTCGGGAAAACTGGTCGAGATTATTTAATGAGTACGTTAGCGTCGTGAATTCTAAGGTATCCGCCTTAATCGGAACAATAGAATCACATACACATTCAGATGATGGCGAAACGTCAGCCTCTTATAAAGATTTAATTGCAGTAAAACGACTAGAAAGCAGATTTGGCAGTAAAACTATTTCAGCAATACCAGACGCATCAGCATCAATAGTAATCGCTTTTGAAAAAGCTGGAATCTACACGCAAGGTAAAGCTCGAACAACGGAGTTCGGCGTCGGAAATAATTTTTCCGACTGCGTCAACCCCCTTTTCCCGCTATTTTCGCCAGGTGGATCTAGTAATGGCTCAGCCGCTGCGGTGGCGAGTGGCATCAGTGATGTATCGTTCGGCACCGACGCCGCAGGCTCTGTACGCCGCCCAGCTTCTTTCTGCGGAGCCGTGGCGCTCGTCTTTGGTGAATCGGAAGAATATAAGCGGGGTGTGGTCCCAGTCAGTTCTTCGCTGGAGCGGATTGGGGCAGTCGCCAGAACAGTCGACGATATGCTTTATTTGTGGGATCGCCACGATCTTTCAAAAATTTACTCTCAACAATCTGCGGAAGTTGAGAAAATCTCGCTCGCCGCTCCGTATCTGCCGAAACAAATCGATGATGAAATTGCTCAATCCTTTGAGGACTACGTCGCGCAAATCCGTTCTGCTGGAGTTTCAGTTGAAAGGTTCGATTGGGAAATCTGGCCTCAGCGTCATCTCGGCTGGAAAATGATTGCCTATGAGCTGAATCGATTTTTCGAAGAACATAAGGAAACCTTTCCCCTCAACCAGCTTCGTCCGAGCACCAGGCAAACGATCGAAAGTGGCGGATGCATTTCATTCAATGAATATCAAGACGCCCGAGATAGCCGCAATATTTTGGTTTTGGAGGTTGAGAGGCTTTTCGCGAGCAGTGGATTTTCTGGGGTTTTGCTACCGGTCGATCCCTACCCAGTTAGTCGAATTCCTGTCCAATCCACCCAGCACATGTTGCCACTTAACTCCTCCGACCGGTTTGATCCTTGGAATTATATGATCATCGCAAATCTTTGTAACCTTTCGGCTATTTCTTACCCCTATCGCGTAAGCAGTCGCGGTTTTCCCATGGCCGTTCAGATCTTTGCCCGAGCGCAAAGAGAAGTTGGCGTAATGAAAACAGCAAAGGTGTTGTCCGACTTGTTACCCAGTTGGATCGAGACTCATGAACTCAATGCAAGACGCCAATTCTTTGATGAGGCAGCCTTGTATGTGACCGCGAAGCATAATGGACGGGCCATATAGATATCCTTCAACCCTTCAATTGCGTGGTGCAGTGAAGTAGTCCGCACGCGTCGTGCAACTCTCTTAACTGCGAGTGCAGTCAGATAAGTTGCTTCGACACTCTGGAAGCCAATCACGTCCATTCATGTCGGATATCTCTCCGTCTGAGCCCAGAGGAAAGCTTGAAATGCATCCATCATCCGTTCTTGGCGCTGAAATGCCAGCATTTCAAAAGGGTACATTCGTCGTTACCTGCGTGGCTACTTTGCTTGGCTTTTCCATGACAACAAGTCAGGCATTTTTGCCCGGAGTGATGGAGGCAAAAGGCATTTCCGCTTCGATAACGGGGTACGCGATGGCCTCAACGGCGATTTTCGCTCTGATATTTGGCTTGCTGGCGGCACCGCTAATGGCTCGCTTAGGAACAACAGTTCTTATGTTTGCGGGAATGGCGATTATGTGTATTTGCCACTTAAGCTTCGAGGTTTCTTCACAAATTTCCGGCGGGATATTTTTGTCGCGTATGGTGTATGGGATGGGTGCCGGTATTTTTTACCCGGCGGCGCTCACTTTTGTAAAAGGCATGTTAAATGGGCCGCGCACGGTGACATTGTTTGCCATCTATACGTCAACGATCCCAGGGTCTAACTTGTTAGGTCCGCCTTTAGCCGAATGGTACATTTCAAACTATGGTAGTGCGCAGTACTTTATCGTTACGGCATCACCCGGATTTATATCCCTCGTTCTGTTTTTTTTAATATGGGTTCGGGGGAGCGATAAGTACGGCACGTTCGACGCGACGGCAAATTATTCTACTATACTTCTAAAGCCTGCCTCTTGGCTCCCGCTTCTATGTTTGTTTATTGCAGGAAGTATATGGGGATATGTAATATCCTTTCTTCCCTACGCAGCAAGAAGTAGAGATCTCCCGGGTTCGCTTTTTATTGTAGCAGCGACTGTTGGCCTTTTTGCTTCGCGGTTTTTCATCGTAAATTTTCTCAAGCAGTTTAATGATGCCTACGTTTCTGGCTGGGCGATCGCCTCGATGGCCATATCTCTTATGGCTATGGCTTTGGTTAAGACTCCAGAAGCAGTCGCCGTTTGTGGGGTGATTTTCGGAGTTTCTTATGCACTTTCGTATCCTTTCATTTCGATTTGGATACTTAGCGCTTTCGATCAACAATCCCATCACATCGTCATTTCATTGACAAATGCGTTATTCAATTTTTGTATGTTTTTAGCGCCTTTATTTGTTTCATTTTTTACAAGCTCTATACATCTAGCGATCGACCAATATCAAATCATCCTCTCATTTTCTGGTCTGATTCTGCTCGCAGCGGGCTTTCTGGCGCAATTTTTGTTTTCCTTGGGGAAGAAGTACATCTAAATTCCGCATTTCATTCTCGTGTGGTCTATTCAATTACTTCTCTTCATCACTGTTTTTTCGTGAATGACGGAGTGTACTCATGCGGCCGCGATACTACCCGAGGAGTGACCTTCGGTCCGTCGACCTTACTGCCTGCACCCGAGCTCAAAGTCCTCTCGCAATTTTGAGAAATAACTTCAGAGATTGCTTTCTATTTAATCGATCGTAAAACGCTGCGAGATCAAGGTTCAACGACTCAGGATAAGGTATCAAAGGTACACGAACTACTCTTTCTACATGGATGCTTCGTGTATGAAATGGGGCGAATGCGATGCCCAATCGGGCGGAAACGAGACTATGGATGGTATGCATCCGGGTAGCAACGTGCGGTACTTTCATTTCTTTTCCTGCCTTCCGGCATAGATCGCGAAACTTGTTGTAGAAAACTGGCCCTTCATTTTCAGGAAACAAGATGAAGTCTTCGCCTGCAATTTGGTCGAACGAAACGGAAGTATCGGTAGCCAGCGGATGCCCCTCATAAAAGAGGACATCATAACCATCAGGTCGGAGTATATCGACTGCTACCCGGTCTCCGGCGGTAACAGGGGGATGCCCCAATCCGATGTCAATGTTTCCGCCTTGCAAAAAGTCTATTTGATCGTTGGTTGTTTGCTCCATAAGCTCTACATGTACGTCAATGAGCGCACGCATCTGCCGAATTGTTTCCGGAAGAATCTGAAATGTTGCGGCTGACACAAATCCAATACGAAGAGTTTCTCGTTCCCTAAGGTGAGCTGTCCGCGCAGCGTTGATCGCGCGCTGTTGTCCATGCAGAATTTCAAAAGCTTCGGTGAGGAAGGCTTTGCCTGCAGGGGTAAGCGCGACACGCCGACTTGTTCGGTCGAAGAGTCGCACTGCGAGCTCAGCTTCCAAGCTTGCGATTGAGCGGCTTAGATGCGGTTGCGCAATACCTAGCTGTTGAGCACAGCGACCAAAGTGTAACACCTCACTTAGAGCAACAAAGTGACGCAGTTGCGCAAACTCCATTTCGATGCCTCCGTCGCATTGAGCGATACAAGTATGCGTCTTGATCTATCAATAGTCTACTAATTTAATGGAAAATAACAGCTTTTGGAAAAATGATGTGGCATACGCAACTAGCTCATCAACAGACTTCTGCCGGTGACAACGCAAGCGAACACTGAGGGCAATGTGATGAATCTCTCCAACCAAGAAAGTTTGATTCCAGATTCTGAAATTTCGTCAAGCATCGTTCAATTGGCCGCAGGGATTCCCGAATTGGCCGACGCATATGCCCCATTCCAACATGGCGCGTTGCTAAGTTCGCTACCAATTCTCCAAAAATCAGACTTTAGAGCAATGAAAGAAAGCTTGCTGGCTCGCGCCCGATCGCAACCAGCAGGAGCAATAGTTCTAGGGAGCGGAGGAACTACCTCCGAACCTCTTATCAGCGTAATCCCTAGTGGGATGTTTCTTGATAGAATTACTCGTGTCTGGGACCCGCTCGAAGCTAATGATGTTGTAATGAACTTAAATCTAGGCGCTGAGCTCGGGTCGATGTCCCCTTTTTTCAATGCCCTTAGTCATAGCGCAGGCGCAATCGGCGTTCCCCTCGGCCCTTTGGGAGACCGCGAAGCGGTCGACCGGTGGTTACCATTCTTCGAAGCGGTTGGTGCGACCACATTAGCCGGCACCCCCACCCAGATCGGCCTAGTGCTTGGGCGCCTGAATGAAACTCAAAAACGACTGACGACACTCAAAAAGATCATCTGGACAGGTGAAGCCTTCAGCAAAGCCGCGCTAGATGAAGTTACCTCCTACGGAAACCTCGACATTTATGGCGCATATGGCTCCACAGAAACATGGGTGATTGGAGTAAGTTATCCGCAATGTACCGTTGGGACGTTTCATGTCGTACCTTACCAGCACATTGAATTTGTGGAGGGGCAGATAACAATTACTTGCCTGGATGAAAGTTGCATCAATCCAGTGGTTCGTTACCAGCTTGGAGACCGAGGACGGGCGTGTGTCTGCAATTGCGGTCGCTCTGGTGCGTTCATGGTGGAAGGAAGATCGGACGAGCAGGTCAAGTTTCTCTCGGTCCTCTTCTATCCTAAAGAGCCATATGAAGTTGTGGTAAGCCACCCACAGGTTCGAGCAGCACAAATCATCTTGGTGAATTCCGGTTCGTCGCAGGAGCGGATGGAAATCCATATTGAGCTCAACCAGCATGCCGCAATGGAACCAATAGACAAGGTTTCAAAGAGCGTGCGTGACCATCTCCTTGGGAAGTTATACCGACTAGCCCACGAGGTTCACGACAGGCCGGAACGGATCAGTGTGCATGTGGTAGATCAACTCGCTACGAACCGAAGGTCTATGAAAACGCCGTATATTATTTATTCGATAAGCAACCAGTGAGGCCTTGTAATGTCGAAGCTCGCAATCGTCAGTGGCGGTGGAAGTGGAATAGGCGCGGCAATAGCTGATAAGCTTGTGATGATCGGATACCGCGTACTTATCGTGGGGCGGCGTGCAAGCGCCCTTGAGAAGACGAAAGAGGCAATTGGTAATTCAATCGATTCATTGGTTAGCGATGTATCCGACCCCGAACAAGTATCTGAGCTCGCCAAATACGTAGAGAAAAACTATGGCGGCGTTGACGCTTTGATCAACAATGCTGGTGGAAACTTTGAGCTTTTAACGCCGTCCGCCACTACCGACTTGGAAGGGATCGCAGCAAACTGGATCGGGAACTTTAAAGTCAATGTATTAACCACGGTACTTTTGACTGAGGCTCTCTCCCCTCTACTTAGAGAACGCGGCAGGGTAGTATTAACCAGTTCAATTGCAGCATTTCGGGGATCAGGGACAGGCTCATACGCTGCTGCGAAAAGCGCACTCCATCCGTATGTATATGATCTGGCAAAACGGCTCGGATCTCGTCGGATTACTGTCAATGCAATCGCCCCGGGCTATGTCGCGGAAACCGAATTCTTTGGTGACCGACTATCGAGCGCGCGTCGGCAACAACTCCAAGCCGAAACCCTTACTTCGGATGTTACGCATCCGAAACAGGTCGCAAGTTTAATTGGTTGGTTGTCAACCGACGATGCGGCCCAAGTTACAGGCCAAATTCTCCAGATTAATGGAGGAGCCCAACTGGGCCGATGAGCAGCGTAACATTTTGGATGGGTTATCTAGATGAGCGAAGATACCGTAGTAATAGTAGATTCATATCTTCCTACCAATCGCGGCAGAGGAAGCTTGCTTGAAAGTTTTACGCAAGCCGGGGCTAAATGCGTTCGGGTTCAAAGCTCACCCGAACTCCCAATTGTTTTTCGATCATCTTTGAAATTAGATGGTTATGTCGCCAACATTACGCACACAGGCGATCTGACCGACACCCTTGATGCGATTGCTCATTATTCTCCGTTGGCTGTCGTGCCGGGGTCGGAGGTGGGCGTTGAGTTTGCAGACATTCTCAGCGAGCGTCTTAACCTCCCGTCCAACGGCACAACTAAGAGTCCGGCCCGGCGTGACAAATTCAGAATGATCGAAACTATCCGGGCTGCTGGGCTTACCGCGGCGGCTCAAATCAAGGTTGACGATGACGACCATCTTCGTGAATGGCATAGCAAGCTCGGTCGACGGGTAGTCCTTAAACCTATTCGCGGAGGCAATGGAGGGGGTATCCACTTCTGTGATACGGTCGACCAATCCGCAAGAGCCTACCAAGAGCTAATCAGCGCCGGAAATGTTTACACCTCCCAAAACGATGCGGTCGTCGCGCAGGAGTACCTTTGGGGTCCCGAATATATGGTCAACACCGTAAGCTGCGATGGCGCGCATCATGTATGCGACATCTGGCAGACCAATCGTCTAAGTACAAATAATGTTCTCGATCTTTGCGGATCGATTAGCATTCTGCCGCGCGATCGCGGTCCAGCTGATACTCTCGTCGAATATGCATATGGAGTGCTTGATGCACTCGATATTCGAAATGGGCCTGCTCATCTTGAGATCAAGATGACACCTGCGGGGCCTTGCCTCATCGAGATCGGCGCACGCACTGCCGGCGGTGATCTCCAACATCATGCAAGGCTATCTACTGGAGAATCACAGCTTGAGTGGACAGTGGACGCTTATCTGCGCCCCGATCGGTTTAAGCGGCGAGTCAACGAACCGTATAAAGTACTCTCGCATTTCACGTCTGTTGCGTTGATTTCCCCGCATTCGGGCATTCTCAACCGTTACATAGGCCTTGATGAAATAGTGCGGCTTGAATCCGTTCATGAGATTCGGCAGCTTGTTCAACCAGGGGAACAACTTCACCGAACCGTTGACGACCTGACCTATCCGGTCATTGTGACCCTCATGCATTCCCTCGAAGAAATAGTGCGCCGCGACGCCGAAACTATCCGCTACCTTGACGGATCTGCCTTTTATCAACTTAAGGAATGACGACCCAGAGTTCGTGCATGTAGGGGTAACGACCCACTTTCTATATGACCTTGTCCGCTGCAACAATCGATCTGGCTTGCCAGCCTCATGGCACGTCATCAACCGCCAGCGTCTGTTTCAGCCGGGCCGCAATTTCGGAGAGCCTTAGCTTTCTGTGAAACAGAACTGCATGTAACCCGCGCCATAAACTCAGATAATCGATTGGTAAAAAGAGACATTTTGATTCTGACTGGGGTCTCAATCGGCGCAGCTCGGGACGCTGCTGATTTCGAGATTATCTCTTATTTTCAATAATATTCGTAGAATCCGAGGAGGTCCCGCTTTGATCTGTTTTACAATCAAAACGAGGTTTTCTAGCTATGAGGCCGATCCTCAACTACATCCAGCTCGTGCAACTTCGCCAGGCGCTGATTATCGCAGAGGAAGGGAGCTTCATTCGCGCCGCCAAGAGACTCAATACCCATTATTCTCAAGTCAGCCGGAAAATCCGAGCGCTGGAAGAATCGGTTGGCATCAGCATATTTACTCGCAGGGGTAATGGCGTGACGCCAACCCCAGAAGGGGCCGATTTTCTGCACGGAGTTCGCCGTGTGATTACTGATCTTGAAAGCGTTCTAAGCTTGGCTAATACAGCGCGGACAGGAACGAGCGGGAGGCTTTCGATTGGCTTTTATATTTCAATGTTAGATGGTGAACTTTGCGATATCGTCAAACAGTTTATCGGCCTCTATCCTGAAATCTCCGTCCAGTTTCTGGAGGCGCCACGGTCTGATCTTGCAGTAGCCCTAAACAATAATGCGATTGACGTGAAAATTTCGACGTCGCAGGCTGGCGTGGGTGATTCCTGCCTGCCGTTGTGGCGTGAGCGCGTGCTTGCGGCCCTTCCGATCCATCACCCTTTGGCAACGAAATCGACTATTAGTTGGGAGGATTTAGCTACGGAGAAAATCATTCTTCGTCGCCATGAGCCGGGAAATGAGCTGCGGGACCTGCTACGTTCGAGTGTCGGTGAAGCTCCGGAAATGCAGATTGTCCATCATGATGTGGGACGAGATTCGCTGCTCGGGCTTGTCCGAAAAGGCGATGGGGTCGCACTTGTTTATGAGACAGACACTGGCATTGTCCATTCGGAGATCGCTTATCGGGAAATCCAAGCAAATGGCCACATGGCGCGAGTTCATCACCTTGCTCATTGGCGCTCCGACAACACAAACCCAGTGTTGAAGCGCTTTATTCATTTGCTCCACGAACGCTATATCTTTGTAGGTCACAAAAAAATATTGAGGTAATCAGGTCGTGGTTTTGTCGGATCGTTTCGCTTTCCTGAACCCCTTGTCGGTCGCCATAAAACGCTGCAACATTGGGGCAATGAGCTTCGCTGGATCGGGCGGCGTGGGATCGTCACCGGCAATATGGGCCAAAATCCGGCTATACGCCTGCAAATCCCGAAACACATCTGCCGGAAGCTCGACGGTGATCTTCACCGGCCGGTCGTCGGGAATGGCGGAGAGCTTCAGCTTGGTCATGTCGGCTCCTTCGCAGCACCATATACCTGCATCAGTAAATCCCGCTGAACGATCACCCGCACCGGGAAACCCGGCCGGATGGTGAGCGTCGGCTGGATGTTGAGCTGGCGGCGGACGATCTGCTGTCCTACGTCGGACGCGGTATCCTGCGCGCTTTCGCGGATCGCCTTGGCGATTTCGTTCTCGTCATTGCTGGAGCCGATCTCGGTTCCGATGCCAAGCAGCGTCGAGAGCGCCGCCGCCCTGAACAGTTGGCCCCAATGGTAATCGACACCATCCTCAAGGCCGGAATAGCCTTGGGGATCGGCACCCTGAAGGCGTTCGAGGACGATGGATGTGCCATCGGGCATGATAAGCCTGTTCCATACCAGAAGCACACGGCTTTGGCCGAACGCGACCTGGCTGTCATACTGGCCGATCAGGCGGGAGCCTTGCGGGATCAGTAGATGCGATCCGGTCGGGCTGTCATAGACGTGTTCAGTGACCTGCGCGGTGATCTGGCCGGGAAGATCGGACTTGATGCCGGTCATCAGCGCGGCGGCGATCACGGTTCCCGCCTGCACGATATAAGGGGATGCTTTCTCCTGCACCCGGTCGGCACTGACCGTTCGCTTGTCGCTCTCTGCATTGACGAAGGCAAGTTTGCGATCCTGCATGTTCTGCGCCGAACCGGAATCGAGCGGCGGCGTCTCGGCCGGAAGAGTGAGGCCGGTCGCCGGATCAATTCCCGAACCTGTTGTCGTCGCCACCGTGGCGGATGCGACCTGCTGATTACCAGTCGTCCTCTCTCCCCGGCTGTCGGTGAACAGTTTCGCCAGCCGCGCCGCCTCGATCTCGGCAAGGCGACGCTGTTCTTCGGGATCGACACGCGGCGTCTGGATGTTTGGCGCAGCAACCGGCTTGCCCTGTTCCTGCGCCCGTAGGATGGGACGGCCAAGGTCGCCCGGAAGCGCGGGACCAAGCTTCGGTATGTTGGTATAATCCTTCGGCAGACCGGCCAATCCATCTGCCGGTGTCTTGTTGTCGACGTTGTAAAGTTCCGTCACGGACTGGTTGCCGCGCCGGCTGGTGTCGAGCGCCCAGAACAGGGCAGCGGCAATGGCGATGCCCGCCACGCCGCCGGCTCCGATCAGAACTTTCCGCGAAAGACGGGTGACGCGCGGCGGCTCCGGGCGCAGGCGCAATTGCGCGGCAATGTCCGTTTGCGGTGATGGTGCCTGTCCGCTCATCGGTCGCCCCCAGAGGAAAACAGCGCCGTGCGCTTGGCCGCCGCCGGCCGCCCATCGGTGCGGACGATGCGGACACGCTTCTGCGTGTCCTTATCGCCAAGCCGAAGTTCCGCGGCTGCGAACAGGCGATCCACGACATAATAGTTCTGGCGGGCGCGGTAGTTGACCAGTTCGGAATTGCCCGATCCGCCGATGACGAAGAGCGGCGGCATTTCTCCCTGTCCGATGCCGGACGGAAACTCGATATAGACCTTGCTTCCATCGTCGAAGGCGCGCAGCGGCCGCCAGGGCGCTGCATCGCCCTCGATGCGGTAGCGGAAGTTGATCTTCGATATGTCCACGCCGGACGCGACCGCCTGCGTTTCCGCTGCTCTGGCATTCTGACGGCGCAGCGCAATGAGCTGGTCGGCCGGATATTGCCACGAGACGGACGCCATGTAGGTCTTTTCCGTGGATCGCAGTTCCAGGTGATAGGTGCGCAGGTTGGTGTTGATGACAAGGTTGGTCTGAAGATCCGGCCGTGTCGGCTTCACGAGGATATGGACCTGTTTCGTCGCGCCTGCGCCGCTCTCCGTGTCGCCGATGATCCAGCGCGCCGTGTCGCCGGCGGCGACCGGGCCGGAGCCGACAAGGGTTTCTCCGGGCTGAAGCGCGATATCCGTCACCTGACCGGGAGCGGCATAGACCTGATAGAGCGCGCCGAGCGAGAAGGGATAAACCTGCACGGCGTTGATGAAGCCGTCGCGAACCGGCTGCATTCTGGCCGCTTCATTCGCGGCGCTGATCCGCTGCTTTGGGTCCGTCGATTCCACCTTCGCTTTACCGCCATCGACCGGCTTCAACTGTCCAGGCAGCGGCAAGGTCTTCGGCACCTCGACCACCTTTACCGGCGCGACCGGATCGGCCCTGAGCATGGCGGGAGCCGCATCGTCATAGTCGATTTCCGGGGGAATGTATTTCTTGGCGCACCCTGCCAGCACGGTTGCCGATACCAGAGCAAGAACCATTCCGGATGCGTACCGCGACTTCATGCGTGATTCATTCGTCTTCATTGCCCCATTTCCTTCGACCAGTTGATTGCGTTGACATAGACACCGAGCGGATTGGCCCGGAGTTTTTCGGCGGTGCGCGCCTGCTGGATCACGACGGTCAGGATCGCCGTCCAGCGTTCGGTGCCGGAAAGCTGGCCGTTCTCGTAGGACCGCTCCACCCATGCGATGCGGAACGAATCCGGCGAGGCGCGAATGACGCTGGAAATCTCCACCGAGATTTGCGACTTGCCGACTTTCGTGAAGGGATCATTCGCCCGCGCATAATCGTTGAGCGCGATCGCGCCGCGGTCCGTGGCGAACTCATAGGCGCGAAGCCAGTTCTGCCGCACGATCACGGCGTCAGCCGGAATGCTGCGCACCTGCTCGATGAAACGGGCGAGATGCCATGCGATCTGCGGATCGGTCGGCCGATAATCGGCCACGGCAGGAGCCACGGCCTGCGCCTCGCCGAAACGGTCGATCTGTACCACCCACGGAACCACCGTGCCGCGTGTCGACTGCCAGACAAGGGCGGATGCGAAGCCACCGGCAAGAAAGAGAGAACCAAAGGCCATGAGCCGCCAGTTGCGCGCCTGCACGCGGGCGGAACCGATCCGCTCGTCCCATGCCTGTCCGGCGCACTGATAGGGCGTTTCGGGTTCGGGCGTGCGGGCATAGCGCACGGAAGGACGCTTGAAGAGTGTCATCATTTGTCATCCTGATTGAGAGAAACGGACATGGAGCCGCCGCCGTGATCGCCGGAGCGAACCGCATGGGCGGCGGTACTGACGCCGTGGTGAATGGTGCTGTTGCGCTGCATCCGCTGCGCCCAATCGGGCGCGGACGCAGATGCGGATTGCGGGGAAATGTCGGAACCGGAAACGGCCTTGGAAGATTGCGCACCGGCATAGAGCGGATCGTTGGCGGCCTTGCCGCCACCAGCACCGCCCGGATTGACGTCGTTCTTGCCGCCCGTCGCCCTCCATGCGGCGGCCTGTCCGGAACGGTAGCTGGAGCGCATGGACTCCCCGGCGCGAGAGGCAGCCTCTTTGCCGCGATTGACGATCATGCCGGCACTAGCCTTGGCGACACCCATCATGCCAGCCGCACCGCCGCCGGTTCCGGTCGATCCCACGGAAGCGTCACCCAGCCCGTAGGCGGTTTTGGCACCACCGGCCAAAGCAGCGCCGCCACGCGCCGCGCCACCGGCCGCACTGACGGCCATACCGGCCCCGGCTTTCGCCGCCATGAAGCCACCGGCAGCGATACCGGCGGCGGCAAGGCCGGTTCCGACCGCGGCACCCGCGCCAAGCTGCGGCGCACCGGAGACAAGGCCGGTGGCGATGCCCGTGCCGAAGATCGACAGGCCCATCAGCGCGAGCGCGCCGAGAACCAGCGAGAGGGCTTCGCTGATGGTGGGCTGTTCGGAGAAACCGGCGGTGAACTCGCTGAACAGACCGGAGCCGATCCCGACGATGACGGCGAGTACGAGGATCTTGACGCCCGACGCGACGATATTGCCGAGCACCTTTTCGGCAAGGAAGGCCGTCTTGTTGAACAGCGCGAACGGGATCAAGACGAAGCCCGCCAGTGTGGTGAGCTTGAATTCGATGAGCGTCACGAAAATCTGGATCGCCAGGATGAAAAAGGCGATCAGCACCACGACCCATGCCACCAGCAGTACGAAGATCTGAATGAAATTTTCGAAGAAGGAGATATAGCCGGTCAACTCTCCCACGGCGGTCAGGATCGGATCGCCGGCGTCGAGGCCGACCTGTGCAACCCGACCGGGCTGAAGAAGCTCGGAGCCGGACAGGCTGGAGCCGCCAGCTTTCAGGCCAAGCCCGGAAAAGCTCTCGAAAACGATCTTGGCGAGGTTGTTGAAATTGCCGATGATGAACGAGAAGAAGCCAATATAGAGGGTCTTCTTCACCAGCCGCTGGATAATGTCCTCATCGGCGCCCCATGCCCAGAACAGGCCGGCCAGAACAATATCGATGACGATCAGCGTGGACGTCAGAAACGCGATTTCCCCACTGAGAAGGCCGAAACCGCTATCGATATAAGATGTGAAAGTTTCAAGGAAACGATCGATGACGCCGACATTATTCATGCGCGGTCTCCCCGCTCGCCTTGGGCGGCGTCGGCCGATCCGGCTTGTCCATGCGGAAAAAGCGGCGGCGGCTCTCCGCCCATGCCTTGCGGCAAGCGACGTCTTCGAGCGCCGCCGTGCCAAGGTCGCGGCAACGGGCAAGCTGGCTTTTTGCGGCCGATAGAGGGGAAGGGTCGCCGCCCGGACGCTCGATGCCGGGGACGGCGGCATCGGGCCGGTCTTCATCGTCATGCAGAGCCGTGATTGCGGCGGTCAGCCCTGCACCGATTGCGAAGACGGCGATCATCCGGGCGGCGATCTTCAGGTCCATCGTTGCAAGCTCCTCAATCGTGGAACATGCGAACGCTGGACGAACTGTAGGCAGTCCCGGTCATGAAGCGGGAGAACTGCTCGCGCGCCTGTTCCTGCGCAGATGCCTGCCTTGCCTGTTCGAGCGCATCGGCGCGACCCTGCGCCGCCAGCATGGCGGTGAGGTCGGAAATCTGCTTGGCCTGCACGGCGAGAAGCTGGTTGCCGGCCTGCGTCGCCTGAAGCACACCGACAGACGATTGGCTGGCGGTAACAAGCTCGCTCGTCTGCTCCTGCGTGCCATCGATGTTTTCGACCGCGACGGCTCCGGCCTTCAGCGAGTGCTCGAAGGCCGATAACGATTGCTGCCAGCGCTGTTGCGCCGAAGACACCAGTTGCGAGGCGGTGCGGTCGCCTGAGGCAAAATCACGATAGGTCGCGTTGAACTGCGTTTCGATGTTCTGGACATTGTAGGCGAGCTGGTCCGCCTCGTTCAAAAGCGACTTCATCTCGGCGAAGTTGCCCTCGATCTTCGAGAGCAGGGACGTCGGCAAAGACGTGAGGTTCTTCGCCTGATTGATGAGCATCTGCGCCTCATTGGCGAGAGACGTCACCTGATTGTTGATCTGCTCCAGTGCGCGGGCGGCGGAAAGCAGGTTCTGACTGTAGTTCGTCGGGTCATAGACGATGCGCCATGCCAGCGCCAGAGACGGCGTGAACGGGATCAAGGCAAGCGGCAGGGTGACAGGAAGCAGGATGGCGGAAGCGTTGACGGCGCATGCAAGAACCCGGCTGCGCGGGGAACGGGCGATATTCCTCATGGAGCAATCTCCTCTTCGGATGACGGGGAAAGGGAGACCGGCCCGCCGTCCTTCGCGGTGGGCTGGTCAATGACATTGGTGAGATCGGGAATAAGATCGGCGGCCCAGCGAAGACTCCTGGCCTCCAGCCATGCTCCGAGAAAATACGGTTTCGCTCCGTCCTTCATGAGTTTGTCGATCAGCGCATGAGCCGGCTTGTCGGAGGACGCGCAAAGTGCGAGAGCGATATGGCCAAGGCCAAGCTCGAACAGCCGGTTTCCTCTGCGCGACTGGCAGTAATAGTCCCGCTTCGGCGTGGCCCTCGCGACAATCTCTATCTGTCTGTCATTGAGGCCGAATTGCCGATAGACAGCGGCGATCTGCGGTTCGATGGCCCGCTCGTTGGCGAGGAAGATGCGCGTCGGGCAGCTTTCGACAATAACCGGCGCTATCGGTGACGCCTCGATGTCGGCGAGCGACTGCGAGGAAAAGACCACCGAGACATTCTTCTTGCGAAGCGTCTTCAGCCATTCCTTGATTTTTTGCGCGAAACCACCGTCGTCCAGCGCCCGCCAGCCCTCGTCAATGATGAGAAGTGAAGGGCGGCCATCGAAACGGGATTCGATGCGGTGGAAGAGATAGGACAGTACGGCGGGAGCCGCCCCGGTTCCGATCAGCCCTTCAGTCTCGAAAGCCTGTACGGAAGCCTCGCCCAGCCATTCCATCTCCGCGTCGAGCAACCGGCCATAGGGACCGCCGATGCAGTACGGGCGAAGCGCCTGCTTCAAGGCATTGGCTTGCAGCAACGCGGCAAGCCCGGAAATCGTCCGTTCCACGACCGGCGCAGATGCGAGCGAGGTCAAGGCCGTCCAGAGATGTTCCTTGACGTCCGGCGTGATTTCCACGCCTTCGCGGACCAGAATATCCACCAGCCAGTCAGCGGCCCATGCCCGTTCCGGCGTGTCGTGAATGCCGGCGAGCGGCTGGAGCGACACGGTGTTCATCAGCGATGTGTCGTCGGAGAGCGAGCCGCCCAAATCCTGCCAGTCGCCGCCCAGGGCAAGCGTGGCGGCCCTTATGCTGCCGCCGAAGTCGAAGGCGAATACCTGGCTGCGCTCGTAACGGCGGAACTGCAGGGCCATCAGCGCCAACAGGACCGACTTGCCAGCACCTGTCGGTCCGACAACCATGGTATGGCCGACATCACCGACATGGAGCGAGAAGCGGAACGGCGTTGCGCCTTCCGTCTTGGCATAGAACAGCGGGGGCGCATCAAGATGCTCGTCTTTTTCCGGTCCTGCCCAGACGGCGGAGAGCGGCATCATGTGCGCGAGGTTCAAGGTCGAGATCGGCGGTTGCCGGACATTGGCATAGACATGGCCGGGAATGCCGCCCATCCATGCCTCGATCGCATTCACCGTCTCCACGATAGCCGTGAAGTCGTGGGATTGGATGACCTTTTCGGCCAGCCGGAGCTTTTCGTCGGCAATGCGCGGGTCTGCATCCCATACAGTGACGGTTGCGGTCACATAGGCTTCGCCCACCTGATCCGAACCGAGATCCTGCAAGGCCGCATCGGCGTCGGCCGCCTTATTGGCCGCGTCCGAATCCAGAAGAACGGATTGTTCGTTGGTCAGGACTTCCTTGAGGATGGCGGCGACGGACTTCCGCTTGGCGAACCATTGCCGACGGATTTTCGTCACCAGCCGCGTGGCGTCGGTCTTGTCGAGCATGATCGCCCGCGTGGACCAGCGATAGGGAAAGGCGATCCTGTTGAGATCGTCCAGTATCCCCGGAAAGGTCACGGTCGGAAAGCCGATCACAGTCAGGGTGCGAAGATGGAAATCGCCCAGCCTTGGCTCCAGCCCGCCGGCAAGCGGCTGATCGGCCAGCAGCGCATCGAGATACATCGGCGTTTCGGGAACGCGGACGCGATGGCGCTTGGTCGATATGGTGGAATGCAGATAGGTGAGCGTATCGGCATCATCGAGCCACGCCACTTCCGGCACGAAACCTTCGACCAGGTGCAACACCCTGTCGGTGCGGTCGATAAAACCTTTGAGCAATTCCCGCGGATCAACGCCGGAGCGTTCGCGGCCCTCGTAAAGCCAGCCTTCCATGCGCGAGGCTTCTTCGGCGGGCGGCAACCAGACGAAGGTGAGATAGTAGCTGCTCTCGTAGAGCAACCCGGATTCTTCAAACTGCTCCCGGCGCTCCACGTCCATGAGGGCCGATGCACTGTCGGCAAACATGCTTTCGGGATATTCAGTGGCCGGGTTGCGTTGCGCTTCGACAAAGATCGCCCAGCCGGAGCCGAGACGACGAAGCACGCCATTCAGCCTTGCCGTGGTGCCGACCAGTTCGGACGGCGTGGCGCTGTCGAGATCGGGACCACGGAACCGGGCGGTGCGCTGGAACGATCCGTCCTTGTTAAGAACGACGCCCGGTGCGATCAGCGCCGCCCAGGGCAGGAAGTCGGCAAGGTGTGAGGAACGCTTGCGATATTCGGAGAGATTGAGCATCGGCCGTCTCCTCACACACTGAGATGCGCCGGATAGCGCAGGTGACGGCGGCCGACGTCCACGAATTGCGCGTCACGCCGTGCCGCCCATACGGCGGCGAAATGGCCGATGGCCCAAATGACCAGTCCGGCGATCCAGAGGCGAAGGCCCAAGCCGACCGCCCCGGCCAATGTGCCGTTGACGATGGCGACGGCGCGGGGAGCGCCGCCGAGCAATATCTGCTCGGTCAGCGCCCGGTGAACAGGCGCAAAGAAGCCGTGAACATCTTCTTCCATTAAACGAGCGCTCCGCCGCCAAACGAGAAGAACGACAGGAAGAAGCTCGACGCCGCGAAGGCAATTGACAGGCCAAAGACGATCTGGATCAACTTGCGGAACCCACCGCCGGTATCGCCGAAGGCGAGCGCGAGGCCGGTGGCGATAATGATGATGACGGCGACGATCTTGGCAACCGGGCCTTCGATACTTTCCAGAATCTGTTGCAGCGGTTCCTCCCACGGCATCGAGGAGCCGGAGGCCCGGGCAGCAGGTGCCGCCGCCATCACCATGATCGTGGCAAGAGCCGTCGAGCTGGAAAGGCGTTTGCGCGTTTCGTGCAGAACCCCCGACCTGGGCGCGGCGGGCTGCACCGTATCGGCAAGCGGAACGGTATTAACCGGCGACGTCGGTTCGTCGGGCGCGGACGGCTCGGCGGGAACCTCGGACAGGATGAACGGAACGGACTTGGCGGGCATGACAGGCGAAACATGCGCATTCATTGGTCTTCTCCTTTCGGGAGTGGCTGACGGTCAGTGGAAAGTTGAGCGGACAAGGTGCGGTAATCGCCGGTGACGGGATCGATCCCGTCCACGAGGGCGATTTCGGAAAGGCGGCGGGCGGAGCCGCGGCCGGAGAGAACCGCGATGAGATCGATCGTGTCGGCGATCAGCGCACGCGGGACCGTGATAACGACCTCCTGCACGAGCTGTTCGAGTCGCCGAAGCGCGCCGATGGCCGTATTGGCGTGGATCGTACCGATCCCGCCGGGATGGCCGGTTCCCCATGCTTTCAGGAGATCGAGGGCTTCAGCGCCGCGCACCTCGCCAACCGGGATACGGTCGGGACGCAGGCGCAGCGACGACTTCACAAGATCGGAGAGCGAAGCCACTCCGTCCTTGGTCCGCATGGCGACCAGATTGGGCGCGGCGCATTGCAGTTCGCGGGTGTCTTCGATCAGCACCACGCGGTCGGCGGTCTTGGCGACTTCAGCCAGAAGCGCATTCGCCAACGTGGTCTTTCCGGTGCTGGTGCCACCCGCGACAAGGATGTTCTTGCGCTTTTCGACGGCGATGCGCAGCACGTCGGCTTGCGCCTGCGTCATGATCCCGGCAGCGATGTAATCCGACAGGGTGAACACGGCGACGGCGGGCTTGCGGATGGCGAAGGCGGCCGCCGTGACGACGGGCGGCAAAAGTCCCTCGAACCGCTCGCCCGTTTCCGGCAGTTCGGCAGATACGCGGGGATTGCTGGCATGGACTTCCGCGCCGACATGATGGGCGACCAGCCGAACGATGCGCTCGCCGTCTTCCGGCGACAGAACCTCGCCGGCATCGGCAAGACCTTCCTTCAGCCGGTCCACCCACAAGCGGCCATCCGGGTTCAGCATCACCTCGACGACGGCGGGATCTTCAAGATAGCGGACGATCGACGCCCCAAGCGCCGTGCGCAGCATCCGCACGCTGCGAGAGATCACGTCCCGGTCATGATGGTGATGATGTGCCACGATGGTCCCCGTTTCTCGCGGCGAGGTTTCTCGTGCCGCTGACGGGGATGATTAGAAGAGACAGGAAACTGCCTTTTGCAACAAGGGAAAGGTGCTAATCGCGCTCCGACCTACAAAGACAGGCGATTTTCGCTTTTGAACGATAGGCGTGACAATCGCACTCCAGCAAGGCTGCTTCGATCAGCAATCCACCTCCATGTTCCTCGACAAACGTAGAGAGCAAAGAAGTCGCATAGCGTAACTTACCTGTTACTCTGGACTTTTCTCGATTGCTTCGCCCCGATCTTCCGACACCTCTCGCAAGAAGGAGCTGCCCTTGGCTACACGCCGACCGAGCGCCTCGACAAAACCCTCGTAACGCTCCAGACCCTTGGCTCGGGCGGCGGCCTGTGAGGCTTCGGGAAGCGCCGGTGTCGAGATCAGCCAGAAGCGGACGAATAGCGCCATCGTCTCGACCGAAATACCAATGTCGCGCTCGCAGCGCTGTAGCTGGCGGGTCAACCGATCGAGGCGGCGGGTGATGGCCGCCTCCTGTCGCTCTGCCGTGTCGGGAGACAGGAAAGACGCGATGGCCGCTTCAGCGACGACCGATTTCGAGACCTTGTGCCGATCGGCATAGGCAATCACGGCGCGGAGGAGATCGGGTTCCAGGTATATGGAAAGCTGCTCTTTCACGGCGTTTTACAACTCCAGTCCATCGTTCGGATCGAGAGAAACCTGACGCGCCACGCCAAGCATCTGACGACGCAACGCGCGGGAGCGTATCCCCTCGTCGTCGGGATCGTCCTCCAGCAGTTCAAATTCATTGGCCGGCTCCTTGGACGGAGCGGTGTCGACGTCCTCATGCTCGGGCAATTCCGGCTCCTTGCGAATGCCGGAATTGGTCGTGTCGCTCTCATCCAGGGAAGCCAACAGCGCCGCACCCTCGGACGGCCCAGGCGGTTCGGGTGGCGCAGCGGCCACACGCCCGACCCAATCGTCGGAACCGCTACTGGCTCGCTGAGCCGGAGAAATCGCGGGCGGCGGAAGGATTCGCTCCGACATCCTCTTGTCCTCGAAATACCGCGCTTTCTTCGCCCTGATCGGAAACAGGCCGGACACGAGCACGATTTCGTCGGTCGGCGGAAGCTGCATGACTTCTCCGGGCGTCAGAAGCGCGCGGGCCGTCTCCTGCCGTGACACCATCAGATGCCCCAGCCAGGGCGAAAGCCGGTGGCCGGCATAGTTCTTCATCGCCCGCATTTCCGTGGCGGTGCCAAGAGCGTCGCTCAGCCGTTTGGCTGTCCGCTCGTCATTCGTGGAGAAGGCGACACGGATGTGGCAATTGTCGAGAATGCTGTTGTTCGCCCCATATGCCTTTTCCACTTGATTGAGGCTCTGGGTGATGAGGAATGCGCGGATTCCATAGCCTGCCATGAAGGCGAGAGCAGATTCGAAGAAGTCCAATCTTCCCAAGGCGGGAAACTCGTCGAGCATCATCAGCATGCGGTGGCGACGGTCCTTCGCGTGCAAATCCTCCGTCAATCTGCGCCCGATCTGGTTGAGCACCAAACGGATGAGCGGCTTGGTACGGCTGATATCGGATGGCGGCACGACGAGGTAGAGCGTGACCGGTTTGTCGGATGAGACAAGATCGGCAATGCGCCAGTCGCAGCAGGACGTGACCTTCGCTGCGACTGGATCGCGGTAAAGTCCGAGAAACGACATGGCCGTGCTCAAAACGCCTGACCGTTCGTTCTCGCTTTTGTTCAGCAGTTCCCGCGCCGCCGATGAGACGACGGGATGCGGGCCGGCCTCGCCAAGATGATTGGTCAGCATCATTGCGCGCAAGGTGGATTCGATCGGCCGCTTCGGATCGGAGAGGAACGAAGCGACGCCGGCCAGGGTCTTGTCCTGTTCCGCATAGAGAACATGCAGGATCGCACCAACCAGCAGCGAATGAGAAGTCTTCTCCCAATGCGAGCGACGCTCAAGCATCCCTTCGGGATCAACGAGAATATCGGCAATGTTCTGCACATCACGAACCTCCACGTCTCCCCGGCGCACTTCCAGCAGGGGATTGTAGGCTGCGGAAGCCGGATTGGTGGGATCGAACAGCAGGACACGACCGAAGCGGGAACGCCAGCCGGCTGTCAGTTCCCAATTCTCTCCCTTGATGTCGTGGACGATACAGCTTCCCGGCCATGTCAGCAGTGTCGGCACGACAAGGCCGACACCCTTGCCGGATCGCGTCGGAGCGAAACAAAGTATGTGTTCGACACCGCCGTGACGGAGATATTCGCCGCCATAGCGACCGAGAATCACGCCATCCGGACCAAACAACTCAGCGGAGCGGATTTCCTGTTCGTCCGCCCATCTGGCCGAACCGTAGGTGGCGAGATTCTTGGCCTCCCGCGCCCGCCATACGGACATGCCGATGGCAACGACAATGGCGATGAAACCGCCGGACGCCGCGATGATCCCGCCCGTCATGAAGACGTCCGGCGCATAGGCGTCGTAAAAGAACCACCACCAGATAATCGCCGGTGGTGGATAGACCGGCATATCGCCGAACTCGAACCACGGCTCGCCCAGTTGGGGTTGAAAGCCAAGTTGCCACGCGGTCCATTGCGTCGCGCTCCAGATGGAGGCGAACACAATGAACAGGACGGTCAGGATTGGACCCCAAAGGATCTTGGTAGCAGACAAGGTTTCTCCCGCGAACATTGGCGGGAGAAATAGAGGATGCCTGAGGGACACCCTTTCAAGGAGCTTTTATTGCACTTCGCGCTCCGACCTACAAAGACAGGCGATTTTCGCTTGTGACCTTACAGGTCGAGCCAATCCAGATGGCGGGCGCCGTGCAAGATTCGTTCGATCACCACAACGCCTGCTTGGCGTCCGGCGTAGAAAATCAGGTAGCGTCCATGAACAGCGAGACTCACGCCGCCGCAACCAGTTCCAACATAATTTGCTCAGCGTTAAACTGTAGCAAGCGAATACGGCGCGGATGTCACGAAGGGCGTTGCTATCGAAGACCTTCTTGCACGGCTGTAATTTCGCTGTGCAATTTCCAGAAATCCTCCCTTAGGCCATCAAAATCCTGGCGTGATATATGACCGTTGTCCCATAAGGTCCCGAGTTTGTAGCCTATGTATCGGCGGATAGTCTCCGCTTCACCTTGGTGAGCAGCCAGCCACTCCTCAATCCGCCGCGCGATCAGTTCCTGATCCTGCTTTATTTCCTCGGGACCGATGTAGGTTTTGACGACGAATTCCAATGATGCCTGAAGATTGACAGGTCGTCTGCCCCATCCACCTCGCCCGATCATCCGGCTCTCTCCATCGATTTTTTCGGTCGAGCGGCGGATAAAGCGGCCGAGGAGAAGTCCATTCATGAAGGGGATCGGAAATTCGGTGTCCGCCAGAGATTGCGGTGCTTCATGCAGCGCAAGCGTAGGGATGATGATGGTTTCAACGAGACGCTGGCCAATGGCACGGACCGCCGCTTCCCTGCTGCCGCAACGCTGCAGCAACCGCTGCGCGGCGTGTTCATAAAAACTGGTGAGCGTATCGTGCGCCCGCAACGCGATCTGTTTACGCGTGCCCCATGCCGAAAACATCGCGATCATCATCAGCCGGCTCGAGTTACCGTCAACCGGCTTCGGATTGATCCAGTAATGCAGCATTTCATAGGAGCCCGATTGCGGCCGTCCCCGTGTCGGCGGCAAAAGCTCCGTATCGCACCATAACGGACTGAAGGCGGCCCTTGCTTTTTTGTCCAAATCATCGGCTATCGCCTGCATTCCCAAGAGAGTCAGGCGGTTGTGCTTTTCAAAATGCGGAATGACACCATCATAGAAGGTTTTGAGAACATCCCCGGCATGTCGATTGAGCGCGTCGGTCAGCCCACGCGTTTCCGCACGGACAAGACCCCTGGACAAGCGTTCATCAACGACAACCAAAATCTTCCCTTTCCGTCACACGAGAGGCTCGGAAAGTTTAGCTTCTGTCGTCAGGAATACCAACAGGATAGAATTTTCACTTAGTTGCGCTGCTGTTCAAGTTGCAGGCTTCTGGCAACAGCATCGGAAAATCCGTTTAAATCAATGGAGAACACTTTAGGTGTTCCGTCGTGGCCTGATCCCGCCACCTGAAGCTGCTTGCCATTGCGAAGCTTTTCAAAGGCTGGTCCCGCAAACGTCACGGTGACAGCGCACCCTTTGTCGTTGCAGTCCCTGATTGGCAGGTTGATCGTCGCTGCTCCCCCATCAAGCGCGAGGCGGACACCTGTTTCAGGGCGAAGAGTGTTCGGCAGCATGTTGCCGCCCTTGCCGGCTCCTTGCGCCGAAGGGCGCAGCTCGATCAAAAGGACAGGCTTACCACTTTCCCGGCCAGCCTGAATTTGCCTCACCGCGCAGACCCTTTCGCCGTCACGCGGCAGGCAGGTGACAGACCACTTCCCATGTACCTCATCAATCCTGCCCGCAACTTTGGCCTGCGATCCGTCCGCCGGAGTCTGGGGCAGCGCCAGATCGGGAACGGACATGATGAAGAACAGCAGGATCAGCGGCAGTTTCTTGCATGCTCCGGACGTCATGATGATGGCTCCATCGATGGTTATTCAGCGCTGGCGTCGCCGGGACCGTGGTCTCCCTCGCGCGTCCCCGATAAGGGATCGCGAACCTGTCGTCGGCCAGGTCGCGGAGGGTATAACGGTCAAGGCTGGCGAGACGTGACTGCTCGGCCTGACAGAGAAGCAGATCAATTGGCCGTGAGGGGGGGCGATCCCTGCGCGCCGGCTGAAGTGTATCGACGATGTGTGCAAGCGAGAGCTTTTCCGCATCCATAGCCAGCGTCAAGCCGCCACCGCGACCGCGATGGCTTTTAAACCAGCCAAGTCGAGTCAGACGCCTGGTGACCTGAGCGACACTCGCCGTGCTGATGCCGCAGTTTTTCGCGATGGCATCGATGCAAAAGAGCCGTCCTTCGCCTGCATTCCATAGACAAGCGCAGCGATTGCGATATCGGTCTGACGGTTGAGCTTCATGGCTGTTCCTTTTTTAGTAAAACCACGTTCGCCATCGGTGCGGGTTGCGTGAGGATGAAGACAGCAGATCCGACGATGAGGATGCCCATTGGAATGGCGAGTCGTGGACCGGGAAAGGCAGTCACGCAAAAGATGATGAAACCACCCACCATTCCAATGACAGCGACTGCTTTGATCCTGGCAGATACCGCGCCTTCGTCTCGCCAGTTCCGCAATGTCTGGCCGAAGCGTGGATGATTGAGCAGCCGTGCCTCAAGCCGGGGCGACCACCGGCCGAAAAACCATGCCGCGAGGATCAGGAGAATCGTCGTCGGCATGATCGGAAGGATCGGAAGGAGCATGCCGACGAAACCGAGGATCAGCATGGTGATGCCGAGGGTGAGATAAATGGCGCGGATAGAATGCCGACGGGACGTCTCTATAAGGGTTCGTCTGGAAGCTCGCAGTTCAGCCATGGAGAGCCCTCCGTCGTCCGTCCATTTGCTCGCTCATCTCCCGATCAAGTGCAGCCCTCACCAGTTGCATCGTCCGTTCTGCGGAAGCCGCCATGACAAGCATATCCCCGGCAGATAAAGTCATGCTATTGATCGTCATGACAAGGCCCGCCCAGCGCTGCCGAATGAGGGGTGCCTCGCAAGAGAGGTGCTGCGCCCCAAAGGAACCGTCGAACCCGAGATGTTCAGCCTGTTTGCGGAAATAGGGAAACATCAGCCGTAAACCTTCTGCGACAAAGAGCGCACCGCACAAACCGAGCGGACTCAGGTCATCGCTCACAGAGACGCGCAGAATGTCCGGAGGCCTCAGGCCAAGGTCGCGCACGTCGTTCTCGACCTTGCGAATATGTCCAGTCGGTTCCAGGAACGGGAAAAGCGAAGACCGCAGCGGACTAAAGTATAACTCCTTCAGCTCGCAACCGATAGCGTATTGCGCTCCCAGAAAGCGTTCATAGCGCCGCCGGTTTGCGAAGGGTCTGGTTTCGAGGAAGCGGGTTCTCAATTCATTTTGCGCACTGTCACCGAGCATGGAAAGTCGGCGAAGGTGGTTTGCATGTATGCCTGCGGCGGAGTTGAACGATTGTAGCGTACTCATGACATTGCTCAGGTTAGCGTGCTTTCGCTCATCTTGATCAGTGCCCTAGTCGAGGCTCGCCGCAAGCCACACTGACATCTAATGACTGAAAACCTCGAAGGGATCGCCCTCATTCCGCTCCGAACAACCGGAGCGGTGGACACCGCTCCCGAGACTTTGCGACGAGCAGACTCATAAGGAATCCTTTGCCTCGATGGATAAATGGTAAAGAGGTCAGGTGACGGACTGCTGACCTCTTCCATTCGTTTAAATCATTCTCGCCCGGTCGATTTGCCTCAACCGCTCGATAGCATCGGCGAAACCATGCAATGGTATGGGAAAAACCAGCTTTTTGGCATTTGAAGCCATCTGCGCATACACGTTCAACCTTTCAGCCTGGCACAACAGCGCGATCATTTCGGCATCGATGCCGAGTTTCACAACGCAGCCGGTAGATCCCGCCGAAACGAATGTCATTTTGGCTGATATTTCGCCCGCATCGACCTGCAGCCGTACGCCTGTCTTCTGTTTAAGGCCCAGAGGCAAGGTGAGGGCTCCAAGCATACTTTCGTTACCGGAAAAACCGAGATCGATACCCACGCGGTTGGTCAGGGCACCAGTACGCTGGTATCGGGCCACATGTATCTTTCGGCCCTCGCGACCTACATAGGCCACCTTCCATTCGCCGAAAGCTTCGTCCGCACCATCAGAAATTGTCACCGGGAGAACGGCCGCCGTCTTTGCAAGAGGCGCTATTCCACCTATGCCGGGTAGCACGGGCTTTACAGCCGTGCTGGATAACAATGAGGATGTTTGCACTGTTTCTCGTGTCATCTGCGTTTCCTCGTGTGTTGCTGCATTTTTTCGCTTTGTCGATGGGCGGCAGCTCGCAACTATCCGGCAAGCGAGTTTGTGTCGCAAAGGGTCGAAGCCTTTCGACAGCTTTCTCCGCATAGGTATTCCGATGATGAATGGAGGCTCATGAAAACATCTCGCGGGCGATCGTGTGGACGTGCTCAAAAGCTGTCTCGGCCTCAACGATGGCCTTGCGCTCTTGCTCATCCGTAAGGGCAATGCTGTCGAGAGCGGCCGTAAACGTTCGCCAATGCAGGCCACGGCCTTCAGTTGCGCCGGCAAGGTGACGCGCTCCGAAGTTCTCGTTGAGTCCAAGCTGAGCGGCATATTTCAACAGGAAGGCTGCCCCTAGGTTGGAGCCCTCGATGACATAGAGCCAGCCAAGGGCTTCCGGCAGGTCGACCGTTTCGCCCTTTCGGAAGCGTGTCGCGTGACGTGCCGAGGGCAGCTCCAGACCGAGATCTGCGAAATCCTGCCCGATCATTTCGATTCTACGCCTGCCGCCCAGGTCAGGAAGGAGCAGATCAAGATCAGGATCGAAAAACAGACCGTCGAGATCATGGTGGAAGTGGAACTGCATCGCCAGGAAGCGGCCATAATGCTCGCGATCGGCAAATGGATTTGCCTTCATAATAAACTGGTCGAGGCGCTCATGCGCGTCATATGTCGCCGCCTTGAGGCGCTTAGTCCGGCTTGCCTCCCGTGTCAGGGTGTTCTCCATCGTATCGAATGTACTCATTCCGTTCTCAATTCCTGATCATTCTGGTCATGTTATTCATTCCTCGCGGAACGCGCGGTTGATCTGGTCCGAAAGCGGCTTCACGAGATAGGAGAGCGCAGTCCGCTCGCCGGTCTGGATCATTGCTTCGGCCGGCATCCCCGGCATCAGCCGCAAATCCTTCAGCTTCGCCAGTTCTTCGGGCGATACCGCCAGGCGCGCCAGATAATAGGAGAGGCCTGTCTTCTCGTCCGTGGTCAGGTCGGCGGCAATTCGATTGACGTAGCCGTTGAGTTCCGGTGTGGTGCGCAGATTGAAAGCCGACATGCGCAGCACGGCCCTGTGGCCGAGCTGGATCTGATCGATGTCCTTTGGTGCGATCTGCACCTCCAGCGCCAGATCATCTCCCTCCGGAACGATCAGCATGATCGGATCGGCGGGAGTCACTACGCCGCCTACGGTATGGACCGCGAGCTGATGGACGATGCCGGCCTGCGGGGCGATGATATCGATCCGCCGCAACTCGTCCTCGGCCGCTACCTTGCGCTCAACGTATTCCCCGAACTGCCCTTGAACTTCACGCAGTTCCCGACCGACTTCCGTCTTGAGGTCCTGGTCGACCTGAAGGATCTGCAAGCGGGTCTCGGTGATTCGGCCGGCCGCCTGTGCCTGATAGGCAATCTTCTCACCGCGCTCGCCGCCATAGGTGGCAAGCTGCGTTTTCAGGCTGTTCAATCGCTGATCCGAGACGATCCCCTGCTCCCGAAGGCCGCTAAGTGCCCCGATTTCCTTCTCAAGCACCTCGATGCCTTGCTGGTAGGCATCCTCCTGCGCCTTCAGTCCCTCGATCTCATGACGGTATTGGCTGATACGCTCGGTGAGCTGAGCCTTCTTCCCTTCGCGGGACTCCTTGCGAAACTCGAACAGCCGCGTTTCACTGTGGATCGCAGAAATCACATCGGAATTGTCGCGGCGCGCAAGCAACCAGTCGGGAAAGGAGATTGCCGGCAGATCGTCACGTTCCGCTTCCAACCGTGCGAGGCGCGCGGCAAGTTCATCTAGGCGTTTGGTAACGATCGCAAGGTTGGCGCGCGTCTGGGTCGCGTCGAGGCGCATGACGATATCGCCGGCCTTAACCTCCGCGCCTTCCCGGATCAGAATTTCACCAACCACGCCGCCGGTGGGGTGCTGGACTTTCTTCACGTAGGAATCGACCACGAAATGTCCGGAGGCGACGACTGCGCCGGAAAGGTTGGTGACTGCCGCCCAGGCTCCCGCGCCACCTACGAGGACAACACTTGCCAGCAGGCCCGCTATCAGGTGAAGGCGGATCGAGCGTGAAACATCGCTATTCTGGTCAATGCCGGACATTCGGATCATCCTCCGTACTGGCCTTGTCTTCGACATCGGTTTGGGTTCTTCCGGGCGTATTGGCCGATGGGTTGGCGATCACCCGGAGGGGAGTCATACCGAAGCCGGTTGCAGAAAAACCATTCTGCCGGGGTGTATTCGGGGTTGCCTTGAGAACTTTCGAAAGCACTTCATCGCGCGGACCGAAGGCTTTTTGCCGCCCGCCTTCCATCATCAATACGTGATCAACGACCCCGATGGCGCTTGGCCGATGAGCGACAACCACGGCGATGCCTTTTCGCTCTCGCACCGACGCAATCGCTTTCACAACCGCCGCTTCGCCTTCCGCATCAAGGTTGGCATTCGGCTCGTCGAGGACAACAAGAAACGGATCGCGGTAAAGGGCGCGCGCCAGCCCGATGCGCTGGCGCTGGCCCGCCGACAGAGCCGAGCCGGCCTCGCCGATCGGCGTTTCGTAGCCCTGCTCAAAGCGCAGGATTAATTCATGGGCACCTGCCGTCTTAGCTGCCGCGACGATCGCCTCCGGATCAGCATCGTCCTCAAAGCGAGCGATGTTTTCCGCGATCGTGCCGTCGAACAGTTCAACCCCTTGGGGCAGATAGCCGATGTGCTTGCCAAGCGTTTCCCTGTCCCACTGGTCAAGACTAGCGCCATCAATGCGGATTTTGCCGGAGGCAGGCGTCCACGCGCCGACAAGCACGCGCGAAAGCGTAGATTTACCCGACCCGGAAGGCCCGATGACACCAAGCGCGCTACCCGCCTGTATGGCGAAGGAAACGCCGGCGACGGTCGGTTTCTTCTCTCCCGGAGGTAAGATCGTCACGGCTTCGACGCGGAGTTCGCCTTGAGGCGCGGGCAATGTCATGACAGGAGCGGCTTCGGGGATTTTCGCCAGCAAATCGTTCAGACGCGTCCAGCTTTGGCGAGCCATGAGGAATGGCTTCCAGCTTGCAATAGCAATTTCGACGGGCGCGAGAGCGCGGCCCATCATGATCGAACTGGCGATCATGACGCCGGATGTCACCTCTTGCTGGATGACCAGATAAGCGCCGACGCCGAGGATGGCGGACTGCAACATCATCCGCAGCGACTTCGAGATACCACCAAGGCCGCCGGTGACATCCCCGGTCTTCCGGTTGGCGGCAAGATAATCGGCGTTGGCGCGGCGCCAGCGTTTCTCCAGCCGTTTGCCCAGTCCGAGCGCTTGCACGATTTCCGCGTTCCGGCGAGCTGATTCCAGCATGCCGTTGCGGGCCATATTGTGGGCAATCGTTTCCCTGATGGATTTTTGGGAAAGTGCGTTGGTCAAGAGCGTCAGCGAAACCAGCACAACCGCCCCCACAAGCGCCGTGATGCCGATCCAGAAATGAAACAGAAAGCAGATACCGAGATAAAGCGGCATCCAGGGCAGGTCAAAAAACGCCGTCGGGCCATTGCCAGACAGGAAGCCGCGAACGTTGTCGAGGTCGCGAAGCGGCTGCAACCCATCACCGGGCATCCGCGTTACAAGCGGCAGGCGCACGACAGCATCATGCACCCGACCGGAAAACTGGCCATCCAACCGCTCACCTATCCGTAGCAACACTCGACCGCGAATGATATCGAGCAGCGATTGGAATGCGTACAGTCCGACCGCAAGTACGGCAAGACCGACCAGCGTCGGAACGCTGCCGCTTGAGAGAACGCGATCATAGACCTGCAGCATGAAAAGCGGTGAGGTCAGCGCCAGTACATTGACCACGCCACTGATCAGCGCAATGCCCGCCACACTTCGCGTCAGGGGGAAGACAACCGCCGCAGCTTGACGCTGCGACGATGCCTGTCTGGAAGATCCAAACATCATTCTTCCCGAGTTACACAAACGCGAAATTATCAGCGCTCAAGGACGACGCGCTGACCCCGGTCAGCGTGATCGAACCATAAGAACCGAGATCGATAACAGCATTCGTCGTGCCCGTGATGCTGAGATCGGAATAGTCATCGTAACCGGTCACGCCGATGTAAATCGTCTCGTTCGCGGCATTGAAATCAGTGATCGTGTCATCGCCGATCGTCGTGAACGCCGTGTCAAGCAGTCCGAACCCGGCAAGATCGAAGACGAACTCATCGATTCCACCATTGCCGGTGAGAACGTCGTTTCCTTCGAACGAGTAGAGTGCATCGGCTCCGCTCGTGCCGATCTGCTCTGTTCCCACCTGCGCAAAGTAGTCGTAGAACCCAGGAAGCGACTGGCCGAAGAACGTTCCACCTTCGAGAAGGCCACCATGCGAAAGGGTGTAGATCGCATAGTTGAAGGTGGTGGTCGGCGCGACGCCGCCCAGATCGATCGAAAGGTCGACTGTTGTGAGGGCCGATCCGTTCGTTTCATCGTAGCTGTAGC
This sequence comes from Agrobacterium vitis, assembly GCF_014926405.1. NCBI lineage: Bacteria > Pseudomonadati > Pseudomonadota > Alphaproteobacteria > Hyphomicrobiales > Rhizobiaceae > Gillisella > Gillisella vitis. Next base: position 3,172,476 of record NZ_JACXXJ020000005.1, read on the forward strand.
CAGTCCCGAACTGAAGCAGGTCGATGTCACTTGTCGTGGTGTTGAGACCGCCCTGCGCGTAGTCGAGCGGGCTGCCTTCCAGAACGACACCATAACCGCTGGTGGTGCCGGCGCCCCAATTGGCGTGGGTGGTGTTGTTCGGGTCGTCAAACGCACCGTTGCCGTTATAGGAGAAACCGGCGCTCCATACCTCTTCGAGGTAGTAGAGAAGGTCGCTGCTGGTGGATGTCAAATTGAATACTGCAGTCATTTTTCATCTCCTTGGTTGCTTCACGTTGTCCGCAAGAGCGCGAACGTCTTTTCCTCTGGGATCTGCCCGTCGGAATCTCAGAATTTCACATTCAAAGACACAGTTGCCGTGCGTCCGGGACCGGGAAACTCCCGGTAGCCGAGTGCCGGGATGTAGGCGACGTCGGTTAGGTTATTGACGGCAACGCGCAATGTTGCGGTGTCATTGAATTTGTAGGAACCGTACACGTCGAAGAGGGTGTATTTTTCGGTCTTGTAGTTGCCGGCAAGGGAACCGTAGGCCGGACTACCCGCGCCAACATGTGTAATGCGTCCTCCGACAGTCAGTTTCTCATCGAAGAAGCGAACACCGCCGTCCACGCTAAGCTTCGTCTTCGGCGGCACGAAGAGTGCTGCCGGGCTCGCGTTATAGGTATCGCCATTGTAGGTGTAGGCTCTTGGGAATTCCGCATCCAGCCACGTGTATGAGCCACCTAAGTAGAACTCGCCGCGATCATAATTCGCTTCAAGTTCAACACCCTTCATGCGGGTAGTGCCGTCCAGGTTCACAAACGACGCGTATTCGCGATCTGTCTCGGGGCGATAAATGTTCTCGCCATAAGAAATATAATCCTCAATCTCGCGATAGAATGCGACGGCCTTCATCCTGAACGTATCTCCGCCGGAAAACACATCGTCGTGTGAGATGTTGACGCCGATCTCGTAGGTATTTCCGCTCTCGGGCTCCAGAAAAGGATTCGGCGCATACTGGATCGGGGTCGTGTTCGGATGCGCACCGCTGAACAGCGATTCCATTGTCGTCGGAGGTCGATAGCTCCGAGAGTATTTTGCGAAAGGTTGAAGCCAGTCGGTTGCCTTGACGGCGATCATCGCGGTCGGCAGCAACGCGCCTCCTGAGTGATCGACGTCAGTTTCCACGGGATAATAGGTGGTGACCGTGCCACCTGCGCTCCACGAGATGCACCGTGTACCGGCAGCATTCCACCGCAGGCATTCCCTCGGTGTCGTCGTCGTTTGAGCACCATAGAAGGACGTGGATCCGCGCAAATGATACCAGTCGTAGCGGAGACCACCCGACAACATCAACCAGTCGTCATGCTCTAGTGTGGCGTTGGTGAAGCCACTGACCATATCTCGCCTGCCACCGGCATTTGGGCCGGTATAGGTCAGCGAGTAATCAATGCCGTCCTGAACCAGGTCAGAGGTACTGGATTCTCCGTCATCGTGAAAAGCTTCGACACCATAATTGATGGAAAGTAACCCCGCTGCAGTATCGAACCGGCTGGTGTTCTCGATGCTAGCACCATACGTCGCGAGCTTGTAGTCGACTGGTACTTCGAACGCCGAGGAATAGGTGCGATTTCTCGTTTCGTCATTTTTCGTGTGATTGTACCAAAGTTTGGCTTTCAGATCGATCAGATCGCTGTCTGGGTCCCAATCGAAATTCGCCGTTACCGTATTGACCACGACGTCCTGGATGTCTTCGCCGGTTGTGGAATCGGCGACCGAACCCTGGCTGGATTGCGAATCCTGCCTCAACCAACTCAGTGAGAAATCTAGATCATCTGTCAGGCCGGCTTCCGCCTTGAGGAACGTGTTTCGGCTCTCTTGCCCTGTAAAGATCAGTGCACCGCCGTCGTTGACCACATCCGACAGTTCGACATCGCCGTTCTTGCCGATTTCATATGCACCAATGTTCTTGTGGCTGACACCACCAAGAATGGCGAAGTCCTCCGACAAGCGAACGGCTCCGACAGCCGACCCATCAAAATGAAATGCATTGGTGCCTGTTGTCGCATTGAGTTCCATACCCCAGTCTCGACCGGGCTGGATTAAGTCGTCTGCCGTCAACGTCCTGAAGTTGACAGAACCGCCCAATGCGCCCAAGCCGCCGACGCTTGCGGTTCCGCTCTTCTCTACGTCGATTTCACGTATAAACGCGGTATCGACATAGGTTCTCTGAGTCGTGCCGTGACCGTTTCGCTGAAAGTTCTGACGTGCACCGTCGATCATCGTCACGACGCGGTTTTGGTCTTGCAAACCACGAATGTTGATGCTCATTCCGGGGTTTTGTCCTTCGGAGCGGTTGACCAGAACACCGGCAACGTTATCCAATAGATCACGCGCGTTGCGCGTAGGCGAATTCTGTATCGCCTGACGGCTGACGACGCTGACGCTGGACGGTGTCTCGTAGACCCAATCGGGCGTTCCCTGATACCCGCTACCAGAGTGACGTCCGCTTTTCCCGGTAATTACGATCGGCGCTAACGTCGTGGCGTCATCCGCTCCAATTGCACCACTTGATTGTGAAGCGGACCCTATGACAGCGGAATCGCCGCTGATGAAGCGGTAGGAAACGCCCGTTCCGCTGAGCATCCGCCTGAGAGCTTCCTGCGGCGTGAACTGGCCAGAAACAGCATTCGTTCTGACTCCCACAGGTATTGAGCCGGAAGCCTGCGATACCTGAACCCCCGATTGACGATTAAACTCGGAAATACCGCTGCGGAGCGGCTGGGCAAGAATGTTGAATGTTCGAACCCCGGCCTGCGCCACGGACTGCTGTACGGGTGCCGTCTGAGCCGCAACATACTTCACCCCGGCCATCATCGCGAGCACGCTTGTGCTCAACAAAAGAACAGCCGCCCGCCTTTTCCCCTGCCAGTGTTTTTTTCTTTGAAATGCCCTGCATGCCATATTGCGTGTTGTCCCCATCGCAGCACCACAGTTTTTGGTGCCTTCAATAAGTTAAACACGCGACGGAAGTGGATTTTTCACGCTCACAGAAAAAAGTTGATAGTTTCAGGAAAGATTTATCAGTGGCCTGTCACGATCCGGGCAAAACCGGAGATTTTTCGCACGGTGCCGCCATGCGGAGCGACCAAAGCGACAAGCGCTTTGTCCGGATCGCTGAGGTTGAAGACGCCGGAAACCTTACGCTCGACGAGAACGCTGTCTGGTGCCGCAATCCAAGAGGGATGATAACGCCGGATCTGCTCAATGACAGAGCCGATCGTCGCATCTACGACAATCAGTCTCCCGCTCCGCCACGCCCCGATATCCGCCAGTGGCATCGTCTCCCGGATCAATGATCCGCTGCTTCGGTTTACCGACACAAGATCGCCCGGCGCAAGCGTCTCACTGATCTCTTTGCCGGCGACAGTGCCGGTGGCCTGAACAGAGCCATGCTCCAAGCCTACGTCCGTGCCTTCGTCACTAACGCGCACATCGAACGCTGTTCCCAGAACCTTTACATCGAGGTCGCTCGATATGACATGGAACGGCCGTGATGCATCATGGATAACATCAAAAAAAGCCTCGCCGGCCAGCAGCCGCACGTTCCTGGAGCCGGACGAGAAGTCGGCCGCTATCGCACTTGCAGGTCCCAAAATCACACTGCTTCCATCCTCCAGCTTGATCGTCCGTGTCTCGGCGACGTCGGTTCGGTAGTCCGCCTCATATCTGAGCATGACGGATGGAAAGGCGACGTAAGCGAGACAGAGGATCGCTGCGAGTCCGGCAAATGCTACAAACAGACGTCGCGGCCGGAGGAACCGACTCCTGGAGCGGCGCTCAGCAGGAGGGGTGAAACGTTGATCGACAGCCTGCGCTTCGCCCATCGCCGACCACATGCGACAGGCCTTGTCCCACGTACGACCGTGCTCGACCGACCGGAAGAGCCAGTTTTCGAATTCCTTTCGCAATTCTGGTGATTCCGGCGCTTCGTTCAGCCGGATCAACCAGTCGAACGCCTCCTGCCTGATGGCGCGGGCGTCGCCGTTTTCAACTTCGTTAGCCGTCATCGGAAGATTACTTCTGTTCCCTTATTCTCTGAAGGCACTTTTGAAGCCTTCTATTGTATTAAACACCCGAGGCGGGATGATTTTTCACAAATCGTGCCGCTCAACCAAAAAATCTTTCTTTACTCATCAAAGCCCATCTTTTCCCAGACGATTTCCATACCTTCTTTGAGCGCGCGGTGGGCAGTCGCAACGGAAATTTCGAGACGCGACGCTATCTCCTGAAGGGTCATACCATCGAAGCGATACAACTCGACCACCATGCGTATGATCGGGGAAAGCTCGCTTATCGCCTGGGCGGCGATTCTTGCCTTCTCGATCACGATCACTTGTCGTTCAGGCGGATCAACGGCCTGATATCTCGCCCACCACGGATAGTCCTGCTGGTCGATTTTTTGATGAACGATGTGGTGGCGATGGCGGTTGTGTGCCAGATTACGAACAATGGTGAACAGAAATGCTCTGGTAATCTGGTAATCGCGCTCCTGCCGGGAAAGGCAGATCGTAAAGGCTTCCTGCACGATATCTTCCGCTACATCACGGCTGCCGGTAAGTCTTGCGGCATAGTCGATCAACGACTTTCGCTGCGCGACATAGAGAGATTGCCAATCCTCATATTGCTGATGATCCATGAAACGGCCAACTGATACGACGCATCACCATCTTGCGAATTCCAGTCTTATGCGCGGAAGCGAAGAATGTGAATTTGGAGAAAACATACGACAGAAACTTAAAGTAGAGGCTATCTATCAAGTTTGTGACGGGAGATCACCTGTTTTGTTTTCCCTCTCATCTCTATGTTGAAACTTGAGCGAACATTTCTCAGAGCGGTGTTCTAGCTGGTTAATTTGACCGGAAACGCAACGGTCAGCACGCGCAATACGTGAGAACGAGCAGAACGCACCAATCACTGCCCGCCTCACGCAAGTGCCTAGGACATGCTCGACATTATCGGCCAGTCCACATTCCCGGTTCACAAACCGATCCCCCTCTTGCGCCCGAAAGACCAATCGACACCGCCGCCGTTTTGGGCAATGCCATTGATCTGACGGCCCAGATGCGGTTCGACCGAAGGCGTCCAGGGTACGAGCTGGAAATCCAGACCGTCATCGATCATGGCGAAGCGACCGGAAGCCAGTGTCAAACGCTGGCGATAGACGCCCGAAACATGCTCGCCTGCTTCGCTTCTCTGCCATGACAGGCCGCTATCGCTGGACAGGTTTCCGGCGACACGTTCGAGTTCCCTTCCGCGCAGGGTCGCAAGAAGGTTGCGCCGGAAGGCAACGCCTTCATAGTCACGGCTTGCCAGCCCTTCCTCAATGAGGAGGTCCGTGCGGGCCTCCAGCGCAGCCTTCACCTCGCCGCCGAAACCGCCATCGGCCAGTTCGGCGACGGCATTGCCGACAAGCTGGCGATCGAGCCACGTCGCACCATCGGAGTGTATCTGGCTTTCTATCGACAGGTCGGAGCGGACGGCCAGGGCCATGCGACGGCGACCGCTGCGATCCTCATAGGAACGCAGTTCGACAATCGAGCCGGGGGCGCTATCGCTGGCCGCGTCGAGATCGGGCAGGCGCACATGATGGGTGCGGCCGTCCACGCCGTCGATCACGGCATAGGCAGAACCGGCAAGCTCGTCGTCCAGCCCGCGCGCAACCAGCCGGCCGACAATCTTTTCGGTCGCCTCCCCGACCAAAACATAATCTGAGGCGGCGCGGTCGATCCCGCTTTCGGTCAGTCCGCGGTGGATACGCTTAATGATGTCGCCGCGCTCGCCCAGCTCACGCAAGGTAGCTTCCGCCTTGTCATCGATGATCCATTGGCCCTCGCCGGCCGGATGGGCGAGGCCGAGCTTTTCCAGCTTGCGGAGACGGCCGACCTTCAGCGCATGAAACTCGTCCGGCCGGAGATCCGGATCGGGCCGCAAATCAATGACACCGTTCTCCATGGAAGACTGCCGGACAAGCGCCCGATCGAGCTGCGTCCAGCGCTCGGTTTCGATCTGGCGTTCGACGGTCCTGCGAACATCAAGCTCGGTGCGGATTCCGAGTTCCTGGGTGAGAATGTCACCCGCACGGCTGCGCATTCCCTCTCGGATATAATCGCGGTCGATGACCAGATTTTCTCCGTCGTCGGCAACGCCGCGCACGAGGATATGCAGATGAGGATGCTCGGTGTTCCAGTGGTCAACCGCCACCCATTCAAGGCGAGAACAGAGATCCTTTTCCATCTCGGCCATAAGGTCACGGGCGAAGGTCTTGAGGTCGCCCAGTTCTATCGCGTCATCCGGCGACACGATGAAGCGGAAATGATGCCGGTCGTCGCCGCATCGCTCAGCGAAGTCGCGGCCGTTCGCGTCGTCATGATCAGCGTCGAACAGCCGGCCGGCCTCACCGTCCCTAGCTACGCCCTCGCGGCGGAGATAGGCGACATGACCGGCCAGGGAGCGGGCGCCTTTCGTGTTGCGCACGACGCGAGCCTTGATGACGACGCCACGAGAACGATTGTTAAGAAAGCGGTTGGCGGCAAGCGTCGCCGCCCTGCCCCGGCCCACACTTCGGCGCGGACCTTTGGATGCGGCCGCGCTGGCCGAGTGTCGCGGCGACGGTTCGCCGGCGCGATGGGACGCGGCGAGCACCTGCGAGATGAAAGGCTTGGCCCGCTGGCTGCTGCGGGAACGGATTCGCCCCGGACGGACCCGAAAATCATCGTCCTTGGCCATTTACGCCCTCAAACCCTGCAAGAATTGAGCAAAAACAGATAGTTGTGAGATGCAGAAGGGTGCCAGGCGGGCAACACCCTGCAAGTCGGGAAATAAGCAATTGAAATCACGATAAAATCCGCAACCCGACCGCCCGCACCCTGCCGCCTTTATCCTGCCTTCCCTTTCCCGCTGGCCTATCTGCCCCGCCCTGCCCTGAATCGTGGATCTCATGGACGTGCCTCCTGCCCCTGAGAGCTACGCACGAACAGGCCATCGGAAGGAGGCGCAAGCGCCGAAAGATCGGTGATCGTGCTGACATCGGGCGATTGATCAGAGGAAAGATCATCCGCCATCCGCTTGTCGCCGACAGGAACCGTCAAGCGTGCGACAAAGAGCGGCGCGACGGACCATTCTGAGCGCGCCGGACGATCCGCCATGCGATAAGCAACGGCAGCATGTTCGTCGATCAACGGCACGATCTTCGCCATGTAGGCGATCGTCTCGGTGGGCAATGGACCGCCAGTGACAAGATGCTTTTCGTAGCGGCCGGGACCGGCATTATAGGCGGCGAGGAAACCGGGCGAACCGTAGAGATCATGCAGTTCCGCGAGATAGGCGCTGCCGGCGAGAATGTTGTCGCGAGGATTATAAGGATCGTCGCCAAGGCCGTATTTGGCGCGCAGTTCCGTCCATGTGGCGGGCATGATCTGCATCAGGCCCATCGCGCCTTTCGGCGAGATGGCGTGCGGATCATGATCGCTCTCGGCGCGCATGACAGCGCGTATCCAGCGTTCGGGAATGGTGAAGCGCTTCGCCGCTTCCATGATATGCTCGGCCCACGGATCGGACGATGCGGTAGCCACGACAGAACGTGCCGCCGGTTGATCGTTCGTCAGGGGATCGGCCATTGCCACGCATGGTGGCATGACGATCATGGTTGCTGCGATCAGCAGCGCCATGAGCATCGGAACGGCGGCGTAAGGTCCGCCGTCCCGATTGCCTATCAGCCTGCCATCGTGCTCGCTTCGGCCAAGGGCAAGGCTTCGCCGCCGGCCAACATTTTCCGGACGGGCATCGTCGCAAGACGTGTCTGTTCTCCGGAAAACAGGCCGTCGCCCTTGACCGCCGCTGCGCGCGACGGCCGCCCGGTGGGCGATCGGGTCGAGGGGAGTGATCGGCGTTCGATCGATCAAGGGGAGTGAGCCTGAAGACTCGCGAGAAGGATGGCACCGCATGACAGTCACGCCTGTTCGTCGCGCCGCGTCTTGCGGGTCCAGTGAAGATTCCAGACGTCCTTCTTGGTATCGGACTCGAACATGCGGGCGCGGATCGGTTCGACAAAGGAAGGATCGTCTATGGTGACGGAGAGATACGCACCGGCGCGCTCGCCGGTTCGATCCCAAGCCGCTCCGACTTCGAGGCCATCGGCGAAGATGCGATGGTTCGGAGCGTTCTCGGCGTCCGTCTCATCGATGGGAAGGATGGTCACTTCGGCATCGAGGGTAAGCGTTCGGATGCGGCCGAAAAAGCCGTCAGTGTTGCGGGTGAAGGTGCCTATCTGGGTCATCGGAATTCCCTTTCGTTGCTGGAGAAAACAAGCCGTCACGGCTCGTCAGAAACCGGCTCTACGGCCGGAAAGAATTCGTCGATCGTCCAGAGCGGGATTGCCCTGCCGACGACGGTTGTGAGGGGAAGCGGCCCGAAATAGCGGCTGTCGAAGCTGTCGGGGCTGTTCCAGTTCATCAAGAAGGCTTCGCCGGCGCGGAGCGTCCGGCAACCTTGCCAGATGGGCAGCGGACGGCCTTGGCGGTCGCGCTCGCGGGCCTGCCCGTAGGTCATGTCGTAGGCAGTGATCTCTGCGCCGCTTCGGCAGACAGTAGTTCCGGAAAGCGCCAGCACGCGCTTCAGGAGCGGCAGTCCCTTCGGCAGATAGCGGCGCTCATCGAGAAAGCCGGCCAGATCGTCGGGCGGCATGACGGCGGCCAGATCGGTGACGTCGAGCTGGTCGCCCTCTGACACATCCAGCGGAACGATCCGGTAGAGACCGATCGGCACGCTGGCGGACGCATTCCAGATGACTCGAATGGCGGGCGGATTCCAGACAGGCACGGCGATCAGCACCGCACCGGCCAGCATTGCGAGGAGCGTCATACTGCGTCCGGTCATGGCTGAAAGTTCCGACGCAGAAGCCAGGCACGATGACGCTCACGGCTATAGGCGCTGAACGGCTGGTTGACGATGAGACGGTTGTTGACGTGCCGCCAGTAATCCGGCGCGGCGTCGGCGGGGTCGATGTCGAGCGCTTCTATCGTGTCGATAGTGTTCAGCACCTTCTCGACCTTCGGCCAGCCATGAGTGCGAAGAAGGATTTCGCCGCCGGGATTGACCAGAGGTACGGTCTGGTAGTTCTCGCCCGGTGCGACGGCGCGCAGAATGTCGATGCGGGAAACGACCGTGCCGTAATCGTTCGCTGCCCATCTGACGAAGGCGAAGATGGTGCCGGGATCGAAACTGACGACGCGGCGGTGACGGTCGATGCGCTGTTCCTCAGCGATCCGGCCGAAATGAATGCGCTGTTCGATGTGGTTCTCACGCCATGTCAGATTGACCAGCGTTCGATGAGAGGAAGGGCCTGCCTTCATCGGCCTATCCTCCCGGCAACAACCGCCGTAAGTGTACCTCTGACATCCTCTTCGCTCCGAAGCAGGACGGAAAAACGTTCCAGGATTAAAGGAACGTGAGTCCACGATTTGGGGACATTCAGTGGCCCTTCCACAACGGGATTTTTAGCTGGCTGCGTTAAGAAGAATCCGAAGGATTCTATGTTAGGAATGTTAGGGGCGCGGATTGCCCAAGGAATCCGGGTGGTTAAATCCGGTTTTGGTCCCTGATAGTACGGGTTTCCGGTCCCCGATAGTACGGGCTTTGCGGTCCCTGATAGTACGGGTCTGTCCACAGGCTGCTCACAATCTGATCGGACGGCGGCGCGACAGGCGCAGCGCGGCTTTCATTGGATCGGTTGGCGTCGGTTGAAAGGTCAGGCGGATACGTCCGTCCGGATCTGTGACAAGCGCCAGCCGGTAGCCGGGAAGCGGCTGGCGCTGGACGATGGCACGCAGATCGTAGGCGAAATGTTTGAGCGGCGAGAGTGAGCCGGACTTGAGATGCAGGTGTTCGAGATCGAAGCTCCACCCCCATGTCTGGCGGCCGCCATGCTTGCGCACGAGACGGTAAAGCCAGCGCTCGAGGCCGCCGGTCAGATCGAAATAGGCACGGTCGATGGTGAGGATCAGGGCGTCGTCGATGACGCCGGCATAGAACCAGTCCGCCAGGATGAGTTCGATGCCGAGCGGCCGACCGGCCGCGTCCAGATGTTCCTTCCATTCGGCGATCCACGAGAAGCGATGCCGCCTGCGCTCAACCGACTGGCGTATCGACGTGACGATAGTGGTGGATTGCAGCCGGTCGAGCGCCGCTTTCAACCGCCCGTAGTTCAGTCCGGAATCGGTACGGCCGATAAAGGAGAGGATTTCGTAAGGCGTGGCGGACATGAAGCGCGATGTTCGCAAACCCTTGTCGCGCGCCTCGACGATTTGCGAGGCCGCCCATATCAATATGTCCGCATCCCAGATCGTCGCCATTCCATGTTCGGCGGTGGCTTCGACGCGGATCGCAACGCCGCCCATGTGGAAATCGATCGGCGTCACGCGACGGGATTTGGCCAGCGAGAAGAATGGCCATGCCATGAGATCCTGCGCATCACGGGTGGCGATGTCGCCGCCGCTCGGCCGAAACAGTTCGAGTTGCTGCGAGTTGACCGGGGATTTCCGCATCCTTGCCGTTCCGGCCATGTCAGTTCTTGCCCGCATAGCGCGGGGCAAGAGCAGCGTGCCGCTTCGCAGGCCGAATGAAGTCGTCAATGGGATCGGTGGTGGACACGCGCGCGCCGATCTCGGTCCATGCGCGCAGGTCATCTATATCGTAGAGGATGCGGCCGCCGACCTTGCGGTATTTCGGGCCGGTGCCATAGGTGCGGTGCTTTTCCAGCGTCCGCTTGCAGATGCCCACGATAAAGGCGGCTTCCTTGGTAGTGAGGAATCGTTGCGGTGGGTTTTTCGGGTCAATGATCTTGTTGTCGGTCATGTGTCGGCTCCGTCTCGTTCCGATGCGGTCCCGACCTATCGGGACCTACAGAACGGACGGTGCCGGAACTGCCGACGCCAAAGGGATGTCAAAAAACAGGGGGTAGTGTTTTCCTACCCCCTGCCCGTCCTTTCGCTACCGGCGTTTGCCGCGCCGGTGCGGATAGAACAGGAGATCGTGATAGCCGCCGTGGTAGATCATGCGGTCGGCCTTGCGCAGCAATTCGCGAATGCGATGTTTCAGGGGATGGTCGCGCCAGTCTCTCGGCTCGATCGGTTCTTTCGCAAGCAACGCATTGGCGATTTCCCGATAGGACGCACCGGCCTTGCGACCATCGAATATCCGCAAGGTGAGAATGGCGAGTTGCCGACTGCGCGGCGGGAATGTGCCGTAATCGGGACCAGGCGGCCGGCCGTTCAACTGTCGCCAGAACCGTCCTGCCGCATGAAGCCGGGTTTCGAACGCCTCGTCCAGCGGCAGGACAACCGCATTGAAATGTCCTTCCCGGCGACCATTGACGACAACCAGCCGGTGCGGACGGTCTTGTCGCTCCCAGAGGACATAGAGATCATCGCCAACGGCGCGGCGGTCGGCTCCCGGCAGGCGCGAAACCGGGATAGGATCGTTCGGCCAAGGGATCTTGTTCGTCAGTGTGAGGTTGAGAACGCGGGGAAAGGCGTCGAAGGTCCAGAACGCAGTTTCCTTCACCCGATCGGTTCGGGGTGCGAAATCGAAGCCCCCACTTTGCCGCGAAAGCGTCGGTTACTTCTTCATCCGCGGAAAACGCCGCGTACTCGTTGCGGAAGCTCTCATTGCGATGCAAAAACTCGCAACCAAACCCTTCCGCATCGTGGTCGTTCATATAGGCATAGGCGGCGGCATTATTCCAATCATTCTCGGACATTCCGGACTCCTTACAACCATGGAACAAGAAAGAAGGCCGCAAGTATCGAAGAACAGGCCGCAGTGAGCCAGTCCGCAATATCGCAAACCGGCGATACGAGATTGGCAAACCTGTCGAGCAGGCGGGGTTCAGTGTGGTGCACCGCCCCGCAACAGATGCTTGTAGCCGCTTTTGGAGATCCATCGCGCCCGTGCCAGATGACTCTCCCATGACCGCCGCGCTTTTTCCGGCTCGGCTTCGGGGTCGATGTGCAGGACGATCCGGGCGACTTCCCGCCAGTCGGCATCATCTGTCGCCGCATCGAGCAGGCGCAGATAGGTAATAAGGTGAACTTCATCATAGCCGGTAAGGATATGCGAATCAGGCGCAATATCCGCAACGTCTGGGTCAAGTTCCGGTTTTTGCATCGTTGCTTCCCTGATTTACCGGCAGGAATAGGCATGGAAACGTCACGGTATTTCCAGCCTCCATGGCGAAAACGTCGATTACACAAATATCATAGCACACCCGATGACGAATAGGAACGATCGTTCCTAGAACATCAGTTTCCGCTCTGCTTCCCATCAGGCATGGATTTGAAAGAAGTCATGGCAGTAAACCTGCGTCGCATACGCCATGACAAGAACCTGACGCAAGAGCAACTGGCAGAGCGTACTAATGTGAGTATGCGCTATATCGGTTCGATTGAACGCGGAAAAGTTTCTGCGAGCGTAACCGTGCTTGGGCAGATTGCCGAGGCTCTTGGCATCGATCCGTGCGAACTGCTGCGGCGGAAGACGGTCGCTATCGATGAATGTCAAGAAGCTGATCGCAAGGCGGACGAGGGTTAAATCGTTCGACCTGAATATGGTCCGACGCGGGTAAGACAAGCTGTCAGGCAGCGCATTCGTTCCCGAAGTCTTATCACATGCCTGCACGTCTTGCCGCCGATGGCGCTCACGCTGCGGCCATCCGCGCCCCCGTTCTTTCAGAAAGCGAATCGTAACACGCGGCAGTCTGTGCAAGTATTGAGGTTTGGCGTAATAGTTATGCTTCAGGAATTTTCCGGAACGGACAGTCCTATGGCTATCGTATCTGAAAACATCACAATTCACCGTGACGGCGCAGGGCATGCCAACGAGGTCAAACCTTTGATCGAAGCGCTACAGGATGTCGCGAAATCCCGTTCCACGCGCGATTTTTATCGTGCGGTGGAAGCCGGCGGCGTGCGCTGCTTCCTGCGCGTGCCGCTGACAAGTGACGTACAGGCCGTCGACTCCGCAGCACTCGGCCGCGTCATGCGCAAGGTTTTGCGGAAAGCCGTGGAAGCTGCCGGTTCCGGAGATCAGATTGTTGTCGATTTCCTGCCCGATCCGGATGGCGGTCTTCGCATCGCGGCCGGACCGGCCACAGAAATGGGCGATTGGAGCCTGCCCCGCTGAAAGTGTTTCAGTAAGGCTGGCTATTTCGAAGGGCACACTCTGCTCGATCCGGCATGGATGATATTCGGGATGATGGCATCGTCTGTGGATGGTTTTTGCGAGCCGGGCGCAGCCCGGCGAGCAGAGGCCGTGTCCATGAGACGCGGCCGCGCCGCCGATACGGGCCACGTATCGGCGGCAATTTCGGGAAACCTGAACGCCTGCAAGGCGGAAAACCGTAGAGCCGGTATCCCGGCTCCACGGCGGCACTATCAACCCGCCTTGATACGCTGCATGCCTTCCGCCAGCGTCCACAGCGCCCGGTTGAGGGTCACGTTCTGTTCGATGCCATTGATGGCGCGGGTCTGGCTACGCCGAATGCGGCCTTCGGCATTGCGCCTGCTGCCGTGCAGCCCGCCTTTCGTGAGGTGTTCTTGCAGGGTGTTGAATGTTCTCCAGAGGCTGCTGCCTGCATCCTCGCGGCGGCGTGGTTCGATGATCTGCTCTGGGCGCAATGGGCTTTCCTCCTCTCCATAGCGCGCGACAAGGCTCGCCTCGGCCAGAACGCGGCGCTCGTCCTGCGAAAGCTGCGTTTCCTTCATTGTCTCGGTGGCGTCGATGAGGCGCGGGAAGTCTTCCGCCACGGTATAGACGCCTTCGATAATGTCATGCTGGATATTGCCCTTGTGCGGGACGCGGACTTCCTCGAAGCACTCTCCGGCAATCATGCTGTTGGTGCAAACAAAGCGGATCATGCCTGAGAAAAGCTGAAACGCCGAGGTCCCGTCATGGGAATTGACGATGACGACTTCCGCCGCCTCCGGCTTGCCGATGCCGCCGTCGCGGCGCAAACGCAGCATGTGCTTGGCGTGGCCGTGGCGGTCATCGTTGCGCGGAACGGCCTGCACGGCGAAGAACGGAAACCATCCTTCCCGGCGCAACCCCTCCACGATCTCGATGGTAGGGACATAAACATAACGCTCCGAGCGGCTGTCATGCGCTTCGCGAGCGAATATGGACGGAACGTGCCGATACAGCGCCTCGTTGTCGAGGGCTTCGCGCCCGCTGATCTGATGGCTGTTGCGACCGAACCGTGTGGCGAGATGATAATTCATGATCCTTGCTCCTTTTCTTTCCCTTAAACGCCGAAGGCATGTCCCTCGACATGCCTTCCGGGGGCGCGAGAGCGCGCGGGGATGGAGGGGACAAGCGCCGGCGAGCATGGCCGGCCTGCCAAGGTGAGCGGGATGGGTTGAGATGACCGAAAGCATGAGGATCGTCGGCCGTCCTGCGAACCGGCGGGCCTGCCAGTGCGCAGGCGGCGCTTGAGGGGAGAAGGGGAAAAGTTTCCCTTGGCTTCCCCTTATGATCGGCAAGGCTCGGCCGCAGCCGATCGTGACAGACCGGAGCGAAGCTCGCCGTGTTCCTTGACGGTAGCGGGCATGAGCATGGTTAAGCCTCGCTTTCGCGAGGCTTAACCAGTGGCCCTGTTTCAGTTGGCGGCGCGGCGGCGCGACCAGATCAGCGCCAGTTCCTCGTTGTCCGTCTCGACCAGGCTTGCGTAGATCGGGGCGGGGAATGAGGGATCGTCCAGCTTCACCGAGAGGTAGGAATTGCCCTGCGTGGACTGCTTCCTCCATGCTGCTCCGAACTCGGTGCCAGCAGCGACGACGCGGAAGTCGGGACCGTTTTCGGTTTCGCCCTCGGTGGGGACAAACTTCACCGCCTTGACGTTGAGGTTGAGGGTCTTGACCGAACCGGCATAGCCTGCGCCGTCCTGCGTCCGGGAAAATGTGCCAATCGTAGCCATCACTTGTTTTCCTTCTGCTAATCGGACCGCGCCTATCGCGATCCCGATGATGGTCGATTGACCGGGGACGATCGGCCTGCACCCACCGGGGTCCCCATTGCGCCTGCGCAATGGGGTGGTCCTTAGGGCCGGAATGAAATGGAGGGCGGCCGGCGGCAGCTTTTTTGTTTCGCGGTGCAAAGCCGAAGGCGGCGGAAAAAAGCTGGTGGTGGGCGTTGCGGGATTGAGATCGAGGCGACGCTCGCGTCGCCGGTCTTCGGTCAGACCAGATCAATCGGGTTTGCGGTAGGTGCGGTCTGGTCGGCGGAAAGACAGGAAAGCAAGTGACGGCTGCGATTGGTCGGGGCATTTTCATGGACGCAGGACGTCGCAGGCTATGCCGGCTTCCATACGCGCAGCTCCCTCAACGTCAAGGCGGTGAAGTTTCTTCACGAACGCTGTGAGGCGAAAAAGAAAACGGGCCGAACTTTCGCCATCGCTGTTTGCTGGAGACGCCCGATTGGAGCGGCATGGAAGGAGCCTGCCTATCCGGCGCGGGCAATCCCTGCCTCTCGGTGAAGCTGGACAATTGCTTGTTCTGCGCTTCGGGCGCCTCCATGCAGGCATGGCCGAGGCGGACAACGAGGAACTGGCGCTGATCTGGTTCATGTTGCTGTGCCATAAACTGAACAGGCCATCTGCCTGGTCTCGTGGGAGCGCAGGCTTCTCCGGGAGAAGTGCCCGCCGCCGCCATCCCTTCTTGCGTCAGGGATGAACGCCCGAAGGGTGAAGACCGCTTCAGCGGGCTTCAGCGCAGCCGACAGCCCGGCCCGCAGGGCGACGCCCATATCATTCCTGCCGGGGAGACACCGAGCCCAATCTATGATTTCGATGATCTCGTATTTCTTGACGAATGCACCCACCCCGCCATTGAGCAATGGCAAGTACCGTCTTAGGAAAGCAGCACCTCCCTCTCCTCTCGTGACCGCGCCATTCGCTGACGGGCTTCTGCGAGGATTTCAGGACGGACGCGGGCTGGTAATCCTGCATCGAAAGGTGGCGCTGGCGCGTATTCCAACGAGAGCTGGATTATTTCAGCTTCGTTCCGCCCCATCAATTCCGCCACGACCGAAAGCCCGAAATCGATCCCGGACGTAACACCGCCAGCGGTTATCAGGTTGCCGTCACGAACGACCCGCTTTTCCACCGCAATCGCTCCGAACCGCTGCAGAAGATCCATCGCGTTCCAGTGTGTGGCCGCCCGCTTGCCATCGAGCAACCCGGCTTGGCCGAGCACCAGTGAGCCGGTGCAGACCGAAGTGACGAAGCGCGCTGTTTTCGCCTGAGCGCGGACAAAGTCCAGCGTTTCCTCGTCTGTCAAAAGCGGGTTCACGCCACCCCCGCCCGGAACACAGATAAGATCATATTCTGGCGCGTCTTCGTAGGTCGCGTTGGGCGTGAGCCACAGTCCGGTCGAAGCGCGAACCGGCTCGGCGGACTTCCAGACAAGATCCACCTGCGTATTCCGAGCAGAAGCGAATACTTCGTAAGGGCCTGTCAGATCGAGTTGCTGAACACCCGGAAAGCAAAGGATACCGAAGCGAAAGGACATCATTTTCTCCTGTCTTGACGCAGCAATCATGGCAGTAAATGGTATGGCCTGAATGCCAATAGTCCCTCATTTCAGGCCAATTCCCGATGTTACGTAAGATCGAGATTCTAGTTTTTCCCGATGCGCAAGTTCTCGATGCAACGGGTCCTGCGCAGGTGTTCGCCTCCGCAAACCAGTTGTCCCGTGCATCGACAAAAGGACCGCTCTACGAGATTGCCCTGGTTGCGGAAGAAGCTGAGGTGACCTGTAATTCCGGAATAACGCTACGTTGCCAAACCTTGTCGGCGCGCAACCCGGGACCAGATACGGCTATCGTTGCCGGTGGCAGTGGCGTAAACGCCGCGTGCAGCAGGCCGGCGCTGATCGAATGGGTTCAGGACCGCGCAACCAATGTTCGGCGTCTGGCGTCGGTTTGTAGCGGAGCGTTCCTGCTGGCGCAGGCCGGATTGCTCAATGGTCGCCGCGCCGTCACCCACTGGCATCGATGCGATGAATTCGCCAAACGTTTTCCAGACGTGCGCCTCGAACGCGACCCGATCTTTCTGCGGGATGACCCAATATGGACCTCGGCCGGCGTCACGGCTGGAATAGACCTGGCATTGGCGATGGTGGAAGAAGATCATGGCCGCGTCCTTGCTCTTGCCGTCGCGCGCGAGCTCGTGGTTTTTCTCAAGCGGCCCGGCGGTCAGTCTCAGTTCAGTGCGCCGCTCATGCTTCAATCCGTTGATGACAGGTTTTCGGAGCTTCATGCATGGATCTCAGCAAACTTGTCACGTCAGTTGACGTTGGAAACGTTGGCAGACCAGACAGGAATGAGCCTGCGCTCTTTTGTTCGCCATTATCGTCAGCGCACAGGACGCACACCAGCCGAGGCGGTCGAGACGATCCGTCTGGAGAGAGCACAGGGATTGCTGGAAACCGGCGCTGCGATATCGACAACCGCCCGAAAGTGCGGATTTGGCTCGCCGGAAACGATGCGGCGCGCGTTCCTCCGCAAACTGGGCGTGGGGCCGAAAGAGTGGCAGGACAGGTTCCGAAGCTGATTGCGGTTAATCAAATCTCATCGTTCGACGAAGATAAGGCTTTTCCAAAAGTTTGTAGGACAGCCATGCAATGTCATAGTCGGATGTCCGGCATAGCGGCACTTGCCATAATCTTGTGAAGATGCTGTCTCAAGCACACCCCGATTATAGACTGAGTCTGGAATACCCATATGAGCGAGCAGACATT
Source organism: Agrobacterium vitis (assembly GCF_014926405.1). Lineage (NCBI taxonomy): Bacteria > Pseudomonadati > Pseudomonadota > Alphaproteobacteria > Hyphomicrobiales > Rhizobiaceae > Gillisella > Gillisella vitis. The sequence goes on from NZ_JACXXJ020000005.1 coordinate 3,190,304, forward strand.
TATCGACACTTCACACGGACGTATCGCGGTCAGCGATGTCGCGGGAGATGGCACACCACTTTTGATGCTGCACTGCAATTCCGGCTGCAAGGAAATGTTCGTGTTCCAGCAGCAGGCGCTTGCCGGAACACGCCGGCTGGTGTCACTCGACCTGCCCGGGCATGGTGCCTCATCCGATGCACTCGACCCCTCCCGCACCTATTGCTTTGGCGGCTATGCGGAAGTGATCGCGGAAGTCCTCACAAAACTCGGCATCGATAAGGTCGCTATTCTCGGCCATTCGCTCGGAGGGCATATTGCACTAGACCTCGTGGCGAAACTGGACGATGTCTCAGGGGTGATGATCTTCGGAACGCCACCTATTCCGCCGGGACCTGAAGGAGCGCAACTTGGCTTCCTGCCGAATCCAGAAATGGCTTACACCGGCAATTCCACCCTGACGGACGAGCAGATCGAAGGTGTGGTCACCATGGCCCTAGGACCGAGTGCTGAACGCGATGTGTTCTACACATCCGCCGTACGCCGCACAGATGGGCGTGCGCGCCAATACATGGTGGATGCCGTAATTGCGGGAACGCAGATCGATCAACGGGAACTGGTCGCGACTTCCAACGTCCCGCTAGCGATTGTCAATGGTGCCGACGATCCAGTGATAAACCTTGATTACATCGACTCGCTGAAATACCGCAATCTATGGACACACCGCCCGTTGCGTCTCGCTGATGCCGGTCACGGTCCTCACTGGCAGCAGCATTCTATTTTCAACGAAATGCTGCGCAGTTTCCTCAACTCGCTCGACTGACCAATCGGCGGCGACGGCCATACTCGCATGGGCTAACATGCTGTCTCGAATCACGAGGAGGATAATTATGACCATCAGTACAAACGATCTGGCAGACAGTCTTGCCGCGGCACATCAGCTGACCAAAACTCAGGCCAAGGCAATTGTCGAAGACGTCCTGAAAGGCATTTCGCAGGCTGCCGCCAAAGGAGAAGAGGTTTCGCTTAACGGTTTCGGTAAATTCAAGGTTCAGGACAAGCCTGCGCGCGACGGCCGCAATCCCTCGACCGGCGAGACGATCAAGATCGCCGCATCCAAAAAACTCGTATTCCAGCCCGCCAAGGCGCTGAAAGAAGCCATCAACGGCTGACGGTCAGGATTACTGGGCGGTGCCGCGTCAATGGCGCGGCACTTGTAATGCCAAGATTGCGGATACTGCAAACTCTTCTTGCCGGAATGTCCGAAGGAAACTGCGTGTCAATTTACGGCCCTTCACGCAAGCGCGCCAGCGCCGACAGGCCGACGAATGCGCCGCCGATGAGCGAGAAGATTTTCCGCCAGACTTCGGACGGAACCGCCTCGCGGGCGAAACCATGCACAAGGGCGAAGCCTGCAATAGCGGCCGGAACCGCGAATATCAGGGCAATGGCGAGACGCAATCCCGGCGAGCGCAGCGTGGCATAGAGATAGGCAAGGAAGCCGTAGGAGGCCGCGCCCGCGAACAGGCCGACGATGCCAGCGCCGATATAACCGGCTCCAGTGGCGAAGGCGAAGCGGGTTGTCATGACGGCGAAGAAAAACGGTACGGCATAGGTCGCCAGCATATAAGCGAGTGCGCACATGGCGATGACCATCACGACAGACAATGTAATCAGCACGATCATTTTCGGTCTCCCCGCGTCTCTGTACAATAGGCCGCTCCGGCGCATCGCGGTCCGACGCGCCGGAACAGTGTTTCAGATAACAATCCTTCCGGCGTGGTTTGCGATGTCGGCATATCGGCTGAGGCGATATTCGGGCCTGAAATACAGGTCGCGCTCAACCGGCAGGCCAAGCCCGCCACGCACTTCCTCGATCTCGGACAGCATGACATACCAAGTTCGGGACTGCCAAAGCCAAGGTCACACAAGCCGAACAGCCGCAAATCGCCGTCAGGTTCCTCGTATCCTTCGGTAATGAGCCATGTCGCGGAACCGTTCGGCGTGAACAGCTTCACGACAGGGCGCGGGTCGAAATTTTCTCTTTCCTCGCTGGCTCGGCCATTGGCGATCAGCACGGCGCGCAAATTATCGGGGATCAGGCTTTCGGTTCGGGGAAATCGCCGTGTCATGACGCCATTTCCTCCGGTGCGGCCCATCGCGCTGCATCCTCGTTAAGCTGGCAACGGTCACGGAAGGCGGCGATAGCAGCTTCCTGCCGTTCCAGCTTGCAGGTGAGCGCGTCGATTTCGCCACGCGGCTGGAAGCGGAGTTGCGCGGCGTTTTCCTGATAATCGCGTTCGTCGGCGCGGGTCCATGTCGATTTCATGCGGCCATACTGGCGGGTTTTAAGGCTGGTGGTGACGGTCATGCGCTCGGCGCGCTTCTCGATCTGTCGCCTGATGATTTCGATGTGTCGGCGGGTTTTATCCCGCGTTCTGATCATGCGGGCCAGCATTGCCCGCTGCTCGGCATAGATGTTCATTGTCGTGGTCCCTGCGATCCGTCGAGGTTCCCGGCTGCGTCGAAATCGGCGCGGCCGGAACGATCCTCGGAGCAATGGGGAAAGAGGCCGGAACCGCGTGGGCGGCTCCGGCCATGCGGTTCACTCGGCGGCTTCGTAGAAGGCCGCGCCGTCTTCGACGTCTTCCATATCCGGGGCGATTTCCTCCGGCTCCGGCGCATCAGGGTCCGGCACGTCAACCAAGGTGGGCGCTTCCTCCGGCTCGGCAAACTCTGCCTCGTCGATTGCCACGATTTCCTCCGCGTCGGGACCGAAAGGCTCCGATGCTTCCGGTTCCGGCATGGCAGGCTCCGCTGCATCCGCCGCAATGTCTTCCGGCTCTATGGTTTCGGGGGCGTCCGCAACGGTTTCGGCTTCCGCCTCTGCCTCGGCCTGCTGCGGCTCGTCCAGCCATGCTGGCGGCTCGGTGCGCAGAAGCGGCGGCAGCCATCCGCTTCCGGCAAGAAGCTGCTCGGCCTTTTCCGCCATTTCCTGCTTCTTCTTGTCCTTGATGCGCTCGGCGGCTCCGTATCCTACCCCCACCACGACAGCCTCAAGGATATGCGCCTTGGTCACACGGCCAAGATAGGAACGCACGGTGGGCGTCCAATGCTGGCTCATGTCCAGCTCAAGCGCCGTCGCCAGTTTGTCGGCGGTCGCATGGGCGCGGCGCTTGTTCTGCTCCCACGGCAACTTGAGGGCATTCACCGCGAGCGAAGCGCAATGCGCGAATAGCGCCATGACGCTTACGGGGTCGAGACCGGCGATGAAATCCCAAAGGTCCGCCACGTTATGCGGCATGTCGGAAGCCCATCCGGCGTGACGATCCGCCAGCATCTTCGCCGCCGCCATGTCCTCGATCCCGTCCGCATGTCCGCCAAGCTGAATGCTGGTTGGGCGGATTTCGAGGGCGTGAGCATTGGCGTCACGATAGAAAATCTGCGCGGCAAGCGCGTGGGTGACGGCGATCAAGGCTATTTCCGGCTGCTCACCAAGCGCAAGGCGAAGGCCAAGCGTCCGGTGAGCGGTCAGGTCGCGGGTGAGAATGTCGGAAATCGGCTGGCCCGCGTCTCCTTCCGGTTCGTCATCGACGCCGCTATCCGGGTCCGGGCTGCAACCATCCTCGATGATTTCGCCGTCCGCATTAACGCGAACGCCATCAATGACGGTTTCGGCGCTCGCGTTCTCGTCTTCCTGCGGTTCCGGCTCCGGCGCCTCGTCTTCGGCGCGGATAAAGCCGCGTTCGATACGGGCGATGCCGTCATGGTTCAACGTGACGAACACGCCGCCTCGCGCAATCTCGTCCGTCTCGTATCCCTCCCGCGTGGCGTCGATGCGCTCCATTTCCTCTTCAAGTTCCGCAAAACGCTGATCCACATCGGCGGGCAAGTCTTCTTCCGTATTCTCCCATTCTGCCGTCAGGCGATCAAATTCTTCCCTAGCGCCGGCATAGGCGGCCTCATCTTCTTCCGACAATTCGACCGCATGCGGATAGAAACGGCTCATGCCGTGGGCATGGGGGAAGTCGATAGAGGCTTCCGTCCATTTCCAACCTTCCGCCCGAATGGCGGCGGCGATGCCTTCCAGCTTTTCGAGAACAAGCCGGTCAAGCAATGCGGGATCATCGTAATAGCCGCCGCGATCTTCGGTAAACAGGTCACGGATGATGGCGCCACCCGCTTGAGTGTAGGCTTCCGCGCCGACGAAGACAGCGCGCCGCTCCGTGGCCGGTACATTGCTCGCGGTCAGGTCGCGGCGGATGATCCGTGCTTCCCTGTTATAGTGCAGGTTCTCGAAAACTTCCTCCTGCCGCGCGTGGTCGTCGGTGATGGCGAACGCCTGCAACTGCTCAAGGTTCAAACCGCCTTCGCGATAAACTTGCATCATCTTCGGGCTGACCGCGCCGAGCTTGAGGCGCTGCCTCACCACATGCTCACTCACGCCGAAGCGGACGGCGATATCCGCCGCGCTCCATCCGCGATCCTGCGAAAGTTGGAGGAAAGCTTCGACCATATCGGCATTCGAGAGGTCCGAACGCGTCACGTTTTCGTCAAGGCTGATCTCGAACGGGTCGTTCGCCATGTCTATGACGCAACGGATCGGCTCGGTCTTCCTGATTTCCTTGCGCTTCGCCCGCAACATCTGCGCCAGCCTGCGGCCTTCGCCGATAGTGACGAAATAGAAACCGGTCGGCTTGCCGTCCACGTCAAGTTCCGGCTCCACCACGAGGTTCTGCAGGATACCCTTGGCGGCGATGCTTGCCGCATAGGTCTCCACTGTTTCCTCGCTATGAGGGGTCTTCCTCGCGTTTCGGGGTGATCGCTTGAGCTTGTTGAGGGGAATGAAGATTTCCGTGCCGGTCGCGGCTTCCGCTACGGGTTCCGCCGTCACAACGGTTTCCGGCTCCGGTGCGGGCAATGCCGCCACCAAATCCGCCACCACTTCCCCAACGCTGCGGATTTCCGCATCCGCCGCCGCATTCTCGACCGTCGCAACAGTGACGGCCTTCGTCTTCTTCGCTGTCCTTGCCATTGTTCCAATCCTTTTCTCCGTTAATGCCGGAGGCATGTCCCCGACATGCCTCCCGGGGGGGCGCGAGCCCGCGGGGATGGGAGGGGGCAAGTGCCGGCGAGCATGGCCGGGCTGCGCGGCCAAGCGGGACGGATCGGAAGAAATGAAGCTGATGGTGATTGTGCGCCGTCCTGAGAAGCGGGCGGCCCTGCCATGCGCAGGCGGTGCTTGAGGGGAGAAAGGGGTTAAGACCCCTTGGCTTCCCCTCACGATCGGCAAGGCTTCAGCCGCAGCCGATCAGGACAAGGCGCGCGAAGCGCTCCTTACTCTGTCGAGACGGACGGAGCCGGCTGGCTTCCGCCTTCGGACGCTGTTGAAACCATCCTTTTTGTAGGTCGGAGTATCCTCTTTGCCGCACAGCGCGGCCGACGCTATTTTCTTTCACGCTGGGACGAGTCTCGATGGTTCTGCCAACACTCCGGTACGAGCCAGGGACCCCATGAAACCACAGCGCGAAAGCATCAGGATCGACGTCCTTCCTCCGTCCGACACGTCAGAAGAGGAAGCGGTTCGGATGCGGATAGCCGATGAGGCAGTCATGGCCCTCGCCCGACTGATCGGCCGGCAAATGGCACGCGAGCAGTTTCAAAAGAAAATGGCGTTGGAGCGGCGCTCGAATAATGCCAGAAAGCGGACCATAGAGTCGTGAGCGATTGCTTATCCTAATCCCGGTACAGGTATAGCTTGCCGGGATATTTTTACATCAGCATTGATCCCGCATCGGGATCGTGATAGGGTTGCTTCATGAGGATCATTGCCCGTCGCACCTTGCGGGAATTCATCGAAAGCCTCGCAGGACATAAGGATCAATCCGCCGTCAAAGCGGCGCTCGATGCCTGGTTCGATGAAGTCAGCAAGGCGGAGTGGGCAAATTCCGCCGATGTGAAGAAGCTCTATGCCACGGCCAGCATCGTCAGCGCAGAGCGGATCGTATTCAACATCAAGGGTAATGATTATCGCCTTGTCGTGTCGGTCGACTTCGAGAAAACTATCGTCTGGATCAAATGGATCGGCACCCACAAGGCATATGACAAGATCGATGTAACGGAGGTGAAGTATGGCGACTGATCTCAAGCCCATCCGCACCGAAGCGGATTACGAGGCCGCCCTTGAAGAGGTCGAACGCCTTTGGGGTGCAAAGAGCGGTACGCCGGACGGTGATCGGCTTGATGTGCTGGCGACGCTGATCGAGGTTTATGAAGCGAAGCATTATCCGATGGACCCGCCGGACCCGATCGAAGCGATCAAGTTCCGGATGGAGCAGCAGGGATTGAGCCGCAAGGATCTCGAACCGATTTTCGGTACACGGAACCGCACATCGGAAATCCTCAATCGCAGACGCGGCCTGTCGATCGAGATGATCCGCCAGTTACATGATCGCCTTGGAATATCGGCCGAAGTGTTGATCCGGCCAAGCCGCCTGGAAAAGGCAGCTTGACGCGAAAGGACAGCGAATGACCCGCGTTGCGATCTACGCCCGCTATTCCTCAGACAATCAGAATGAAGCCTCGATCGAGGATCAATTCCGTATTTGCCGTGATCAGGCGAAACGAGAGGGCTGGAAGGTCGTCGGCTGCTATAAGGATGCGGCGATTTCCGGTTCCACCGTGATCCTGCGGCCCGGCATCCAGATGCTCCTGCAGGACGCGCAAGCCGGCCAGTTCGACATGGTGCTGGCCGAAGCGCTGGACCGCATCAGCCGCGACCAGGCCGATACCGCCAACCTGTTCAAGCATCTCAAATTTGCCGGCGTGCCGATCGTCACGTTGGCGGAAGGCGAGATTTCCGAACTGCATGTCGGCCTCAAGGGGACGATGAACGCTCTCTTCCTCAAGGATCTGGCCGACAAGACGCGGCGCGGCCTGCGCGGCCGGGTCGAGGATGGCAAGTCAGGTGGCGGTCTGTGCTACGGTTACAGGGTCGTGAAGCAATTGAATGGCAAGGGCGAACTCGTTCGCGGCGACCGGGAGATCGATGAACGACAGGCCGAGGTGGTTCGACGCATCCTCCGCGACTTTGCCGCCGGGATCGGGCCGCGGGCGATTGCCAGAACGCTGAATGAGGAAGGCATTCCCGGTCCCGATGGCAAGCTGTGGAACGATACGACGATCCGGGGCCACGCCAGCCGCGGAACTGGCATCCTCAATAACGAGCTTTATATCGGCAAGCTGATCTGGAACCGGCTCCGCTACGTCAAGAACCCATCGACAGGCAAACGTGTTTCACGCCAGAACCCGGAAAGCGAATGGATCGTCACCGAGGTTCCACACCTGCGCATTGTCGATGACGAACTCTGGCAAGCCGTTCGGACACGGCAGGGTGAGATTTCGGAAAAATATGTGAATGTGACGGAGGCGGTGCGCGAGCATCATAAAAAGAACCGCCTGAACGGCACGCGCCGGCCAAAGTCGCTGCTTTCGGGCCTGATCTATTGCGGCTGCTGCGGCGGCCCCTACTCCCTGCGCGGGGCGGACCGCTTCGCCTGCTCGAACCATATCAGCAACGGCTCTTGCACGAACAGCCGCACGATCCCGCGCGAGGAACTAGAGGACCGTGTGCTTGCGGGCCTCAAGGACCGGATGATGGCGCCGGAGGTGGCGGCCGGGGCGATGCGGGCCTATGCCGAAGAGATGAACCGACGGAACCGGGAACGGCGCTCCAGTGCCGATACATGGAAAGCGGAACTCGCCAAAGTCGAGAAGGACATTCGCGGCATTATCGAAGCCATCAAGGCCGGCATGTTCCAGCCAAGCATGAAAGCGGAGATGGATGCTCTGGAAGCTCGGAAAGCAGACTTGACGACACTCCTGACCGACGTTCCTGAAGACATTCCGGACCTTCTGCCGAGCGCCTCGGCAATCTATGCAAAGAAGGTCGCAAAACTGACGGAAGCGCTGAACGAGCCGGAAGAACGTACGCAGGCTGCCGAGGCTTTGCGGATGCTGATCGAGAAGATCGTTCTGACGCCGGGACCGAACCGGGGCGAGATCGATGCGCTTTTGTATGGGGAATTGGGGACGATCCTGAACTGGGTAGAGCGTCAGGTCGTTGGGAATGCTGCAAAAAAGAAAACTCCCGGAGCTAGACTCACGGGAGTGTCGTTATCAGTGGTTGCGGGGGCAGGATTTGAACCTGCGGCCTTCAGGTTATGAGCCTGACGAGCTACCGGGCTGCTCCACCCCGCGTTATATATTGTTATGCGTTAACGGAATAAGGGTCGCTTGAGCGACCCTTTATGTTTTCGGCGGGGCCGATGTTTGTGAGAGAAGATGATTGATTTGAGTATGAACATTGCGCTTAGCAGACCTGGCAGCGACCTACTCTCCCGCGTCTTAAGACGAAGTACCATTGGCGCAGGGGCGTTTCACGGCCGTGTTCGGAATGGGAACGGGTGCGGCCGCCCCGCCATGACCACCAGGTCAGCTAAGGGCAATGTTGATGCTTTGCATCAACATTGTTCCCTTTTCTTTGGCAAACCCATCTTCTTCGCTTGCGCTCAGAAGGGTGCCAAAGCGTTGATACGGAACCGTATTGATGCTTTGCATAATTGAGAAGCTGGTGGGCGTTGCCCGTTTTCTTATTGTGTGAACACGTCTTTTTTGTTTCCGTGGCCGTGACGAGCTCCGCTCGCAAGGCCAAGGGCCGTCGCACCTGATGGTGCGGGCCGTCCGCAGCGAAGGCTCAAAGAGCCGACAGCGTCAGGACAAAACAGATGGCATCATCAAAGCCGAAGGCTTTGATGAGCATGGTCAATGAGAACGATTAAGCCAATCGAGCTATTAGTAACGGTAAGCTTCGCAGGTTACCCTGCTTCCACACCCGTCCTATCAACGTGGTCGTCTTCCACGGCTCTGATAGGGAATACTCGTTTTCAGGTTGGTTTCCCGCTTAGATGCCTTCAGCGGTTATCCATTCCATATATAGCTACCCTGCTATGCCGTTGGCACGACAACAGGTCCACCAGAGATATGTCCATCCCGGTCCTCTCGTACTAGGGACAGATCCTGTCAATATTCCTACACCCACGGCAGATAGGGACCGAACTGTCTCACGACGTTCTGAACCCAGCTCACGTACCGCTTTAATTGGCGAACAGCCAAACCCTTGGGACCTGCTCCAGCCCCAGGATGCGATGAGCCGACATCGAGGTGCCAAACAACCCCGTCGATATGGACTCTTGGGGGTCATCAGCCTGTTATCCCCGGCGTACCTTTTATCCGTTGAGCGATGGCCCTTCCACGCGGGACCACCGGATCACTATGACCGACTTTCGTCTCTGCTCGACTTGTCAGTCTCGCAGTCAGGCGGGCTTATGCCATTGCACTCGACGACCGATTTCCGACCGGTCTGAGCCCACCATCGCGCGCCTCCGTTACTCTTTCGGAGGCGACCGCCCCAGTCAAACTACCCACCATACACTGTCCCGGATCCGGATAACGGACCGCGGTTAGACATCCATGACGATAAGGGTGGTATTTCAAGGATGGCTCCACTCGAACTGGCGTCCAAGCTTCAAAGCCTACCACCTATCCTACACATGCCGACACGAATGCCAGTGTAAAGCTATAGTAAAGGTGCACGGGGTCTTTCCGTCTGACCGCAGGAACCCCGCATCTTCACGGGGAATTCAATTTCACTGAGTCTATGTTGGAGACAGCGGGGAAGTCGTTACGCCATTCGTGCAGGTCGGAACTTACCCGACAAGGAATTTCGCTACCTTAGGACCGTTATAGTTACGGCCGCCGTTTACTGGGGCTTCAATTCAAAGCTTGCACCTCTCCTTTTAACCTTCCAGCACCGGGCAGGCGTCAGACCCTATACGTCGTCTTGCGACTTCGCAGAGCCCTGTGTTTTTGATAAACAGTCGCTACCCCCTGGTCTGTGCCACCCCTCTCCACTTGCGTAAAAAGGGGTCACGCTTCTTCCGAAGTTACGCGTGCAATTTGCCGAGTTCCTTCAACATAGTTCTCTCAAGCGCCTTGGTATACTCTACCTGACCACCTGTGTCGGTTTCGGGTACGGTCTATACGGTGGAGCTATTTCCTGGAACCACTCCACTGCACAATCAATCCAGTAAGACTGTACAATTTGTGTGATCCGTCACTACCACCAGGCCCACGAATATTAACGTGGTTCCCATCGACTACGCATTTCTGCCTCGCCTTAGGGGCCGGCTAACCCTGCTCAGATTAACTTTAAGCAGGAACCCTTGGTCTTTCGGCGAGGGGGTCTCTCACCCCCTTTATCGTTACTCATGTCAACATTCGCACTTCCGATACCTCCAGGATGTCTCACGACTGTCCCTTCACAGGCTTACGGAACGCTCCGCTACCACGTGCATTACTGCACATCCTCAGCTTCGGTGCATGGCTTTAGCCCCGTTACATTTTCGGCGCAAAGACCCTTATTTAGACCAGTGAGCTGTTACGCTTTCTTTAAATGATGGCTGCTTCTAAGCCAACATCCTGGTTGTTTTGGGATCCTCACATCCTTTCCCACTTAGCCATGACTTGGGGACCTTAGCTGGAGGTCAGGGTTGTTGCCCTCTTCACGACGGACGTTAGCACCCGCCGTGTGTCTGCCGATTAGTACTCTCAGGTATTCGGAGTTTGGTTAGGATCAGTAAGACGGTGAGTCCCCATAGCCCATCCAGTGCTCTACCCCCTGAGGTATTCGATCGACGCACTACCTAAATAGTTTTCGCGGAGAACCAGCTATTTCCGAGTTTGATTGGCCTTTCACCCCTAACCACAAGTCATCCCAATCTATTGCAACAGATGCGGGTTCGGTCCTCCAGTTGGTGTTACCCAACCTTCAACCTGCTCATGGCTAGATCACTCGGTTTCGGGTCTAATGCAACTAACTCAATCGCGCTATTAACACTCGCTTTCGCTGCGCCTACACCTACCGGCTTAAGCTTGCTAGTTACACTAAGTCGTTGACCCATTATACAAAAGGTACGCAGTCAGGCTTTCGCCCTCCTACTGTTTGTAGGCATCCGGTTTCAGGTTCTATTTCACTCCCCTTGTCGGGGTGCTTTTCACCTTTCCCTCACGGTACTTGTTCGCTATCGGTCATGCACGAGTACTTAGGCTTGGAGAGTGGTCTCCCCATGTTCGAACAGGATTTCACGTGTCCCGCCCTACTCTAGGACAATGAGTGTTCTACGCGTACGGGGCTGTCACCCACTATGGCCAAGCTTTCCAACTTGTTCCGCTTTATTCCTCATTGCCACTGGCCTGGTCCGCGTTCGCTCGCCACTACTTGCGGAGTCTCGGTTGATGTCCTTTCCTTCGGGTACTTAGATGTTTCAGTTCCCCGAGTTCGCTTCTTACCCCTATGTATTCAGGATAAGATACCTTATTAACAATGCTTGGAAACCTGACACGTCCCAACCCCTTCAGAGACCGCAGAACCCACGCTGCATCAGCAGCGACGGCCCTTGGCCTTGCGAAGCCAAACGGCTTCGAGCCTTTTCCCTCGATCACTCGAAGTCAAAAGGCTGGTCAAGACAGTTCAGATTTCCCAAGCATTTAAGGTGGGTTTCCCCATTCGGAAATCCATGGATCAAAGCTTATTCGCAGCTCCCCACGGCTTATCGCAGCGTATCACGTCCTTCATCGCCTGTGCATGCCAAGGCATCCACCAAATGCCCTTATTCCACTTAATCGTTCTCATTGCCAATGCTCATCATCTCGCTGTCGCCTCCAAAGGAAACGAGCAACAGGCCGGGTTACCTTTTACAACCCAACCAAACCAATGATGCCATCGACGTGTTCGATAGATCTGCTTTATTGGAGCTACGCCGAGCAGCTCACTTGCAGTCTATCTTAAGACCAGCTTCTCGAGATCAAATCCGGTACCGCGCGGTCAGGCAACGGTAATCCGATCGTTTGTCAGACAACACCGAAGTGTCGAACAACGCACGATCCAGAGTGACAAGCTTCCTTCCTACCTCCAATCCTTCACCAAAATCAGGTCGGCTAGACCATCCTAGGGATCATCAGGAAAGGGCTCGGACATCGCAAGGTTTCCCTCACAATACCTGGAAGCCTCCAGATCAATCTTCTCTTCACAATGTACCAGAACAGACAGAACTCAATCGAGCGCTGTAAACTTTATTTTTTCTTCAGAAGACAAAATT